>NZ_KB850211.1:629730-984416 GCF_000369845.1 Acinetobacter higginsii | reverse complement strand
TTTAGAAGGAGCAGCAAAAGGGAAAATTGGGACCGTCAACCTAACTTACTTCTGTAGTCGCTGAAATCGCATAATATCCTATTATGTTAAATAAATAACACCTAGCATTTTGTTCATTAATATTGATATAGACTAGATTTATGATAACTTCTCGTCAAGGATAATTAATATTATTCTCTAAACTTAATTTTCATCTCATCTCTTACTTGCTGTGGAGTTTTACCAGACCATTCTTTGAAAGCTCTAGTAAATGGACTATGCTCTGCATAACCTAACAACAATGCTATTTCTACAATTTGTAATCGTTGATCTCTTAGATAAGATTTTGCCAACTCATATCGTACAAGATTTAACTCCTTTCTAAAGGTCGTTCCCGCCTCTTTTAAACGTCTTTGAAAAGTCCGACGTGAGTAATTTAGTATTTCTATAAGTTGTTTTACATCAGGCTCACCTTGAGGTATCAAGTAAGCGATTTGCTTTCGAACTTGTTCAATAATTTCTTCATTATGTGGCAAACTTGCAAGTAAAGTGTCCGCATGCTTCTCTAGTATCGCAACTAAAGTCGCATCAGAGTTTTTAAGTGGTATAGTTAGCATTTCCATATCAAAGCGCATAAGCGGTACAGGCTGTTCAAATAAAACAGGACACCCAAAATAATCTTCATATGGCTTAATATCTGTTGGTTGCTTATGAATAAAATGGACAGCTTTTAATTTATCTTGACCCTCTATTAGATTACGACAAAACTTGATTATCACGGCCCAACCAGTTTCATCAGATAAGCTATTGACTTTGTAATCTTGAACCTCCCATGAAATTTCTACATAGTCAGTATGCATCTGGACAGATGCGGGAACAACATCATATAAAAGACGGTGGTAACGTTCAAAACGCTCTAAGACTGCTCCAAGATTTTCACAAGCTAGAAAAACAGAACCTAAAATTCCAAGATGTTGTGCTGTAATCGTTTGACAGAGGTGGTCCCACATGTTTGAACAACTAAAAGCTTATTTATAAGTGATACTCTGCTCTAGTTAAGCTACCTTATTTTGTTGTGGTAGCTGGTCATAGTAAAACTCATCTGGAGTCATTTTGTCCAGACTCGAATGAGGTCGTTTCAAATTATAAAATTCAAAATATGCGTTTAATTGCTTCTTCGCATCCAAAACATTGCTGTAGGCTTTGAGATACACCTCTTCATATTTAACGCTCCGCCATAATCGTTCAACCATCACATTATCAACCCATCGACCTTTACCATCCATGCTGATTTGGATGTCATTTGATTTCAATACATCAATAAATGCATCACTGGTAAACTGACTGCCTTGGTCTGTATTAAATATTTCAGGTCGACCATATTTTTCAATAGCTTCATTTAATGTTTCTATGCAAAATGTAACCTCCATACTAATCGATACTCTATGCGCAAGTACCTTGCGGCTATGCCAATCAATCACAGCACATAAATAAACAAAGCCTTTTGCCATAGGGATATACGTTATATCCGTAGACCACACTTGATTACTGCGCTGAATAGCCAATCCTTTGAGCAGATATGGATATTTGCGGTGAGCTTGATTAGCCTGGCTTAAATTTGGTTTGCAATATAACGCATTAATGCCCATTTTCTTCATTAAAGTACGTGTATGACGTCGTCCTATATGATGTCCTTGACGATTCAACAAATCACGCATCATACGGCTACCTGCAAAAGGGTATTGCATATGTAACTCATCCATACACCGCATCAGCTTCAGATCTGATGCACTCACAGGTTTTGGGCGATAGTAATAACAACCACGGGAGACTTTCAGCAGCTGAGCTTGCTTAGATACTGAAATCTGAAGTGAGTCATCGATTAACTTTTGTGGTTGAAGCGGCCCAGTTTCTTCAACACACCTTCTAAAAAATCAATTTCTAATGCCTGCTCACCGATTTTTGCATGTAGTTTTTTTAGATCGATGGGTGGTTCTGTTGGAGCTTTTGATTGATCGAAAGCTTGCGAGGAAGCTGAAATCAGTTGATTTTTCCAGTCGATAATTTGGTTTTGATGAACATCAAATTCAGCACTCAATTCAGCAAGTGTTTTTTCTGCTTTAATCGCAGCAAGTGCTACCTTAGCTTTAAAATCATTTGAATGATTTCTTCTTGGTCTACGTGCCATAAAATACTCCATATATTGATGTTTATAACATCATTTGGGGAGCAAAATATCACTTATAAGTGTTGTTCAAATTTCCTGATCCACCTCTGACCAACATGTAAACCTATTAAAGGATCATTCAGATATTCCCTTGCAATAACAAGTAACTCTTCCCAATGATCAACATCTATCCCACCTAAGCCGCTTGAATCGGCTACAGGCCAAGGTTCGCCAAGAATTTTTTCTGCATCATGACCTTGTGCCTCAAGATATTGAAACAATAATCGAACATATGTTTCGGGAATCTTTCTACTATGTAACGGCTTATTCAATCCAATAATCTCGTTTCATTCCAATATGGCACAAAGTATCAAATAGTTTTCTTTGAGGTGTCAAGTAAGTGTAAATCAATAAATACTACAGACTATTTTTGTTGAAATATAAAAACCCTAGTATATTAAATTTTAATAAATCAATTATTTAAAATTATCATTTATAAAACCGTAAAAATAATTGATTCCTAAAAGCTTTACTCATTTTTATATTTTGGCGCAAAGTATCAATTCTTTGGCATTTCCCATCAAGCCTTATAACTTAATTTCATTGATGATGTTGTGTATGAACAGTACGTCTACCCAGCCTTAAAGGAGTTAGGAAATGGCACATCGCTTTACGGTAAAACAGGAGTTATTACCCTGTACATTGGCAGAGGCTCAGAAAATACTGTCAAATCAAAAGTTTCATCTAAGTGTCTGCTCAAAAGTACCGTGTGAAAATTTAGAGATTCTCAATAAAGAATTTACTGGTTCAAAATATTACCTTAAACGGTCCCAAAATCTAGATGTAAATATCCCAGAAATGGCAAGAAAGTTCTTAAATGGAGCATTCAAACTTGTTCGCGAAGATCATTGGGATATTGAGCATTTAGTCTGCAAATCCACTTTTCAAATGAATATGCCAAGTAGTTTTAATAACCAAGCACGTTATTCAATAGAAAATGGAAAATTGACAATCACTATTGACTGGGAAGTTCAAGTGAATGTCCCCCTCATTGGCAACATGCTTGCAAAACATGCTGAGTCTGAAATTCGACGTTTTAGTGATATTGAATTGAAAATTGTATGTGATGAAATTAAAAGCAATGCATGTATTTGATTAATTTAAATATTTCCAATCTTCAGAAATAGTGTAACTCATTAATCTGTTGGCACTGCTATTTCTGAGTAATTAGAACGATCATATTTTAAGGAAGTCAAAGAAATGTCTTCAAATTTTATATTAGAAAATCCAATTTACTTTGGGTCTCTGAAAGTTTCAGGACGAGTATTTAAAACAGCAACTCATGAGACTCTAGCCACTGACGAAGGATTTATGACCGATGAAATATTAGATTTTTATCGACCTATGGCTGAATCTAAATTACCTTTAATCATCACAGGAAATATTTTTGTTTCCTGGCAAGGGAAATCTGGGGGTAAACAGTTAGCTTTAGATCATGATGATAAAATTCTGGGAATGAAGAAACTAGCGGATATGTGCCACAAATATGGAACAAAGCTAATCGCTCAGATCAATCACGGTGGATCTCAAATGCGTTCATCTGCTGAAGGTATTACAGATTATCCTGTTACATCTACTGGCCGCTTACACCCTACTTTATTGGGAATTTCTCGCTCATTAAAAATAGAAGAATTTCCTGATCTGATTAAGTCTTATGCAGATGCCGCAGAAAGAGCTCAAAAAGCAGGTTGCGATGGGGTACAGATTCAAATGGCTCATGGTTATTTGATTAGCCAGTTTCTAACGCCCGGCACTAATCGGAGGAAGGACAAATATGGTGGAACTGCGGAAAAACGCATGAATCTGGCTTTAGAAATATATAGAGCGGTTCGGGAAAGAGTTGGTCCTCATTATCCAATTATTGCGAAGTTAAACGGATGCGATGATCGTCCGGGCGGAGTTAAGCTTGACGATCAAATCATGTTGGCAAAGCAACTTGAAAAAGAGGGTCTAGATGCAATTGAAATCACTCGAGGACATTTTTCCACAATCCCAAGTACATTGTCCGGAAAATGGTCTGGTTTTATAAAAAGACAAACTAAAGTTGGTATGGCTTCAACATTCCCACTATGGCAACGTTTGTTTATGCGTGTGATTGCAATATTTTTTGAACCATTTCTCAACCATAATTACCCTGCCCGTCAAGGCTTTAATGTGAATTATGCTGAGGAGTTTAAAAAAGCTCTTTCTATCCCTGTATTTAGTTGTGGTGGTTTTAATGACAAAGCTGCAATGGAAAATGCTGTTCGAGAAAACCGAATAGATGCAATTTCTATAGGGCGTGGCTTGATCGCAAATCCTTATTTATTCCATCACCTTTACCATCCAATTCCACATGCCCCAGTTTGTGATTATTGTAATTTATGTATTGGAAGTGCTGGTGGTCAATTAGGTGTAGGTTGCTTCAACCCTAAAGTGCAACCCGATCGTGATCGCATGCTTAAAGCTAAAATATTCCATTCAAGTTAATGTATTTCAATCATCCAGAAGGATACTCTAATCCTCACTCTAACTACTTTGTTCTGAGGATTAGATACCTCAGGGGTGTAAATATGTTTTATTTCAAATATTTATAGATTTTCTAAAAGTTAAAATTGAATCAAAGTTAAGTTTTTGAGCGTAAAGATCGATAGAAATAGAAACCCTCAAATAACATTTAGATTCAGTCAACTGAAAACAAATAGTGATAATTTTCTATGACACAATTCAATGATAAGCCCCATGAAAAACAAATAGAACAGCTTTTATATCAACCTTTGAAGATTGGTAAAATGATTGTTTCTGGACGTGTTTTTAAATCTGCAACAAGTGAAACAAGAGCTACAGCGGAAGGATTTGTTACAGATGAGTTAATAGACTTCTATCTCCCTATGGCAAAAGCAAAGACCCCTTTAATTTTTACTGGAAATCTTTGTATTTCTAAGCAAGGTCATTCAGCAGGTAAACAGGCAAGCATTGATGCAGATAATAAAATCGCAGGTTTAAAAACTTGGGTAGATGCTATCCATGCACAAGGTCAAACAACTAAGTTAATTGCACAACTGAATCATGGTGGTCGTCAAGTAGTCAGACCAAATGATGCAGATAATCCTGTGGTATCTGCATCAAACGTAATGGAACAATCATTAGGTACAAAACCTCGTGCTTTACAACTCAATGAAATTCCAAAGATCATTGATGATTTTGTTCGAGCTGCGGTTAGGGCGAAAATGGCGGGTTTTGATGGTATTCAATTGCATTTTGCTCATGGTTATTTGATCAGCCAATTCTTAGCACCTTACACCAACCGAAGAAATGATTTATATGGTGGCAATCTAGATAATAGAATGAGATTACCCTTACAGATTGTTAAAGCCATTCGTCAGTGTGTTGGAGATGATTTTCCGATTTTGGCTAAAGTAAATGGTACAGATGCTCTCGCTTTTCGACGAGGCGCAACCACTGATGAGTTAGTGACTTTTGCAGTTGCTCTACAAAATGAGGGAGTTGATGCGATTGAGATCAGTCGAGCTCATTATGAATCTGTTCCACCCATGTTATCTGGTTCTTATCATGGGTTCTTAAAAACAAATATAGAGCATGGTTCGGGAATGGGTTTTTCATCTACTCGAAAGAAAATGGCCTTGTCCATGTCCCCCATGATTGAAAGCTTTCTCACTTGGTCAGCTCCAAAAGGTGAAGGTTATAACATGCCCTATGTAAAACACTTTAAACACGCACTGGATATACCTGTGATTGCAAGTGGTGGGTTTGTCTCAAGAGAGGTGATGGAAAATGCCTTAATTAATGGACATAGTGATGCTATATCGTGTGCCCGTGCATTTATCGCAGATCCTTATCTTTACCATAACTTGTATCATTCAGAGTTTGATTACCCAATTTGCCAGTATTGCAATAAATGTATTGCTCGTTTAGGGGGAATGGCGGTGGATTGCTATGAACCAGAAATGTCAAAAAAACGTCAGATAATGCTAGACACAGATATTCTTTTTTAAAGTATGAATCTTTTAGTTCATGAACTTGGGTTTTAGTTTTTTTGTTATTATGACTATAAGTTATTTAATTTAAAGAATATAAATGGATAGATTCTTATGAATCAAATTTTAGGTGAACATAAGTGCAGTAAAAGATTCCAAAGAACGGCACGCTACACACTGCTGGTTGATCGTGCCGCGTTTGACTACATTTAAGTAAGGCGTGATGAAGATACACTCCTTGAACCTTTGGTAACACCCAATTCAGCAGCAGCGCGAAAACTTAACTTTCTCCCCGCTGTTTCAAACGCACGTATGGTTAATTACTCATTCTTTAGACGTAATAAACATCTAAGAATTATTTTAAAATTTCCATGTATAATCAATATTTAAACGTAACTCATTTGCAGGTTTAAAGGTCATTGTGCTTGGAATATTGTTGCGGTAAGTAGAATGACGTACACGTAAATTTAAATCTTTAAATATACTTTGCTGGACTTTATAACTTAACTCCAAATCTAATTCTCTTTCTTTAAAGTGCTGCTGACCATATCCATTAAGTTCAATATTATCTCCTTTGCTATAACGTGTCATAAATTTTAAACCATTAGCAGCAGTATCTTTAAAA
This sequence comes from Acinetobacter higginsii, assembly GCF_000369845.1. Taxonomy (NCBI): domain Bacteria; kingdom Pseudomonadati; phylum Pseudomonadota; class Gammaproteobacteria; order Moraxellales; family Moraxellaceae; genus Acinetobacter; species Acinetobacter higginsii. The sequence continues at coordinate 977,608 of NZ_KB850211.1, read as the reverse complement.
TCATAATCATATCGAAGATGATAAACTCGTTCGTTAATATTCACTAAATCAGTACTCAAAGTATCAAGAAAATGCATTGGTTCACCTCCAGATAGATAAGGTAAAGCCGTTTCACCAAATGACTGCATATATCCGATACTGAAAGTATGATTAGAATTATGAATCCCCCAAATACCACTAAAATGTTGATTATCAATATTGCCTGCAAGTTCTTTGCCTTCATTATAGAGGTGGATCAGGAAATTTGAACAACACTTATAAGTGATATTTTGCTCCCCAAATGATGTTATAAACATCAATATATGGAGTATTTTATGGCACGTAGACCAAGAAGAAATCATTCAAATGATTTTAAAGCTAAGGTAGCACTTGCTGCGATTAAAGCAGAAAAAACACTTGCTGAATTGAGTGCTGAATTTGATGTTCATCAAAACCAAATTATCGACTGGAAAAATCAACTGATTTCAGCTTCCTCGCAAGCTTTCGATCAATCAAAAGCTCCAACAGAACCACCCATCGATCTAAAAAAACTACATGCAAAAATCGGTGAGCAGGCATTAGAAATTGATTTTTTAGAAGGTGTGTTGAAGAAACTGGGCCGCTTCAACCACAAAAGTTAATCGATGACTCACTTCAGATTTCAGTATCTAAGCAAGCTCAGCTGCTGAAAGTCTCCCGTGGTTGTTATTACTATCGCCCAAAACCTGTGAGTGCATCAGATCTGAAGCTGATGCGGTGTATGGATGAGTTACATATGCAATACCCTTTTGCAGGTAGCCGTATGATGCGTGATTTGTTGAATCGTCAAGGACATCATATAGGACGACGTCATACACGTACTTTAATGAAGAAAATGGGCATTAATGCGTTATATTGCAAACCAAATTTAAGCCAGGCTAATCAAGCTCACCGCAAATATCCATATCTGCTCAAAGGATTGGCTATTCAGCGCAGTAATCAAGTGTGGTCTACGGATATAACGTATATCCCTATGGCAAAAGGCTTTGTTTATTTATGTGCTGTGATTGATTGGCATAGCCGCAAGGTACTTGCGCATAGAGTATCGATTAGTATGGAGGTTACATTTTGCATAGAAACATTAAATGAAGCTATTGAAAAATATGGTCGACCTGAAATATTTAATACAGACCAAGGCAGTCAGTTTACCAGTGATGCATTTATTGATGTATTGAAATCAAATGACATCCAAATCAGCATGGATGGTAAAGGTCGATGGGTTGATAATGTGATGGTTGAACGATTATGGCGGAGCGTTAAATATGAAGAGGTGTATCTCAAAGCCTACAGCAATGTTTTGGATGCGAAGAAGCAATTAAACGCATATTTTGAATTTTATAATTTGAAACGACCTCATTCGAGTCTGGACAAAATGACTCCAGATGAGTTTTACTATGACCAGCTACCACAACAAAATAAGGTAGCTTAACTAGAGCAGAGTATCACTTATAAATAAGCTTTTAGTTGTTCAAACATGTGGGACCACCTCTTTATTGCTAATATATAAACGCATATCTCCCAATAACTGACCAAATTGAGTATCTTTCTTACCTTTAACACCTAAAAAAGTTTGCTGATAGACATCATGCAAATTTGCATAATATGCACTTAATTCCGTTTTATCCGTAAGTTTGTATTCTCCACCAAACTCATGCATTCCTGATGATTCTGCCGCTTGATTAAATCGTTTATTAGGATTTGCTAAAGTTATGTGTTCATAATTTGTGGAGTCGCGATGATTGATACGATCTACATAGATCACATTCAAATGAAAATTAGGTATCTCTGAAGTCTGGATCTGAATTCCACGATAAGTTTGAGGAAATAAACGTGCAGGTGAAGCAAATAAGACAGGCAATTTAGGCTCTAAAATTCCTACATGAACTGTGGTGTTTTCAAAAATTTTAGCTTTTGCTGTTAAGCCAATTTCTCCATAATTATTAGCTCGTTGATTAGTTACTTTATTTACAGGTAATAATCCTGTTGCAGCATAATCCAAAGAGCCATAAAGTTTAAAGCCCGCATACGCCATAAAATCTAAGCCGACTCCCACATCTCCTGCTGTATATCCAGACTGGGCTTTTAAAATAAAACCTTGAGCCCAATCACGTGCAGCTGGATATGGTGTTTCTTCAGTGTAATTTCGATCTAAATAATAATTTCTAGCTGTAATTGATGTTTTTATATCATCAATAAAATCATGTGCATAGCTTATATTAATCAAAATAAAAGGTGCGTAAAGCCCTGTAAAATAAATTACATACTTCATTTGATTCATCCAAATCAGTTGAATGAGCTGTCCTTCCTGACAACTCTTTTCTTGGTTTAAATTACAGAACGCTTTAGAGTAAATTCTTGTTTTTGTTGTTTACGATTTTTGGCAATCAGTAACACCACCACAATTGCCAATAAAAAAGCACAAGCATAGTAGCTATAAAGACTAAGTGCAGGAATGCCTGCATCTAAGAATGAACCCGCGACTAACGGAGAAAGAATTGCACCTGTACGACCAAAACCAATGGCAAAGCCAACTCCTGTAGTACGTACTTCTGCATCATAAATCGTTGGCGACATTGCATATAGGCCAGCCACACAACCGTTAACAAGAACGCCTAAACATAATCCAAAGATCAAAGCAAAAGTTAAAATTGAAACACTATTTACCAGTAATAGAATTGAAATTGCCGTGAGTCCGAGAAATACCGCTTGTACATAATAAACTCGTATTTTGGCACTAATCAGCCCCACTAAAGCCGTACCTACAATTCCACCTGCGCTAAGTAAAATACCGACCGTAACACCTTGCTCAGTCGTCATCCCTGATGAACTTAATATTTTAGGCGTCCAACTCATGACAAAGTAATAACCAAACATCACTAGGAAAAAGCTCAACCATAGACATAACGTTGTAAGCCCAAGTCCATTACTAAACAGTTTAGTAATTCCTTGTTTTGAATTTTCGATAACTATTTCATTTGTTGGTAAATTTGAGAGTTTAGGTAAGTCTAATTTTCTTGCTAATGAATTAATTTTTTCTAAAGCATTCTTCGGTTGTTTAGCTAAAAGATAGTCCAAGGATTCAGGCAAACTAAAATAAGTCACGATTAACATCACAAAGGTCGTAATACCACCTGCTAAAAAGACTGAACGCCAACCAAACTTACTTATCAGCATCACTGCGATTAATCCGCCAATTGTTGCACCAATGGCATAACCCGTTGTTTGCAAACTGACAGCTAGGCTACGCCAGCGATTCGATGCATATTCGCTTGCTAAAACGTTACTACTCGCCAGGATGCCGCCAATACCAAGTCCTGTGATAAAACGTAAAATGCCTAACTGAAGTGCTGACTGAACTAGAGCAGAAAGTATCATGCCAATACCAGAAATCACTAAGCAACATAAAATTAAGGGGCGTCGTCCTTTTTTATCTGCCCAAGGCGCGAGGAAAATTGATCCCATAGCCATACCAACCAAACCTGCACTTAATAATCCCCCGAGTTGAGATCCTGTCAGCCCCCACTCTTTGGATACAGATGCGGCGGTAAAAGCCATCACCATTACATCAAAACCATCTACAATAATTAAAAATACGCATAAAATCACAACAAACCATTGATATGTATTCATTGCTTTATGATTGAGTATTTTCCTCAAGTCTGTTTCCATTGTTACACTCCTTGTGTATATAGTAAAAACAGGAAAAGCCTCTATGTACCTGATCCATATACATATACCACGACAATCCCTGTGTCTTCTTACGTGAGTTTTTGTATTTTTTGATAGAGATCAGCTGTTTTGGGGCAACTCATCTCGTTTGAAATTCTGAGAAAAAAAGCTTAATTGTTCAATAAGCGATAGTTTTTTATTGGATGAAGCTTATCTATTTAGGACGCCTGCAACAGATTCTTAATTATGCGACGTACACGATTAGCAGCAACATCCACATGAATATCCACCATATTCTGACTCGGAATTTTTAGCATGTTTTGATACTGCTCATTGATGACAACACGATCTTCATCAAAGGTATCTTTCGTCTGTTGAACGACTGTTGCTTTGATTTCTTCCGCTTTTTCAGGGTCACTCGGATTGGTCGCTATCGTCCAGAAATAGTGACAGGTCGTTTCTGTTTCTGGGGTGATGCCATGGAATCCACGCATATGAAATCCTTGGCGATTTGGATCATCAAGCTTATCGGTATTGGCATCCACTGCCCCTGTCCAAATAGTAATGTGCGAAACTTTAAACTCAATTTCTTGCCAACGGTCAACTTTATCCTTAAATGGATATGCCATTTTATATGTCGGAGGTGGTTCAGAAGCTGGCATATATCGTACAACTTTAACGATGTTACCTTCTTGTTCCACTTTCATTTCTGCATTCATATGTACATTGGCATTCCCGCCAATCGTCTTTAAATGCACATATCCCAAATGGCTTAAATCCATTAAGTTGTCATGAATCAATTGGTAGGGTGCATCGTAGTGATAAACATCACCATCATATACATAACGAACGTCATCATGGATTGTGTATTCCGGCGGCTCACAATTTGGTGTTGGATGCTCTTCACTGCCATACCAAAACCAAATAATTTTATTCCGTTCTTGAATTGGATAAGCTTTAACTTTGGCTTTAGTAGGAATTTTCTCTTGACCAGGAATCTCAATGCACTTACCAGTCTCGTTATAAAGTAAGCCATGGTAACCACAACGAATTCCACCATCTTCAATTGTTCCGCACGATAGTGCTAAAGCCCGATGACAGCATCGATCTTCCAAAGCAACAGCTTGACCATTATGATGGCGAAATAAAACTAGATTGGTATTTAAAATCGTTCTAGCGAGTGGTTTTTCTGTTAAAAGCTCTTTACTTAATGCACACACATACCATTGATTTCTAGGGAAAAGATTAGGCATTTTTATCTCTTCAACGAGATCGATTTTTTTTGAAATTTGATCCATGAGTTTCTCCTAAATATCCATTTGCGTTATAGACGAATAACAAGTTGTTTTGATTTGGCTCTTGAACAACAAGGGGTAAATAATTTATTCGAGTTTTTTTCTTCATCTGTTAAGAACTGATCATGGTGTTCAACTTCTCCATCAATCACCTCCAGTACACAAGTGCCACAAATTCCTTGCTCACAAGAACAATCCACATCCAATTCATTTTCTATAAGAATTTCTAGGGCCGACTTATCGGCAGGAACTAACAAAATTCTTTTGGAATCTGCGAGTACCAATTCAAAGGACTGATCATCGGCGTGATCAACAGAATTACTAAAGTTTTCTTTATGGAATTGCTGTTCTGACCATCCATTTTCTGAAGCAGTGCGGTTAATGTAATCAATAAAGCCTGCTGGTCCACACACATAGATATGATGTTGTGAATGGCTGTGCTTTAAAATTTCTGATAAATCCATTTTAGTTAAGGGCTTGTCATCCATATGCAAAAAACAATGATTTGTAATTGGAGAATCAAGAAGTTGCTTTTGAAAAGCGGCGTGCTCTTGAGTACGAATGCAATAGTGCAATTCAAATGATTTTTTCTGCTGATATAGCTCTAAAGCCATGGATAAAATAGGGGTAATTCCAATACCACCTGCAAATAACATGTAATGTTCTGCGCGTTCGTCCAAAGCAAATAAATTCCTAGGTTCAGAAATTTTAATTTCTTTGCCTACAGTAAATTCAGTATGGACTTGTTCAGAGCCACCTCGAGAATTTTGATCTCTAAGAACTCCAATCATGTACTGGTTTTCAAGCTCAGGAAGTTTAACTAAGGAATATTGGCGGATGATTTCTGAGCTGACATGGACATCAATATGCGCCCCAGCAGCATACGTAGGTAATTGGATATCTTCAGTTGGTTTTAAGAGAAAACTCTTGATACCTAAGGCCTCATCCGCAATGGCCTCAATGCGGCAATTCATCATTTTGCAATCCTTGCATAGTGCATATTGTTGTTAAAATTATCATAAGCTCAAATTAGTTGCATTCGCAACTAATTTTTTCATAATTTCTTTTTTCTTGTTAAAATCATCAAAAATTCAATGCGTTCCTAGTATGAAAATTCAAAAAAAATTAGATTTAGCTCGCTATACACCTGCTCTAGTCACTTTTCTTGTCAATAAAATTTCGACAGGTTCAACTCAGATTTATTCTGAATTGTTTGACATCAGTGTGACGGAATGGCGTATCGTGTCTCTATTGGCTGTAGAACATCCAATTGTTGCTAAACGTGTATCTGAAGTGATTGGGCTTGATAAAGCCACTGTTAGTCGTTCAATTAATCGATTAGAAAAAGAAGGCTACTTATGCTTGAGTACTGATGAAAATGATCGTCGAGCTACTTTTGTTGAGCTTTCGGAAAAAGGAGTAAACTTACATAATCAAGTCATTGATATTGCACTTGATCGTGAACAAGAAATGCTTAAACCGCTATCAAAAGATGAAATAGAACAATTCATACTTATTCTAAATAAATTAAATCAAAATATAGCTGCAATGAATGAGGCATCTAGCCGAAAGTATCTGACAAAATAATAAAAAAAATATATTTATCTTCTTAAAATTACTTTCTCTGTCTATTCCACTAGGAGAGTAAGTTATCAATATAAATAAAATATATTTTAATAACTTGATTTTTTTAATAAAATCGAAAGCCCAGCAACGTGAATTATGATCATAGAGATGCACGTTGCTGACTTTGGGTTCTCATTGCATAACATAAAAAGAAAGGTCTAGATTTTAAGACACCAAATCAAATGGCAGAAAATTTTTACAACTCGGCTGCCTAGAATTTCCCAAGAGAATGTCTCCTGCTATTTCAGCACACATCGTTAATTACGCTTAAATGCTAACCCTCTCATTTTTCAACGAGTTCAGGTTATAATGATGGTCTCCCCAAATATAGTTGATCTATTATGAACGCCTCCAATGACCCTCTACACGGCAAAAAACTTGCTGATATTTTGGATGAGTTATTGGATTATTACGGTGGCTTTGAAGGCTTAAGTCGTAAAATTGAAATTAGATGTTTTTGTATAGATCCAAGTGTTAAGTCATCGTTGCGATTCTTACGTACCACACCATGGGCACGTGAAAAAGTAGAAAGTTTATATTTGTATGTCTTACGCCAAAAAGCCAAACAGAGACTGTAGCTATCAAAGCTATGATTTCAGTGTGCTTTCATGTTTGTTTCAGTTAAATAAGCTTTCTTCGATGTCTTGTTCCATAAACAAAGCTCTTGCCCTGTTTTATTTTTCATATGTGCTTGAGGATATTTTCCTTCAATCAGGAGTGCCGAATATCCAACACGATCATCAAACAGCATGACACTGCTCACTGTCTTGGCATTTTTAAGTTGACTCGCTTTTATACAAGCCGCTTTTATTTCCTGATCATGTTTGTTCCATGCCTGCTCAGAACTTGCGAAAGTTATGCTGCTCATCACGGATGAGCTTGCCACAAAACCTAAAATAGCAAGATATTTTAATAATATACGATGTCTTATTGCCATGATCATTGTCCTGAAAATTCGAGTGTCTAAATCTATACTGGAACAATCTCATGAGAGAATCTAGCAATTTACACATGTTGTAACAGCACATATTCAGGATTACACATAGTTTTCATTTGCGTGGCTTGAGCCTTGTTTAAATGAAATACAATCCTGTCGATTTAGCATAAAGAATAATACCTAAAAATCTTTCTATATCTATGATACTGCCTTTTAGTTTAGACCTGTTTCGCTTGTTTTTTAGGATGTCCCATTTTTACTTGATTTGATTACGAATCAAGCCTGTAGATTTTCTACTGGCTTTAACGAAAATTTATCGTTTGCTCGGCACACTGTTGAACTTTAATATTATTTTGAACTTAGTTAACTCTTTCATATTCCGAATGACATTAAGAGGTAAAAATCATGACTGAGAAAGTCGCTATTGTTACGGCTGCAGGAAGTGGTATGGGCGCAGCTGTTGCAAAAAAACTAGCAGCAGATGGATACAAAGTTGCAATTCTATCTTCATCAGGCAAAGGTGAAATCCTTGCGAATCAACTGAATGGCTTAGGTGTTACTGGATCTAATCAATCAATAGATGATATACAACGCCTTATTGATGAAACGCTTGCTCGTTGGGGACGTATAGATGTTTTAGTTAACAGTGCTGGACATGGCCCACGCAAAGGAATTTTAGAATTAACAGATCAAGATTGGCATGATGGTATAGATACTTATTTTCTCAATGCTGTACGCCCTATTCGCTTAGTGATTCCTATCATGCAACAACAAAAACACGGCGTGATTGTTAATATTTCCAGTGCATGGACTTTTGAGCCTAGTTCACTATTTCCAACGTCTGCCGTTGCCCGTTCTGGATTAGCAGCTTTTACTAAGATTTGTGCAGACACATATGCTGTTGATAATATTCGTATTAATAATGTCTTACCTGGGTGGATTGATAGCCTACCAAAAACAGATGAACGCACTCAAAGCGTTCCAATGAAACGATATGGTTCAACAGAAGAAATTGCAGCTACAGTTGCTTTCCTTGCGTCGGATGGCGCGGCTTATATTACAGGACAAAATATCCGTGTAGATGGTGGTTTAACTCGTTCTGTATAATGACTTTTAATCAAAATTTGAAGGGATAAATTATCCCTTCAAGATTAGAACTGACCAAACAATCACAAATAATTATCTATTTTAATTTTTGCTTCGTACCTAAATATTCGATACACCACTGCCAAATTTTATCGACTGTGCTATTGCAATGTGAGGTTTTTTTTCTGACAAGATAATAACTTGGTTCCATAGTTTTTGTATCCGAAGTTACTTGTACGAGTTTTCCTGATTGAATATCAGCATCCACAAATGCTCGGCATGCTAAAGCAACCCCTTGCCCAGACAAAGCAGCATCTAATGCTAGCGTAGTTTGATTAAAGACTGCTCCAGATAATTTCGTATTCGTGTTCAGAAAATTTGGCCAATGATCATGGGCATCGTGTAGTAGAGGCATGTTGATCAACTGTTCAAGTTTCAAAGGAAGGGTTAAATTCTGAATAAAATCAGGACTTGCTACCGCAATAAGCTCTTGATGAAACAATAATCGTGTTTCTAGATTTTCTGGAAATGATTTCTGGGTGAGCCTTATCGCGATATCAACCTGATCACGATCGAAGTCTGACACAACCTCAGTTGCAAGCGTGCATAAATTGATATCAGGCAGTACTGCATGTAAATCACCTAATCGAGGGATTAACATTTTGGTCGCAATCGTTGGTGTCACACTTATAGTTACACGATCTGGCTGCTCTAATAGTGATTCTGTTGACTCAGTCAGAATATCAAAGGCACGAGTTATATCGACCAAATACTTTGTTCCTTCAGGCGTCAAGGATAGTCCCCGAGGAAGCCGTTGAAATAAAATAACCTTTAGATGATCTTCTAATGCTCGAACCTGCTGAGCGATTGCACCTTGAGTCACTCCCAACTCATCAGCAGCAGCGCGAAAACTTAACTTTCGGCCCGCTGTTTCAAATGCACGTAAAGCATTTAAAGATGGAAGTTTTCTACGTGATACCATAAACACATAAGCAAGTAGTTTTTCTACACTCTAATTTTTTTGTGAATTGGATATAAGCCATTAGATTATTTTTAATAAATAAGAGCGTTTTTAATTCCTTTTAGGATGCTCCACATCATTAATATTTTTTACCAACTTAAACTGCTATCTAGAAGGTTATCTGATGATAGACATTTAATTTTTAATGCAATCGTTATAGCTCTAATAAAGGTGGTAATTCCCTTCTTGCAATCTCATAGGCTTCATCACGATCTACGCCCATTGCGTATAGCAATAACTCCGCAATTTCAGTACCTGCATCTCTCCAAGTTTTATGTCCTTCTAATACGAGAAAAATAGATGTTAAAACTGAACCTGCGATCAAAGACATAATGGAAAGTAGTTGATCTTCACGGAATGTATATCGCTTACTGTCTAAACCGGCCATTACATCTGGCAATGGTGAATCACTACTTGACCATAAGGCCATTAGTGATTTTGAACTAAAAGCAAAGCGGCATATAAATCGCCCCCAATCAGACTCTTCATGTGCTCTACGAACATACATACGAATACCCGTCGCAAGACGGATAGCCGAATCTGATTCATTTCCTAGTGTTTTAATAACACGTGCATTCATCTCTTCAGCGAGCTGAGATGCAATGTCTTCAAACAAAGTATCAGGATCTAGCTGATTATTATAAATAGTGCCACGAGCCACACCAGAAGCTGAAGCGAGCTCACTTATACTAATATTCGTAGAACCTTTTTCAGCAAAAAGTTTTAATGCTGTTTTATGAATTCTTTGCTGTGATGAAGATAAACGCACAATTTAAACCTTTTGAACAAGAATGCTTTATTTGAACAATTTTGACTATTATTATACAAATTATACTATTCATCAAAACTTTTTGTGAGTTTCTTACGTAACCAGCTCCAGTTCTCCTTTTTATCGGTTGATCTGTATTCTTTTAGTTCTGAGATTTGCTTTTCAATGGATTGCGCAACTTGCTCACGAATACCCCATATAGCTTGTTCATCCTGCGTAACATCCAAAGTAGATATTCGCTCCCCAAAACTAAAATAAAAACGTTGAGGTTTAGGGATTGGTAAATAACCCACACCTGTTGGTAAGGGAGGCAAAATGTCCCCACCTCTCAATTTATCATTGAGTTTGAATGCAGATAATACTTTTTGGGCTGTTGAATTATTCTGGATATCATTAGCATCTACAACGATATCAAAGCAGTCATCTGCTCCAACAGAAGCAAAGGGAATAATATCGTAACCATGTTCTATTGCTAGGCGGGCAAAGCCTGTTCGCTTTTTCCAAATCAGTTGATATTTTTCCCCTTTCCTACGCATAACTTCACGTGCACCACCAGGAAATACAATGATTGACTGTCCCCCCTCCATCAGGGCATGACAGTTTTCTGGCGAACCTAAGACCATACCACCTTTTGTGAGTATGTCTTTCCATACTGGAATATGAAAATGCATACGATCCCCTAAAGATCGTAAGTGAATACCATGTTGCTCCCGTATATGTTCAACAAACAATGGCACATCCAAAAGACCATACAAGGTATGATTTCCAACAAATAACGCAGGTTTTGACATATTGAGTTGATCCGAGTTTAAAAAGACTGGATCAAAATACCAACGTTCTAAATCACGTCCCCATTTGCCATAATTTTCTTTTGGGGGTACAAAGTTATCCATTTTATTCTCCTCATCAAATTAAGAAGACGTCCCTGTATTCTTAAAACTTGGTTTATTGTTTTGCCCAATTTAGGCTTTTTTCCCATAGCTCATTGGCTAAATTTATATTCTGAGCAGCATGTGAAGAAACTTTGACTTTACAATCTTCATAATAGAACCCCGTATCACCAGCAAGCTGTGGCTGGGTTGCACAATAAAGTGTTGTTTTTGCTCCCTCTTCAGGGCTAATCATAAAGCGACGGATTAACTTCACTAATGATTCTGGCAAACCTCGCCAGACATTAGTTGAAACCACACCAGGATGTATGGCATAGGCTGTGACGCCTGTACCATATAAACGACGACCGAGTTCTTTCACAAAAAGAATATTTGCAAGTTTGGCCACTCCATACTCTTTCAAGCCACCAAAACTCTTGGTTGATTTCAACACAGCATTGAAATCAATACCTTGAGCATGACGGTGCGCCTTACTTGAAACTACGATTACTCGTGCGGGTTTTGATTCAATCAATTTTTCAGTGAGCAATTGGGTGAGTAGAAAATGTCCAACATGGCAAACGCCGAATGTGAGTTCAAAGCCCGATTGTGTCATACCTCTTTGACCAGCCAAGCCGGCATTGGCAATGAGTAAATGCAAGGCTAAGTTTCTGGAAAGAAATTGTGCCGCACACTGACGTACAGAGTCTAAATCAGCTAGATCTAACTCTATAAATTCCGCCTTTGCTCGTCCAAAACTAAGACTTTGGATTTCTTGAAGTACAGCTTGTGCTTTCTTTTGAGAGCGACACGCTAAAAAGACATGATAGCCTTGTAGTGCTAATTCTCTTGCCGTGACTGCGCCTATACCTGAGTTTGCACCTGTAATTAAAGCGACTTTGCCATTTAATTTAAATTGAGACATGCTGTTATCCTGCCTGTTGCTGTTTTTTTAGAAGGTCTAAAGCGACATCGACAATCATATCTTCCTGCCCACCCACCATACGACGACGACCCAGTTCCACTAAAATATCAACGGTATTTAGGCCGTAACGTTTAGAAGCTATCTCGGCATGACGCAAGAAGCTTGAATATACCCCTGCATACCCTAATGCAAGTGTTTCACGATCTACACGTACTGGGCGATCTTGCAATGGTCTTACTAATTCATCAGCAGCATTCATTAACGTAAATAAATCAGTACCATGATGCCAACCTAAACGTTCAGCAGCAGCAATGAAAACTTCCAACGGAGCATTGCCAGCACCTGCCCCCATACCTGCAAGGCTTGCATCAATACGATCACAGCCCTCTTCAACAGCAACAATAGAGTTCGCAACACCTAAACTTAAATTATGGTGCGCATGTATTCCTGTTTGTGTTTCAGGCTTTAGAACATCTTTCATCGCTCTGAAGCGTGCACGAATATCACTCATCGACATCGCACCACCCGAATCTACGACATAGATACATTGTGCACCGTAAGACTCCATCATTTTACCCTGTTGTGCTAATGCTTCAGGCGTGGTCATGTGGCTCATCATCAGGAAGCCCACGGTGTCCATGCCCAATTCTCTGGCATGTTCTATATGCTGCTTGGAAATATCAGCTTCAGTACAATGTGTTGCCACACGAACAACTCGAGCACCCGCGTTATAAGCAGCTTTAAGATCATGGATGGTACCAATACCAGGCAGCAATAAAGTCGCAATTTTTGCATGGTTGAGTACATCCGCAGCAGCCTCAATCCATTCCAGATCTGTATGTGCGCCAAAACCATAGTTAAAGCTTGAACCCTGTAATCCATCACCATGCGCAATTTCAATACTGTCTACTCTTGCTTCATCTAACGCTTTGGCAATTTCTTGCACATTTTGAATGGAGTATTGATGGCGGACTGCATGACTGCCATCACGCAAAGTCACATCGGAAATATATAATTTTTTGATCATATCCATCTCTTAGCCCTCATCCGATGCACGTTGTGACTGGAGCGATGCCGCCATTTTCTCGCCTGTTGCCAACGCTGCCGAAGTCATAATATCCAGATTTCCGGCATAGGCAGGTAGGTAATGCGCAGCGCCCTCAACTTCTAAAAACACACTGGTTTTTAGCCCAGAAAATTTCCCTAATCCTGCAATATTGAGTGGGGCAGATTCAGGAATTACCTCAAACTGGACTTTTTGTTTTAAGCGATAGCCAGCAACATATTTTTGAACCTCAGCCACCATCTGCTCAACCGAGGCTTCAACCGTAGCCTGATCCGCAGCTTCAGACAGCACATACACCGTATCACGCATCAATAATGGCGGTTCGGCTGGATTGAGGACAATAATCGCCTTGCCTTTTGTTGCACCACCAACTGTTTCCAGTGCCTTTGATGTGGTTTCGGTAAATTCATCAATATTTGCTCGTGTGCCTGGCCCTGCCGATTTACTGGAAATAGACGCCACAATTTCAGCATAATGAACTTTAGCAATTTTCGAGACTGCAGCAACCATTGGAATAGTCGCCTGTCCACCACAAGTCACCATGTTTACATTGGGCTGATCAATGTGTTGTTCCAGATTCACCACAGGAACGCAATAAGGACCAATTGCCGCAGGAGTTAAATCCACCATACGAATATTCGGCTTATGTTGTCTTAATAAGGCATCATTTTTGATATGTGCCCCAGCAGAGGTTGCATCAAATACAATATCAATGTCTTTAAATTCAGGTAAATCTATTAGTCCTTGTACACCCTGATGGGTAGTGGCAACATTCATGCGTTTGGCACGGGCTAAACCATCTGATTCAGGGTCGATACCGACCATTACGGCAATTTCAAGATGCTCACCATAACGTAACATTTTGATCATGAGGTCGCTGCCAATATTGCCGCTACCAATAATCGCAGCCTTGATTTTATTGTTTGCTTGACTATTCATGTTTTCCCCTACACCAATTTGCAACTGACTGAACCAAGACGGCCAATATAGGCGGTCACGTTATCACCAGCTTGTACATTGACCATTGGTCCTAGCGCACCAGATAAAATGACCTCACCAGCTTTTAAACCAATCCCTTTTTCACACATGGTACGGGCCAACCACCAAGCAGCTTTTAAAGGATGACCTAAACACGCGGCTCCATTACCTTTTGATGCCACAACTTTATTGTGTTCAAGTTCCATTTTTACTTTTGCTAGATTTAAGCTGCCTATTTCGATCGGCTGATTCCCTAGAACAAACAAACCACAAGATGCGTTATCGGCTACCGTGTCTTCTAACGTGATTTTCCAGTTATGAATCGCGCTATCGACGATTTCTAAAGCGGGTAAGGCATAAGCCAATGCGGATATGAACTCTCCCCACGATGGCATTGGCCCAACAAGATCTCGCCCAACAATAAAAGCAATTTCAGCCTCAATTTTAGGCTGCATAAGTTGGCTGACAGGAACGGTGTCACCATCTAGGTATTCCATATCATCGAATAAAATCCCGAAATCAGGCTGATCCACACCAAGCTGTTGTTGCACTGCTTTTGAGGTTAAACCAACTTTCTTGCCGATAATTCTTGCACCTTGGCTGACCTTATAATCACTATTAATTTGTGCAACAGCATAAGCCTCATCTAAACCAGAAATATGATGTGATTCAGATATTTGCCCAACTGTTTGACCTGATTGTCTAGCGTGGCGCAATGCCAAAGCCGCAGAATTTAAACGTTCTTGATCATTAATCGTCATATATTCACCCCGCCAATTGTGTGAGAACCAGTTTTATCAGCAGTTAAATCCAATTGATGCTTTAACTGCTGTATGGTCGAATTAATTTCGACTTGATCAACAACAGCAAATGTAAATTTATCAGGACGTAATATTGCAATGGATTGCGATGTCTTACATGCCTTTTTAAACCAACACACCATATCGCCATCAATATCTTCCACTTCAAGCACATCAGGATTTAAATCTCTATTGATATGGCCTTGAGGTCGACCAGAATATGGATATAGAGTGATAAATTTACAGCCAATTTGTTCTAAGACTTGTTTAGATGTGTCTGATAAACCTGATGTTGGATCCACTGATAACCCAATCAAAGAATAGTTCTCACCTAATAGAGAATCTAAAAGTACAGGACGACCATCAAAACCACGGACAATAGGCTGCGGAGATAAGCCACCTTCAGGGCTTAAACGATGTTTACGTGCTAAACCGAAATATTGTCCTTTGGTATAAATAGGTTTTGGTTTGAACCCACCTTCTTGTCCCCATTCTTTTAATTTTGGGGTAGAAAGTACGCCTTTAATTACACCATCACGGATTTTCCCAATCACTGGATTGGTCATTGAAACAAGATCTTTTAATAAGACAGAACCCTGAATCATTGCCTTGGCATGATCATGACGCTCACTTTCATAGCTATCTAATAATTTGTCTCCAGCTTGACCATTGAGTACCGCACTGAGTTTCCAGCCTAAATTGCCTGCATCACGGATCCCTGAGCTTGCGCCTTGCCCCATAAATTGTGGGGTCATATGTGCAGCATCACCTGCCAAAAGTACACGTTTATCTCGCCATTGATTAGCAACCAAAGCATTAAAGGTATAGACCAGTTTACGTTTTACTTCGAAGTCATCAGGATTGACAAATTTGGATAACAACATACGTACTGTTTCAGGTTGTTCCATATATTCTTTGGTTTGACCTTTTTTCAGCATAAACTCAAAGCGATGGAAACCATCTGGCTGTACACAGCTCACTACTGGCAAATCGGGATCTACCACAAAATTAAAATAAGGTAAGTGACGTAAGCCTTTATTGCGGTCTTTTTGCTTTAAATCCACCACCAGCCACGGCTCTGGGAAGTTTTTCCCTGACATTTCAATGCCAAGTTTGGCACGAACGGTACTACGTCCACCATCTGAACCGACCAAATAACGAGCGGTGACTTGCTGAATATCACTATCACCCTGTGCTTCGGTTTTGACATCTGACTCATCACTAAAACGATAAATTTGTGTGGCTTGATGAATCACCGTCACGCTATCTGCATCCTGATTAAAATTAATCAGTTCACGTCCACGCAAAATTTTAACATTTGGATATTTTTCTAAGGCATTGGTTAAAGATGTTTCCAAATACGGCTGATAATAAAAATTCACCACCGACCAACCAAATGGACGTTTTAGCGGCTTGTATTGTGCAATCACAGCGCCGTCTGGACGAACAAGTTGTACAGGCGTATCCAACAACATATCTTTTTGCAGCTCTTCAGCCATATCTATCGACTGAAAAATACGCATGCATTCATCATCGGTATACACAGCACGAGCATTGCCATAAAACACAGGTTCTCGTTCCAACACCACGACCTGATGTCCGCGCTTTCCTAAAATATGAGCCAACACCAATCCAGTTGGTCCTAGACCTGCAATAACCACATCTACATTTTGTGATGTCGTTTTTTTAATTTTCTGACCTGTCATGTTTAGAACCTCTAAAACTAGATGGGTGAATATTCAGGATGAATCACAGTTGAGATTCCCTGTTTCAAATTATTTAAATTGGTTGAGAGCATATACAGCTTGCTTGGATTCTCGGGCTTGTGTCCCCAAGAACTAATTGCAAAATACTTGGTCGGTTTCCATGTGCTTTCATCTACAACCAATGGAGCCCAGCCAAACTCAATTTCAAAACCTGATGGACTAATCACATAAAAGGACAATTCCTTGTCGTTTGGATGCTGCCCAATCTCATGCGCCATTTCATAACCAAGCTGCTTACATCGTTGAAAGGCATTAGATAAGTCATCTAAAGAAGCACCTTGTAGATTCATGTGTTGCACTTTAGTGCGAATTGGATCTAGAGCGACTTCTCTGGTCGTAGCGATCGCAACTGAATGATGACGTTCATTTAGACGTAAGAAAGTTACATCTAGTGTTACACCACTAATGACTTGCTCAATCTGGTCACTCAATCTTGCATCAAAGATTTCCTGCCAAAACCGCTGCATCTTCAAAGGCTTTCGTGAGGTAATCGCCACATGTCCCATGCCTGCATCACCTGTCACAAAGCTCGAGGTCAACATATTTAAGGGTTCATCACTCAAGTTAGCTTCAACAAACAGCTCGATATTCTGTTTTTTAGGACCAACGATTCGCCAAAACTGTTTAACGCCTCTTTGCTCAGCCTCAGCCTGCGTACTTTTCTCAACGGCAATATCACGTTCAGCCAAGCGACCAAGAATAATGTCTAACGTTTTTTGATCTTTAACCTGCCAACCTAGTGCGACAAAATCTTCTAACTTTCCCTTTTGCACTATCAGGCGTTTGGCATGATCGTCCATGCGAAAGCTGAGTTCATTGATTAATTTTGGACCTGCATTAAAATGCAGACCCAAACCTTGTTGCAGAAAAGTTTTCCATTCTTTTAATTTATTGGATTCAATTACCGCATAACCCATGCGTACTGAACCAAAAATATCCTGATCTACTGCGGTGCTATTCATATACTCACCTTTTCAAACATTGCTCTGTCTAGCAAAGAAATCTAGACTCAACTGGTTAAATTCGTTCGCCCTTTCCCACTGCACCCAGTGACCTGTATTAGCAAATAAATAAACATCACAATTTGGCATGATTTTCTGCAAAGTCAGTGCACCACTCGGACGGTTCACTAAATCATTCGCACCCCAAACCACCAAGGTTGGAACTTTGCATTTTTTAAGTCGTGAATCACGAGTGAAGTCCATACGAATAGCACCTTTCAATCCTGTAGGTCGTCTTAATGGCGGTGCTGCAACCACGTCTGGATCAATACTGGCTTGGAAGCGTTCACGGATGACACTTTCAGGCACCTGACTGCCATCAAAGACCAAGTATTCACGGATAAAGGTCCTGAGCTTATCCATACTCGGTCCTTTGCCACCGTAGTAATTTAATAAGCAGTTCAAACCTTTAGTCGGTAGACCTTTGGTGGTATTAATTCCGCCAGGTCCCATAAGAATCAAGCTTGCAACTCGCTCTGGATGTTCTAGTGCCATGCGTAAGCCACATGCACCACCAAGAGAATTGCCAATAATATGGACTTGCTTGATTTTTAATTGATCCAATAAGCCCAACATTGCATCTGCTAAATCTCCAAACGGATCATCACGATTCACTCCCTTTGAAGACTGTCCATAACCCTGCATATCTGGGATGAGAACGCGATATTTTTCTGCCAATGCATCAATATTCTTGGAGTAGTTAGATAGCCCTGAAGCACCTGGACCACCACCATGCAACATAAGAATCGGGAAACCTTCACCCTGTTCACTTAAGAAAATCTGTCTCTGACCAAATTTCACCACTTGGGATGTCAATGTATGAGTGTTCGTCATTTTTTCT
Source organism: Acinetobacter higginsii (assembly GCF_000369845.1). NCBI lineage: Bacteria > Pseudomonadati > Pseudomonadota > Gammaproteobacteria > Moraxellales > Moraxellaceae > Acinetobacter > Acinetobacter higginsii. The sequence continues at coordinate 958,941 of NZ_KB850211.1, read as the reverse complement.
TTCTCAAATACTTTATATAATCAATTTGAACATAACTGTTCAAATTAATCAATATTTGTTCATTTAATTAAAATCTATATATTTCAGTCAGATATAATTTTTATAAAAAATTATTCGTTAAAAACCCTAAAAAATATAATTTTTACATAGCAATTGATTTTTGAACACTTTTGTTTAATATTTTATATTCATGTAAATTTCAAGGATACTGTTGTGATCGGACCACTTAAATCAAAATTCATATTTCTTATTGCTTTAAGCCCTGTTTCTTTAACTTACGCATCTGGTGTTTTTGTCGATACTCAGACTGCCGCTGGCGTTGGCTATGCTTTTGCCGGTTCATCAGCGCTTGCACAAAATGCGAGTGTGGTCGCCTATAACCCAGCTGCGATGATGGGTTTAAGTTCAGGCCATTACTTATCAGGTTCAGCATCATATGTTGATGCACAAACGGATTTTAAAGGGGAAAAAAACACATCAATTTCACCTATCGTTCCAACTGGGAGTGTAGAAGCCAGTATTGAACGAAAATTTGCCGTGCCTAGTGCTCAATATGTGTATCGAAGTGAGCAACCTTTTGCTGTGGGGATGAGTGTGTCTCCGTTATACGGAAACAAAGGAGAATGGGATGAGGATTTTGTTGGCCGTTATAAAGGGCTAAAAACTGAAGTCACTGGTGTTAATGTGAATACTTCATTGGCTTATGAGATTAACCCTCAGCTCATGATTGGATTGGGATTAAACTATCTCGATTTTGATGCCACCCTTACCAGAAAGGCTGCTCCACTGATCAATACCAATCCACCCGTTTATTTAGGTGATGCTCAAGGCGAATTAAAAGGTGATGGACATGGCTGGGCAGGAAATATCGGGTTCTTTTTAAAACCTACAGAAAATCTAGACATAGGTTTGACCTATCGTTCTGAAACAAGTTTAAAACTGGATGGTTCTCTCACCGTCACAACACCAGCTGCAAAATTGGTTAATCCAGCGACCGTCGAGATTAAAATGCCACAAAGTGCGAGCTTGGCAGGCGCCTATCGTTTTACACCACAATGGACTGCGCTTGCAGAACTCACTTGGTATGATTGGTCAGTTCTTCCTGCTTTTAGTGCAGTAAATCCTAACAATAATGCTGTCGTATACGAGGAGCAACTCAACTTTAAAGATGGTTTAAGATCAAGTATCGGTGCTCTCTATCAAATTACACCGTCAACACAACTCCGATTCGGTATGGCCTATGATCAATCTGTGGTTGAGTCATCCTCTGACCGAACGGTTCGATTTCCAGATACCGATAGAATCTGGGTTTCTTTAGGTGCAGGTTTTCAAGTCACACAGAACCTAGGCATAGATGTTGGCTATTCACATATATTCGCAAATGAAGCAACAATTGAAAGTCCAACTGTTGTAGCAGGTAAACCAACGATGCAAACACTCACTGGTTCTTTTGACACTGACGCAGATATTTTTTCACTTCAGTTAAATTATAAATTTTAATTACATAGCCCAAGTCGACATCATAAGATCATGTTGGCTTGGGCCGTCAAACTTTAGTCTACTTTCATCCAAACCTGACTTCGACCTAAGGCTGAAGTACCAATATATCCTCTTAAAATCATTCTAGTACCACTAGCACTGATTTTAATTTTACCTTTATAAATATTACCGCTCATCGGATCAATGACATGACCATCATGATACTCATCTGGTCTATTCATATTTTTTTTGAATCCATACAGAATCTTCATCCCTTTTAAAGGAACATCTTTTAGCTCCCCCTTGCATCTAAAACATTTATCTGTAAACGCTGTACTGTGGCCCGGTAGAGGATATATTTCTTCAATTTTCCCTTCATATTGACCATCTTTGCTTTCATAAATATTGACTTTGGCTCTTGCATAACCACTTTTATCATCAATTGCCTTCCACATCCCCGTAATATCTTGAGCCCATGTATTTGCTATAAAAATATTGAATAGAAAAATCTGGATAAAAATGATCCCTATTGACTTCATAAACGTTTTCCCCCGCTCGTTAAAATTATCTTTTCAAAAAACTAAACGTATTCGCAATTAAAATAATACAAAAATATTAAACACTATTGTTCAATTTTAACCACTATTGATCTAATATAAGCATATTGACATTTTGTTGTCTAGAAATACTAGCAACTAAAAACGAACAGCTCGGCTGAGGATCAGATATGACAAATACAATATTTCAGCAAGGAAGAATTGACGTGCATCATCACATTGTTCCTCCAGTTTTTAGAGAGGCAATGCTGAATAAAGGCATCGACAAAGTCGCGGGTGCTCCCTTACCTGTCTGGACACCATCACAATCGATTGAAATTATGGATCAGATTGGAACGGAAACTGCGCTTGTCTCCTTATCTGCACCAGGCGTTTATTTCGGAGACGTTCAAGAAGCATGCAGCTTGGCTCGTCAATGCAATGAATATACGGCTGAAATGCGTCAAAACTTTCCAAACAGGTTTGGATTCTTTGCTGTTCTCCCAATGCCATTGACTCAAGAAGCTTGTGCTGAAGCAATATATGCATTAGAAGTCCTGAAAGCGGATGGCATTGTCTTATTGGGAAGTACCAATGGTATTTTTCTTGGTGACAGTCGCTTTGAAGAACTCATGTTTGAACTCAACAAACGTAAAGCGATTGTTTTTATTCATCCCAATCTGCATGAGACCAGTGAAAATCTAGGATTGACTACGCCTGGATTTATTCTAGAATTTTTACCTGATACCACACGCGCAGCAGTCAACCTGATTACTTCTGGTGTGATGGAACGCTTTCCAGATATCCAGTTTATTTTAGCTCATGCAGGCGGTTTCCTACCTTATATTGCATGGCGAGTCTCGTTAGGCAACCTAATGACTGAAATGAATAAAAATGCGCCACAAGGGATCATGACCTATATCAAGCGTTTTTATTTTGATACTGCGTTATCACCATCTCCTTACGCCATGTCAGCATTAAAAGAACTCGTAGGGACTGAAAGAATTTTATTTGGTAGTGATTTTCCATTTGCACCTGCACCAGTGTCACATATGCAAGTACAGACCCTTGGCGAATTAAGCATTTTTAATGAAGCCGATCATTATAAAATTCAAAGAGGAAATGCGCTTAGTTTGTTCCCTCAATACAAAAAAGCAAATGAAGAAGTCAGTCCGCGCCCAATTTATCAACAAGAATCTTTCGGCAATAAATTTAAACGTTGGATGACTCAGCCGATTATCGCTATCGCAGAAAAGAAACGCTCAAAATAAAATTGGGATATTTGTTATGGCTTTACATATTGTTCATTTTATTGATGCTCAACAGAAAAAACGTTGGGGACTCATTCAGAATGATGAAATTATTTCCTTTCAGCATGACTTTGAAAGCACTCAGGAAATCATTCAATGTGGCATACTCCAACTGGCAAAATTGGCAACGGAAAGTAAAGAAAAATACTTACTTGCTAACGTGAAATTACTGAGCCCAATTACCAATCCATCTCAAATATTATGTCAGGGTGCGAATTATCGCCAACATATGCTTGATTCGGGAATCAATCCTGATACCCAGTCATTTAATATGTTTTTTACCAAATCATTGGCATCGCTTCATGGTCCAACTGGATGGATTGAAAAACCAAACCATGTTGATTTATTAGACTATGAAATTGAATTAACACTAGTCCTAGGGAAAAAAACGCAAGATAGTATCACCGTCACTACAGAAAATTTACATGAATATATTGCAGGTATCTGTATTGGTAATGATGTTTCAGCGCGTGACATACAGATTCCACAAATGCAATTTTATAAAGGAAAAAGCTATCGTACTTTCTGTCCGCTTGGTCCTGTATTGTGTTTATTGAGTAAGGCAGAAATGCATTATCTCAACAAACTACAACTTAGCCTGAAAGTAAATGGTGAAGTCCGCCAACAAGACTCTACTGAGAATCTAGTCTTTAAACCCGCTGAGACACTGACCGAATTCTCTCAGATTACTAATTTTGAAGTGGGTGATGTACTGATGACAGGTACCCCATCTGGATGTGCACTTGGATTACCATCGACAACACTGATAAAAATGACGGCGCTTTTACCTGAGAAGCTTAAATGGCAATTGTTCAACAAAAGCCAGTCCAGACGTTCCCAATATCTGAAAATTGGTGATCAGATTGAATCTCATATTTTTAGTAGTGATGGCAAAATCAATTTAGGCTATCAAAAACATACTGTTTGTTAAGTAGAGAATCCATTGTTATGAAAAAATATTTGTTTTTATGTTTATTTGCAGCCCATCCTGTTCAGTCATACGCATCTGACCAGCTCAATGGTACGGTATGGAAAACGATTGATGATGAAACCAATCAACCAAGAGCTCTTGTAAGATTTAATGAAGATAAAAATGGTGCTCTATCAGCGACTATCGAAAAAATTCTGGTTCCTAGTGAAGCGAATAAATGTACTAAGTGCGAAGGAGCCTACCAAAATAAATCATTAGTTGGTCTGACGATTGTCAAAAATTTAAAAAGTTCAGGTGAAAACAAATATACCAATGGATCAATCTTAGATCCAAAGACAGGTAAAACCTACAGCTTTAATGCCGCCCTATCTCCTGACGGCAAGAAGCTCAGCGGTCGTGGTTACATTGGTATTTCTGCGCTTGGTAGAAGTCAGACTTGGTATAAAGTTAAATAATTTGAAGAAATTAGAATTTTCTTATTTCTGGATTAAACAATAAGTTTAATCCAGAAATACATTTGTTCGAATGTAAGCAATGATTTACACCTGATTGATTTAAATCAAAGCTTTTATCAATTGTATATAAACCTTTCCATTCGTCATTTTACTTGTCCTTCGTATAGGTAATACAATTCTGCATCTTCAACATCTCCACCCCAACTATATTTCTCTTCTGCGATCTTTAATAATCCTTTTCTTTCATAGAACTGAAAGTTTGAACTGTTATCAGTGAAAAGAAAAAAGTCTTTAATTTTATTATCTTGCAGATAATCAATAAAAAGAGAATACAATTTATTGCCTATTCCTAAACCTTGATATCGTTCATCTAAGATAAAAAAATTCAAGGACGCAGCAAAGGTTTTACCACTTTCAAGAAGTAATTTTTCATTTAATATCAATGTATCCAGATAATGTTCAAAAACTTCTTCTCTTTTGTCTGAGATTATTTCCTGTAGAGCTCTATATTTTCTTATTTTCGCATTAGCCTTCTGTCTAATGTTATTTATGATTGATGCAGCAATTACTCCAATAATTTCGTCTTTATCACGCATCACAAAAATGCGCGAGGAGCTTATGATCACCTCACCCAAAAAAAATTCTGCCATAGGTCTTACATTCTTTTCAGGCACCCATGAGTTATAATCCCAAGTAGAAACGATCATCTGATTTATTTTGTCCAAATCACTATCAGTTAATTCATCTACCACTTCATATTCTAAAGGGACATTACTACTCATTACTCTCACTCATTTAATTTCAATAAAAAATTGATCTTTTAGGGATATACAATATTGCTGGCATCTGTGCCAAGTAACTGTGAAGGTCTTACAAGAAGTATAGCCTATCCTGCCAATTACAAGACATCACATGAATTTTCTGCCTAGGTCAGTAGCAACCAATCTTTAGAACTTGTGTTAGCAACGCAACGATGAAAGTACAGTACGTGATTTAGCGTAATGATCTCTATTTAAATAAATCAATAAAACTAATTTACTTATGTTAGGCTGATCAGTTTTTCTTAAGAAACAGCTGCTATGACGTATACACGGAAATTTAGGGCAGGAAAGTTTCACTGGTCATTTCTATTGCCTAAGTATTGGGGAATATGGATGGCTTTAATTCTTTTAATGATGTTTGCAATTCTTCCATGGGCGATACAGTGGCGACTCGCAAATATCCTCTCGACACTTGCCTGGAAAGCGCTGAAATCTAGACGCAAAACAACGATTAGGAATCTTGAACTGTGTTTTCCTGAGAAAAGCGAACAAGAAATACAAGCAGATGCAAAACAAGTCTTTTTCAATATGATGTTGGGACTCTTTGAAGCATTGAATGCTTGGTACAGCCCTCGTTGGTTTCAAAAAAAGATGCATATTCACGGTTTAGAGCATCTTAAAAATGCTAAAGAAAATGGCGTTCTACTCTTAGGAACACACTCTACTTTATTAGATGCAGGTGGCTATATTTGTGGTCGTTTTTTTGAACTTGATGTTGTCTATCGTCCTCAAAATAATCCTCTCTTAGATATGCTTATTAGTCGATGTAGAGCTACAATTTATCAGAATCAGATTTCTAAAGATGATATGAAAGGATTGATCTCAAGTTTAAAGCATGGACATGCTATTTGGTATAGTCCAGATCAGGATTTTGGACTTAAACAAGGGGTGATGGCTCCTTTCTTCAATATACAAGCAGCAACAGTAACAGCACATAGACGGTTAATTAAAATTACCAAAGCAGCGGCAATTCCTTTATTTTTTTATCGCACTGGTGACATTCGTAACCCCCAATACCATATTTTGCTAGAGCCTGCTTTGCAAAATTTTCCAAGTGACTGTGAAGTTGAGGATGCAACACGAGTCAATCTTGTGATTGAGAACCAAATAAAAATGTATCCTACGCAATATATGTGGTTCCATCGTAGATTCAAAACTCGGCCCAAAGGTGAAAAAAGCCTGTATTAATTTTCTAATCTAATACATCAAAAGATTTAAATTTTATAAGAAAACAAAAAAGCTCACATAACGTGAGCTTTTTCACTGATCCAAACTAATTAAATGACAGTCTGGTAAAAGCAACTTGTGATCTTTTACCTTGGTTAAGAATAGAAAAAACACATTGGTCTTCATTCGAAACTTGAAAACCATGGCTTGGAATTTTGCTGAAATGAGCAAGTAGACCATCACCAGATTAAAATTAGTCTATGGACCAGATTCTAGGTATGTTTTCTCTCTGCCTCACCGCATTTAGAGCTTGTCTAATAGCAATATAAGCTTAGGCTACACTCTACTTGTCGATATTTGAGAGATTAGACATACTTTTACTTGAGTTTAAGTTAGTATAGATTCCTAACAAAGTAAGGATACGACATGTTTATCGGGTTTAAGATAATAAAAAAACAACCTGAACTTCAAAAGGACTTCACACATCAAGAATTTTCTAACCCAATTATGGAGTTTTGGAAATTTTTTGAGAATAATTCTCAGTATACGCTGTTGCGATATGAGCATGTTATTGATGGAATTCGGGCTATTTATTGTAATAAATAGCAAAGCGTTAATATCACATACCCCAGATGGATACTCTGATCCAACTCAGCGAATATTCTAATAGATAGAAGGTACGATCAGTTAACTTCTATTTTTTAAGGTTAACGCTTAGTGATCACAGCTTAGAGGATCTGAAGCAAAAATCTATTTTGTGGATATGCGGGCTGAGTCACAAAACTGATTTCGTTCATAAAATTTACCCATTAAAAAACCCGCCAAAGCGGGTCATGTTTTACTCGATATAATAGCTATTACCATCAGAGCTATTAAAAACCCAATTCAATGTCGGGTAAATAATCTCACCTTTTATCAAAATATATTCAACTTTGGGACTCTGCCCCCGAGTTGATTGAATTGTATTAGTTGTCTTTACTTCGGTGTAGCTTGCTTGCGCCCTTCTTTCTTTACCTTGGAAATCAATAATTATAATGTCTTTTAGCATCAATATGCTCCAATTTAATCAATCATAGTATGCCTAGCTGCACATATATACAAACGTTAAATTATTAACAGCAGTAACTAATGAAATTCCAGAACAAGTTCAGCAATTAATTAACTACGTTAACTTACCAAGAATATCCGCAACGCGACTTGTCACCTCATCGGCACTCAAATCCTGACAGATCCAAAAGCTGTAGACTCTATCGTTTTTTACATAAATCTGCTTAACGTACTCTGAAGACTTTTTACTGTCGATCTCTCCAGCTTTAAAGTTTTTTTTATTCAAATCTACCGTCATTCCATCTAAATCACCACCAATACATAATTTCAATATCATCACCACTCAGATTGAATGCTCACCTTATCATATATACATCTGCTTTATCGGGCTGTTTATGTAGAGCTTTGGCGAGGTCTTAGTTTAGCTTCAATAGGCAAGATGTGGTTGGTTACCCCAATGCATTATCCAGCTTGATCTGCAACATTCGCTTAGCCTCTTTGAGCAATTGAGTGAGCTACTCAACTGACTGTGAGCGAATTACGACAAATCATCAGACAAGATAGCTTTCTTGCTTTCTTCGCTAGAAATACTTTTCAATAAATATCACACCTGAGTAATTGGATTTATTTAAAAATAAGATTTGTGATCTTTGTGTACTTGCCCTTGAAATTCTTGAGGTCTAGTAATAGTTTTTAAGCGATAGCAATCAACAAGTAATATTTATTTGATTTTATTTAAGAAATATTTCATAGATATATTCTTTGATTCATCTACATATCCCTACAAATCGCTCTTAAAGCTGCTGTAGTGTAAGTAAAATAACAGCGTAGTATGAGGTTTCCATAACGAAACAAAGAAGATAAAAATGTCTGATTTTAAAGAGTTTTCTAAAAAAGCGACCCATGATCAATCACCACTATTACAAGCAAATGAACATACTCAGGTAAACACCCCTCAACCTACTCCAAAACCAGAAGACTCATCAAAACTAGAGGATTCACAAGAGCCAGACCCAAATAATAAATAAATTATGATTATCAGTATCTTAAGATATTTATATTGAGGTGCTGTTCATATAGAGGATAAATCAGTGCACTGATTTATTTACTATTCATTACTTTTATCACTTTGATTTATCTAGTTGCTTAATTGCATTCATTGATTAAAGAAGATAGAAATAGCCTCTCAGATCTGAGGGGCTATTTTAATTTAAAGATAGCTAAGAACGACGGATTAAAATTAAAACGTATACTTAGCCATAATTCCAATACGGTTATCGCGATATTTTTCACCAGCAAAGGTTTCGCGCTGAGCATTTATATATTCTAGACCCAGGTCAATTGGTGTTACGGGAGAATATATAAAATTGATCCATGTCTGCTGTACTTTTTCATTGGCTGATATATCTGAGCTGCTACTTTGAGCATAACCATTTGTATCATCAGCAAAAAAAGTGGAGTCGAATGTTTCCATAAATGCAATGTCATTATTGAAGGTCTAGAAGTAGAGATTAAAGACCAAATGCCACCAGACATTGAAAGTGGCGTTCGTGAATGGCTAAAGAACATTATTGAAAACTAAATGAGAGCTTTAGACCAAGTGAAGAATCTATTTATCTTCCTCGGTCTTTTTCTAGAAATCATTCTAAAACGTTGAAGACAATAACTTCTGACTCAGCAGGATTGCTTCTTCTTGCGTTTGGACTTGGTAGAACGATATTTTCCAGATTTTTTGATCCCGATCTAAAAACATGGGATCAACTTTTTCTTCCGCAATCTCAATCCACCCTTTCACGATGGATAATGCTTGTGCATTTGCTTTGATCCACTGAATGGTCTGTTTCCATTGTACTTGTGATGGCGATGGTTCATTAAATTTGGTTTTTAGATCTCGGATTAATACGAAAGGTTGATTGCGCTGTAGCAACTGATCTAACTGCTGTATAAATTCAGCTAAACTACCTTGATGAAGATGACTCACTTCCACTATCGGGAAATTTTCTAAATTTAATTCCATGCCATACTCCCAAAATTATTTAGCAGGATCAGACTGAAGTTCGTTAACTAAGCTAGGTAACACGATTGATTGTTTTGTAAGCTCGGCATAAAAATTTGCAATCTGGAATGGGAGAAACACCCTATTATTCCACTGAGGATATTCTCTATAAATCGTAGGTGATATCTTTTTAATAATCTGATTTTGGTTAAGCCCTAAATCAATTTGCTGTTTAACCAAGCTTTTTACTCGAAGCATATGTTGCTTAAATTCTTGTAAATCTTTAACTGTTGAAAGCTTGCCGTGGCCAGGTACAACAATCTTTGGCTTCATATCAATTGTTTGTTGAATCACCTTAATCCATTGACTCCCTTTCGAGTCCTCATCAGGCATGATCGGATAGAACTCTCTCTCGTATAGATCTCCCATAAAAACGACACCAGAACGCTGATCATAAATAATTTGATCACCACGAGTGTGTGCAGGCATCTGTTGTAGTGTAACCAGTCGGCCTCCCAAATCTAGGACTTGCCGATTTGTATAAGTTTGATCTGCATAACGGAGCTTTACATTTTCAAGTGCATTTTTTTCGATCTGCCCAAAAGCTCGAAACATTTTTAGGTAATTTTCGCCTTTATTGATTAACTCATCATTTTGTTTTTTGTTAATGATATAGGTCGCGTCTTTGAATTCAGAAGCTCCAAACTGATGCTCTGGATGAAAATGGGTGGTTGTAAGATAAATCTTTCGGTTTTGAGCAATGTCTTTCGCCACTTGATAGACATTTTGACCATTGCTTTGGCCCATACCCGTATCAATAACGAGGATGGCATCCTTTCCCTCAATGATTCCAATGTTAGGTACATAATTAATATATGGGTCTGGGATAAGCCATACCCCAGAGGCAATTTGATGTTTCTTTTCTACTTGGACAATTGGTGCAGCCGTGAGCTGGTACTGAGTACGACTCTCTGGAATCTGGCTATTTGCATAAGCATTAAAACCGCTTAATGCAATGAGGGAAAAAGTGAGAAATTGTTTGATCTTCATTGTTTCAGTTTCCTCAATAATTTGAAGAAGTCATAGGATGAATTCATAATATGAGTAAAAGCTCGCATTAGATACTCGCATTTAGCCATGGTCGAAGAGCTGAATGTAAATTAAATAAAATCAATTAATTAAAATTCATCTCTATTGTGTATTTGTAGATGGTTTAGATATTACTCATATTTTTAGGTAGCAATTATATTGATCGTCGCTGATAAAAGTGAGTTAATGCTCACATTTAGGCTGTCTACTTATTATCATGAAATCAGCGCTCAAACCGAGAAAAGCACCTAGCCAAGGCCGATCAAAAGTGACTGTCGATGCAATTTTACAAAGTGCAGCAGAAATTTTGAAGGAAATGGATTATGCAAAATTTAATACGAATTTAGTTGCAGAGCGCGCTGGTATTAGTATCGGTTCGTTATATCAATACTTTCCCAATAAAGACTCACTCATTGTAGCATTGCATAAAAAGCATACGCAGCACATTGGAGATCTTCTGCGGACTGTGATTAATAACCAAAATGCCCAAACTTTAAAACAGCGAATCGAGTCTTTGGTTGATGGTGTTATTGCTGCCCATTCATTTGAACCTGAGTTGCACAAATTGCTTGAAAAGAAACTCCCTTTCTTTGATATCAATAGAGTTGAAGATGAAACTGGGATTCGACAAGAAATCTTCCGTTTAGTTGAATTACATCAAGAGGAGATCGTAGAAAAAAATAAACCGCTCATTGTTTGGATGATCTTACAATTATTAGAGTCACTCATTCATGCAGCAATGCTTGAACCACCAGTCAATGTGAAGCCACAAGAGCTAAGAAACGCCATTATCCAATCGATATATCATTATCTGACTAAAATTTGAATCGATCAGATATAGGTGCTTATATGCTCTTGCCAGTTGTTTTTAAATTAGCTTCATCACAATTCAGTGACTCAGTAATACTCACCCAACCTCTCTATCCATCAAATATCTTTGCGCGATATGCACTGATTGATCTTGTTTCGGCTGGCATTGTAACCACGTTCCATCTGCTTTAAGCTCCCATGCTCTGCAATTGTCTTTCAAATAATTCTTTAAGCCATCTTCAATAATGAGTTTTTTTAGCTTTTTATCTTCAATTGGGAAACAACATTCAATTCGAGAGAACAGATTCCGCCCCATCCAGTCCGCGCTGGCACAGTACAACTTAACTTCACCATCGTTGTAAAAATAATAAACACGAGTATGTTCTAAATAACGTCCTACGATTGAGCGGACTCTAATATTTTCTGAAAGCCCTTTCACTTGTGGTCTTAAACAACAAATTGAACGAATAATCAAATCAATTTGCACACCTGCCTGCGATGCTTTATAAAGTGCATTAATCAGTTGAGGTTCAGTCAATGCATTTACCTTGATTATGATCTGCGCTTTTTTACCCGCTTTACTATTTTCAATTTCCTGTTGTATTAATTCGATAAGTTGGGAATGTAAGGTGAATGGAGCATGGAAAAGTTTTTTTAATTTTGCCATTTTCCCCATTCCTGTTAACTCCTGAAAAACTTTATGTACATCCTCACAAATCTCATCATCACTGGTTAATAGGCCATAATCGGTATAAATTTTTGCATTGGTCGCGTGATAGTTTCCAGTACCTAAATGCACATATCGTTTGATTCTATCTTGTTCTCTACGTACCACCAGAATCATTTTGGCATGGGTTTTATAACCAACAATCCCGTATACAACGACTGCACCCGCTTCTTGAAGTACATTGGCTACTTCAATATTTGATTCCTCATCAAAACGCGCTCTTAATTCAATAACGGCTGTTACTTCTTTGCCATTTCTTGCTGCTTCTGCAAGAATTTTGACAATCTCAGAGTCTGCACCACTCCGATACAACGTTTGTTTAATTGCAAGTACTTTGGGATCATAGGCTGCGTCTCTGAGCAGTTTGATCACAGGGGCAAAGCTATCAAATGGATGATGTAACAATACATCGCCTGCTTGCAGCACATCAAAAATTGGCTTTTTGGTATAGAGCGCTTTTGGGATTTTTTGTTGGTAAGGTTGGAATCGTAATTCTGGTAAATCGAAATTGGAAATGAAACGAGCCAGATTGACAGGACCATCAACAAAATATAAATGTTCTTTTTCTAACTCAAATTGTTCCAATAGATAATCAGCGATATGCTCAGGACAGTTCTTATTGACTTCTAATCGAACGGCGCGTCCAAAACGTCTTGCTGATAATTCTCCTTTGAGCGCAATCGCCAAGTCTTCAACATCTTCTGATACGGTTAAATCGGCATTACGTGTGACACGAAATTGATAGCATCCCGTTGCTTTCATCCCCGGGAACAAATCCGCTATATGTTCCTGAATAATCGCAGAGAGTAAAATGTAATGTTCTGAATTACCTGAAATTTGATGTGGTAATTTGACCAATCGAGGTAAAGATCTCGGTGCCGGTACGATAGCTAAATCAATTTCTCGTCCAAATGCATCTTTTCCTTCTAAGGTCACAATAAAATTCAGACTTTTATTAACCAATCGAGGGAATGGGTGTGCAGGATCTAAACTAATCGGTGTGACAACAGGTTGTACTTCATTAAAAAAATAATCTTTAATCCATGCCTTATGCTTTTCTAGGATGTCAGCATACTGGATGTAATGAACTCCATGACCTTGCAATTGAGGGAGAATGGAATGGTTTAATATTTCATATTGTTGTTCTACTGCTTCATGAACGACTTTAGAAATTTGTTGTAATACGTCCGTGAGAGCGGTCCCTTCGGGCCCTATCGTCTGAGTCGACAAATTCATTTGTTGTATTAGGCTGGCAACACGGATTTCAAAAAACTCATCCAGATTACGAGAAAAAATAATTAAGAAATTAAGGCGTTCCAGTAGTGGATGCCCATCATCTTTTGCCTGTGCAAGCACTCGTTTATGAAACTCTAATAATGATAACTCTCGATTTATATAAGTTTCCAAACAGTGTTCCTGACCATTTGTAAGTGCATGCATAGAAGTCATGAGTTACTCTATATTTTATAAAAAGTGATTTTTCTAATACGTGATTAGACGTAAATTTTTCCATTGTTTATTTTGTGCCGATTACATTGCAGATTAATGAAAATCCCATTTGTTTATTCAATTATCTAGAATATATATAAAATCACTTACCAAAATAAATTATTAAATAAATCAATAGCATAAATAAAAAACCATTAAATAAGAGTTAAGCTTACTGAATATAAATGTACATACGACATTTCTCTAAAGTTACTTGTATAATGAGCTATGATCTATTTTTAATTCTGATATGAAAAATCCCTTTTCTGACAATACCCAAATTAAAACGGTTTCTAGTTTTTCTGAGCTTATCAATAGCCATTTTCAAGGTGATATGAATGCCCTTTGCTGGTATAGAAATTTGGTTGGTGATTTTAAAGAAATTGTGAATAAACTTGAATTAAAAGAGAATATTACAGAGGTTTCTGTTGAGGATCTTTTGGCATTACAACTTTCAGAAAAAGGCGATTTTGCAAGAGAAAGGATATTAACTGATATACAGCTACTGACTGATTTAGGCGCATCGCCGTGCCTGAATTTACTTAAAAGTTATGAGCGTGACGAAGACCTCGATTTCATTTCAACCGATGTATATTCATATCATGTTGATCGGTCACCTATCGAAACAGATACTTTTTTATGTACGTACTACGGCCCTGCAAGCGATATTCTGGCTCATGATCAAGTTGAACAAAAGATTTTGATCCCAGAAATAAGAGACCAACTCAAGAAATTATATGATGGTCCAGATGCTGAGTTTGAAACGTTCCTCTCAGAGTATTTCTTTGATTTGCATTATCAAGCTAAACCCAATGCTGAACCTGTTAATTTAGGAGTAGGACATCTTTGGCGTTTAGCAGTTGATCATCCAACGCAACAAGTCCCACCATGTGTGCACCGAGCACCTGCTGAGAAAGACGGCGAGTATCGGCTGCTATTGATTTGCTAAGGTTTTACCAGATATTGATCTAGATTTTTAAGCGCAAAGCTGATGTTTGATAATAGCACTTGTTCTGAATAACCATCTCTTGCCTGTACAGATAAGCCATGTAAAACCAGCCCATAATATTGCCCTAATTGTTCAGGATCGGCATCCTCCTGCAATTGACCATCAAGTTTAGCTTGCTCAAAACGTTGAATCAGCCCTTTAACACGCTGAATACGTTGCTGTTTCATCCAGACGAGAAGATCTTGATTCTCTTCGCTTAATACACTTGCCGAAGAAACAACCATACAACCATACGCGTGATTGGTTTGGGTGTATATCTTGATCGCTTGTTGGAATAATTGATTGATTGCCACTTTAATATCTTGTTGTTGCAATGCTTGGACAGCAAAGCCACCTTCATGTTCTTCATAATGCTTAACAGCTTCTCTGAAAAGCGCTTCTTTTGAACCAAATGCTTTGTATATACGTGCTGAAGCAATACCCAAAACCTCAACTAAATCTGACATAGATGTTCCTTCATAGCCATGCTGCCAGAAAAAATCCCGTGCTTTGACCAACGCTTTTTCTCTATCAAACTCTCTTGGTCGACCCGCCATAGTATTTCTTTTTTCAAATTTAGTGTTTTTTATTATTAATCGTAAAAATATTTTTCGCAAATAAATCAATATGATTTGTTGTATCCAAACCCAATTATCGACATTCATTTGAAAAAATAAGTTGTTTTTAAATAATATTCAGCCTATTGTTTGTCGATCGACAACCAATAGAGTTTCAAAGATGCAAACAATCAAAGGCCCAAGCATTCATCTCGCGCAGTTCAGTGATAATATTTTCCCTTTCAATAATTTAGCAAGTATTGCCGCATGGGTTGCTGACAATGGCTTCAAGGCTGTTCAACTTCCAGCTTGGGATAAACGATTATTTGATGTCAATTTAGCAGCGGAAAGTCAGAATTATTGTGATGAGATCAAAGGTGTTTTAGATCAAAACAGTTTGCAAATTAGTGAGTTAAGCACGCATATATTTGGTCAGTTAATGGCGGTTCATCCTGCTTATGATGCTTTATGTGATGGTTTTTCGCCCTCATATTTGCATGGTAAACCAACAGAAAGAACCCGATGGGCCGAACAACAGATGTTAGCTTCGGTTCAAGCTTCTGCACGTTTAGGGCTACATGAGATGGGAACTTTCTCTGGTTCTCTTGCATGGCCTTATATCTTTCCCTTCCCACAACGCCCTGAAGGGCTTATCGAAACAGCTTTTGATGAACTTGCTCGCCGTTGGACTCCAATCTTAAATGCCTGTGATGAATACGATGTCAATCTTTGCTATGAAATCCATCCTGGTGAAGATCTTCATGATGGGATTAGCTTTGAAATGTTTTTAGAACGCACCAATCATCACCCACGTTGTCAGATATTGTTCGACCCTAGTCATTTTATTCTTCAACAACTGAACTACTTAGAATACTTAGATATCTACAAAGACTTCATTCGTATGTTCCATGTAAAAGATGCCGAGTTCACACCGACAGGTCGTCAAGGCATGTACGGTGGCTATCAAAATTGGGGCGATCGAGCTGGCCGTTTCCGTTCTACAGGTGATGGACAAGTTGATTTTAAATCGATTTTCTCAAAACTAGCACATAATGATTATCAAGGTTGGGCAACTTTGGAATGGGAATGTTGTCTAAAAAATAAAGATGATGGCGCGCGAGAAGGTGCTGAATTCATTAAACAAAATATTATCCATGTGACCGATAAAATATTTGATGACTTTGCTGCTGCGCCCGTAAATCAATCACAAATCAACCAATTATTGGGCATTTAAGCGTAGAACGAGAAATAATGATGACGACGCACACTGAAAAATTATCAAATCAATTTAATCATCACTACATCCATATTGAAGGTAAAAAATTACATTACGTATCCACAGGCAATGGCCCCGCTGTTTTACTGATTCCGGGGTGGCCTCAAACATGGTATGCATGGCGACACGTCATGGCTGAGTTGGCTCAGCATGGTTATCAAGCGATTGCGGTTGATCCACCTGGAACGGGATATTCAGCTCCACTAGATGCTCATTATGATACTGGACATATTGCAGCCATTCTATCGAGTCTGATGTCCGAACTTGGACATCATCGCTATGCCGTTATTGGGCATGATATTGGAATGTGGGTTGGCTATGCACTCGCCTGCGACTTTCCAGAATCAGTCACTCATCTTGCGGTCACAGAAGCTGTAATTCCTGGGTTGGCTCCACCGCCCCCAATTTTTGTTCCACCTGAACAGAATATTTTTCTCTGGCATTTTATGTTTAATCAGATTAGCGATTTGCCTGAAGCTTTAGTGATGGGCCGTGAAGAAACCTATCTCAATTATATTTTTGATAAATGGTCATGGCATCGAGATAAAGTTGCTGCTGAAACCTATATAGAGGCTTATAAAGTTTCAGGGCGTTTAACAGCAGGTTTTAATTACTATCGTGCCATCCCTGAAACTATTCGTCAGAATAAAATTAGGGAAACCAAAACTTTAAATATGCCCGTATTCGCAATCGGTGCCGAGCATGCGACAAATGATGCACCTTATGAAACCATGAAAAAAGTGAGTACTCAGTTATCCAGTGCGATTGTCAAAGATTGTGGCCATTTCATTATGGAAGAACAAGCAGAAGTATTTTGTTCATTGATTCTTAATTTTTTACAGCAGGAAAAAGCAAGATGACTTTAGATATTGAAATCGAAAATTGGCTTAAGTCTCAGTCTGCATTACCCGCTGCAAACACATTGGATGAACTGAGAGTACAGGTAAATCAATCGATTATCCAACAACAAGGCGTTGAACAAGACTCATCTTATCAACACAGCTTTAGGGTGATGACTGAGGATCAAGCAGAAATTGAAGTTCGTGTTTATGTTCCTTATGTTTTAGAACATGTGCAACAACGTCCAGCGATGGTGTTTGCTCACGGTGGTGGATGGTGTCTTGGCAGCCTAGATGCATGGGACCGTGCTTGTCGTTTATTGGCTGAATCAATGGTGCAAGTGATATTCTCCGTCGACTATCGTTTAGCGCCAGAAGTTAAATTCCCAATACCATTAACCGATTTTTTTACGGCACTGTCTTATATTCAGGAAAATGCTTCGGTATTTGGTCTTGATAAAAATCGTATTGCAGTGGGTGGAGACAGTGCTGGAGCAAATATTGCAGCAGCGGCCTGCCTACTGGCAAAACAACATCCTGATATTAAAATCAGTCATCAACTGCTGTTCTACCCAGCATTAGATGCCAGCATGAGTAACGCTTCTTATCAAACATATGCACAAGGCTTTGGTTTAACGACGACGACGATGGCTTATTGTTGGGATCAATATGTTAATGCTGAGGCAGACAAAGTAAATGAGCTTGTCAGCCCTTTGCTTGCGCATTCATTACAAGACTTACCTGATGCCACAATTTTTGTATGTGAATATGATCCACTTCGACATGATGGTGAAAAGTATGCAGAGAAATTGAGAAAAGCTGGTGTCAATGTGAAATTTCACCTGTTAGAAGGCATGATTCATGGCGCTATTCATATGTTAGCGATCACATCAGCTGCAAAAGCAATATATGATAAAGTCCGAATCTAAATAATGGTGTGCGTTTAATGACTTAGCCATTTTATTTGTTTAAACGTCCTATATCGATGCAGCTATAGGACGATTTACTTTCAACTCATAAGAATAAAACACGCGCTAGACCAATACCTTTTCTCCGTAGTGCTGGATAAAGTGATCAATTTTAGGCGGAATTTCACGATATTGTTTCTTGATTGCCAGTTCCATCAATTCTATTTGGACTTGCTCTTGTACAAGCATATAGTCTAGAAACTCACGATCTGCTTCTGTTCCTTGAGCATGGACTTGTTTTAAATCCTCCATATAAATTTTCGTTTTTGAATAAACCAGTTTAAGTAATTCATCCAATAAGAAAGATGGCGTTGAACTAATCAGTGATGCTTTTGTCATGGTCAAAAAAGATGGTGTCGCATTGAGGCCTAACTTCTCTGCATACGCAAAATAGTGTGCTGTATTGAATTGTTCTAACTTTTCATAGGCACTCCAGAAAATATATTCTTGTGTTCCCTGCACGCGATTGGCGATACGTGCAATTGCGCTAAGCGCAAAGGCACGATTTTGCAATTCATAGTTAATTCCATTTAGAAACTGTTGAGACCGCATATTTATTCCTTATTCATTAGAATGAAGACCATGTAATTCAAGGTGTCTACTGAACAATCACAGACTTAAGGTCTGTTTGTGAATAATTTCTTTGGCAGCGCGTATACCTGACTGTAAAGCACCATCTAGATAGCCACTCCATTCGGTCGCCGTTTCTGTACCCGCCCAATGAATTCGATCGACAGGCTGTCTGATACAATCGCCATAAGTGGTCATCACCCCTGGTGGCATATGTGCAACATATCCCCCTTGAGACCACTCTTCGGTGAGCCAGTCTTGTTCTATATACTCCAAAGGATGTGCTGCTTGTTGACCAAAGTAATAAACAAAATCTGCAATGACCCGTTGACGACGTGCTTCAACATCCAGCGAACTTAACTCAATTGCATAATCACCCTCGATCAAGCCCAGTAAGACACCATGATTTGCTCCTTCTGGAGATTGATCAAACACAACGCTGACAGCTCGATCTGTCGCAACCACAGCACCATTTAAGTTTTGTTGCCTCCAAAAAGCGTTGCTATAGGCCAAATGAACTTTAATCACAGCACCCATGGTCATACTTTGTAATAAGCGTTCACGCTTTGTAGGTAACGGTGGTGTGTAATGAATTTTGGATGCAAGTACAGGTGGTGTGGCAATGATGATATTTTTTGCCTTATAGCTTTGGGTTTTACACACAACTTTGACATGATCGGCATGCTGCTCAACAGCTAAAACTGATGAATTTAAGATTAAATGGTCTTGTAATTGATCTGCAATCAGTTTGGAAATTTGCCATGCACCACCGATGAATTTATCTTGCTGCGCTCCGCCTTCTGTTGAGATGAGAACTTCAAGTCCATGCCCTTGTCTAAAATATTCGAGAAAAAACAGATAGGACAATTGAGAGGTATTACAACAGAAGAGAGCCCCTACGATGGTTCGCATAAAGTCTCGCGCACCGTCTGTACGCACATGCTTTAACAGCCAACTTTCAACCGACTCAGCATCCCATTGCTTCGCTTGTGATGCTAACCAGGGTTCTCCATTCGGCAATGTTTGAGCTTCTTTATTCCAACGGCGCTCAAGTAGCGCAATTTCAAGCAGTGAAGCAATTGGGAGCTTGGGGATATTGGAGCGATATGATTTAACTAAACCATTACGACTAACCAAGCTCGCACCTTTGATAAATTGAGGATAGGTTTTGACACCCAGTTCTTGTGCCTGTGCCAATAACAGTTTTTGTTGCGGACCAACCCACTGCCCACCTAGATCAATGGTTTCTCCATAGATTTCACCTGCTTTTGAGCGCCCACCGACACGATCACGCGCTTCTAAAAGCAATACATCTTTACCCGCTTTCTTCAATTCCAGTGCTGCTTTTAAACCTGCCAAACCAGCACCGACCACGATTACATCCCACGTTTTTTCAGTTGTTTGAGTATTCATCATTATTTCCTGCTATTAAAATTATCATCCATATTTTAATGAACGCGTTCATTAAAATTAAATTTGATTTTATGGAACGTGTTCACTAAAATCAATAGCTATGGAAAATAATCAAACAAAAGCCCCCCGCCGTGGACGTCCTCCGCGCAGTCAGGAACAAATCGAAGCCAATCGAAATGTAATTATTCAGGCGGCCAGAGACCTATTTGCAGCACATGGATACGAAGGTGTATCTATGCGTAAAATTGCAGCCCAAGCAGACTGTTTACCTGCAACGCTCTACACCTTATTTCCGAGTAAAAGACAGTTACTGCACCATATTTGGGAAGTGATTTTTTTAGATTTAATGCTTGAGCTGGAAGAATGCTATAACAACAGTCCTGAATCAGAACGACTCGAAAAGCTGTGTACTGCTCAAGTTGATTTTTGGTTAAATCGACCAAATGATTGCAGAGCAATTTTCCTCATTGAAGATCATCCACAAAATGCTGAGGAACATTATTTTGTCGATGCTTCACAAGCAGTTCCGCAATTAGAAATTTACACGCGTGCGATTAAGGAAGCACAAGCCCGTGGTGAAATACGTGCAGGTGATGCGAACGAAATCAAGAACGTTTTACTCTGTAGTATGTTAGGGATTACCTTAAGTCTGATTGGTATTCCAGAATATCCTTGGGGAAATCCGAATACCTTAAAAGAAATGACGATCAGTGCATTGATCAAGGGATTGAGCTAAGGAAATGATCATGGCTAAAGCAACTACCCCAGAACAAATCCCATATTTATTCCAAACTGCGTGGAATGAGCATGATATAGCTGGGTTTTCCTCGCTATTTTGTGAGGATGCAAGTTTTGTAAATCGCTTTGGGCACTATGTAAAAGGTATAAAAGAAATTGTTGCCTTACATCGTCCTATTCATGAAACCATCTATCGAGATTCGACGCTTCAGAATGAAATCATAGAGTTGAGTCCAATCACCGATGAAGTGGTCATTATCCATTTTTGGAGCAGATTAACAGCAGGTCTAGCTCACCCTGCTGGTGTACATCAGGTAGATACTTTAATTCTTGCTGTCCTATGCAAACAGAACGGATCTTGGTTGATTCG
Organism: Acinetobacter higginsii; assembly: GCF_000369845.1. Lineage (NCBI taxonomy): Bacteria > Pseudomonadati > Pseudomonadota > Gammaproteobacteria > Moraxellales > Moraxellaceae > Acinetobacter > Acinetobacter higginsii. The sequence continues at coordinate 937,366 of NZ_KB850211.1, read as the reverse complement.
TGCTTTAGAAAATGTGACCCTCACCAATCCGCGCACAGGGGAAGCAATCTTAAGAGATAACTAAAATTTAGAGACTACAGTTCCCATCATCAAATTGTTGGACTCTAAATCATCATTGTGGCAAAGGATGCTGTTTCGCATGTAATTTTAAAATTCGTCTTAACTCCAAAATCGCTTCTGGTTTTTCCTGAATCGAATGTCCACCTTGGATAATTTTTTCAGATAATGCACCCTCTAAATGTGAGCTGGTATATGGCACAATCCCATCTGTCATTTTTTTGGGGTCTTGGCTTTGAGTGATATTACCAATGATTGAATGGTACGCTAAACCCTTTATTGGTTGAACATCCTGACTCATTTTCATAAATTTGGACTGATAGCTTAAATCACTTGGTCCATTTTCAATGATGCCTGAGGAAAGATTATTTTTCATCTGATGTAAATCAATCTTCTTTTCTTTGACCGCAACCTCGGCTGCAGTTAAAAACTTGCTGGGTAAATGAATAACTTTGCGTAACGCGAGTGTAAACCAGCGATCTGCATAGGCAGTACCTTTATGCGGTGTTGCAATAAAAATCACACGGTTAATTTGATCAATTGGACGGAAGATAAAGCGCTTACTGACGGCAGGTGAGAAAATAAAATCATGTGCTTTATCATTATTGATGGCTTCAACAGCCTGCTGACGGATATCACCCTGCCCCATGATCAGACGACTAATAATACCACCCATACTATGTCCAATCAGAACAGCGTCAGACATTGCAGCATCTTTAGGATCATGCATTGAAAATGCCTGTTTCAACAAAGCATAAATCTGGGCACGGCTTTCTAAAATCGGCATGTTGGTAGAGTAGAAAACCTGCCAAACCTGATATTGCTTACGTAAGTTATCATCCCCTAAAATATCATTCGTCAGAGTAATCCACGCTTCGGGACTGCTTGCTAAACCATGGATAAAGATAATAATTTTTTTATTCGGTTGATACGGCTCCAACATGAATAAATGTGGCATGCTCAACTGTTCTTTACGATCGATCAAGCTCTTGTAGCCTGTACCACCTAAGTTATTTTCTGCTAACCAAAGACCATATGGTGCTGAATAATTCGCTGTTAATAAATAATTCCCACCCGCGACCTGAACCTCATCATGGCGAAAAGGATCAATCAGCTTGATTTCTAATGCGGCATCTCGAAGTAAATCTTCAACTTGGGTCTGTTTCAATGGTTGTGCTACAGCAGTAACAGATAAATATCTTGCTGTATGAATATATGGATTTTCCTGAGCAGCATAAAAGGTTTCTGGATCATAAACATAATCTGAGTTGAATGGCTGCTTATTCTTTGCAACCAACACAAATTCAGAACCAAAGCCATCTCGACGATTGACACTGTAAAATCCAGAAAAACGCATATTGTAGCTCGACTGCAGTAATTGAATATCTGTCGTTGCTAATTCTGGATAATCATCGAAATTGAAAGAATAACGATGCTGATTAATGAGCAATTGTTTTGGAAACTGACTGAATTGATAGCGTAAATAAGCCGTCGTGATTAATCGTGAAAGTGCCACGTTATAAAAAAGCCGAACCTGCGTTTGCCTCTGATCAAAAATACGTTGTTGAGGTGTATGTTGCGTTTCGAATAAATAGGCATAGCTAAAACGGATACTTAGATCAAGTAAAGTCAGTACTTGATCTAAACACTGATTTTGTTTCGTTGAATGCTGTCTTTCCAACAAGGATACATGACATCTTTTTTCTTCACTTAACCGTAAAGCCTGAGCCAAATACACTTCACTGGCTGCAGCATAACGCTGTTCGTTATTATCAGTTAGTTTTTTTTCTAAAGTCTGTATACATCTATCGGGCTGATTGATACATTCATTGGCTGGAATACCAGCCAGAAGCAAGGTATTTTGTGAAGCATCGCTTAATTGAGGTCTCGTTAAAATACTTTGAGTTTTATCGGTCAAGGATGCACTCAAACTTCGTTGTTGAAGTTTGACGAGCTGACAGGCAGATAAGCTGTAAAAGAGACAAAGTAAAACAATGCCCTTTATTAGCGTTCTTCTATTGATTATCATGCGATACAACCTCATTCATCACGATTCAACAACAAAGCACTAACTCTGTCCGTTTATGTTTCAGGTTGAACAAAACGATGATGAGCTGCAAGATAAGCCAAATAAAGCACAGGAATGATAAAGAAAGCGACACTCCAAAAATCGAGGTAAACATAAAGAATCGCGCCCAAAAATGCACCCACAATAAAACCAACAACAATGCTTAAACTTTGCAACAATTTCCGTTTATTTTCAGGATTGGTCTGTCTCATATAATTCGAAATATCGATCCCTAACTGGGTGGTATTTCCTGTCATCATTGTACTTGGACTAATGTGTTTAATTAGCGTTTTACTTGATGTGTTTCGAATTGCCAAGGCAATTAAACCCAGACCACCTGTAAGTGCGACTGTGAGACTATTTGCATTGTTGAACGGCTCGAAATAAAGCCCAGAGAGCATAAAGCCCGTTAAAAAAATGGCTTCACCAAGAAATAGGTAACTCAGCGTCTTACTCTTTTGAGCACTACGATCGATACAATATTTGGTGATCGCCACCGTCACAATGAACAATGGAATCGCAGCAAGTTTGATCCAGATACCCGACCCACCACTCACCCATGCTGCCCCAGCCAGTACCAAGTTTCCTGTTACATGTGCAGTGAAAAAGCCGAATAGTGCAATAAAACCTATGGTATCGATTGCACCGCCTACGACAGTGAGTAATACAGGATCTCGACAACTGTCCCATAAGCTCAAGGGCTGTTTTTTTATAATCTCATCCATCTTCTAATTCCTAAAAAACAAGCCTATATTCGGCTAAATTTCAACTGATTAAATTTCTTAGCGCAGGAAGTAATTGTTCACCGATGACCATTCCTAACAGGCCACACAATGCCACTAACGGTGGTGCGGGTGATTTAACATTCAACAAGTAATATATGACACCGACCAAAAGCCCAGCAGCTAAAGAGATCAAATACATTTTCATCGTGCTTTTCCCTAGATTTCACTTAAAATAAAGTGAAATCTATCTGCGGATCCAAGTTAAAAAGCAAAACAAGAACAGCCCAATGCACCCCAAAAAGACTTTTTGTCTTTGTCATTAATGGGCATATCCAGCATCCATGCATGGCTATGCCCATGCATACCACAGCTACTAGAACACGCACACGGTGCCGAGCTACTTTGTAACGGTGATAACGAAGGTGCATTGCGATTTTCTGACCGTCGCCATTGCCCACCAAAACGTTTGACTGGTGACCAATCTGGTGATGCTGGTGGAATCGATGGATCTTGATTCTTAAACTCTGCACCTGCATAGACAATTTTGCCATTCATCACTGTCATAACAGACTCAATCCACTGAATTTCATTATCGTCCACAGCAAAGTAGTCATCTGAAAGCACTATCAGGTCGGCAAGCTCACCTGAACTTAACGCACCTTTATGCTGATGTTCTCCAGAGAACCATGCAGAGCCTTTGGTCCAGAGCTTTAACGCGGTTTTTCTGTCTAATAGATTTTGTTCATCATAAAGTGGTAAACCACCCACTGTTTTGCCTGTACTTAACCAACTTAAACAGACCCACGGATTATATGAAGCAACACGTGTAGCATCGGTACCTGCACCAACAGGCACGCCTAACTCCAGCATTCTTTTCACAGGTGGAGTCGATTTTGCAGCGTCCAAACCATAACGCTGAACAAAGATCTCTCCTTGATAGGCCATACGATGTTGAATCGCAATACCCCCACCCAAAGCACCAATCCGCTCAATATTTCGATCTGAAACAGTTTCAGCATGGTCGATAATGAACCGTGTCGCAAAAGGCTGTCTACCGTTGACGCGTTCGAAGACATTCAATAAGCGATTAATACTTTCATCATAGGTGGCGTGAATGCGGAATGGCCATTTCTTTTCAGCCAACAACTCAACAATGCTTTCTAGCTCAGCTTCCATATTTTCTGGTAAATCTGGTCGTGGTTCATAGAAATTTTCGAAGTCTCCTGCTGACCATGTCAGATTTTCCCCTGCACCATTTACCTTCAATAATTCATCGCCATCATCAGGGAATGTCATCTCTGTCCATTTTTTATAATCATCAAGTTCTTCTCCTGCTTTTTGTGCAAATAGGTTATAAGCAATCCGAACTGTCATTTGATCATTATTATGCAGAGACTGAATCACCTCATAATCATCAGGATAATTTTGGCCACCACCTCCCGCATCAATTGCGGAGGTAATGCCTAAACGATTGAGTTCACGCATAAAATGACGTGTAGAATTGACCTGATCTTCAAGCGGCAGTTTTGGTGCCTTTCCTAAAGTAGAATAGAGAATCATTGCGGATGGTGTCGCGAGAAGTAGCCCAGTCGGCTCACCTCGCTCATTTCTCTCAATCTTTCCACCTGGTGGGTCTGGTGTATCTTTATTAAAGCCCAGTACATCAAGTGCTGCGCGATTCAACATCGCGCTGGCATAAAGATGTAAGACAAATACGGGGGTATCTGGTGCGGCTTGATTTAGCTCGTCCAAAGTGGGCATTCTTTTTTCCACAAACTGAAATTCAGTCCAACCGCCCACGACTCTAACCCATTGTGGTGCTGGGGTATTCTCTGCTTGCTCTTTTAACAGTCTTAATGCATCTGAAAGTGAAGGAACACCTTCCCAACGCAACTCCATGTTGTAGTTCAAACCACCTCTAATAATATGCAAGTGGCTATCATTTAAACCAGGAATGACTCGACGGCCATTTAAATCAATCACTTTGGTTGTACTGTTTGATAAGCGCATGATGTCATCATCACTGCCCGTTTTTACAACTTTTCCATCAGCAATTGCAATCGCTTGCGCCTCTGAACTCTGTTCATCAAGGGTGGTTATTTTGGCATTTCTTAAAATCAATTGAACGTCTGACATCCGTCATTCCCTCCGAGCCTAGCCTTATTATTTTCAGTTTTAGGTCGTGGAGGCATATCATTCCTCCACCATTTTTAATTATTTCGCTGCAATCGGCGCCAATACTTCGTGTGGTGAAGTGGTACGTTCTGCTGCTTTATGTACCATGGTATATGCATAGTCGACACCCATCCCATAGGCACCTGAATGTTCCCGAACAATATCCATTACTGCATTATAAGTATCACGTTTTGCCCAATCACGTTGCCATTCAAGTAAAACTTGTTGCCATGTCACTGGAATGACACCCGCTTGGATCATTCGTTGCATTGCATAGTCATGTGCTTCTTTGCTGGTACCACCCGAAGCATCTGCAACCATGTAAATTTCATAACCACCTTCGAGCATCGCACTTAAAGCAAATGAGTTATTACATACCTCTGTCCATAAGCCTGAAACAATTACTTTTTTGCGTTTATTATTTGCTAAGGCATCACGCACTTTCTGATCATCCCAAGAGTTCATTGAAGTACGTTCTAATAATGGTGCTTGAGGAAATACATCTAAGAGTTCGGGATAGGTATGACCTGAAAAGCTTTCTGTTTCAACGGTCGTAATGATGCTTGGAATATTAAAAACTTTAGCAGCTTTTGCTAAACCGACTGTATTGTTTTTTAGTACTTGACGATCAATCGACTGTACGCCGAATGCCATTTGCGGCTGATGGTCGATAAAAATAATTTGGCAGTTTTGTGCAGTCAATAGTTCTAAATTTGAATGGCTCATATTGAATTTCCTTGTTTATCGATGTTTTCTGAACACAGGATTAATATTGCAAATTAAGAAAAAGAACACAGCAGTATTATTAAGACGAATTGTTCTATTTATAAAACAAAAATATTGAATTTCCGTGATATTTGATACTTATTGAAACACTGATAAAGATTATTTCTGTATAGCATTAAAGAAAAAGACCAGCTAATAGCTTAACTGGTCTTTTCAAAATATTCGGTTTATCTTTTATAGATGAAGAGAATGTCTATATTTTTATAATAAGTTAGAAATTTACACTCCATGACAACTGTGCCGTGCGAGGTGCGCCAAGGAATAAGTAATCATCCCCGAAGAAACTCCCTGCATCACGCCAGTATTTTTTATTAAATAGGTTATCTACATTTAATCTCAAGTTATTGTCATAACCATAAGCACGGAAGTTATAAGCTGTTCCTGCATTAAACACTGTATAGCCTGACACTTTTACAGTACCTGTTTTCTCTGCATATTTACTGCTGCTATATTGCATACCAGCCAATAAGCGTAAGCCTTCCACTTGTGGTAGTTGATAAGATAGATAACTGGCAAAGCGCACAGCAGGTATGTTTTGAGTTTGATGCCCTTGATATTCAGCCGATTGAATATCTTTTAAACGTGAACGTGTCAAAGCCAAAGTAGAAGTGATATCTAAATTTTGACTTAAGCGTCCTTGTGCACCGAACTCCAAACCAAGATTGTGTTGTTTACCTTCGGTAACATAGTTACTCGCTGTATCGGTATACTGATTGTCCTGTTTTAAATTAAATAAGGCTGCTGTAAAGAGTAAATCTTGCCACTGCTGCTTAACACCTAATTCATACTGAGTTGAATGTTTTGGTGCCAATGTGGCAAATGCATTGTTGGCATACCATGGCGCTTGTCCACCATCACTCAGACCTTTGGCATAGGAAGCATATACATGAGTACTTTGCCAAGGCTGATACATCACTGCAAACTGCGGCAAAAAGCGATTAAAATTAGTGTCTCTGATTTTGTTGCCTTCCGCATCATAAGCATCTTCATTTAAATGCAAAAGCTTTCCACCTGCCAAAACTGACCAATTGTTATTAAAATCAATCTGATCTAATACATTCAAGGCTGTTTGCTGACTATTTAATGATTTGTAATGCGGACCTAGCTTCTTATCACTCGGTGTATATTGAATAGGATCAGTATAGATATTTCCCGTACCCACTAACTCATTAATCGCATCATATTGTGCATGGCGTTTATAGCTTTGTGATAACTCTAAGTTGAGTTTGTGTTGCCATGTCCCTGTGTCGAACTTACCGTTTAATCCAGCTTTAAATTGATTGGTTAGATAGCTGTCATCAGGGCTGCGAAACTCATAAATATCATAGTTACCATTTTGATCAAAGCTATTTCCTAGACCCGTTGTTTGGCATATTTCACTATAACACCCCCAAGCAAATGCCGAATAATCATCAACCACCACTCGACTTTGTGACGCTGAAAGATTTGCTGTCCAGTCATCATTTACTTGGTAGCTATACTTTAAACCAGTATTTATGCTTTCATTAATGACTGGTTTACCCCAGCTTTGATGTCCCAATAAACGATCCCACTCAACATCTGTAGGTACTGTTTTTCCATCAAGTAATTGGTAACCCGGAACTGATCGCTGGCGTTGACGTTGTGACTCGAGATCAAATTCGAGTTTTGAACGATCTGAAATTTTCCAGTCCAAAGCAACGGAACCAAACCAACGTTGTCCATTAGCATGCTCGACATAGGGATGAATTTCTTCTTTGGCAAGATTGACTCGATAGCCAAATTGCTGATCTACACCAAGCAAACCACCTAAGTCTGCGGCTACACGATTACCGCCATGACTGTCTGTTTCCACGGTGATAGAACGAATCTCTTTGGGACGTTTGGTCACATAGTTAACCACACCAGCAGGCGTTGACATTCCACTTTGAATGGCACTAATACCTTTTAAAATTTCAACCTGTTCTTTATTCTCAAGTGCAACATTTTGCTCACCCCGTAACAAATTACCATTCAATAAGTAACTTGACCCTAGATTTAAAGCAAAGCCACGCATAACAATATTTGGGTAATAACCAATAGGTGCATAGCCATCGCCTGCCGCAGCATCATTCTTAATAATATCTGTTAATGTTTTAGCATGTTGATCTGCAATTCGTACAGCAGTTACTGTGCTGATAGAGGCTGGAATTTCAGCAAGATTTTGTTGAGTAAAACCCGATAAATTAACAGTCGGTTGATAATAAGAAGCCCCTGCTGTTTGGGCTTTTACTGTAATGGGTGCTAATCGCGGTGTATCACCTTCAGTTTCAGCATAGGCTGATATGGAACTTAGCCCAAGACATGAAAAAGAACCAACCGCCAATAATGCTTTTTGTAAACGAGAAAATGGATACGTTTTCACAGTCGTTGTCTAACCCCAAAAGATAATCTTACAGCATGAATTTTACGGGCTTGAGTATTCACAATTTTCCCAAATTGAACAAGCATGTTATGCAATATATCTCAATTTTTTATAAATTTTTTCGATACAAAATCAATGAAAGAGATAAGTGTTGCTTGAGTTTAGTATAAGCTTTCATATTTTTAATATAGAATGATTCTCAATTACAATTCCGTCAATTTAAAAGTAATTTCAGGCTAAGATCAAAGGAAATAAGATGATAAAAGATAAACTGTTCAACCGAAAAAATGAAGTCAAACACCTCATTCCACTTTTATCAATAGGTGGATTTATCTTTTTATCCAACTCATCTTTTGCTGCCTCACCTACAGAAACTGCGAATTCTGAGAAAGCCTCAGAAGTACTGCCAACCATTACCATTACAGCTTCACGTGCAGATGAACTCTCCTCCTCGGCAAAGCAAGTCACCAAATTAGATGAAAAACAAATTGAACTTCTGAAAAATTCCTCTTCAGGAAATATTGCCACCGTACTAGCAAAAATAGTCCCAGGTTTATCTGATTCAAGTCGTACCATTACCGATTATGGGCAAACTTTACGTGGTCGTAATGCACTGATCTTAGTCGATGGTGTACCCATGAATTTAACCCGAGATACCTCCAGAGGCCTTTCTGCAATTGATCCTGAAAGTATTAGCAGTATAGAAGTCATCCGTGGCAGTAATGCCATATATGGTAGCGGTGCAGCTGGAGGTACAATTTCCATTACCACAAAAGCTGCAGGTGGTGAACCTACAGCAAAAACAGTGATTGGACTGCAAAGTGGCTTAACTAATCTTCGCTCCGATGCCTTGAGTGGTGACATCCATCAATATTTTTCAGGCAGCCTAAATAACTTCGATTATGCACTAGACTTTGGTTATCAACGTATTGGCAGTCCATACGATGCACGTGGAAGACGTGTTGCGCCTGAACCAAGCCAAGGGGATCTATTTGATGCAGATGCCTATAGCATCGGTACCAAGCTTGGTTACCACATCGATGACAATCAATATCTTCAGTTTGCCGCAAATTATTATAACGCTGAACAAGACTCAGACTATGCATCTGATCCGAGCGTAGCCCAACTCCCTGCGGGAAGCGTTCCTGCTAAAGCAATCAAGGGGCTTAAACTAAAAGACCAGAATAAGAACGAAAATCAAATCTACAATTTGACCTATTCCAATAAAGATTTTTTTGGCAACAAAGTAGATGCTCAAGTCTATTACCGAGATTTCTTTACTCGTTTTGCTCCATTTGATGCCCGTAAAGTGGCAACACGCGGTGGACAAGTGGATCAGGTATACCAAGAAAATAATGTGCTGGGTAGCCGTTTAACGGTCAATACGCCACTTGAGTTCTTCGGCGACACCTCAATTGTTTGGGGCGGTGACTTTAGCCGTGAAAAAAGTGAAATGCCATTAGATACTTTTGACCCCAAAATTTATGATCAGTCTAGTGGTCTAGAATTTGTCAAAAATGGAAAACTGATTTATTTACCAGAACTCACCACTCAAAGTATCGGTGGATTTGCGCAATTAAAGCACCGTTTCAGTGATCAATGGTCAGCGGAAGTAGGTACACGCTATGAAGACAGCTATGCCAAAATTGACAGCTTTATTCCATTGTCCCAACTTGGCAAAGCCAATCCATATACGGTGCAAGGTGGAAAAGTTAAAGCAGATGCTTGGCTATACAATGCCAATGTCAGCTTTGCACCAAACGATGAGCACTCGATTTACGCCTCATTTAACCAAGGTTTCCAATTACCTGATGTTGGTATTGTCATTCGAAATGCTAACATAGGCTTTAACTTAGCTTCTTCATTTTTAGAGCCAGTAAAAGTGGATAATTATGAACTTGGTTGGAATGGTCATTTTAAGAATTTTAGTTCTAGTTTAGCGGTGTTCCATTCCAAATCAGATCTAGGCGGGGTTCAGTCTTTTAACAATGGTTTAGTGTTGGCCAGAACCAAAGAAAAAGTGACGGGTGTTGAAGCAACGCTTGACTATCTTGACGATACTAAAGTATGGGGAACTGGTGGTAGTATCACTTGGATGAAAGGTCGTGAAACACCGCAGAATAGTAATACCGAGCAAGATATGACAGGCTATCGTATCCCACCGCTAAAAGTCACAGGCTATATTTCTTATAGTCCGACCGATACATGGACCAACCGTCTACAAGCCACTTATTTCGGTGCAGAAGATTACCGCTTAAATGGTGTGAATAGTTTTGGTCGTTATGATGTGAAGTCATATACAACTGCAGACTTACTCAGCAGCTTCGCACTAAATAAAAAGGACACAATGACTATTGGCTTAGAAAATATATTTAATAATCAGTATTACCCGCTCTATAGTCAACTGATGAGAAATAGTAATAATACCAGTCACTTATTAGCTAACGGCATAACACTCAAAGTGTCTTATAGCCATAAGTGGTAATTTAAAAAGTTATAGCCGCTCAAAAGTGGCTATCTTTACCTTTTTGAATTTCTTCAGCTTTAATACTTAATTAATTGGCTGCATCAAATCCATAAATGAATCGCAAATGGCCCAACCAATACCATCAAAATACCCGCAATCACCATGGTTAAACTTGCGATCACACCTTCTTCACTATTACGTTGCTGTGCTCTTACCGTACCAAAACCATGTGCCGCATTACCAAATGCTGCGCCGTTTGCCACATTAGAACGGATTTTGGTAATGGCTAAAATGGCATCGCCACAAATCATCCCAACCAAGCCTGTAATGACCGTAAATAAAGAAACCAAAGCGGCTGAGCCATGGATATCTTCTGCTAAAATCATGGCAAAAGGTGTTGAGATAGAGCGTGCCATCAAACTATTGGTGACTTCAGGGCTAAAATGAAATAACTTTGCCATTTGGTAAGCAGACATCACACCCACACTCATCCCCACCACAATCGCAATCGACAAGACACCCAAGTTTTTACGAATCGTGTCCCGATAACGGTAAATTGGTACGGCGAAAGCAACCGTTGCTGGCCCAAGTAAATTTACGATCCACTGCGTATCTTGTGCATAGGTTTGATATGAAATTCCAAAGATCGCCATCAACAGAATCGTGAGTACGGGCACACTAATCGCAGGAGATAACCAGAGTTGAGGATGCTTTTGATAGACACGCTTTGCCACGATGTATGCAAGCAGCGTCCAGATCAAGCAAACAATTGACCAAATATTCATATTGATGACCTTAGATGTGCTTATGCTGAAAACGCTTACGTGTCTGTAGGTAGCTTCTTAAGCGGTTGTAATAATGGATGGTTAAACAGGTGCTTAACATGACCAAAATAGTACCAATGGCAATACTCAATACAATTTGCCAGCCTTCGGTCATAAACAGACTTTTATATTGCACGACAGCGACCACCACAGGTACAAAAAACAGCAATAGCTCCCCTAAGACAAAGGTAGCGCCCATTGCCACTTGATCCATCTTAATGACTTTAAAAAACAGGCAGAAAAGCAATAGAAACATACCCAATATACCTGCTGAAATTGGGATACCGATTTTCTGGTTTAAGACATAACCTGCCAACCAGAATCCAGCAAGAATCAAAATTTGTTTAACTAATGCCAAAAGCGAATTTTGAGGGAGAGGTTTAGGAACAGCTTCGGTACTCATTTAACGGCATCAGATGGTGAACAACATAATTATCTTATCCACTGTACATCGATATAATATGAATTATTCATGTTAAAATTATGCCTAAATGGAATAATTTTAGGTTTGTTATGCTTTCACTAAAATCATTGCAATGCTTTGTCAGTTTGGTAAACAGCAAAAGCTTTACCCGTACTGCTGAAGAGCTTTCCTTGACACAGCCGACCATCAGTAAAATACTGCAACAGCTAGAAGAACAGCTTCAGGTGGCATTATTTGTAAAACCTGAATATGGTCGAAAAAGACAGGTTGAACTGACTGAAATTGGACAGCGTGTTTATCAACATGCAGTAGGATTATTGCAAGCCGAACAAAATATCTTTCTGGAAATCGAAAATTACCAACAATTAAAAACAGGCACCTTAAAACTCGGTGTGCCTCCACTCGGTTCGCAACTACTCACCACCGCCCTGTTTGATTATCATCAGCAATGGCCAGATATCGAACTTGCTTTTCTTGAAGTCGGTTCTCGAGGGATCGAGCAAGCCTTGTTGAATAATGAACTCGATGTCGGTGTGTTATTACAGCCCTTTGACCATCAAATTTTCAACAGTATCGAACTGTGTGATTACCCATTGATGGTACTATTGCGACGAGATGCAACTTGGGCAAACCGGAAGAAAATAAATTTGGAAGAACTGCAACAGCAATCCTTTCTGATGTTTCCTGAAAATTTTTCGCTCAACAGCATCATTCTTGATGCCTGCCAACAGCACGGCTTTTATCCAACGATTGCTTGCCGTACCAGTCAATGGAATTTATTGGCTGATATGGTACTACAACGTATGGGTATTGCCCTACTGCCACAATATTATACCGATATGCTTGATCCCCAATTATTCGCAGCAATCCCGCTGGAAAAGCCCAACATTCAATGGCATTTGGCCATGGCATGGAAAAAAAACCTTCCTGTCTCTCCTGCAGTACAAGCATGGCTCAGTGTGATTCATCAACATTTTCAAAAAATTAGGCCCAAGTTAGAGCAGTGAAAAAGAGGAATAACATTCTCAGAAAAATGGATAAAGCTTTGCCACAAAAAAGCTACCCAATCTTGGGTCAGCTCGCCTAGACTAGAATGATCTGTTGATCATATGGCAAATAACAATGAGTGATTCAAACTATATCCCCCCGCAAGTTTGGCAATGGACTGGAGAAAAATCTGATTTAAATCAACCCACGTCTGGCAGCCGCTATGAACATATATTACCTATTGGTAAACATCCGCTTCAATTGTATTCATTGGCAACGCCAAATGGCCAGAAAGTGACGATCCTGCTTGAGGAACTATTAGCCTTGGGATATCAAGATGCCGAATATGATGCATGGTTGATTAAAATTGGAGAAGGCCAACAATTCAGCAGTGGCTTCGTTGAAATTAACCCTAACTCTAAAATCCCAGCATTAGTTGATCATAGCCAAAATCCACCATTACGTATTTTTGAATCAGGTTCAATTTTGCTTTACCTAGCCGAAAAATTTAAAGCCTTTATTCCAACTGATATCGCTGCACGTACTGAATGCCTAAATTGGTTATTTTGGCAAATGGGAAGTGCACCCTACCTTGGTGGTGGTTTAGGACATTTTTATGCTTATGCACCTGTGAAAATTGAATATGCCATTAATCGCTTTGCTATGGAAACCAAGCGCTTATTGGATGTTTTAGATCAACATTTAGCACAACATGAGTACTTGGCTGGCACAGAATATACCATTGCCGATATTGCAGCTTTTCCTTGGTACGGTAGTCTGGTGAAAGGTTGGGTCTACAATGCAGATGAATTTCTAGCTGTGGATCAATATAAACATGTACAGCGCTGGGCAGATGCGATTCTAGCGCGGCCCGCCGTGCAACGAGGACGAATGGTTAACCGTACTTTTGGGGATTTGGAAACCCAACTGCATGAACGCCATGATGCAAGTGACTTTGATACCCATACGCAAGACAAACTTCAATAAGTAAGATTTAAGCCTAATTTTTATGCTAGTTCGCTAGCATAAAAAATTTAGATGAAACTCAATGAAAGAAATAGCTTACTAAAAATTAAGCAATATCTTGTATGGTGTACCCATGAACCTGTATCAATTGTCTTTTCGAATCCTCCCCTTATTGATGTGTATGGGTCTTAGTTCATCAATTTGTTTAGCAAAAAACTTATCGCTTTTGTTAGATAAAGATTTACAAGAATCATTAATTACAATCAATGGAAAAGAAATTATTGAAAAGAACCAAATAAAGACACTTGCCAATAAAAGCTATCAATATTTTTCGGTTAAGAAAGAAAACGGAATGATTTATGAAGCGTATATCAGACAATGCGCTGGTGATTATTTAAAAAATCTTGATAAAAAAGAAACAAAAGCATTCGACATCTGTACTCATGAAGTTATGGATAATTTAGATGAATTAATGAACCAAACCAAAGCCTTACAGATCCATTTTACAGGTACGCAATATGTCTATGACGGCGATGAAAACTCTACCCTGTTCCATTATTATTCTTTTGTTCATGTTAAAAATTACTATATGACCAATGAGCAAAAACATCCAATGTATGGGGTAATATATCGCTGTAAAGTGAAAGCTGAGACAATCAGATTAGAGGAATTTGTTGAGTATGCGAAAAATAATTGTGCCAATACAATGACTGTATCAGCCTCATCCTCTTTGAAATGAGCGCCGATTATTCTGCATATGGTGACTATTAGCCCTTAATTTAAAATGCTCATCTGACTGCAATAGCTTATTCATTAAAGCAACTTAAGTATGTATAAAGTAATATTTTACCTATCAATGTAATCAATATAAAAGCACATATTTCATCATAACAAATTGTATAAAAAAGATTTTTCAAACAATCAACAAATTTATTGCGACATTTTCTCTATTCAAAAAAGTCAATCAATTGCGCTATTTTCGCTATTTTGTATTTCAGGATTTTGCTTTATTCTGAAAGATAGAATGGAAAAAGCATAGAGACATCCTGACCTGGGATTTCTGGATTCAATAGATGGGAGCAGTGAGTTGAGTAATATATTACAGTCTAAAAATGATGGGATACAATTTCCAATTCAATCCGGCAAACAGGCTCCCAGTACGACAAATACAGCAAAGAAAATTCTATATGCCGCATTGAGTAGCGTTGATTCTCCACTTGCATCACAACTTAAAGCAGAAAAAAATTGGAGAAAAAAATATCCAGCTTACTTTCAAGAACTTGTAAAAACAGGAATTAGCTCGGTACATTATCCATTACTTATTGCCCAAAATGGTCTAGATGCAGCTAAAAATCTCTTTACATTTAACCGAGCTGGTCAACAATCGACGTTAGAACAAGCTATGTCTGATATTAAAGACCAACCTTTTGATAACTATGTTTTAAAGGGCGTAGGTAATTCTGCGATTGAACCTTGGTATATTCCTTTCAATGGAGAAAAATTACAGGGACAAGCATTACTCGAACAAATAGATCGCTGGGAAAATCAAAAAGTTATCGAACCTAGCCATGCAAAAGCACTACGCCTACTCCACGCTCACCCTGAATGGTTTGATCTATCGTCACGGACTATGGTGTTGTTCGGTGCAGCTTCTGAAGCGGGTCCTCTCAGTTGGTTGGCAAAATGGCGTGCCAATATTATTGCGATTGATTTACCAAATCCTCAAATATGGGAAAAAATTACTCAAACAGTTGAGCAAGGTAACGCGACATTGATCGCTCCACAGATCAGCTTAGCCAATAAAGAGAAACAGCTCGGTGCCAACCTATTAACCCAAACTCCAGAAATTGCGAATTGGCTGAATACCTTTGCAGAAACCTTAGACCTTGCAGGTATTGCATATTTAGATGGTGAAAAACATGTCCGTGTTTCAATCGCCATGATTAGCATTATGGAGCAACTGAGCAAACAAAAAGCGGACAGCAGTATCATGTTTATGCTGACGCCAACTGATATTTATGCGATTCCAAAAGCTGTAGTGAACTCCATACAAGAAAAAACTCAACAGCGTCCAATGATAGAAAAGTTACTCACTCGATCTATTCACAATATTTCCTTGACTAACTTCTTTAAACCAAATGCAAAGCAGTTAATCCAATCTGATAATGGTCAACAGTACGGTATCTCCGATTGTATGGTCATTGAACAAGGGCCGAACTACGCCCTTGCTAAACGCCTACAACAATGGTTTGCAATACGCAGCCGTGCACGTGGCCAAAAAACGGTCATCAATATTGCACCCTCTACAACAACACACTCCGTGGTTAAAAATCCAATTCTCAAAGCTGCCTTTGCCGGTGCAGATTTATTTAAAGTAGAAACATTCAGTCCAGAGACGACCAATGCCATCATGGCAGCGCTTTGGGTACATGATTTAAATAATCCAGAAAGTGCGACCAATCCAACCAAACAGTTAAATCATCCTTTAGATTTGATTATGGAAAATGCCAATCATGGTGGCTTGTGGCATGTACCTTACTTGGCGCGAACGGCTTTACCCTTTGCAGCTGCATATGGTTGGATAAGAGGAAAGTTCTAACAAAAAAGTTATTTTAAGCTGAGCGAGAAAATGTCGAATGCATTCTCTCGCTCTTATTTTATGCTAAAGTTATTGCAAATAATTATCATTACCATGCATAATTAATGAAATTTCACTTAATTATGATAGGTAAATTGACAATGATTAAGCAAAAAGTGACTTCAAACGATAATAATATACTCAAACAAAACGATCATATGAGAAATCTCGAACAGACCGAGATGACAATCACTGCAATTTCAAGGCCATTCCCAAGCATTTTAAGAGTTCATGGTAAAATTAATACAAATCAACCAGGTATGTGGGATAAGCCAAATTTAGCTGTCCGTATTGAAGTTTCTGAAAATTTAACCCGTGTTTATACTATTCGCTCATTTAATCGTGATCACCACGAAGTAGAAATTGATCTGATTGAACATGAAGATGAGAGTCCTGCAATGCAATGGATACATCAAGCCAAGGTAGGAACAAAAACGCAGCTGATTGGACCAAGACCACATTTTGTTCCAGATTTTGAAGCAGAAAAGCATATCGTGATGTTTGCTGATGACACCGCCCTTCCTGCGCTTTATTCAATCTTGCAACATTGGCAAAACAATATAACTGCAGATATTTTTGTTGAAAGTCATGACGCCAATATTTGCGAATATCTTCCAAATCAAGAAAATGTTCAAATACATTTACTGCAAAGAGAACGCCAAGATCAAGCAGGAAAAATGGGGCTGTTGCTAAAAGCTGCTTACCAATTTAAAGAAACAAATGACCTAGTTGTTTGGGCTGCATGCGAACGGAATGAAGCCAGAGCAATTCGCAAATTCTTTTTAGAGGAAAAGTCACTACCTAAAAAAGATGTACAAGTGACAGGTTATTGGAATGTTGGTCTTTCAAGTACGATTTTAGATGAAGTTCGGTTGGAATATTATCAAAAGCATTTGGAAGCAGGAAAAACACTAGAAACATTTGATGATTTAGATATGCCTGTATAAAAACGTTAGAGATTTAACAAGAGAGTTTTAAAACTCTCTTGTTTTTTTATCGATACTTATCAGTACTAAATTTAGTTGTTTTGAGTCATTTCATCCCATTCTAGAAATGGATTGTCAAAGCTTTTCCACGCATTTGCCCCTAGTGCCATTTCTTCATCATTGAATAAGCAAGCATTGAAACTTTGAATCAGTTCAGACTGATTCATTTCCATTCCAATCAAAACAATTTCTTGTCTGGCATCTCCTGTTAGATCATCCCATTTCTTTTCTATAGCTTCGCGACTCTGTTGATCTTCTGGCCAATGTTCATCTGGTACAGCTGCCCACCAATAACCTGCAACCCCGTGTCTCGCCATAGCGCCGGCTTGAGACCAAGAGCCTGCAAACTCTGGGTGAGACGCTAGCCAAAAAAAGCCCTTTGAACGAATCACCCCTGGCCATTCAGATTGGACAAAATCAAAGAAGCGTTGCGGATGAAATGGTCGTCGAGCACTATAGACAAAGCTGCTTATACCATACTCTTCGGTTTCTGGTTGATGTTCCCCTCTAAGCTCTTTTAGCCATCCTGGTGCTTGAGCTGCTTGGTGAAAATCAAATAAATGCGTATTCAATACAGACTTAAGATCAACCTGTCCGAATTCTGATGTTTCGATTTTTGCTCTTGGGTTAAGTGAATGGAGAATTCCAAATAGTCTGGCTTTTTCTTGTTCGTCGACTAAATCGACTTTATTCAATACGATTACATCACAAAATTCAATTTGATCAATTAAGAGATCGACGACATTCCGTTGATCTTCTTCACCTAATGATTCTCCTCGAGATTGTAAACTGTCTAGCGAACTATAGTCTTTTAGAAAATTATAAGCATCAACCACGGTCACCATTGTATCTAGTCGGGCAAATTCATTTAATGAGATACCATTTTCATCTTCAAAAGTAAAAGTTTCAGCAACAGGTAAAGGCTCAGAAATACCTGTTGACTCGATCACCAATTGGTCAAAACGTTGATCCTCGGCTAAACGGCGTACCTCAAGTAATAGATCTTCTCTCAAAGTACAGCAAATACAGCCATTACTCATCTCAACCAATTTCTCATCTGTGCGTGATAGCTCTGCTCCACCTTCTCGAACTAAAGCAGCATCAATATTAATTTCAGACATATCATTAACAATTACAGCAACTTTCCTGCCTTCTCGATTATTTAAAATATGATTCAGTAGCGTCGTTTTTCCTGCACCCAAAAAACCTGATAATACCGTTACAGGAAGTTTTGATGGAGTGGCTAAAGAATGATTCATTGGCGTTCTCACTGTTTAAGTTTTTTAGAATCCATACTCAAAAGCACGGAAGATTTAGACCTAATATTCTTTAATGATTAGGATTAAGAATTGGCATGTTTTGCTTTCATTCGGTTTTACCCATCGTGTTGAGATGTGAGAGAACAGAATTAGAAAAATCTTTCATACACGGTGATGATCTATAACGATGATCCACACCCCATGTACGATAACCAGCAGCATCAATATGAATTTGTCCTGATTCATAGACACCCAATCCCATATTCAGCGCTTCACCGTGATCTAACCAAAATTGGCAAAGTTTCAGTTTCGTTTCTTGGATGAATATTTGCTGTTTAGCATCTGGGTTTTGATTGCCAATGCGGAAATCTAAAGCAGCATTAAAAACATGTCTTGAACTTCCAGCTCCACCAGCACACTGATTTAATAAATTATTTCGATAAACGGAGGTCACTGTGAAATTTTGAATCACTTGCTGCTCAACCAACTGATTCAAAATATTCAATGTTGGAATAATGTTGTTCCAAAGTTTTTGATGAGGAACTTCATATTCATTGGCATGGCACTTTTGCCAATCCTTAGCAGTCTGTAGAAATTCATAGTCAGGAATATAAAAAACCAGCCCCTTATTTTTTAAAAAAGTTTTATAGGCCTTTATCTGTAGCTGATGTTCAATTTGGCCTGACCATTTTAAATATGAAGATGGAGCCGTATTTTGTTGTGAAAAATTGGAAATACTATTGATCTTATTCGTAAAAGATGAGCTTTTAATAATAGGATGAACCGTTTGTTTAGGGTTTTGGGTATTGTATTGACATGCTGAAACACACAAAAAAAAACCTAAAAGATAAATATTCCTCATGTCGATACACCACCACCCAGTCATCAAAGTACAGATGGCAATTTTATTACCATCAATTGTTATGTTATAACATAACAATTGATGGTGCAAGCTCAAACATTAAACAAATAACTCTTAGATGCTTAGGGCTGAGTCTGATCTCCTTTTATTCTTCGACGAATTTCTTCACGCCACTTTGCAGCATTATCTTGTTGCTTATTCAACACGACACCAAGCATATAAGCGGTTACCGCAGCACCAATGAGTGCGATCCCACTTTCATAAATGATATCAATGACAAATTCAAAGATGCCCTCTGATAAAAAGCTCAATGCACCTGAATATTTAAGAAATTTTGCAATCGCAACAATCACAATGCCTAAAAATGCACCAGCCCAGAGAAAAAATTTATGGATATTGATTGGAGCTGTTATTTCATCAATTTGATCAGGATATTCACGGTAATATTCCACCTCTTCATCCGTAACTTCAGGCGAAGATTTGAAGAATAACCGCATAAAAAGTGCATCATGATCTAGCTTTAAGCTTTTTTTCATTCTCATCATCTATATTTTTAAATTGATAACATATTAGCTATTTTTGCTTTGCTAATAAATAAACGCTAAAGCTAAACATTTTGGGCCTAATATAAAAAAGTCCTTAAAATTATTAAGCAAAATTTAACGGTAAAATGCACAAAAATACGGCTATAGTGATGAAATTTAATAATTATTCATGTAAAAACTTATCATTATTCATTAAAAATAATTAAGTATCCTCTTTAAAAAAAAGATTTCTTTGTTATAGTATTTCTCCAATGGTTTCCATAAAGAGATCAATCGGGTGTTGATGCTTGGAAGATTGCTTGGGTTCTATGCAATCTTTTTACAAATCGCTGTGTTTTTACAGCCATTGCTGCCAGAGAAATATCAAGTTTCTCCAGTATGTGAGACTATTACCCAAATTTTATTACAAGACCATTATTCTACCTCTCCGCTCCATAGCCATCATCATATTGCTGCTCAACATGATACTGTACATGAGCATCAAGCTTTTTCAGCTGAAGTTAAAACGTCGGCAAGTCACCATCACCACCATGATGCAAACCATCAGTGTCAATACTGTGTGGTGTATAGCCATGTATTGCCTTTACCAGATGTCGATCTAAAGCAAATTCTAGTCCGAATTCAGGTTCGATTTCTGGCTTTTATTGAAAACTATTTCCATGTTTTCTTTCAGCTTCAACAACTCTTTCTCACTCCTCAAGGTCGAGCACCTCCTCTCTTAATCTCATTCTGACTTGAAGCTCAAAACTTTTTAGTTTTGAAAAACTTTTATTCAAGAGATTATCGTCATGTTTTCTTTTTCTAATCATACGCTTAATTGGGTAGAGCTTTATTCAACCTCAAGTTTATCTCATCAGCAACAAGATGAGGTGCTGTCATGACTTTAGGTTTTACTGCACTCGAATTGGCAAGAATACAATTCGCTTTTACCGTCTCCTTCCATATTATTTTCCCTGCGATTTCTATCGGTTTGGCCAGCTTCTTGGCTGTTTTAGAGTGGCGTTGGTTACGGACTAAAGATCCAATTTATAAAGACCTGTTTAAGTATTGGGTCAAAATCTTTGCGGTTGCTTTTGGTATGGGGGTTGTTTCTGGTGTGGTGATGAGCTACCAGTTCGGCACAAACTGGAGTGAGTTTTCCCGTATTGCAGGAAGTGTGACAGGCCCTTTACTGACTTATGAAGTCCTGAGTGCTTTCTTCTTGGAAGCGGGCTTCTTGGGTATCATGCTGTTCGGTTGGGGGCGTGTCAGTCCCAAGGCTCATTTCTTTGCCACCTTAATGGTCGCGATTGGTACCTGTATCTCCATGTTCTGGATTCTGTCCTCCAACAGTTGGATGCAAACGCCTCAAGGTTTTGCGATCGAGAATGGCATTATTGTGCCAACCGATTGGTGGGCAATCGTCTTCAATCCCTCTTTCCCTTATCGACTGGTGCATATGGCAATTGCGGCCTTTATGGTTGCAGCTTTATTGGTTGCGGCAACTGCTGCCTGGCATTTGCTCAAAGGTCGCCGTGATGCCTTGGTCAAGACCTCATTCTCTATGGCGATGTGGCTTATTCTTGTCTTGGCACCTTTACAAGTATTTGTTGGGGATGCACATGGTTTGAATACTTTAGAGCATCAACCAGCAAAACTTGCTGCGATGGAGGGACATTGGGAGACCAATTATGATGAAGGTATGCCACTCTACCTATTCGGTGTTCCTAATATGCAAGAAGAACGTACCAAATACGCGATCGCGATTCCAAATCTAGGTAGTCTGATCTTGACTCATTCTATGGATGGTACAGTTAAAGGCTTAAAAGACTTCGCACCTGAAGATCGACCAAACTCTACCATTGTATTCTGGAGTTTCCGTGTCATGGTTGGCTTAGGTATGCTCATGCTTTTACTTGCCTTCGCCGGTGCTTGGCTCAGAAAAACTGGAAAGCTGTTTGAAAGTAAATGGTTTCACCGCTTTGCTTTAGTCATGGGTCCATCAGGATTTATCGCGGTACTGGCAGGTTGGTTTACCACCGAAGTTGGCCGCCAGCCTTGGGTGGTTTATGGGATAATGCGTACCAAAGATGCACTTTCACCTGTTTCCGCCGAACAAGTGGGTCTGACCCTGATTATTTTTGTGGTGGTGTACTGTGTTGTGTTTGGTATTGGGATCTATTACATGCTGAAACTGATGCATAAAGGTCCACAATTTGTTGAGGCTGTGGATCTTGAGCCAGCAGGTCATGGACACTTCAAAACACCTATGCGTCCTTTAAGTGCGGTCGATGAAAGCATTGATCAAGAAGACCCAACCAAAGAGGAGAAGCACCATGATTGATTTATCTTTGATTTGGGTCGGCATTATCGGACTGGGTGTATTGATCTATGTCATTCTCGACGGCTTCGACCTCGGGATCGGAATTCTGTTCCCCTTCATTAAAAATAGCGAAGAACGTGATGTGATGATGAATACTGTCGCACCGGTCTGGGATGGCAATGAAACTTGGATGGTACTTGGTGGTGCAGGTTTGTTCGCAGCTTTCCCACTGGTTTATTCAACGGTGTTATCAGCTTTATATATGCCGATTACTCTGATGGTGATTGCCTTGATTTTTCGTGGTGTTGCATTTGAGTTTCGCTTTAAGGCGAATCGCACCAAGCATTTATGGGATCAAGCTTTTATCTGGGGTTCAATTCTATCCAGCTTCCTGCAAGGTGTTATTTTAGGTGCTTATATTCAGGGTATCCAGACCACTAATGGTATTTTTTCTGGTTCAGGTCTGGACTGGCTGACGCCTTTTGCCTTATTTACGGGGCTGGGTGTGGTTGCCATGTATGCCGCTTTGGGCTGTGGTTGGCTGATTATGAAAACCGACCATGAATTACAAGACCAGATGTATGCGCTGATGCCTAAATTGATCATCTTACTATTTGTGGTCTTTGCAGGTGTCAGTTTATATACTCCACTGACTCATCCTGAAATTGCAGCCCGTTGGTTTGCCCTACCAAATCTACTGTATTTTAGCCCAGTACCTATCTTGGTCTTACTCTTTACCTTCCTGATTTTAAAAGCATGTAAACAACGCCAAGAGTTAAAACCGTTTATCTTTACCTTGGCCTTAGTGTTCTTGGCCTTTACGGGTTTTGTGATCAGTCTCTGGCCGAATATCATTCCGCCTTCGGTCACCATTTGGCAAGCTGCTGCACCATATTCCAGTCAGAAGTTTGCTTTAATTGGTGCTGTGATACTGATTCCGATCATTATCGGCTATACCATCCTGTCGTACTGGGTGTTTAGAGATAAAGTACGGGTTGGTGATACAGGTTATCACTAGGAGGCAGCGTAATGAAACTATCTAAAACACAATGGTTTATCGTACTTTGGCTCGCTGGGTTTCTAGGTTTACTGGCGATTGCAATGTTCTTTAGAGTATTGTTAAAACTCGCTTATTAAGCTGACATTATTCCTTCCAATAAAAAAGACTATACCGAGGTATAGTCTTTTTTATTGGTATCAGGGAATTTAAGCCTCACGCAGGTCGCAGAACAACTTGGTTTTTCTGATTTATCTACTTTTTCATAGGGCTATAAACGTTGGGCAGCTATCGTGCCAAGTCAATTCCAATAAAATCTTGCGACCATGCTTAATCTGAAAATCGACATGACTAAGCTGTATAAAAAAGCAAGTGAATTTCCGATAAAGGTAAATTCAGAATGTATATAAAGCATGCTAACATCAACATACTGACAATCCATCATGTCAAATTATTTGGAAGGGTTCCAATATGTTAAAAACACAACAGGTCAAAATAATACAAGAATTCAATGCGCCCATAGACAAGGTGTTTGCAGTTCTCAGTGAACATGAAAATCTCAACAAGATTTTTGCACCCGCAAAAATCACGCGTATCAGTAATGGCAAAGAAGCGCGAAATGGCGTGGGTTCTGCACGTAAACTTTCGATTCCTTTAGCCCCGTCATTTGTTGAAACAAACTTGGTTTACCAAGAAAATGAATTGATTGAATACGCGATTACCAGTGGTATTAGTCCAATTAAAGCACATCGTGGCGTTATGAAATTTACCGATTTAGGCGGTGATCGCACTCGCTTGGATTACACCATTAGCTTTAAAGGCCGTGTTCCTTTGATTGGCCCAATTATTAAGGCTGCATTACAAAACGGTATTAACCGTGGTCTGAAAAAACTAAAATTTTAATGTTGTTTAGGCATTGCTCCTTGACGGTTTCGTTCTTACCGTCAAGGTTTACGCTATGCTTAAAGTGAAGATGTCACTGTGCCTAGAGGTTCTTTCCGAGTAATTGAATGCTCTGGCTTACGTAGTAAAATTAATGCTGAGATTGCGGCCAATAAGATCATAGGAATACTAGAGGCAATTACAACAATCTCACTTTGCCCAGTTCCGAGTAGATAACCTGCAACTAAAGGCCCTGCAAAAGCACCTAAGCGTCCTACAGCAACCGCAGCCCCCACTCCCGTGCCTCGCATTTCAGTAGGATAATACTTGGCTGCCAAGGTGTATAAAATTGACTGGCAACCAATCACGAACATACCACAACATGTAGCAAACAAGATAAAACTCGACGCGCTATTGGAATAGGCTAAACCAATTAATGAAACCAGAATGCCCGCATACACACTGGCAACAATCAAGAATTTATTCAGTCGATCCAACATCAAACCTAAAATCAATACTCCAATCGAACCACCTAAATTAAAACCAATCTGAATATAACTGGCTTGTTGCTTATCAAGTCCTAGTCCTGAGATTAACGTTGGTAACCAGTTCTGAAACAATGCTAAAACCAACAAGGTACCAAAAAAGCTGAGCCATAGACTAGACGTCACCACGACACGTGGTTTGGCAAAAAGGACGTTTAACACACTTGGTTTTTGTGTACTCACCTGAGGGATTTGGTTCAGATATGCTTTTGATTCAGGTAAAAAGAAAATAAGAATAGGAACTAAAATTAAAGGGGCAATCCCGCCTATATAAAAGATATGTCGCCATTCATGATCTGCTGTCAAAGACAAGGCAACCACGGAAGTCAAAACGCCGCCTATCGGCATACCACAATACATCGCACTGACAGCCGTCGCTTTATACTTTTCAGGTACCGCTTCTGAAACCATGGTAATCACGATGGGCAAAGCCCCACCCATGCCGAGTCCAGTCAGAAATCGAACTAAAAGTAAGGAATTCAAATCTTTGGTAAAGGGCGTCATTAAAGACATCAAGCCAAAAATTGCAATCGAAGTGATAAATACTTTTTTGCGCCCAATCGAGTCAGCAATTCGACCTGCAATCAGTGCGCCAGGTAATGTGCCTAAAACGGCGGCACTAAACACCCAGCCCATCTCGGTACTGTTTAACAGCATTTCTGCTTTCATCCGTGGTGCAGCAACCCCCATAGATTGCAGATCAAATCCTTCAATAATGGCAAAAATGAAACAGAGGATGAGTGTAATCACGATTGCTTGTTTTGAAGCGCCTGCCTCTCTATTGGTCTCTTTTAACATTGTTATCTTCCCTTTTTGATTCTTCCAGTTTATCGATCTAAAATTCCAAATATCGATTTAAATATCCTTTAAGTCGCTAAAAAGACTAGCAGAGCGAATATAGTTACGCAATATGTATTAAAATTATGCAATTCATAATTTCGTGGTTTGAGGGATTTGATTTGAAATATCAGAAAAAGATCATTTTTAAATCGCTATTATTAGCTCCAGTTCCCTTACTCTGCTTGATGGCTATGCTATTTATTCTCATGAACAATGCGTTTAAATTCAGTTCAATATTTGCAGTTATTGTCGGGCATCTTCTGGTTTATTTGGCTTATTGCCTTTTGACCGTTCCATTTTCATTCTTGTTCTCGCTTGTCTTAAACCGCTATCAGTATCTGAATTTTCTGACAATCTGCTTAAGTTCATTCGTCGTTGCGGCACCTTTTTTTACTCTTTTAGCTTGGACTCATACAGGCCAACTCCCAAAGCAATGGTGGCTGGTCTACGCGGATATTTTTTCCTTGCTTATCGCCCTCATTCCAGCGATTTGTTACTGGCTGATTTTGATTCATCTTAAATCCCATCAACCAGATCGCATCGATTTATAAAATCTTTACTAAATCAGATAAATGCTGAATGGTATGTGTGATATTTAATTGCAACTGATTGGGTAAATTGTTTGGGTTATACCAACAGGTCGAGATCTGACAAGAAGCAGCACCTTTCATATCCGCTTCAAGGCTATCCCCAATAAACAGGACTTCTTCTTTCGCAATCTGGCTTCTATGCAAACAGGTTTCAAAAAAACGCTGATCTGGTTTTTCATAGCCAATGTCATCTGAAATATATAAATCAGAGAAATGTGGCAATAAGCCAGCCAAGTCTAAACGAGCTTTTTGTTGAATAAGAATGCTATTGGATGCAGCGAATAGCTTATATTTTTGACTTAAATAATCAATGGCTTCAGCTGCACCAGCCTCAAGCGTATGCTGTTTGGCTAAATTTCCCTGAAAGGTATCACGGAAATGATCGTGGTTAAGTTCAAGGTTTAATGCCAGAAATAATTGTTTAAATCGATTATTAATGACATCTTGTACCGTAATTTGACCTAACTTCTGCTTTTCCCATAAATGATGATTAATGGCTTTATAGGTTGAATAAGTAGCATCATCATGATCTAAATTAAATTCAGCAAAAGATTGAATAAATGCAGCGCGGTTAGC
The DNA here is from genome assembly GCF_000369845.1 of Acinetobacter higginsii. Classification (NCBI taxonomy): domain Bacteria; kingdom Pseudomonadati; phylum Pseudomonadota; class Gammaproteobacteria; order Moraxellales; family Moraxellaceae; genus Acinetobacter; species Acinetobacter higginsii. The sequence goes on along the minus strand of NZ_KB850211.1, from coordinate 910,482 downwards.
AATGCTAAAATTCAACAAAGTATCATCAATATCAAAGAATATAGCCTTGTACATCAGAGCAATCTTACAACCGAAGCAAATATTGAGATAATTTTATTATACCGAGTGATAAAAGAGCAAGCCGATGTGGCCTGCTCAATGCTCGATATTCTCGTCTGACTATGCTCTCAGTCTTTATCTCGCATCCACATCCAGACCAACACTGCTGCCATGCAGGCAATCAGTGGATAGACCACCCACGGATGTGGAATAGTCCATATCATAATACCTGCAGCAATACTCATACTCACGGTAGATATATATTTTGCTTTTTTGGGAATACGTCGGTTCTCTTGCCATTCTTGAATAATCGGTCCGATAAAACGATGGTTGAGAAACCATTGATAGAGCTTTTCAGAGCCTCTGGCTGCAAAGAACACTGCTAACAGGATAAAATCAACCGTTGGTAGCCCTGGAATAAAAATGCCAAGAATCCCTAAAGCGATGCATAGCCAAGCCAAACAGATAAACAATAATCGCCACCACACTGAACGCGCTAACTTGCTTGCTGGCTGTGGTGTAGGCGATAAGGTCTCTGTTTTCATTTGATTATCCATGCGATTAATGTTCTCCATACCGAATAAGCTGTTACTGCCTGATCACTTATTTCAATTCATCGAGCTGGATTAATGCCTTTCCGAAATAGCCAAAAGCATCTAATGCCCCTTGCACAACACGATCTTGTAACACTTGATCAAAGGCTGCTTCATCTAGTGCCTCAACAAAACGTTTCCACACCTTTGCCCGACCTTCTGGATAAGCCGCCAAATTGCGCGCTGCAAATGTTTCAGAGAAACCTAACTGCTTCTGCGCTTGTTTAAACAGAAATGCGGCACCTAAAGTTGAGCCTTCTGACACATAGATCCAACCTAGTGCTTCAGGCAATTTGACTTCAGCACTTTGTAATGTCTGACCTACGGGCTGAATACCCAAATCCTGCAAATCATCAAATGCTTGTTGTGAGCGGCCACGTATGCCCAAATCAGGAATCAGTCCAGCAACCCCCTCCTGTTCAAAAAGATGCTCAATTTCCTGCTGGAAATAATATTGCGATAAGGTAAATTGGGCGTATTTCTCCTTGCTTGAAAATACATCTGCTTGCGCCATTAACTGGTGCATACGTTCATGTTCTGCCGCTGTTTCTTGCTTTAGACGCTGAGAAAGGCGATTGGCAATCATTTGCTCTGTTGCTGCGTTCATGATTATTCTCCTAGAAAAAGAATAGGACTCATCGGTTAACGACTCCGACTGAGTTTGAGTTGCACTGGGAAATCCACAACAACGGCCACTGCGCGACCGTTGATCTTGTAAGGTTTGAATTTGGACTGACGAGCAGCTTGTAGTACACGCTGATCTAGACTGCTAATCCCTGAACTTTGTTTTAATTGAATCTCGATGGGCTGACCGTTTTCATTGATACGTAGCCGTAATTCCACCACACGGTTTTGTTGTTTAAGTTCCCGATCATCGTAAGCAAGCTTGCCAAAGCTCAACACATCAACACTGCTGACCTGAACGGGCTCATCACGATCAACTTGGCTTTCAGGTGCACGAGCCAATTCCTGTTGCGTTGCTGCTATATTTACACCACCCGACTGGGATTGAGTCTGTCCTATTTGTTGTTTCGAACTGAGCGGATTTTCTGTCAACATCTGTGATGATTGATCCGATTGGGTCTCTTGTGTTGCTTTGCTTTCTGAAGGTTGAGCCGCTATTTCTGCTATGGACTTCTCGGCTAAAGTTTCAACTTTGTGGCTAGTCTGTTGCTTGAGCACTTCATGCATAGCACTCTGACTGGTTATCACTTTTTGTTCTGTGTTTTCAGTATTGGTCGGAACAGCGCGAGTGCTTGTTTGTTTTTCTAATGCGGGGATTGTTGATGTTTGGGCCGCTTCAACTTTTGCTGTTGCTTGAGGAGATGCATGCTCTGACACTGATAAAGAGACAAAATGGACTTTAAGTGCATTTACTTTAGGTGATGTTGCCAAAGTATAAGGTTCAATAAAATAACTCAGCGACCACAGTCCCAATAGGTGCAAAACAAAAACCAGAATGACTGTGATCCACTTTTGTTGAGAACGTGTGTCAATCCAAACCATTGGTACTTTGTTAGCAAGAACATCGTGCTGATCGAAGAATTTTGATTTCATCGCCATCCCCCTTAAAAACGGTGCTCAAGTTTCAGGCTGACATTATGTTTATCATAGGAGTACAACCAATCCACATTGCTGTTATTGCGGTTATAGCGATAGGTCAAATTTGGCGTCATGCCATAAAACTGGAAACGCGGCATTTGCAGCACAAAGGTATAGTTCTGTTCAAAATCATGACGTCGTGTATCAAATGTTGCCGTATATCGATCAAACTGACGCCAGCGATATGAACTGAATAAAGTGGTGTTTAATCCGATACTCCACGGTTTACTCACACCTAAACGAACGCCTTGTTGTTGATACGCTGCCATATATTTTTCTTGGGTATCATGATCGAGTACATCCAAACCACCAAATAGCGTCCATTGCTCAGGCAAAATCTTCCAGAAAGTCAGCATGGCTGAACTTTCTTTACCATCTAAGGTCTTATATTTTTGATAATTCAAATCTTTGATTTCAGCTTCAAGCTTGAGTGCTTTATCGGCGGAGATAAATCTCATCCATTCTGCGCGCGCACCCCAAGCATTGTACAAGCCATCATTGGCATAACGTTTATGCTCAAATAGAGGTGCAATTGTGATTTGATTTTTTAAATCAAAAAAACTATAGCCCACATTGATATTGACAGTAGATTCATTATAGTCCGCATGATCACTATAAGACTGTCCATAAGCCAAACCACGTAAGGAAACTCCGTGATTACCATAGAGCGAAAAGCGTTTCATTACACTGGTTTCATAGTCCACACCCGTTGCGGACTCAGCTTTAGGACTATCACGGGTAATTTCTTGAATCGGAATCACATTGCCATTTTGGTCAATGCCATACAGCATCCATGTTTTACTTTGCTCAGAAGAACTATTCAGATTGGTGGCATAGGTTGGACCAATGGCCACACTGCCTTGCCACGAATCCCGCTGATCAAGTGCTTTGACAAACAGATTAACCGTTTGTTCTACCTCTGGCGGTATCACACTACGATCACTCAGTACCAGTTTGTTCTGAATGGATGTAAAAAGGCGTGCTGCTTCTTTATTCTTCTGCTGTTCAAACAGCACGCGCGCTAACTCAAGTTCACAAATAAGATTGTTGGGTTGTTGCTTTAAACTGCTTTGAAATTTTTGCTCCGCCAATTTGAGCTGCCCTTGAGCACGAGCCAATGCACCCTCGGCAAAGTCTGTTAAAGCTTGATCATAGCCATCATATTGTTGATAATGCTTTAGATAGACTGCCGCATTGCCCCATTGCTTTTGCATAACCGCCAAATATAAAGCTTTTGCCAGATCATCTTGGTTCTTTTCAACTTCAAATACTTGTCCATTAATCACAATATTGGGTAGTTCATCCGTGCTCCGAATTGCCCCTTGTTGCTGTAATTGATGCTGTTGTTGTAATAAATTCTGATCCAAGTTTTGATTCAGGCGAAGTTGTGTCTCATCATCTGCATAAAGTGATGAACTCGCCAATAAAATCAAACAGCACAGCAATGTTCTTTTCATAAAAACCGCAAAGCAAAAGTAGAAATCATCAAGTCATAAACAAGAAAAAGGAATCTACTGCTGTAGATTCCTTTCGCCATAATTAGTTCTTCGCACCGCCAAATGCAGTGTTATATGTAACATTATTAAACTCGGCAATACCCGCTAAAGCTGCAGCATTTGCACCAAAGAAGTGTCCTTGAACAATACCTGAATTATTTACCCCAGCTGTACCATTTGCACTTGCCGCGCCACTGAATTCAGCAGTACCTGGACTAAATGTCACACCGTTCAAACTTAAGCTTGAAACAGCAGTCCCTGTTCCAGTTAATGACCCTTGTAAAGTGCCTGCACCAAAGTTAGCAGTCAAATTACCGCTTAACAGATTGGTTGCTGAACCATTAATCCCTGCAACGGTGTAGGTCGCCGTACCAGAGGTTGGTACTGTCGTATTGGTATTGTCACCTGCGTAATAAACAGTATGACTTGCGCTCGCAGCTGTATCGCCTGCTTTCCACCATTCACCAAAATAGACTTCCTGTGTGCCCACCTGACCAAAATTGAAATTACCTAAGGCACTGTGTGAAGGCGGCATTGCCGAAACAGGAATATGCGAGATATTAAAAGTTTTGCTACCGACAGTAACATCGGTATTGCTTGTACCGCGTGCAGAAAACGCTTGTGCCAAACCTTTTAGCGAGCTAAAACCTGTAAATGCATTGTATGGTGAACCAGCAGCTTGTACAGAAACGGCTGCTGCACCACCTGGGTGGCTGGCATTTGCAGCAGCGCCAATAATGATATTGTTTTCATTACTTGAAGCACCATCAATACCTGCATGTGCAAACACAGCAGAACATGCAACAAGACCGATGAATAGTTGAGAGATTTTCATTTATTGTTACTCCATTTTTCTAAAGCTAAGTTATTGTTTCAATGAAGATAACGCTATCGTTATCTATTTAGTTATAGGAACAGTAAGATCTATAACTGCCCCTTGGTTTTGTAAATAATAATCATTCAATATCATTATTTACGTTTATCTAATTCCGACTAATGTGAAGGTTGGAATTAAATTCTGTGTTAAAACTTGGTGGTCCAGCTGACTTTCAAAGTACGACCTGGTGCAGCCATTGCACTCCGAGTGAGTGGATCGATATAAAATTGGTTTGAAAGGTTGTTACCTACAAATTCAACTGTGTTATAGGTATCAACTTGATAGCGTGCATAGGCATCAAAAATCCACGTATCGTCCCAAGCGAGAGGCACATTGAGGTAATAGCCTTTATTGATACCAGCATCATTATTTTTACGTAATGGACTTTCATAGCCTTTGTAGAAAGTTGCTCGCGCACCAAGCTCCAATCTTTCATCTAGAAAGCGCGCGCCTAATAAAGCATGTGCGCTAAGCTCAGGTGTCGACATCGTCACGAGATAGCCGTTCGGAAAACCATCATCGACGCAACGTTGATAAGCATCGCGGAATTGAATACCTTGATCTGTTTGTACTGTACCGCTATTAATCATTTTATTAATGGCGCTATTGCTGTCACAGACTTCATTTTTGAGGTTATAAGCCATGCTTAAATCAGTGAAGAAAGCACCATTATCAAAACGGCTTTGCAACTCAATACCGGAAAGCTTTTGCTCATCCATATTGGTAAAAATCAGATTTTGATTACGCTCAATTACGTTTTTGGTTTTGTTGTAGTAATAGGCCAGCTTAATATCGGCATTACGTGCTGAGCTGAGCCAATTCCGCATGTCATAGACATAACCCACTTCATAATTAAACGCATGTTCGGGCTTAATCTCCTGATATGGCATCATTGCTGAGAAACCAACTGTACTCTCAAATAAGCTCGGTAAGCGATATTCCTCTGCATAGCGTACATAAAGCCGATTATTTTCAGTCAAATGAATGGATGCACCAAGTTGAGGTGCCCAGCCACTGTCTTTTACTTTCTGAGCTGATTCAATCGGGACCTGCTCAATCACAACAGGCTGAAAACCATTCCCGATAACCACATACTTCTGGCCTAAGGCATTCAGTTGGTTCAATATATTATCCGCTAGGGCCAAATGACCATTGTCATCAGCTTTCCAAGTGAGTGTATTTTTCTGTGACCAAATTCGGCTATACAACGTCGTTTCTGATGCAGGCACCGTTTCTAAACGGCCATCCCAATCAGGATTGTTGGCTGCATAACGTTGCGTTAAAAGGTTTAGCATACGTTGTTGCTGAGCATCATAACTTTCTGGCATGGTTCGATATTCAAAGTTGTATTCTTTGACTTTACTTTTCTTGGTAAATAATGGATTTAACGAAGGATCAATCCCATCTCTGATTGATTTATTTAAGAAGTCATCAAAGGCCCAATAAGAGCGGTAACGCATACCCGCATCAAAGCTTAGCCAAGAAGCTGGTCGATAGTTAAAATTAAAATCAAAGGTCTTTTCTTCACGACGTCCGGCACGAGGTAAAGCTTGATATAAGGAATAACTTGGACCGTATTCACCATAAATATCATCAGATGTGAGCTTTTCTTTTAAGAAGCTTCCCCCCAAAGTTAAATCGAGCTGATTCGTTAATTGTGCTTTATTACTGATACTAATACCTTGGCGTCGATTGTCTGAATGACTGATTGCCGTATTGATCAGACGATTATCTCTAAAATCAATAATCGTTGGCCATCCACCCCGTGTATAGGTTTGGCTTTCAGTGTCGGTTTGCCAAATATTGGTATAAAAATCAATCCACTGATTATTCTCAGGTTTATATTTGTATTCTAAGCTATAGGCCTTAGAACGAATATCACTGAGTGGCCATTGCGGTACACCAATTTCAGGGGTTAACCCCCATTCAATTCGTGAAGGCATGATCTCACCAAATCTATTTTTGGTATCTCGATAAGTGAATTTCAGCGCTTGATCATCGCTTGGTCGATAACCTGCCTTAAATAACCAAGACTCCATCTGACTTGAGGTATTGGGGACTTCATTACCAGGTTTATAGGAATGCGCAAAATAAGGAATAAAATCAAGACTATTACTTGGCTCAGCCCGTTTGTAATACCCAGCGCCATGTGTGCCTGAAAAATAGTTGCCACGTTCACGAACAGCATAAACAGCCAATAAATCAAATTTATCCTGTTTCATTGCCAATGCGAGTCGACCTGCTAAATCATCTCCCGAAAAGTTAGAATTATCATTGCGGGTTCGATTCTTTTTATAAATATCTGGATCGTATTTTTGACCATTGATATCCTCCCACGGCGTCGTATCATTATAGTTTTTGCCGATTTTACTCATGTCGGGCAATGAAGGATCAATGGCATTGGTAGAACCTTCTACTTTTAGTTCTGCGCCAAAGGTTTTACCCGGACGAACAATATCATCCGCTTCTAAGGTCTTGACCACAACTCCACCACCGACTGAGGTTGTGGTATTCCGTTCAAGTGATGGGCCTTTGATGACTTCAATGCCCGCAATCAGATTAGGGTCGATATAATTCCGATTATTCACCCCATTGTAGCCACGCCACACCGCAATCGACTGCTCAGTACCGTCAATGGTTAATGGCACTCGACCTACCCCTTGCACACCACGTACACTCGGATCTAAAGCACCACTATTACGGGCATCACCACTATAAACCCCAACCATCCCTTGCAAAACATCGGCTGGATTGGTGCCTTTAAAACGCTCAATATAGTCTTTGCCTGCATAAACAGAAGATCGATTGGCATCATAGACTCGATTGCTGCCCTGAGTATCACGATCTTCTTGACCATAGACCACCATTGGCGTCAAACGAACAGAGATTTCGTCATCTTGAGCTTGAGTCGAAGATGTATGATTCATCGCAGTTACTGAGGCACTTGAAGGTGCATTACTATTTTTAGCTGTCTTTTTTGCCAGTGTATAACCTTGACCGACTTTGACTGCATAGAATGCCGAAGATGCTAAAATATGCTGAAAACCTTGCTCTAATGCAAAGTTACCTTTTAATCCTGAACTGTATTGCCCTTTTAATTGCTGTGCATCAATGGCAATTGAAGTCCCCGATTGTTCAGCAAACTGATTCAATACATTGGCTAAAGTCCCTGCAGGAATATTATAAGATTTTGCCGCAACGGTTTCTGCATAAGCATGTTGCATCGGTAAAGCTAAACTCGCAATACACACTGTATGTACAGCAAATGCGAGTGTTGAAAATCGAAATAAGTTCCGACTTCGCATTTGACCATCTCCGACTTTCTTCATTCTTGCCCACCCCAGTAAATGTAAATAAGAATCATTAAATCTATTGAGATAAAATGATCCCAAATTTATTGCTTCTACTTACTATGACGAGCAGCTTTAAAAAAAGTGGAACCTAAATTTTAAAAAAATAAAAACTTTTTAAAATTCGTTCATTTTACAATGAATATAGCAACTATTTTTTTAATGAAATAACAATGAGATAAGGTGTTATTTGATAAACTTTTAAGTTAGGAAATACTGTTGCTAATAATTTAAGTGCATCTTGAGTTTGGTCTAAGGGCAACACTGCATTTACTTGGATATCTTGTAATGCTTCAGCATTAAACAAGATTTTGCCTTTGTAGTTTTGATCTAATTCTTTTAACACCTGATCGAGCGGTAAATCCTCTACCATCAATTGATGTTTATTCCACTTTTGTTGTTCATTATAAATATTGAGTGCCGAAATTGGCTGCACTCCGTTCTGATTCATACTGACGGCTTGTCCCGCACTTACAATCACTTGTTGAGCTGAATAACCATTTGCTGCGGCTTGTACACGAACTCGCGAATGCAACATTTTTAATTCTGTTGCTGAAGGTGTAAATGCCACACTAAATGCCGTTCCAAGCGCTTGAATCTGCCCATGTTTGGTTTTGACTAAAAATGGGCGATTTGGATCTTTGGCAACATCAACATAAACCTGCCCTTGCACCAATTCGACCACTCTTTGCTTTGCTTGGAAATCAATATTGACTGCACTCTTGCCCCGTAGAATTAAGCGCGAACCATCTTGTAAGGTTTGTGTTGTCCACTGCGCCGAATCGCTTTGAATATCAGCACCGATATAGGCAATAGAGGTATCAGACACATAAAGGAAACTGCCACTGAGGATAAAGAATGCAATGACAAATGCGCTCCCCGCACGAACATGCTTATACGCTTTTGCAGACCCTAAACCTGCTTTAAGTGCTGATTGAACCACTTTTTTATGCTGTGCTGTTTGAGATACTTTTTGGATTGAGCGAATACACTGCTCGATATCAGCTGCAATTTTTTGATGTTGCTGGCTGTTCTGTTTCCATTGATTAAACTGCAATTGAGCTTTTTTTCGGGTTGGCTCATCATCTGAGCTTAACTGCACAATCCATAATGCAGCCTCTTCAACCAGTTGATGATGGTCTTGTTTATCGATTGCCATTTAAATGCTGACATCCATTTCTAAACGAATCAGATAGCAGCGAGCCAGACAGTTTGCTAGATATTTCTGAATCATTTTGGTTGAAACACCCAATCGTTCTGCCGTTTCCTTATGGGTATAACCTTCAAGGTAATGCAATATAAATGCTTGTTGTGCTTTAGCAGAGACATCTTCCAATGCCTTACAAAGCTGGTCCAAGGCCTGAATAATCTGCATTTGATCTTCTGGCGAAGCAACTGCATCCAGCATGTATTCCATCTGGCTCAAGCCATCTAAATAAGCCTGTTCTATGCGTTTGCGACGGACTTGGTCGATGAGTAAGTTTTTTGCTATTGAAGTAAGATAAGCGCGAGGTTCTTTAATGCCCAGTAGTTCATCGCGTGTTTGCAGTAATTTGATAAAGGTGTCTTGCACCAGATCAGCGGCTTGCTCAGTGTTGCCTATTTTTTGTCTCAACCATTGATGAAGCCAGCCTCTATGGTTTCTGTATAATTGATCTACAAGCATAGGGGTTTTGTTCACAATCATTTGACTCAAAACAAAGTGTGATTAAATGATAATTATTATCATTTATAAAATCAAGAAAGAATCGCACAAACTTTAGTTGACTGTTATTTTTATAAGCACAAGTTCAATATTCCACCGCTCTTAGAATACAGTAATAAGCAATAATTTATTGATTTAACAGTGCTTCTATCCACAAAATCAGTTCATTCATATGCCGATTTCTACGCTTTAATTGTTCTTTGTCTGGAATGTAATAACATAGTTCGGATTGCACACTTTCAGTTACTAATGATTGCATCAATTTTGCTTGTATTAGTCGACTGACCAATGTGTTTGAGCAAAATACCAATCCATTGGCCATCAGAGCTTCTTGAATACCAAAAATTTCTTGATCAAAGTGCTGCACAGTTATGTTTTTTTCCTCAAAAGTATTTTTCTCAAGCCATGTTTGAAATGGCGGTTTAGGCAAATTCTTATTTTTCCATTCGGTGTTAAACAGTGTAATCGACTGTTCAGGCCAATTCTCTGTATATAGCCCTGCGGCTGAAAATACATTAAATGACTCATATTTAATAATGTCTGAGGATGAAACCGATGAAACAGCACCATAACGAATCGGTAGCGCATATAAATGATTGTCCAAACTTTCACCTGTAGAGATCTCAATCTCGATCTCTGGATGGAGTTGTGAAAAAGTCTGCATGGCTGGGATCAAAATCATTGCTGCCAAGGATGACGTTGTGGTGATCTTAATCACTCGGCTGGCGGTACTCACCTCTTCTAAAGCATCTTCAATAGTCCGAAATCCTTTAGATATTGCGATCGCTAATTTTTCGCCAGTCTCTGTTAAGCTGATTTTTCGAACCTGTCGATAAAACAAGTCCACATTTAAACGGCTTTCCAAATTGCTGACGTGATGAGAAATAGCAGTTGGTGTCAAAGACAACTCCTCCGCAGCTAATTTAAAACTGCCTAAACGAGCAGCAGATTCAAATGCTTTCAATGCTTGTAAAGAAACCTGCATTTTCAACACTCCATAAATAAGTTTTATAGATGAATTTAAATCATTCATAGCTGTAATTTACTGGTTTGTCTAGCCTCTAATGACCTCTTAAGATGAGTTTATCTTTTAATTCCTCAAGTGAGCGATCATGACAACCCTATTACATATTGATGCCAGTGTTCGAGCAGCTTTCAATCCAAATCCAAGTCATAACTCCATTTCCAAAAATATCGCGAAACGCTTTATTGAGACCTTACAACAGCAACAAGTGATAGATGAGTATATTTATCGTGATGTAGGCATGAATCCACCCGCTTTTATTAATCAAGACTGGATTGGTGCGGTGTTTAGCCCTGAAGAAAAAAGAACAACCGCGCAAAAGGAAATCTTAGCCTTATCTGATCAATTGATTGCTGAAGTTGCAGCAGCCAATCTCATTGTGATTTCATCACCGATGTATAACTATGGTATGCCTGCACAACTAAAAGCGTGGTTTGATCAAATCATTCGTATCAATAAAACCTTTGACTTTGACCTTGCGCGTGGCGACTTTCCACTCCAACCTTTACTGTCAGGCAAACGCTTGGTGATTATCACGTCAAGTGGAGAATTTGGTTTCGGCACCGATGGTATTCGCGCCAATCAAAGCCATCTTGTGCCGCATCTGCGCACTTTAAGCAAATATTTAGGGGTTGAGTATATTGATGAAATTGCATCTGAATACCAAGAATTTGCAGATATTAGACATCAAAAATCTTTAGACAATGCATTGAATCAAGCAGAAACACTCGCAACAAAACTAGTACTTTTTTAGCAACGGAACAGCGCGTTGCATATGGAATATGAATAATTTCGGCATCTAAAATAAGTAGAAGATTAATGGATAGCGTGATTCTTATCGGTCACTTTATCCATGTTCTCTTTAACTTTTTTCACTGATGAAAAATTCATGCTTTAGCTTCTAAAGCATTGATCATCGCAAATGCGGTAACACGTGCAGAAAATGGATTCTGCCCTGTAATCAGGTTCGCATCACGCACCACATTGGGTAGAAATGGAATGAATTTTCTTTGATAAAGTGCACCGCGTTGTTTTGCCAGTTCTTCCGCATTATAAGGTACTTTCTTTGCCACACCAGCCAATACCTCTTCACACCATGCAAAGCCTGTCAGCTTTTTCCCTTGAATTAAATATTGTCCATTTGATAACTGAACATTCAGCAATCCACAATAACCATGGCAGACACTGGCAACAATGCCACCATGTTCATAAATATTTTTGCTGATGTCCTGTAATTCAGCATTGTCTAGGAAGTCCCACATCACCCCATGCCCACCAGTGTAATAGATTGCATCATAATCTTGCCAGTTAATCTCAGATGGATTTTTGGTGGTTTCCAATAACTGCATAAAAACGGGATCATTTTTACGTTTAAGCACAGAAGCATCGGTAACAAAACGCGCTAATGATTTGGGTTCTATCGGTGAATGCCCTCCGTTTGGGCTAACAATATCTTGAATATAATGTTGCTTTTCAAACTCATCATAGGCATGTGTCAGTTCCCCTAACCATAATCCAGTTGGACGATCGATACCCTCATATTTAGAGACGTTGGTGACCACATGGAGAATACGTTTTGACATCTTTCACCTCTGCTTTTTGATTTATTTTTAATCTTGCTTTTGCATCACTATAAGCTTAAAGTTTGCTTTAATGTCAAGAGAAAATCAGTAATGAATATCAGTGAATTATCTAAACAAAGTGGTTTAAGCACCCCAACGATTCGTTATTATGAGCAAATCAAGCTGTTACCGAAGGCTAAACGCAAATCAAATGGCTATCGGGAATATAGTGAAAATGATCTCAAACAGCTATTCCTGATCCAACAAGCACAGCAAGTTGGCTTTTCTCTGACAGAAATTAAAGCGTTTTTACCATCGAATGTCTCTTCATGGAATCATGACATTCTCATTGGCTTGCTCGAAAGCAAGATCAAAGATATTGAAGAACTAGAGCAAAAACTGGCAGTGAGTAAGCAAAATCTGCAAATGATGATTGTGGCGATCAATAGCAAACCAGATGAAATTACCTGCGAAGAAAATGCACAGCGTTTGCTCAATTTGTACTATACCAACGACAAAGCTTAATACGTCAATTATCAGTTTTTAAGCTGCAATCACAAAGACAACTCATAAAGAAATCCGCAAAAGTACTTGACCTTAAACCTCACTTTAAACATAGCATCAACCTCAGGTATCAAATGAGGAACCTGTCATGTTTAACGTTTGGAATTTTGCAAAGTGGTTGATTGGCATTTTTATGCTCATATTCATCAGTAATATGACCTATGCAACCGAAACTGCTCAACAACACGTACAAGCTAAGCCAAAAGGCAAAATTTTGGTGGTGATGACCAACCACTCAGCTTATCCAACTCGATCAGATACGACAGGATTGTGGCTGACTGAACTCACCCATTTTTATGATGTCGCACAAGCGGCTGGCTATGACATGGATTTTGTCAGCCCACAAGGTGGTGCTGTACCGCTAGATGAACGTAGTCTTAAGCCAATTTATGTTGATCAATCAGCAAAAAAGCACTTGGATGATCCCCAATTCATACAACGCTTAAGCAATACACTAGCACCCAATGCCATTGATCCTTCCCACTATAAAGCGATTTATTACACGGGTGGACATGGCACCATGTGGGATTTTCCCAACAACCAAGGCCTAAAGCAGATCAGCGAAAAGATTTATCAGCAAGGTGGTGTTGTATCGGCAGTATGTCATGGTGTTGGTGGGTTATTGCCGCTTCAAACCCCAACGGATCAGCCCCTCATTGCAGGTCGTACTGTTACAGGCTTTGCCAATATTGAAGAGACTTTATCAGGAATTAAGTCTCAAGTGCCTTTCTCGTTGCAAGATGGATTAGTACAACGAGGAGCAACATATAAACGAGCTTTCCTTCCATTTACTTCTTATGTAATCGCTGATGATCGGATTATCACGGGGCAAAATCCACAATCCAGTAAAGAAATTGCAGAGGTAGTCGTTAAGCGCTTAAATAGTTTGAATTAGACTTTTTTCTATAAAAACCAGATTTGATTATCTGGTTTTTTTTAACATCTACATAAGTTTAGTTTTATCTTATTAAACTTGAACATAGCCTTCCTAAATTTTCCCCAAAAAATAGTCCTCTTATATTTCAGGATGAGGGCTCAGAAATAACCTCCTTATACTTCACGGAAAATTAGGTAACTGCTATGATTTTCTTAAATTCATCACAACTATACTTATTACGGCTCCCATAAATGATAATCCGAGCCACAACTTAAACAGGAAATTAGCCTTATGGGGTTCTCCATCTGCCCCAGCTGGGGTTAGGAAGATGTGAGTGCTAAATAGAATTACGCCTCCCCAGTAGAGAACAGAAATAAGCACACTCACAAGAAGGGTTATTCGTAACTTTTTTAGCTTGGTCATCTATTTAACCTCATAAAACCAAATGCGCTTGGACTTGCTGAAATCACTCCAGATTCCATTGATAACTATATCCACTGAATGCGAAAATAGCTCCCCGTACCTGTAATCCGAGTCTTATTTCATAAGTTCATATGCTTCATTCCTGTTACTGCGTTGGATTGAGCTAAATAGAGAATAAAAAATAAATTTATAAGTAAAGCAGATTCTTTATGATCAAAAACCACTTTTTCCTTTCCAATGTTTTTAATTGCTTGCCCATAAAAAAGCCAATTACAGATTGTTCTGCAATTGGCTGTTGTTCAATCAATCTATTATCAGAATAGTGACAATGACTTGAGCCATCTTAAGATGCAAATGAATATGTACGCATCCGTTGTTTATATTGGCGCATACGACATGTCATTGCTGATTGTTGCAAAATCAACGCCCAAAGCGGAGAAACTTTTGGATTGGTTGATTTACCAAGACTGAGTTTACGTAACTGGAATTTCACTGTGGCCATATTGGCAAGCGACGCTAAAGTTTTATTTTCCCAAGTAATTGTTTTCAACTCAGGTGCCGTATTTTGCCCTCGCTTCCACTCATTTGGGAGATTTGGATCGATTGCCAAAGCTGTGGCAATCCCCACCATATCGACACCACTTTCAATGACTTGTTCAGCCACTTGTTTACGACGGATTCCTCCCGTCACCATTACAGGCATCTTCGCAACTTTACCAATTTCTTGAGCAAACTCTAGAAAATAAGCTTCTCGCGCCAAGGTACGACCATCGCGTGCCTGACCTTGCATTGCTGGTGCTTCATAGCTACCGCCAGATAACTCAACCAGATCAACAGCCAGTTCATTGAGCATCATAACCACTTGCTGTGCGTCTTCAGCACTAAAACCACCGCGTTGAAAGTCAGCCGAGTTCAGCTTCACCGCCACTGTAAATCTATCTGAAACCACAGCACGCACCGCTTTAACAATCTCAATCAAAATACGTGCACGATTTTCCAAAGAGCCGCCCCACTGATCTTGACGCTTATTACTGAGTGGCGAAAGAAACTGACTGAGTAAATAACCATGCGCAGCATGGATTTCAACACCAGTAAAGCCTGCTTTTTCTCCTAGACGTGCAGTGTTAGCAAAACGTTGGATCACTTCATTAATCATGTCTTGGTTCATTTCAATTGGGATATTAAAACGATCTGACATTTTTCCCAAATCTAAAGCGACCGCTGATGGTGCCCAAGTCTCTTGACCTAAATTAGATTGCATTTGACGGCCAGGATGATTGATTTGCAACCACACTTGTGCACCCTTCGAACGACCGATTTGCGCCCAGCGTTTGAAGGTATCCAAATATTTTTCATCCTCCAGTACGACACCACCTGGCCCTGTCATGGCACGACAATCCACCATGACATTACCTGTGATAATCAAACCTACACCTCCATCCGCCCAAGCTTGGTATAAACGCATCAGCTCTTCAGATGGCGCATGGTTTAAATCGGCCATATTTTCTTCCATTGCTGCTTTTGCAATACGATTGGGGATATGCGAACCATTCGGAAAAACTAATTGTTCAAATACTTTCATTTTGATTACCTCATTGAGTATGGGTTTACTTTAAGATTAAAGTAAACTTTAATGTCAATAGGTTTGATCAAACTTTATCAGTATTTTCGAATCATCGAAATAAAATCATAAACTTAACCAGTGATACCAATATCAAAAAATCTTTAAAATAAAAAATAGAGGCAAATATACCTCTATTCTTGAATGGTATTTTGAATCTAATCAATGCCGCCTATGCACGGATGAATGCCAATAGATCTGGATTAATCACATCGGCATTCACGGTTAACATGCCATGAGAAAAACCTTTGTAAGTTTTTAAAGTCCCGTTTTGTACCAGTTTGGCAGACAATGCCCCAGAATTTTCATAAGGTACCACCTGATCATCATCACCATGCATTACCAATACAGGGACTGAAATCTTTTTCAGGTCCTCAGTAAAATCAGTCTGGGAAAAAGCGACAATGCCATCATAATGTGCTTTTGCGCCACCCATCATGCCCTGACGCCACCAATTCCAGATCACAGGTTCAGACGGATTTACATCTGGACGGTTAAAACCATAAAAAGGGCCCGCTGGTAAATCATAGTAGAATTGCGAACGGTTTTTAAATAACTGATTTTGCAAGTCATCAAAGACTTCTTTCGGTAGACCGTCAGGATTATTGGCTGTTTTAACCATAATCGGTGGCACCGCACTCACCAAAACCGCCTTAGCAACATTCGCTTCGCCATGACGTGCAATATAGTGAGCCACCTCACCACCACCTGTGGAATGGCCAATATGAATCGCATTGTTAATCCCAAGATGCTGTACCACGGCTGCAACATCATCTGCATAATGGTCCATGTCATGCCCATCCCACACCTGACTGGAACGACCATGTCCACGACGGTCATGTGCGACAACACGGAAACCTTCATTTAAAAAGAATAACAGTTGAGCATCCCAATCATCTGAACTCAATGGCCAACCATGATGAAAAAATAAGACCTGTGCATCGCGAGGTCCCCAATCTTTATAAAAAATATCTACACCATCTTTTGTCGTAACAAATGCCATCTTTGTTTCTCCTGTGTAAGATTTACACTGTCGATTCATGATCTATGTTCTAATTAATACGCTTATAACTACATTTTTTAAGTACCATCCGTGTGGATAGTGCTTCTATACTAAGGTTAAAGTTCGCATTAAGGTCAATGCTTTTAGTCCTATTCTGATAATAAAAATGTAATTTAATGATTAAAAATAACTAGATGATCAATAGTCTTACTTATTGAAATCAATGGTTTTTTCACAATTTTAAATGTTTTCAGCACTTGTTTTCTTTACATTGTTCACACGAATTAGCTTTGTACTTATCAAATATCAAATTTTTCGGCTTGACATTAAAGTTCACTTTAATCTTATAGTGAACTCAAATGTGAGAAATGTCCTAGTCGCTGACAGACATTTTGAACAACTTGGTCAATCAAAGGTTTACGAATATGCAAAGCAATAAACAGTTTACTGAAGTTGAGTTTGGGCAACATAAAGTCAATGTTCCCAAAGATGGATATTATGATCGGTTTAGAATGAATCCTGATTTAGATCAAGTTGTACAAGACCCTGCCGTTGGGAATATTGATTTCTTCCGCAAAACGCCTAAACAATTAGTTGAATCAAGAGTCGGGCCTGTTTGGGCACCCAATTTTTATTATCGTAGTGGCAATGTACAAGTGCTGATGTTAGCACCACTTAAACAACTCAAGCAAAAATTACCCGCGCCTTTAGAGCCTTTACAGGCCTTTCCTGGCTATGGGCTGGTCGCTGTTACCTTCTTTACATACTCTGTTTGTGATAATGATCCATATAATGAAGTCTCTGTCGCAATTGTGGTCCGTAAGCCTAATGCACATGGTTCTCATGCTTTAGAGCTCATCAGCTCGATTCGCCAACACCATTTTTACGCACATGTTTTAGCGCTACCTGTAGATACAGAAATTGCGCGGGTCCGTGGTGTTTATGGTTACCAACTTCCTAAATGGCTCACTGAAATTAAGGTCGATATCAGCTCCAAAGACGTGAATGCGAGCCTAACGGATACATCTGGCAAAATCGATTTAAGCCTGATTGCACCGACACCTCACTTAAAGCAGGTAAAATCTGAATCACGTATGAGTCAAGCAACGATGTTACATCTAGTTGATGGCAAGTGGCAGCAAACCCTAGTTCAATCTAATCTCTTATCTTTTGGACAAAAACTGCTGCCTAGAAAAGTCAAATTAGTTCGTCATGGCGGACCTTTAAGCCAATTATTAGATGAACTTGGTGCATCAAAAATTCTTCGTTTAGATGTGATTCAAGACGCGCAAGTTATTCTCCACCTACCCAAAGCACTTTAATATTCAACTCATCAAATCGTTAAGGAAAAACAAGTAATGACAAAATTAAATTATGATCTTGTGGTCTTTGGTGCGACTAGCTTCGTCGGCCAGATTCTAACTCAGTATTTGGCCGAATATTTTGCCACTCAAAAAGAACAGATCCGTTGGGCAATTGCTGGACGTTCACAGCAGAAATTACAACAGGTCAAAGATGCGCTTGGCCCTATTGGCCAAGCTGTCCCGATCTTGGTTGCCGATGCCAATAATCAAACCGAACTCGATGCACTTTGTGCACAAACACGTGTAGTGGTTTCGACAGTTGGTCCTTATGCTCTATATGGCGAACCATTAATTCAAGCCTGTGTGAATAACGGAACAGATTATTGTGATCTGACTGGAGAAACCCAGTGGATTAGACACATGATCACCAAGTATGAAGCGCAAGCACAACTCTCAGGTTCGCGTATTGTGCATTGCTGTGGATTTGATTCAGTTCCATCGGATATGGGCGTTTATTACCTGCAGCAACAAGCACAACAGCAGTTTAATGCGCCTGCCACTCAAGTTTCCATGCGGGTTAAAACCTTAAAAGGTGGTGCATCTGGCGGTACAGTCGCGAGTTTGATCAATGTGATTCAAGAAGCTGCGGCTGATCCTGCATTGCGTAAAGATCTACTTAATCCATATATTCTCAGCCCCGCAGGTCATGGCAATACCCAAAGACAGATTTATATCAAAAGCGCCAAATTCGACCCTGATTTTAATGCATGGATTGCGCCTTTTGTCATGGCCGCTGTAAATGAACGTGTGGTACAGCGTTCTAATGCTTTATCGGGTAATGCCTATGGCAACAACTTTCGCTATAACGAAGCGATTTTGACAGGTGAAGGGTTCAAAGGACGTTTAAAAGCCTTAGCTGTGGTCTCTGGTCTGGGGGCATTTATGCTCGCTGCGGTCAGTAAACCGATTAGCCAAGTGATGGAACGTTACCTATTACCAAAGCCGGGAGAAGGCCCTACGCCAGAGCAACAATTGGCAGGACGATTTGACTTACGTTTTGTGGGTAAAACCGATGCAGGACAAAGTCTAAAAGTCAAAGTAACTGGTGACCGTGATCCTGGTTATGGTTCTACAGGAAAGATGTTGGGACAAGCAGCGCTGAGTCTTGCCATTGACCATGCCAAAGATGGCAAAAAATCGACTGCTCAAGGTGGCTTTTGGACACCTGCGACCATGTTTGATGATCGATTTATTCAACGTTTAACAAAACATGCTGGGCTTACTTTTGAGCAGGTTTAAAATCTTCTGTTTTTAACTCGACTTTCTGAGGGAAACGTTTCAATAAGTGAATACTCATTGTTAAAAACAGCATCATAAAACTTATCAGGCCTTAGAAATTAAGGCCTGATTTTAAACCTTAAAGCATGAGACGTTTTCTTGCTGCGAGATACTCTTTTTCAAGTCGGCTCACGAGTTCTTCGACTGAAGTAGTGGCTTTGATTGCATTTAAACCTTGACCACATCCCCAGATGTCACGCCATGGTTTGACCTTATGCTGTGTACCATCTTCATTCGGTGTACTGAAATCCATATCTTTCAGATTACCTTCGGGTAAATTGGCTGGATCAAGCCCCGCTGCACGAATACTTGGTGCCAGATAGTTACCATGTACACCTGTAAATAGATTGGAATAGACAATTTCATCTGAATTATGATCGACAATCGCCTGCTTATAAGCATCCTCGGCATTGGCTTCATGTGTGGCAATAAATGCAGAACCAATATAAGCAAAGTCTGCTCCCATCGCCTGTGCAGCAAGAACCGCATCACCAGTAGAAATCGCACCCGACAAAGCTAAAGGTCCATCAAACCATTCACGAATTTCCTGAATTAATGGAAATGGACTCTTGACACCTGCATGACCACCAGCACCTGCAGCCACTGCAATCAAACCATCTGCCCCTTTTTCAATCGCTTTCTTAGCAAAGGTATTGTTAATAACATCATGTAAAACTACACCACCATAACTATGTGTCGCATCATTGATTTCTGTTCGTGCACCTAGAGATGTAATCACAATCGGTACTTTGTATTTGACAATCAATTCCATGTCATGTTCCAGACGATTATTGCTTTTATGCACGATCTGGTTGATTGCAAAAGGTGCCGCAGGTCGGTCTGGATGTAAGGCATTATGTTCAGCAATTCCTTCGGTAATCTCTTTCAGCCATTCCTCTAGCTTTTCGGCAGGTCGTGCATTTAATGCTGGCATCGAACCAATCACACCAGCTTTACATTGCGCCAGCACCAGCTTGGGCGTGCTAATAATAAATAACGGTGAACCAATTACAGGGAGTCTCAGGTTTTTCATTAATTCTGGAATTTTTGACATTACTTTTATCCTTTAGATACTCATTATTTCAAATAGATAAAGCTTTTTTTAGAAATAAGAAGCATTTCACTTTTTTAAAATTCACTTCATCATATCTAGATAAAAGTTTTTATGCAACAAGTTGCATAAACTTTACATTCACGTCTGTTTAGTAAGTAAAATGACAAAGCAGTTGAATGAAAAATCTATTATTGAATTAAATATCAGCATATTACCTGTCTATCTAACTTAATTTTAATCAGCAAAGATTCTTGCCTCTCATGGTCATGCCTTAAATCAGTAGCAAATTCTTTTCTTTTGCTGCCATGTGATTCCCCTTTTTTATCAGCATGATTAAATAAGAATCGTTACCAACAATATCAATGCACTAGTTATTAAAGATGATATGCTTCGTTAATTTTTATTCTTTTATCAATCTCCTGGAGCTATTTTATGAGCGCAATGACAAAGAAGTTGCAACAGATGCGGTTTGCTTCTGTGCTTGAAGCCGTCACTTTATTGTTGCTATTCCTCGTGGCGATTCCGCTCAAGTACGCATTTGATTTACCGATAGCGACAAAGATTATGGGCCCGATTCATGGTCTGGCATTTTTATTCTATCTTTGGAACTTAGTCCGTACGGCTTCACTTTGGTCTGGCGTAGAATTGCTTCGATTATTTGTGCTTGCCTTTATTCCATTTGGTGGCTTCTTTAACGAAAAATACATCGCACAACGCCAAGCCAAGCTATAAGGCTTTTATACTGATACTGAAAAAAGGAAATCTAATGATTTCCTTTTTTATTGTTTGAAAAATAAAAAAGCTATTCATACCAGATCAATGCGTGATTTCACATCTGGTTCACATTCCAAATTTTATTATAATTTTAAAAGGAGTGAGATCATCAATATGAATGTTATAAAAACACTGGCTATCTCAACACTGAGCTTACTCTCCTTAGTTGCTTGTAAAAGCATATCGAGTTATACCGCTGATTATGAGAAAGCAAATCAACAAATCCGTGGAATCCCCTTAAGTGATGCACAAGCTCAAATGATTGGTCAGGATTTTGTTTCCGCATTTAATAGTATGGGCACAGTAAATTTTGTAAAAAATGCAAGCCAACTCTATGCTGATAATTTATACATAAATGACACACTCTCTCAATTCTCAACTAAAAAAGAGCTGATGAAGCATTTTGAGGGAATGAATAAACATGTCAGTAAGGTATCGGTAAAATTAATTAGTGCAACCCATAAAAATGACTCGGCTTATATTCATTGGCAAATGACCTATGATTTTAAAATGTTTGGTCGAATAAAAACAATGTCTTCCTATGGCATTAGCCAAATCAAAGTGAATGCTGAACATCTCATCATATTTCAACAAGACTATTGGGACCCAGCGAATGGTTTATATCGCTCTGTTCCATATATCGGAACAGGCTATTCTTTGCTTCTCCCCTTTAAGAAATAGTCTAAGATTTACGCAAATAAGTGCAGAATAAACTATGAACAATATTTCGTTATTAGAACAATTAAATAAGATTGAAGGTTTAATTATCTTGGCCTTAGTCGATGCTTTTGATGGTTCTATTTTAGAAACTATAGGTGAAGAGTTTTTTAATTTTGATTTCGCGGTGACTGAAGGTGTGAATCTATTTAACTACCAGAAAAAATTAATGGATGAAATTAGTCCTCATGATTTTCTAGAAAGTGTGCTCATGTGTACGAATCATCAATACCACATTATTACACCACTAGAAACCAACCATAGTGTTTTCCTCTATGCAATTTTAGACCGTACTCAAACCAATTTAGGCTATGCAAGCTATGAAATTCAAAGGATTGAACGTGGTCTGAACTTCTACACTTATTAAATATGACTCAGTATATAGGAATAAAACAGACTGACTAAACAGTAGCATCTAGGTGAAAAAATGAATAATTATTTTATGCAATTGGGATTTAGTTTTTTAGTTCTTATATTAAATTCTAATCCGGCTCATGCAAATATACAGAAATGCAAAACAGTACCTTTAGTCGTTACTACAAAAACAGTTGGCACTGTCAGCTACTATGCGGACAATTGCCATCAGAATTGGGAAAGTCAAAATATTCAATTAGATTTTTCTTACGACCAAAATATTCCAGAATGGGCATTCAAAAAAGCAGCCAACTATTATCTTAAAAAAAATATTAGCAATTTTGCTAACGACTCTGTATTAAACCAAATTACTGAACTGTACAAACCTGTAAAAAAAGGTGATTTATATTCTTTAGCCTATAGTCAAATGAACAAACAATTAAAGCTCTCTCTTAATCAGAAATTGTTAGGTTCGATCACAGATCCGCAAGCGAATCAATATTTCAAAATATGGTTTGGAAGCTCACCTTTTAATGCTAAATTAAAGCAACAATTACTAAATCAATAACTTGATCTAATTATTATGAACAATCAATTTATTCTTATGGTGGAAGATCATTATGAACTTGCTGCCACGGTTTGTGAATTTCTAGAACAACATGGTTTTGTTGTAGATCATGCACGTAACCTCGATGCCGCCCGTAACTTTTTAAAAACACATCCTTATCATTTACTTTTGCTTGATATCAATTTACCTGACGGTTCAGGATATGACTTATGTGAATGGCTCAGAACAGACCAAGGCAAAGATATTCCTATTTTGATGTTAACAGCCAGAGATACTCTCGACGACAAATTAAAAGGCTTTAGTGCGGGAACAGATGACTATCTTGTCAAACCTTTTGATTTTAATGAACTGGTCATGCGTGTACGTGCCCTGATTAAGCGATCTCTTGGTGAAGTATCAAGCAGTAAAATTCAAATTCACGATCTGATTCTAGACAGTGCGACTCAAACCATAACACGCGCAGGTCAATCAATTGAACTCCCTCGTATTCAATTCAAATTACTCAAAATTTTGATGCGAAACTCTCCCAAAGTGATTACCAAACAAGAAATTATTATCGAGCTGTGGGGCGATGAAGAACCTGAAAGCGATGCATTACGTAGCCATATCTACAATTTAAGAAAGATGATCGATAAACCTTTTCAGGAAAAATTGATCCATACCATATCTGGTGTAGGTCTAAAAGTTGCTTTGGATATGACAGCGCATTAATTTATATATACGACGACGATTAAGCCTGTTGTATTTTCCAATTGCAGATGAGGATGTGTATTTAAATAATATTGTCGGTCAAACAGCTCAACTCGCCAACCTAACTGGGTACATAATTTCTTAACCAACTGTAAACCAATGCCGTGACCTTTGGCGTTAACTTGAAGTTGTGAACTATTTAACTCCTGAACCTTACAATCGTTTGGCATTGCAATACCAATCCCATTATCGGCAATTAGAATACTATTTTTGCGTTGAATGATATGAATATTAGAACCTTGAGAATAATTCAGTGCATTGCGTAAAATATTGCTCAACACCATTTTGGTCATGGATGGATAAATCCATCGTGCTGATTCCTCAGCATCATCTTGTACAAAAATCTGCACGCCCTTGCCTTGACTGACAGGTTCCAGATCTCTGACTAAATCGTTGATGATATTGGACAACTTCACATGCTCTGCAATCAATGTATTGGTTGTATTACGTGCAATTGCCAGCAGAGTTTCAACCAGTAATTGCATATCATCAATGGTA
The DNA here is from genome assembly GCF_000369845.1 of Acinetobacter higginsii. Taxonomy (NCBI): domain Bacteria; kingdom Pseudomonadati; phylum Pseudomonadota; class Gammaproteobacteria; order Moraxellales; family Moraxellaceae; genus Acinetobacter; species Acinetobacter higginsii. Next base: position 886,389 of record NZ_KB850211.1, on the reverse strand, counting down.
TTCGAAATACGATGTAGTGATTTATCTTCACCGTATTTGACCTGACACAGCTGCACATTGCCTTTTAAAATCGTCAATGGTGTCCGTAACTCATGACTGACATCGCCTGTAAATTCGCGCTCTCGGTTAATAAACTCACTCAATACTTGATGGTATTTTTCTAATGCTTGTTTTAAATATTCAGCTTCCATATTGCCATTGGTACTGATTCCTTGGAATGGAGATACCTCCTTATACTGATGTGCCCAATCAATATGTTCTAAGGCATTTGCTAAACGGGTAATTGGCGAAAAATAACGTTTGGCCCGCCGATTTGACCACCATAAGATGCTATACAGCACAATAAGACTGAACATTAACGGTGCTAAACCAAACATCCAAACGATTTTATTGACATTGCTTTCACCAAAAACCAGTAGCACATGCTGCCCATTTTTTTCACCATATACAGTCATACGATCTTTTCCGTCGACAAAGATTCGGTGAACACCTGGTTTTAGCGATTGATTTTGAAATGCTAAAGGTGGTTTTTCACTTTTCCAACGGTAACCATATAAGTTTTTAGTATCGGGCAAATCAGCATTTGGATTACGATCAACACGCATCCAGTAATGCTCCATTTCTTGTTCAAGTGCGGTTTTAAGCAATGAGCCTTTGATCACCCAGGCACTGCATGCAATCCCAATAATAATCGAAAGCGCGATCAATCCAATTTGCAACCAATAATAACGATTAAACATCCGACTCAGTGGACGGTTATTGGCATCGCTTTTATTGGTTTTAAACATAATCTTGCCTATTTACACAACTGCTTGTTTTAATTATACGACTTTCTTTTTGAACAGGAAGTGACCAACGATCCATTCTTGCCCCTGCTCAAATCCAAACAATTCAGCACAAGCCATAAAAAAGATACGCCAACGTTGCCACCATGCCGCCGCATCTTGTGCATATACCTCTTCAAAAAGTGGTTTTAATTGTTCAGCATTACGATCCATGTTTTCCAGCCATGCATTTGCTGTTTTTTCATAATGAGTTCCAGACCATTGCCAATGTTGCGATAATTCCAGATGCTGTTGAAAGTGTAAAAATGTCGAACTTGCAGGCATCAATCCACCTGTAAAAAAGTATCGCGACATCCAGTCATATTCACTTTTGATTTCGAAAGGATAGTGTAAGAAACGATGACAGAAAATATGACACCATAACAGTCCATCCGCTTTGAGCCACGATTGGATTTTTTCAAAAAGCTTTTGGTAATTTCTTACATGTTCAAACATTTCGACTGAAACAACACGATCAAATGTGTTTTGCTGCAATTCCAGGACATTGACATCACAGGTAATAACATCAATATTCATCAAGCCATATTTCTCAGCTTTGGACAAAATATGCTGACGTTGCGTCGCTGAATGGCTTTGTTGCACAAATAGACGAAAGGTAGAGTTGTCTAATCTTCAGATATTTATGCAACAGCCACCGTTTTAGCTGTACCAAGTTGAGTAAATTTATTCAAAATATCGACTCTTATTTGCAAATCAACCACCTGACGATTAAAGCATCGACTAGATACACCTTGTCCAAGTCGTTTCAAGGCAAACATTTTAGCCTCTATTCGGGATCGTCGATGATAACCAATATCTCGTTTCCACTGCTTTTGACCCCTGTCCCAACAGCCTTGTACTGCATGATTCCTTGCTTTACCAATTTCATTTTCTGCCCATAAAGCAGCATTGGAACGAGGAGGGATAATTACATTTGCTTGCCGTTTCAAAATCGCATCATAACAATTCACTGTGTCATAAGCACCATCAGCCGTGACAGATGCAATGGGTTCATCAATTTGATCTAAAAGAGGTTGGAGCATTTCAGCATCACCATATTGGCAGGTCGTGACTTCAACCGCTTGTATTTCTCCACTGTTTGCATCTGTCGCGAGATGTAATTTCAGCCATTGACGATGTTGGTTTACGCCATATTTTTTACGCACCCATTCCCCATCACCTGTAACTTTGATCCCTGTGCTATCAACTAAAATATGCAAGTCTTCCTGTGGATTTTTTGCTGATTTATGTAGAAGTGGCTGGAGCTTATCTGCTCGCCGACTCAATGTTGAGAAGTCTGGAACATTCCAGTCGAGGTGAGCCATTTGAAAAAGGCTTTGAATGAAACCTTGTGTTTGGCGTAAAGCCAGTTGGAACAGGTTTCGTATCGTGAGGGCAAATTGAATTGCTATATCAGTGTAGGTAGGTTGACGTCCTTTTTTTCCAGTAGGTGTTGCAGACCATTGCATTTGGGGATCAAACCAAATGGTGAAAGCACCCCGTTGACGTAAAGCCTGATTGTACTCAGACCAGTTCGTTGTTTTGTATCGGCTTTTTGATTGTGTATTCATCTAACATGTATGGGGATGAAATTTATTTATGCAACAAAGCCTCGCTGAATTGGAAACAGCCGTAATTTTTGCATTTGGATAGCGCTCTGCCATCCACAGCGTAAACGAACCCCATCCACACCCTAACTCCAAGATATGTTGCCCATCGTTTAATTGGGCACGATCGCTATAAATCTGCAATGCGAACTCTTCAGCTTCATCTAATCCAGTTCGATCATGTGGAAAGAAACAGGCACTATATTTAAGTCGTTTTCCTAAAACCGCCTCAAAAAAAGCCGTGGGTAATTCATAGTGTTGCTCATTGGCCTTATCGGTTTCAATTGCGATCTGGCTATGCTTCAACATATTCAGCACATCCATATAACGTTGAGCACCTTGTTCGGGATCATAACGACCTTCTTGAATCAAACGCTTCTTACTGAGAGCACGAATTGCTGCACGAATCGCCTGATCAGGTACTAAACCACTTTCAACAAGTTTTAATGATTGATTAATAATAAAGTCCATGTGCGTACCTACTCTTTTGGTTTCCACGGAATAAACATTGAAGTTCGTTTTTTATAATCGAGATAATTTTGACCTCGATTTTTTAATGCTTGTTGTTCACTAAATGGAATACCGGTGATGTAATACAAAAATAGCCACATCAAGACTGGATATATCCATAGACTGTACAACCCTGCTGCCAGTCCTATTAGTGGATATGCAAACCAGTGTATCCATTCAAAAAAATAATTGGGATGCCGCGAATAACGCCACAGACCTTGATCCATGGTTTTGCCATCATTTTGTTTTTGTTGCTTGAAATGAAACAATTGCTGATCTGCGACCACTTCACCTAGAAATGCAATCAGCATAACAATTCCCGCAATGATCAAAAAAACATGGGTTTGTGGACTCCAGACAGAACTCGGCACATGAAGCAAAGTCCACATCGGTATGCTAAATAAGATTGCCAAACCCGCCTGAAACATAAAAAAGGAATAAAAACCAATATGTTGATATTTCCCCATCGCACGACGCATATTGGCATATCGGCGATCTTCTACTGATTCCGCTTGATACCGACGCCATAAATGCCAACTTAAACGTATAAACCAGATTGAACTGAATATGCCAATAAACAATCTAACATTCATCAAAGCATCATCCACTAACCATGCAGTCAGCAGAATATTCAGCGCAATGCAAAAACTCCAAGCAACATCAACGATGCCAGCACGGTGATTGTATGTTGCCCATAACCAACAACCTGTCATTAACACAGCATCAAGTAAAAACAATTGCCACAACATCACTGTCTCCTTGATACCTTAAATCAGTGGATAATTAATAAGGACTTGCTTCAAATAAAAGCTGTACATCGCTAATGACCCCTTCTTTAAAGCCGCCCTCGCAATAACACAAATAAAAGTCCCACATTCGAATAAAGTTTTCATCAAAACCTAAAGCAAGAACTTGTGCTTTGGCATTTAAAAAACGTTCCCGCCATTGATGAATGGTTTCAGCATAACTTTGGCCAATATCCTCCAGATGTTTCAAGCGTAACTTCTGCTCTGAAGCCGCTTGTGTTAACACACTGATAGATGGGATAAAACTCCCGGGAAAAATATAGCGCTTAATATAATCTACGCTATGCAGTGCTTTTTTATATCGCGCATCTTCGATCGTAATGGCTTGAATCAGACCTAGGCCATTTGGTTTTAATAAGGTTCTACATTGATTAAAGTAATTAGATAAATATTGCTCACCAACAGCTTCTATCATTTCGATCGAAACTAACTTATCAAATTTCCCTTCTAGTAGCCGATAATCTTTAAGTTGGACATTAACTCGATGGCTTAGACCAGCATTGGCAACTCTTTGGATTGCTTCATTATATTGTGCTTGTGAGATGGTAATCGTGGTTACTTTACAGCCGTAATGCTGAGCGGCATAGACAGCAAAACCTCCCCAGCCACTACCGATTTCAACCAGATGATCCATGGGTTTAAGTTGTAACTTCTGACAGATCAACTCTTTTTTATAATCAGAAGCTTGCTCTAGCGTCATCTCCTTGTGCTTGTACACTGCACTAGAGTACATCATGGAAGAATCAAGAAATAATTTGAAAAATTCATTACTTAAATCATAGTGTTCCGCAATATTTTTACGGCTGCCTGCCAACGAATTTTTGCGGGATCTATACCATGCTTTTAATAACAATTGGCTGGCTTGTGATATAAGGTTTTGATTGATCTTATCCAAAACGTCGCGATTTCTTGCCAATATCTGAATGAGTTCGACCAGATTTTCACTACTCCAATAGCCACGAATATAGCCCTCCGCGGCACCAAGCACACCATTTTTAAAAATGAGATCAATTAGATCTTCGTGATGAATATCTACAGTTACTTCCAGATCAGAAACTTCACCGACAGTTCCATTCCATTCACCACGAAAGTGAATTTGTCCATGTCGAAGTTTCAGCAAGCCGCGTAAAACCAATGGAAGTGTGTCTTGTTCACCAAAAATTAGCGTTTTTATCATCTCGTTCTAAATCCTTATTCTTTTTGGGATGTCGATAAAATGGAACTTTTTTAAGCCATAGTTGAAATGCTTGTACATAAATTGAAGCTAACATTTTGAAAGGTTCAAATATATGTTGAATAGCATAACGACTAAGCTGTGAAGGAAGTGTGATGTGCGCTAATCCAAACCGCATCGTTGCATCAAAAATGAATTGCTGGTTTTGATAAAGCTGCATATGAATCACATTTTGACTATTAGAGAAGTTAAATTTCCATTTGTATTGAATATCCATTGGCATAAATGGCGAGACATGAAAACTTTTCTCGAAATCAAACTCATAACTGTCATAAGGACTATGATTTTTCAACTTCTGCTGGCAATCATGTACATAAACCTTGTGCTCATTCCAAGGTGTATTGGTTATCTCGCTCAGTATGAAGACAGGCTGTTTTTGACGATTTAAAATGAAATAGAACACAACCGAATTAAAACTAAAACCCAAGCTTCGTGGTAAGGCCAAGACACGGATTTCTGATTGCGTGGTCAAAATCGTATCTGCTTGCTGCAATAAAATTTTTGTTATTTTTTCTCGCAAATTACCGCTATAGCCTTTAAGGAAATCCTGATCAGATATATTGAGAATATTCCAATGGTTTGTAGAGCATAACCTTGATTGTTTGAGATTTTCCGCTATTCGATCTGGATCAAAATATAAATAGCTCAATGTCGCCTCAAACTGATGAGGTTTGGGGCTAAAACGGCGATGCCTGATTTTAGCTTTCGCAATTGCAAGTTGAGCTTCTAACATCGACTCCCCCCATATCTTCATCAGCAATTGACATCAGATGGTTCACGACGCGGTCAGCGCTTCTCGCACCATCTTCATGAAATCCCCATCCCCAGTAAGCACCGCAAAATGAACTACGCTTGTAGCCGTTTATCTCATGCCAGCGAGATTGTGCTGCAATCGCAGTTTGATTGAACACAGGATGCCGATAATGTCGTTCAACATAAATATGATCTTTGGCGATTGGCATATTTGGATTGAGCGTAGAAAAAACCTGCGTCTTACAGTCCAGATTCTGCAAACTGTTCATCCAGTAGCTAAACCCGTAATGAACGCTATCCGCCGAAGCTTCTTTTTGAGCTGTAACATATACGTGCCAACTGGCCCACTGCGATTGGGATTTTGGCATGATTGATCTATCAGCATGGACGACCATCACGTTATCTTGATAAGCAAAGCACCCTAATATGTCATGCTCTTTCTCGGAAGGCTCTTTAAGCAACTTTAAAGTATCATCGGCATGACTGGCAAAAATCACCCAATCAAATTGCTCCTGCCCATGCGCAGTTATAATTGAAATATGATTTTCACTTCTTATTACATGTTGTACTTCAGTTTTCTTCCAAATGAGCGTTGGGCATTCACGCTGAATCGCGTAGATATAAGATGCTGATCCGCCTTTGACCGTTTGCCATTGTGGGCGATCTTTTAATTGCAACATCCGGTGATGCTGAAAAAAACTAACGACAAACTTATACGGAATCTTGCCAATCTGCTCCACAGGGCTTGACCAGAGTGCTCCGCACATTGGATATAAGTGCTCATCTCTAAAGACTTGTGAATAACCATGTTTATTGAGATATTCTTCAATGCTTAAATTTGTATCAAGTTCATCAACAGCAATCTCTTTATTTTCTCGATAAAAGCGAACTAAATCCGATAACATTAAGCGAAAGTTTTTATTTAGAAAATTTTGTGGTCTCGTTAATAACGACCATTTTTTTGAAGGATTATATTGTAGCCCCGTCACCTGATTATTGACTGAAAAACTCATGTCGCTGTTCTGTGCTTTGACTCCAAGCTCGGCAAGCATCGCACTAAATAATGGATAGTTATGTGCGTTAAAAACAATAAAACCACTGTCTATGGCAACTTTTTTTTGATCAATCCGAAACTCATGTGTATCGGTATGTCCACCAAAATAGTTTTCTTTTTCAAAGATGGTAACTTGATGCTGTTTTGATAACTTCCAAGCCGCATATAATCCAGATATCCCAGAGCCGACGATTGCAATTTTCATAAAACACCCCCGTCACTGTTCTTTTCTATCTTAGTTTTCAAACTGTCTAGATGGATTTTATGCGCATCATATATCCGTTGAGGCACAGGCTTGATTGCCCATATGAGTCCACAAAAAGACATCGCTTTCAGAACATAATAAGTGACATCAATTTGCCACCAGAAAAAACCTTGCCGTGTACTGCCAGCATAATAATGATGATTGTTATGCCAACCTTCACCTAGAGTGATGATCGATAAAAACAGATTATTACGACTGTTGTCTCGGGTATCAAAATCTCGACGTCCATACAGATGAGCCAGCGAATTAATACATAAAGTCGCATGAATCAATAACAGCGTTGAAACCACAAATCCCCAAACCAGCAACTGTGGTCCTGAAGTACCCAAATTGGGATAAGCAAAGGCTAACCAATCGCCTAGCAAATAAATCGCAAAAGCGGTTATTAAAACAATGACAAAACTAAAACGGTCTAACCAAACAATCTCAGGGAATTTTAGCCAATCTTTAATAATTTCTTTGCGAGTGGAAAAGTTCTGCTGATTCAAGAACCATCCAACATGGCTATACCAAAACCCATGTGTAGATGAATGTGGGTCATGTTCAGTGTCGGTGAAACGATGGTGATAACGATGATGTGCCGTCCACCAGAGTGGACCACGTTGTGCGCTCATGGTCCCAATCAGAAGAAAAATAAACTGTACTGAGCGTGATGTTTGAAATGTTTTATGTGATAAATACCGATGGAAGAATGCTGTAATTGCAAACATTCTAATCATATAGAAGAGAACCATAAACCAGACAGCGAACCATGAAACGCCCACCCAAAACACAGCTAAGCAAGCGATATGCAATAAAATAAACGGAATAATTCGCAACCATTGGATCTGAGTATCTTTGCTGGTTTTAGATGCTTCGAATTCTGCTAATCCAGAAGTATCCGTAATCGACCAACTGTCTATCCATCCCAGAAAAAACTTTAACATTGATTGTTCCTAACCCATCTCTTCTTATGCTTATAATCTTAGTCAATTCGATATGAAATTTATGTGAAGCCCATAGCATTCAGGCCTAGCGCTTATTCTTTATCTTTGTGCAAAAAACTTAAAAAAATATTATTTTAGAAATTAATCTCTTATATCCCCTAGAGCATATTAATATAGCCTAAACTGAGTAGTTTAAAAGCTTAATGATCAACATTTTTAAATTGTTTTGATAACACACTTAAAGTTTTCATGTGTTTGCCATAACGACGGCAAGAACGACAAGCAAATAAGTGCAATTGCAGATTACTCTGCTCTCGTAACAGCAATGCTCTATCCTGTTTCTCGGATAATAATTGAGTGGCTTGGCGGCATGTCAACATGAGCAATCCTCCTGCAATAACCATTTATTTTCTAAGCATTCACGTAGTCGGGTGCGGCTGCGATACATTAGTACATTAAAATGTGAAACCGTCAGTTCCAGCTTCTCACAAATTTCATTGGAACTCAGCTCGATCACCTCACGTAGCATAAATACCTGTGCATATTTGGCAGGTAAGTGATTAAGACAGGCATCAAAAATAATCCAGAAATCTTGCTGCTCCATCATTTCTTCAGGGCTTTGCCATGCTTGTGGTGCTTCATATTTATGCCAATGTCCAGAAGCATCAAATAGCTCATCTATACTCAGCTCACTTTCTTCATCCTTAAACAACTCACTCATGCTGACTAAACGAGATTTCTGCCGAATCAAATCAATAATCTTATTTTTTAAAATTGCAAACACCCACGTTTTAAATGCCGCCCGTCCGCTAAATGAGTCTAGATGTTGAAACGCGCTGGTCAGTGCTTCTTGAACAACATCTTCAGCTTGCTGTATTGAAGACAGTTGTAAAATTGCAAATTTCAGCATCTGTTGTCTTAAATCTTGTAAAAAAGCAGGATTGTGCAATTGATTGAATAGATCATCATGATTTTTTGCTGAAGCTGAACTCATCCCTGTATCTCTTCATTATTATAAGGAATATGAATTAATCTTAACCGAATTAATAAGGCTTTTAACGCATAGATTTGTTGTTGAATTTCATGTTCATAAAACTCAGGAAGCACAGTCTTGATCAGTTGATAAAGATCTGAATCGGTTAACTTCGCTTGGTTCAGTTGTTCAAGCAACATGGCGAATAAAGGTGACAAAGGTTCAACACAGACCTGATCTAGATCATCTCGCCATACCATAATAGCACTTGGCGCAGGTTCTACCTGTTCAAGCGTAATTGTCGTTGTCCAGTTATAAACGGGATACTGATAGGCCAGTATCCAAACTTGGGTAATCAATTGCCAATTTTTATCTTTTGTCAGAGTAGGACTTTCTATTTCGACTGTGTCCAAATAAAGTTCTAACCATTCATACTGCAATAGCTCTGCCAACCAAGGATATTGTTGTAATATCGGATGTTGTTGTTCCGTGAGATATTCCCGAAATTGCAGCGAGATATCGTTATATAACGGCGACTGACACTGTGATTTTTGAAAAAATTCTGCCAATAATTGCTGCCACTGCTGTTCAGGTAAGATGCTACGCGCTACAGGAAAGACCAAGTTGATAAATGAACAGACATTATTAAACAACAAATCACGATAGACCTGCATACGGTGCGCTGAAAAGTTTTGTGGTAACTCTAATTCAGGATCACGAATCCAGTCACAGAACTGTCGCTGCGTGGTATGAAAGGATATCTGCCTTGCCTTCATCACGACCCTCCTGTTGCATATTTTTGATACTGGTCAATTCATTTTGTAACTGTTGCCAAGATGGAATATTAAAGTCTCGTTCCAGTAAAGTCGGCTTAACTCCACAAACTTGATAGCTATATTGTAAGAGCTGCCAAACAGGATCACTGATTGCTGCGCCATGTGTATCGATCAATAGATCTTTTTCAACTTGCTCATGGCCAGCAACATGTAAGTAACGAATCCTATCTTTGGGCATCACATCAATAAAAGCATACGCATCACTGCCATGATTAATGCTATTTACATAGACATTATTTACATCAAGCAGCAATTCACAGTCTGCTTTGAGCAGCACTTCACGTACAAATTCCGCTTCACGCATTTCTGCATTGGGCATTAAATAGGTAGAGACATTTTCAATCACCAACCTCTGCCCTAAAATATCCTGTACCCGCAAAATACGCTCCGCCACATAATTCGCAGCAGCTTCTGTCATCGGAATGGGTAATAAATCATATAAATAGCCGCCATCATGGGTATAGCTTAAATGTTCTGAGTAAATCGGCACCTGATAGCGTTGTAGAAAAATTTTAACCTGCTGGATAAATTCAAGATTGAGTGGATGAGGCCCACCAATGGATAAGGACAATCCATGACAGATTAAAGGTGCTTTCTCAACACATTGTCCAAGCAGCTTGGCATGCCGACCACCAAAGCCCATCCAGTTTTCAGGAGCAACTTCAATAAAATCTGGGTGGGTTTCAGCATTTAAAAATGCATCAATAAACTCACGTCTTAAGCCCAGACCTACACCAGCCAATTCAGCCATGGTGAAACTCCTATGATTAGAATGATGCCGATCTAGGTTTTAGACCGACATCACCCATGATTGAATGGACTATTTAGCCCCACACTTGCCGTCAGCCACTTTTTTATCTGCACCGCATTTTGCATCAGCAGCTTTCTTGGCTGCGCCACACTTCGCGTCTGCTGCTTTTTTTGCTGCACCACATTTGGCCTCAGCAGATTTTTGTTGTTGTTTGGCTTTATTGGCGCCACATTTCGCTTCACCACATTTTCCGTCAGCAGCTTTGCTTGCATGGGTCTCGGTTGCCGTTGTCGTTGCTGCAACAGTCACTTGAGTTACGCCAGTAATAGAGAGTGCCAATAATGCTGCTACGGAGGTCATTGAATTAAGTTTGCTCATTGTTGTATTCCTTTTAAGGTAAATGCTCGGTTTGTACAGAGGTACATAAAGTTAGACGGCGTAACGCTCAATTTATTACAGTGAAAATAAAAAAAAGTTTATGTAAGAAAACGCTCCCTTATTCGACTAATGATCAATCAGTCCTATTCGGTGTGAAATGATCATGAAGAACTTTTTATATTCTCTCGCTCAGCACTATCAAAACCTCTGCTCAGCACTCAAACATGCGAACGGCATTGCGGCACTTGCCTTACGTTGTTATCTCGTTCCAATCTTTTGGATGGCAGGCACCAATAAACTGATGCATTTTCAAGATACGGTGCAATGGTTTGGCAATAGCGATTGGGGCTTGGGTTTACCTTTTCCGCATATCATGGCTGCACTGGCAACCTCGACGGAACTTGCTGGGGCTGTACTTTTGACGTTCGGTCTTTTGACACGTTGGATTAGTATTCCATTGATCATTACCATGTTGGTGGCGATTGTCACTGTACACCTGCCAAATGGCTGGCAAGCGATTGCTGATCCCAATGCACCCTTTGCCAATGCACAAGTGCTTGCCTCTGCTGAAAAACTGGAAGCAGCTCGGGGAATTCTAGAAAACTATGGTCATTATGACTGGCTAACATCCAGCGGCTCATTTGTGATTTTAAATAATGGAATTGAGTTTGCTGTGACTTATCTAGTCATGTTATTGGCTCTGATTGTGCTGGGTGGCGGTCGTTATTTCAGTTTAGATTATTGGATAAAGCGAAAATTTTCGAAGTAGCTTTGTCAAAATGGTTTCAAGGTGAATAAAGTCAGGAAGCTGACTGCAATATTACAATTTTGTCATTTATAAATATCTGATTATCTTTGACGCTAAAATGACACGATAAAACTTTGGGCTCGATGAAAGCATGCGAATACTTCTTGTTGAAGATGAACAAAAAACAGGTGATTATCTCCAAAAAGGCTTAACTGAAGCAGGCTATGTGACAGATTGGAGTCAAGATGGCATTTCTGGTCTGCATCATGCTGTGACAGAACAATATGACCTGATTATTTTAGATGTCATGCTTCCGAAGCTGGATGGCTGGAAAATCCTCACGGAAATTCGCAAAGTAAACACCTTCCTTCCAGTGCTGTTTCTTACTGCAAAAGATCAGATCGAAGATCGTGTCAAAGGCTTAGAACTAGGTGCAGATGATTTCCTGATTAAACCCTTTGCCTTCGCAGAACTACTTGCACGTATTAAAACCCTATTAAAACGTGGGCAAATTAAAGAAGAGCAAACCTTCTATGCCGTTGCAGACCTACATCTCGACTTAATTAAACGCCGTGTGGTGCGTTCTGGGCAACGCATTGATCTGACCGCCAAAGAATTTTCCTTACTTGAACTGTTTATGCGTAGACAAGGTGAAGTTTTACCAAAATCACTGATCGCTGCTTTGGTTTGGGATATTAATTTTGATAGTGATACTAACGTGGTCGAGGTCGCGATTCGCAGGCTCAGAAATAAAATTGATACCGACTTTAGCCCCAAACTAATTAGAAACATCCGTGGCATGGGCTATGTCCTAGAGATCGAAGATGAGAACTAAATTATTTCGTTCAATCGGCTTTCGAATCAGTTTTATTTCCACTCTATTCACGATTCTGATCTTGATCGTTATGGGAATATTCGTCAATCAGCATGTGGTCAATTATTTTTATCAACAAAATCAAAAAGAAATTGAAGGAAAAATTCAGCTGATTGAAAATCTTTTCCAACAGAAACCTAGCAATTTTAAGGACGGTTTAGATGAGGCCTTGATTGGGCATGATAATTTGGTGATTCAGATCAAACTGGCCAATGGTCAGACCATTTATAACAAAAAGAATAATCACACCGATCTCAGCCAATTAATACAAACTCAAAATGGGCAATGGATTAATTGGAAAAATAAGGATCAGAGTTATCAAGGCATCATGGTGAATAAGGTTCTTCGCTATGGCGAAACCAATCAGAACATGCAAATCATTGCTGCAATTGAAGTCACCGATAATTATTACTTCCTGCATTCATTTAAACAGCAGTTGCTCATGATTGGTCTACTCGGTGTAATTGGTCTGATGTTTTTAGGTTGGTTGGCCACTTGGCAAGGTCTTGGCCCGATTCGGAAAATGGCAAAACTGTCAGAAAACATTTCTGCAAATAATCTGTCCAATCGCCTTGATCTCAGTAATATACCCATTGAACTCACCCCTTTGGCAACGGCATTTAATGACATGCTCAATCGACTGGAGGTTTCAGTCGATAAACTTTCTGCGTTCTCAAGTGATTTGGCCCATGAAATTAGGACACCGATCAATAATTTGATGATGCAAACCCAAGTTTCCTTAACCAAGCCAAGAACCATTGAGCAATATCAAGATGTACTCTTTTCAAATTTAGAAGAATACGAACACTTAGCAAAAATGATTTCAGATATGTTGTTTCTAGCTAAATCGGATCATAACCTCGCCTTAAAAAACAAAAAAGAAATCGATTTAAAGCAAGAAATGCGGGTGCTGTTTGAATATTTTGAAGCTTTTGCATCAGAAAAACAGATACAACTCAAGCAAACAGGTCAGGCATCTATTCAGGCCGAACCTGCAATGATTCGTCGAGCCTTTAATAATTTAATCTCGAATGCAATTAAATATGGTGAGCCAGACTCGATTTTAGAAGTCAAACTCAGCCAAGATCCTCAGCATTCGATCATTCAGATTAAAAATAAAGTGTCTGCTGAAATGCAAACTTTAAGCCCTTTACAGCTGTCTCGCTTCTTTGACCGTTTTTATCGTCTGGACTCATCGCGACACAAGGCCGAAGATGGTACGGGGCTAGGACTGGCCATTACCAAGTCAATTATCGAAATTCACGCTGCGAAAATTGATGTATTTATCGAAGGAGAAAATATTGTCTTTAGAATAATTTTTAAAGCGGAATGATTAAGGACCATACAACTTGGGAGAAGTTATATGATCCTTGTGAAACTCAGAATTATTTAGATGGCGTTTGGCCATCATTGCCTTGTACAGTTGCATTACGTTCTTGGTTTTTTTCCAAGAACATTAAACCACCATCTGCATAACTTAAGCTCGCTGTTGATGCAAACGATAGGATGAAGATGAGTTTAACCAATGCTTTCATTTCTATTTACCTGTTCTCTCTTAACTCTCTATAAGATAGAACAGGTAGCCCAACAGCAGCATGACCTGAAAATGACAATTTTGTCATTTCCATCAATGCTTAATAATACAACGGTTGATCTAATATAGATGATCTCTCAATGTGATATTAGTCTCAATCTAAAGATGTTAATAAATGAATCACAGCATCACCTGCCAATTGCATTGACTTTGGATCGACCTGCTCAATCGTATCACAGGCTTTGTGATAGCACGGCGCGAACTCCAGCTCATCCCCTTTCATTTGCTCATTAAACAAGATCACAGAGGTCACAGGCACTTTACCTAAGAACGGTGCTGTATCACTTGCGGTTAGAGTTGCAACATCTTCTTTAATTTCCAAATTTTTTGCTTTAAAAAATGCTTTGAGCGTATTCTCTAATGCGACATCACCACTATGGCTTGGAATACTACGTAAACCATCAAGTAAAGGTTTGTAGTCCTGTTCTTGCATGCCACGCTCTTTTAGCATTTTTTCCATTTCATCTATAGATGATTTATCACCATCTGCAATCAGGATTTCAGGATCTTTGGTGCCAACCATATCCACATTAATATAAGCCTTGATGGCTTTTAACTGTTCAGCAGTCAGTTTCTTCACATAAGCTTGAGAACCTGCAATCCCGACTTCTTCCGAATCCCAAAATGCCAGATGAATGGTGTGTTTCAGTTTTACTTTTTGGCTTGATAATTGTGTCATCAAGTCGAGCAATAAGGCCACGCCTGAAGCATTGTCATTGATACCAGGCCCCATTTTGACCGAGTCATAATGTGCTCCCAGCAAAATTATGCTTTGTTTTGACTCACTGGGAATCTCAACAATAATATTTCTGCCTTTGGTCTTTTCCCGATTTTCGAAAGTCTGAAGCTCTGTACTAAAACCTGCTTTCTTGGCCTGATCTAAAATATAATCTGCACTTGCTAAACCACCTTGCGTACCCACAGCACGATTGCCACCATGCTGTTTGGCAATTTGTTCAAATGCATGTAAATGCGTCATCATCTGTGCTGCATCCAGTTTTAAACCAGATTGACTCACATCTTCAATTTTTTCTTTGGAATGCGGCTCGTTTTTTTGACAACCACTGATTGCAAACATGCTAGTTAAAACACAAACACCTAAAAATTTATTAAAAAACATAAAACAAATTTAAACCGTTTTTATAAAGTAGGCTTAATACTAGATTTGTGCATGGTGATTTGCCATTGCGATTTGTATCTTGTGTTGTTCTCCAAGCAGGAACATATCGTGGCTTATTCCAAATGACCGACAAAACCCGTTCTCAATGAAACAGGCTTTGTACTGAGACCGAGGTTATTTTAGCCATGATTTAAACTGCTAAAAATCTGTTCGAGTACTTCGCCAAGCGCAAGAATGTCATGATCTGTATTCGGTAAACCATCTATTTCCAATCCAACAGGTAATTTTGATTTTGTGCCACATCCAATCGGTAAACTCAGCCCTGGTAAACCAATATTGCTTCCTGGATCGGTATTGCGAATCAGCCTTTGGAAATTTTCAATTGAACTCACTTGCTCATTCGCCAGTGGTGCAACAATGGCGGAGGTTGGAAAAATTAAAGCATTGAGTTGATGTTCATTGAAGGTTTTTTCATAAAGTGAAAGCAACTGTGGTCGCGCCGTTGTGATCGCATCCTGATATAAAGCTTCGACCGCCACAGACTGACCCGTTTTATCTACAATCAATTCAGGCAAAATATTCTGCTTAAATAGTTGCTGTACATCTGGGCTTGAAATTTGCTCTACGATAGCGTCTAGTTCTATTCCAACTTCATGATTTTTTAAATATTCAATCAGATCATATTTGCCTTCGTAGATCACCACTGGAAATGAAATACGATGATTCAGCTGCCCTAACTCAGGCATTTCTACACTGATGATTTCAATCCCCGCATTTTTTAAAAGTTGTAGTGCCTGATCAGCCTGTTGTTGAACCTCTTCATCCAGATTTTCCCAAAAATATGCGCATAGCCCAAGCCTGATGGATTTCTTCGACAAACGAGCAGGGATTTGTTGTTGAGTAATCAATTGATCAATCAATATAATATCGGATACCGAATGTGCCATTGGGCCTGCGGTATCCCGTGTATGCGAGATTGGCGTAATACTCTGTTGAGCATAGCGTCCAACCGTGGGGCGAAAACCAACACAGCCATTCAATGCACTGGGTAATCGGACCGATGCTCCGGTATCAGTCCCCATCGCAATCGGTACCATGCCTGCAGCAACCGCGACTGCACTTCCCGAAGAAGAACCGCCTGCAATATGTAAAGGATTAACCGCATTACGAGTGCCAATCACACCCTCAATATGCATTGCAGTATTATAACCTGTCACGCCAAATGCCAATTCATGCATATTGGCTTTACCGACTACAATCGCACCTTGATCAATCAATGCTTGAATCACTGGAGCCGTTACTTTGGGTCTGAATCTGGTTAAAGCAGGTGTTCCTGCCGTATTGCTAAAACCAGCAACATGAATATTATCTTTAACCGCCAGCAATACCCCAATTAGTGCAGGACACGGTTTGCCTTCCGCAATAGATTGATCCCAAAATTGCGCCTGTCGAAGCGCTGCAGCATAATCAAGACTGATAAAAGCATTGAGGGACTGTTGCGCATCAATCTTTTCGAAATAGTGATCTAGCAATTGTTCACAAGAAACTTTGCTCTCAGTAACTAGTGCTGTAATTTCCTTGATTGTGGCTTTATCAAGATGAATACCTTGATCTAAAAATACTTTTTCTTTCATCTTTAACATTGTGACTTAAAATCCATTTAAGTAATAATGTTTATAATTTGTACCGTTTTCAGTTTGTTAGATATCCTCAAAATTGAGGAGGCTATTAAGCATGCATCAATGCAGCCATTTCAGTACGATTATGACAACCCATTTTTTTCATGGCACTTTTTAAATGCGTTCTCACCGTGGTAAAGCTGATATTCAGTAAATTGGCAACATATTTATCACTCAATCCCTTACTCACTAACATGACCACTTCCTGCTCCCGTGGGGTCAAAAAGTATTGGGTCGATAAATCTATGGGTAAAGCTTGGGTCATATAAGGTTCAATTAGATTTAAGATCCTTTTCTCTCGCCCACTAAACATATTCGAGTCTTTGGCGCGCCAAATACGCAAATCACCAATATCTATCCCATCCCGAACAAAATAAATATTTAAACCATGATACAAGCCATAAGGGCGTAAAAACTCATTGTAATAATCCGTTTTCTTTAGTTCTGATATCGAAATGATTTCATTCACTAAAGTCGCTTGTTGCCGTTCCCGCAGCCGAGAGGTAATCGGGTCATCGTGTTGCCAAATACGGTCATATTCTAGAATTGCTTTGGGATCGATTTGCCACATAATACCTTGTTTAGATAGATGCAGTTTTGCATCCCAAATATAAGACGCAGCAAAATCGGCTCTTAATAAAGTCGCGATATCTACCAACACGGTTTCACGTAAACGCTCCTGTCCTTTTCCTGAACCTAATTTCCATAATATTTCTGACAAAAGACTAAATTCGGATCGACTTAAGTCGTGTTCTAAAAGCATCGCCTGCTACCTTTCTATCTTCCTGATACCTGTCCATTCTAGAATTAAGATGAACAGTTATTCCCTTTTGTCTATCTTTTATATGCCACTGAATCGTTATTTTCTACATTTTATTTTTTAGTCGGCTTGCATGGGGCGTTTTGCCATACCAGCGCTTATAAGCATGAATAAAACTGGCGGGTTCGGCATAGCCTAACCATTCAGAAATTTGCTCAATTGAAGTTTGTGTTGACGACAAATAGGAATTTGCCATCATTTTTCGGACTTCCTCCCTAATTTTAATAAATGTTGTGTGTTCTTGCGCCAAATAACGACGTAAGGTGCGGGAGTTTAGATATAAACGATCTGCAACCTCTTCCATCGCTGGAATTTCCCCTTTGCTATTCATAAGGATATGCTGGACTTGATCGGTATATTTTTTTTGAGATTGCCGCTTATCCAGTATTTCTCGGCATTGTTGCTCAGCTGAATGTAGCACCAGTTCATTTGCCATACTCAACTTTTGATCTATTTTTTCGGCATTTAATATAATAAAGCTTTTCAATCCACCAAATTCAGGCGTCACCCCAAACAATTCATGATAAGGCTGTTGTTCTCCACAGGACTGAAAGCCAAATACTACTTTTTGGCAGAGATTCTCTGGAATCAAATCATGTTGGACGGTTATCAGTGCGGCAATATCTCGTTCAATAATGAATTGCCATAATGTTTGAGGAATTCCTTCATCTACCTCTATATCAATTCGAATACTATTCGACTCGGATTGTTCTGATAACACAAACTGACTAAAAGCAAAGGATAAAGGAAAATAGGCCAAAGCAAAGTTCAAGGCTTCACGAATATTGGCACTACTAATCAAACCTAAGCCGAGAGAACCAAAGGTGGTAAAGTGATAACGCTGACCAACCTCCAAGCCAAGCAAAGGTCTCTGGCTAAATGTCTCGACTAAATTGCGGATCAGCTGGAATTCCTGTTGCCCAGTTACCAACATATTTGGATCAAGCAACTGTTGCTGCTCCAGTCCTGTTCCCTTGAGGATTTGTGCATGACTCACCCCCAGTTCAGCCGCAAAATCTGCCATGAGACGAACACTATGGATACTACGTTGATATGACCATAAGTAGTTCAAACCTATTTTCTCAATGTCCGCTAATCACAATATTTTGTCCTGATCCATCCTCTAAATCAATGCATGAAACGATTATTCTGCAAGCAATACATGATACTTTTCACTTGAGTCCGTTATGTTTAAACAACAATTATCTTCAAATAAAAATATTCGTATCGCCATTATTGGAACTGGATTTGGTGGATTAGGGCTAGCCATTCAGCTCAAACTTGCTGGATTTGAACAATTTACCTTATTTGAAAAAGTCAATGATGTCGGTGGTGTCTGGCGTGACAATACCTATCCAGGTGCTGCTTGTGATGTTCCTTCTCACCTATATTCATTTTCTTTTGAACAAGATCTTGGCTGGAAAAACCGCTATGGTTCATCGCAGGAAATTCATCAGTACTTAAAACACTGCACCGAGAAACATCAGCTTTATCCGCATATCCGGTTTAATACTGAGATTGCCAGTGCTGATTTTGATGCCACTCAAGGTATTTGGCAGATTCAGAGTTCAACTGGGAAAAAATTTGAGGCAGAATTTCTGATTGCTGCGGTGGGTCAGCTCAACCGCCCCGCGTACCCGAAAATTAAAGGTTTGGATCGTTTCAAAGGAAAAGCTTTTCATTCAGCACGTTGGGAGCATGACTACGACTTAAATAATAAACGTGTGGCAGTCATTGGGACAGGTGCCAGTGCGATTCAATTTGTCCCAGAGATCGCAAAACAAGTAGCTCATTTAGATATCTATCAACGTTCCGCACCTTATGTCATCCCAAAACCAGACCGTATTTATTCAACATTGGAACGAAAAGCATTTCAAAAACTACCGATCTTGCAAAGTCTTGATCGTGTATTTCAATATAGTTATAACGAGATTCGCCTTAAGAGCTTTACCGCCACGCTGAATGAAATTCCTTTGGCCGAATATATTTTTCAACGGCATATCCGTGAAGAAATCAAAGACCCGCATTTTCGCTATCGTCTGATGCCTGATTATCCGATTGGCTGTAAACGAATTCTGATTTCAAACCATTGGTATCGAAGTTTGGTTCGTCCTAATGTTGAGGTCATCAATACCGCAATTCAGGAAGTTACTGAAAATGGTATTGTCGATAAAGATGGCAAACACCGCGAAATCGATGTCATTATTTATGGAACTGGTTTTGCTGCAACTGAGTTTATGGCACCCATGCAAATTACAGGACTCAATAGCAAAAGATTAAAAGACCAATGGGTCGATGGCGCAGAAGCGTATTTAGGCTTAACTGTAAGCGGTTTCCCTAATTTCTTCATGCTGTATGGCCCAAATACCAATCTTGGGCATAACTCAATCGTCTACATGATTGAAAGCCAAGTGAATTATATCCTAGATGCACTTCAAACCCATATCCAAAACAATTTATCCTTCACCGATCTGAAAGCTGAAATCCAAGTACAGTTTAATCAAGAAATTCAGGAGCGTATGAAGTCAACCATGTGGTCGCAAGGCTGCACCAGCTGGTACCAAACCGCGACAGGAAAAAATACCAATAACTGGCCGGGTTTTACACTGGAATACCGTCAACGTACTCGTCGTTTTGATCTGGAAAATTATACTCAAGTAGAAAAATCGGCACAGTCACAGGCTGAGATAGACGATCAAGCCAAAAAAATAGCTGTTTAAATTCCCTCATTAAACCATTCTGCATTTGGATTGTCCTTGAATGAAATAAAGGACAATCCATGAGCCTGCCCCAACTCCGTTTGCATAAAATCCTAAAATTTGATAAATCCGCTTGACCTTCCCATAATGTTAAGGTCTATGCTGAAAGCAATCAGATTATCTCTATAGGTATAACTTATGGAAACGCAAACAAAAAGATCGTCTAATAATATGAATGTCAGCCTTCAAGTCGAAGGTATGACTTGCGCAAGTTGTGTTGGACGGGTTGAAGCAGCACTCAAAAAAGTTGACGGCGTTCAGTCTGCATCAGTGAATCTAGCCACAGAACGTGCAGATATCAAGCTTGCTAAGCCCGTAGACCGACAAGTGCTGATTCAAACCATAGAGCAAATAGGTTATGACGTCCCAGCAGACAAGGTTGAATTGTCGATTGAAGGCATGACCTGCGCTTCATGTGTTAGTCGTGTTGAAAAAGCCTTGAATGCGGTTAATGGCGTAAAAACTGCCAACGTCAATTTAGCAACTGAACGTGCCACGGTAACGGGTACGGCTAGCATAGAAAGCCTAATCGCAGCGATTGATAAAGCAGGTTACGATGCCAAAGAGATTCAGGCATCCATTCCAGATCAAAGTGAACAACTTGAGAAAAAAGATCAAGAACGAACTGAACTCAAACGTGACCTGATTATTGCCACTATTTTAGCCTTACCTGTGTTTATCTTAGAAATGGGCTCACACTTAATTCCGGGTGTTCATCATCTGATTGAACAAAGCATTGGTATGCAAAATAGTTGGTACCTCCAATTCGTTTTAACCACCCTAGTGCTGATTATCCCAGGGCGTCGTTTTTATCTCAAAGGTCTTCCCGCTTTATTCCGTTTAGCACCCGATATGAACTCTTTGGTTGCAGTCGGTACATTGGCGGCTTATCTATTTTCACTGGTTGCAACCTTTGCACCAAAGCTATTACCTGCTGGCACGGTCAATGTTTATTACGAAGCTGCTGCTGTGATTGTGGCCTTGATTCTACTGGGTCGTTTTCTTGAGGCGAAAGCCAAAGGACGCACTTCTGAAGCTATTCAACGCTTAGTCAGCTTACAGGCAAAAGTTGCCCATGTTTCTCGAGATAATCAGATAATCGATATTCCAATCGACCAAGTACTTGCAGGTGATTTTGTCATTGTAAAACCAGGTGAAAGAATCCCTGTCGATGGTGAAGTCATTGAAGGCCAAAGCTTTGTCGATGAATCGATGATCACAGGTGAACCGATTCCTGTTGAGAAAAATATTGGTAGCCAAGTCGTGGGTGGAACCATTAACCAGAACGGTACTTTAAGTTTTAAAGCCGTCGCTGTCGGTGGCAACACCATGTTGGCACAGATTATCCGCCTGGTCGAGCAGGCGCAAGGCTCTAAAATGCCGATTCAAGCCGTGGTCGATAAAGTGACTTTATGGTTTGTGCCCACAGTGATGATTGCCGCTTTACTCACCTTCCTCGTATGGCTAGTTTTCGGCCCATCACCTGCTTTAACTTTTGCACTGGTCAATGCAGTTGCGGTACTGATTATTGCCTGTCCATGTGCTATGGGCTTGGCAACCCCCACCTCGATTATGGTCGGTACTGGACGTGGTGCGGAACTTGGCATCCTGTTCCGTAAAGGTGAAGCGCTACAACTGTTAAAAGATGCTCAAGTGGTTGCCGTTGATAAAACAGGGACCTTGACCGAAGGCCATCCAGTACTGACTGATTTTGAGGTGACATCTGCTTTTGAGCGTAATCATGTACTCAGCCTCGTTGCCGCAGTGGAGTCGCTTTCTGAGCATCCGATTGCTAAAGCTATTGTCGATGCCGCAAAAAATCAAGGTCTGACCCTGCCTCAAGTTGATCGATTTGATTCAGTCACAGGGATGGGTGTTAATGCCACCGTGAATGAAAGCCAGAACATCTATATCGGTGCAGACCGCTACATGATTCAACTTGGTCTGGATATCACCCCATTTTCCCATACAGCACAGCGTTTGGGTGATGAAGGAAAATCTCCACTTTATGTGGCAATTAATGGTGCTTTGGCTGGGATTATTGCGGTTGCTGATCCAATTAAAGAGACAACGCCTGCTGCCATTCAAGCACTGCATCAGTTGGGTTTAAAAGTAGCAATGATTACCGGTGACAATGCTCGTACCGCACATGCCATTGCCAAACAACTTGGGATTGATGAACTGATTGCCGAAGTGCTACCTGAAGGTAAAGTCAATGCCGTGCAGGAACTGAAAGCAAAATATGGCAATATTGCCTTTGTGGGCGATGGGATCAATGATGCACCAGCATTAGCTCAAGCAGATGTCGGCCTTGCAATTGGCACAGGTACTGACGTGGCGATTGAATCTGCGGATGTGGTGTTGATGTCTGGGAACCTGCAAGGTGTGGCCAATGCGATTGCTTTGTCTAAAGCAACCATTGGTAATATTCACCAAAACTTATTCTGGGCCTTTGCCTATAACACTCTATTGATTCCAGTGGCTGCGGGTGTGTTATACCCTGCTTATGGCATCTTGATGTCACCGATTTTTGCCGCCGGTGCGATGGCACTTTCCAGTGTGTTTGTGCTTGGGAATGCCCTACGTTTACGTCGTTTCCAACCGCCGTCTGCGCATAAAGGCTAATGGAGGATCTTATGAATATTGGTAAAGTTTCTCAAGCTTCAGGTGTGACGGCCAAGATGATTCGTTATTACGAGCAAATTGGTTTAATTCCTGCGGCAGGACGCAGCAATGCAGGTTACCGCTCTTATTCAGAGAATGATGTGGAACGATTGAAATTTATCAAACGCAGTCGTGAGTTGGGTTTTTCGGTTACTGAAATCACTGATTTACTGGATTTATGGAATAATCGCAATCGTCAAAGTGCCGATGTAAAACAACTGGCTCAGGCACATATCCATAAGCTGGAACAGCGTATCCAAGACCTGCAGCAAATGGCGCAAACACTCCAGAATTTAGTCGACTGCTGTGCGGGTGACAATCGCCCCGACTGTCCGATTCTCGAAGGCTTAAAAGAACCAAGCCATGAAATCAAGGACATCCATCATCATAATGATTTGCTCTCGCTGTCCCCACTCACTGGACGCAAGTAAAACAGCATAAAAGGCGATCTTATGATCGCCTTTTATTTTTTATCTATTCCATTGATACAAAAAAGCGGCTATTTAAGCCGCTTTTCATTTATGAACAGATTAACGTGGTGGAAAACCTGCTTCTGATAAAGCCTCGACTACTTGTTGCTGTGAGGCTGTGGTTTCAACTTTAACACTGCGGTTAGGCGGATCAGTAATCACTTTTGCATTGGCATCTACCGCTTGAATCGCACGGGTTACACCACGTGCACAGCCACCACAGGTCATATTTTCGACATGAAATTCCATCGTAAAACTCCATTCAGTTATTTAAGAAGATAAACACACTATAAAGGTTGCCATAATGGTAAGGTCAAGTCTTTTACACATTAAAATCAACAATATTTTATGTGATCATTCCTTCTTTTCGGAAACATAATTGATCGTATATTTAGGGATTTCTATTTCTAAAGGCTGATCCTGAATATTCACCTGACAAGACAGTCGTGATTCTGGGCACAAACCCCAAGCACGATCAAGCAAGTCAGCCTCAACATCATCCATTTCCTGCAAACTTTCAAAGCCTTTTCGAATAATGACATGGCAGGTGGTACAAGCTCCTGAAAGATCACAGGCATGTTCAATTTCAATCCCATGATCGAGTAAAGTTCTACATAGATTTGCACCCGTTTTAATGTCTAGAATACTGCCTTCTGGACAGACTTTTTCATGTGGAAGCACGGTTATCTTCGGCATAATCGCTACCTTTCTACCTAATTACGAAAAGCTGTAATCCATAAAAGGCTGTTTTGATTCAGCCTTTTATTGATGGAACTATCAAATCAAGAATAAGATCGAAAGCTTTATAATAAATGCCGTTGTAACCAAGCATTGATCACTTTAATTTCAATATCTTGAGCCAAAATAATATTTTTTGCCAACATGCGAACTTCTGAATCATAACAATATTTCAAGGCAACCTTGGCCATATCTATGACCACTTGATGATGTGGAATCATTCCACGCATAAAATCGATGTCGGCATTGCCTGTGTAATTGATTTGCATATCAGCATGCATACGGCTCCTTAGTTCCATATAAGCACGCGTAGAGAGGCTATAAATATCACTTGCATCATTTTCGTTAGGCGTTATTGCCAATTGTTGTTCACTCATTATTGTTTCCTTGCTATTCAGCAGCATCACATTCATTTCAGATATGATTGGCATGCTATATGGATGAAAATAAAGGAAGTGACACCATCAATAGATGAGGGTTTCTATCTCATGTGGCACAGTTACCTTTATGAAAGACACTGTAGTCCTTCCAATAATTGCAAGGTCAAGCCATCAATTTATTAAAATTTTGAGTGACTCAAAAACAAAGTTTTGTGGATTCTAAATAAAAAAAGTGCATGATCAACATGCACTTTTTAAAGCAATATTTATTGTGTTTTAGCCAGTTAAGCCAACTGCTTTAGCACGTGCTTTATGCAATTTCTTATAGCTGTCGATGAGACGTAAATGACGATCAAGCCCTTCCAGTTTCATACTGGTTGGTGTGAGACCATAGAAACGGACCGTGCCTTCAACAGAACCAACCACAGCATCCATACGTTCATTGCCGAACATACGGCGGAAATTGGTTTCGTAGTCTTCAAGCTCCATTTCATCATCGAGTAAGACTTCTAACACCACATTCATGCATTGATAGAACAAACCACGTTCTACCGTGTTGGTATTGTATTGCAAGAAAGTCTCAACCAACTCTTTCGCTTCTTCAAACTGCTCTAAAGCAAGATAGATCAACAGTTTCAATTCAAGCAGGGTTAATTGTCCCCAAACCGTATTGTCATCGAACTCAATCCCGATCAAGGTGGTGATTTCGGTGTAATCATCCAGTTCGCATTCTTCTAAACGCTCGACCAAGGCTTCCAGCTGTTCTTCATCTAAACGATGTAGATTGAGGATATCTTCACGGAATAAGATCGCTCGATTGGTATTGTCCCAAATCAGGTCTTCAACCAAATAGATTTCAGAATAATCAGGCACCAAGATACGACATGCGGTTGCACCTAAGTGCTCATACACCGCCATGTAGACTTCTTTGCCCATTTCTTCAAGGATACCGAACAATTCTGCAGCTTCTTCAGCATTTGAATTTTCACCTTCATTGGTGAAGTCCCACTCGACAAAGTCATAATCTGATTTGGCACTAAAGAAACGCCAAGAGACCAAGCCGCTTGAATCAATGAAGTGTTCAACAAAGTTGTTTGGTTCAGTAACGGCATTGCTTTGGAAAGTTGGTTGCGGTAAATCGTTTAAACCTTCAAAACTACGGCCTTGCAACAATTCAGTCAAACTACGCTCTAATGCCACTTCAAAGCTTGGGTGTGCACCAAATGAGGCAAATACACCGCCTGTACGTGGATTCATTAAAGTCACACACATCACAGGGAATTGACCGCCCAATGATGCATCTTTGACAAGGACTGGGAAGCCTTGCTCTTCCAAGCCTTGGATACCTGCCACAATACTTGGGTATTTGGCCAATACCTCTTGCGGCACATCGGGTAGTGCAATTTCACCTTCCAGAATTTCACGTTTAACCGCACGTTCAAAAATTTCAGAGAGACATTGAACTTGAGCTTCTGCCAAGGTATTGCCCGCACTCATACCATTACTGAGGTATAAGTTCTCAATCAGATTCGATGGGAAATAGACAATCTCATCATCTGATTGACGTACGAATGGCAATGAACAAATACCTCGTTCCGTATTCCCTGAGTTGGTGTCGTATAAATGCGTACCGAGTAACTCATCATCTGGGTTATAAATTTCGAGACAATATTCATCCAAAATTTCTTTTGGTAATTCGCCATTTGGACCCGGTTTAAACCACTTCTCATCTGGATAATGCACAAATTCTGCATTGGCAATGTCCTCACCCCAGAATTGATCGTTATAGAAGAAGTTACAGTTTAAACGTTCAATGAATTCACCTAAAGCCGATGCCAAAGCACTTTCTTTGGTTGAGCCTTTACCATTGGTAAAGCACATTGGTGATTGTGCATCTCGGATATGCAACGACCAGACATTCGGTACGATATTGCGCCAAGATGCGATTTCAATCTTCATGCCTAGACCTGCCAGAATCCCTGACATATTGGCAATGGTCTCTTCTAATGGCAGATCTTTACCCGCAATGTAGGTGCTGCTTTCAGAGGCAAGGCTTGGCATCAATAAGGCTTGTGCATCTGCATCAATGCTTTCAACCTCTTCAATGATAAATTCTGGACCAGTTTGAATCACTTTCTTAACCGTACAGCGATCGATTGAACGCAAGATGCCTTGACGGTCTTTTTCAGAAATATCAGCTGGTAATTCAACCTGAATTTTAAAAATCTGTTTGTAGCGATTTTCAGGATCAACAATATTGTTCTGTGATAAACGAATGTTGTCGGTTGGAATATCACGCGCAGCACAATACACTTTGACAAAGTAAGCTGCACATAACGCAGATGACGCAAGGAAATAATCAAATGGACCGGGTGCAGAACCATCGCCTTTATAACGAATCGGCTGATCGGCGATTACCGTAAAGTCATCAAACTTCGCTTCTTGGCGAAGATTGTCGAGATAATTAACCTTGATTTCCATGCGAGCACCTAAATATTCTTATGTGTTGCAAGTACATAAGATTGAAAATATTAATCTATAAGCCGAATCGTGGATCACAAATGGACTTAAAAAACTGTTGCTAAGGTCGTCTTATGACTCTATCTAAACACTGACCTTAGTATTGATGGGCGCTATTATAGAAGTATTTTGTGTAATTGATAACTTTTGTCTGTTTTTCTAGCCTTTTTATGAACAATTAAGCAGGTTTTACCATATTGACCCAAACTTAGAGCTGCATGGCAATCTCAACAAAGGCTTTTGCAATCGGTGTCATCTGTTGCTTGTTTTTGACCGCGAGTCCTATTGAACGTTTGGTATTGGGAGATAATGGCCGTTTTACCACATTGGGATATAGCTGAAGAATATTTTTGTCTAGGGCTAAATCCGCCACAATTGAAACCCCTGCACCATGATTGACCATATTTAAAATCGACAGGATTTGCGACAAGTTATACTTAATCTGCGGCGTAAGTTGTGCAGCCTTAAAAAGTTCCATGACATGGTTTTGACTGCCCGCACTGGTCAGAATAAAAGGATGATCAATCAGCTCTTGCAATTGCACTGCTGGCTTTTGTGCAATCTCTAAATCCTTAGGCAATAAAGCAACAAAGATATCCTCCAACAAAGCAAAGTTATCAAAGTGGGTTTCAGGCAACACCACAAAGCCAAGATCGACTTTGCGTTCATCTATCCATTGCAATACTTCTTTATCAGTTCCTTCTAGCATCAACACCTCAACATCAGGATATTGCTGCGTAAATTGTTTTAAAATCATTGGAATCAGCACATTGGAAGATGATGCGCCAAAGGACCCAATCCTTAAAGTTCCCGCTTTTAGACCCTTTAGATCCATTACTTCTTGGTGAATAATGTTAGAAACATTCAAGATTTCATTTACATAAGGCAGTAAGCGTTGTCCTGCAGCTGTCAGTTCTACTTCATTGTTATTTCGATAAAACAGTTGGGTTTCCCATTTCTTTTCCAACGATTTAAGTGCATGCGAAATCGCTGACTGTGAAATATTCAGTAGTTGTGCAGTATGTGTAAAATTTTTTAGTTCCGCGAGTTTTGAAAATATTTCGAGTTGGGTCAGGGTCATCATGATGCATTCATGAGTAAAAGCTCATTTTACTATAAAAATAAATTAGTTTTAGGATTTGATTCAATTCTATATTGATTAAAAATTGCATGCATCATTTAGCCATTTCTCTTTCGAGCTCCACTGTTTATTTTAAGCTGATCTGTGTTGCCATGATGTGGGGTGGTACCTTCATCGCAGGACGAATTGTTGCTGCGGAACTCTCTCCGAACTTATCTGCATTATTACGCTTTGGTTTTGCTGCAGTCTTACTGGTCTTAATCTTATTGAAAAGCACAGGAAGTTTTCCAAATCTTTCTGCACAACAACATGTCTATGCCATCTTGATGGGATTGACCGGTGTACTTGCTTATAATTTATTTTTCTTTGCTGCTCTATCCAGAATTGAAGCAGGCAGAACTGCACTGTTTGTGAGTTTATCCCCTATTTTAACCATCTTGGCAATGCGGATTTTCTTTCAGGAAAGGCTTCGGAGAATAAATTATTTAGGTGTATGTCTCGCTTTAATCGGCACACTCATCGTCGTGAGTAAAGGTGAATTTTTTGCTGCATTCACTCAATCTTTTGGCGCGGGTGAAATGATGATGTGTGGCGCGGTCTTCAGTTGGGTCATTTACACAATCTGCTTTAAGCAGACCCGTGCACCCGCTTTAACCATGACCACGTATTCAGTACTTTGGGGAACATTATTTCTATTCATCAGTCTTATGCCTGAATTTATGCAGTTTTCTCTGCCGCATATTTCTCTTCGTAGCGGGTTATCAATTGTATTTCTAGGTGCCTTTGGTACTGTACTAACTTTTGTCTGGTATGCCGAGGCGATTCACAGCATTGGTGCATCTCGAACCATCGTATTTAATAATTTAGTACCTGTATTTGCAGTCTTACTGGCATTTCTTATTCTGAATGAACCCATCACCTGGTCAATGCTGGTGGGTGGCAGCCTAAGCTTTATTGGTGTTATTTTAACCAACAAACAGGAAGAATAGAGCTATACAAACAGCAATAAAAAACTTAGCTAAAAAGCTAAGTTTTTTATTGCAAGATGAATATTTTTTGTGCAATACTTAGCTTTATGGCTAAGTATGATTCTAAACTCGATTTGTTATTCAGTGCTCTCAGTGATCCAACGCGCAGAGATATCTTAACGCGACTGTCTTTTGGGACAGCATCGATCACTGAACTGGCTGAACAACATGACATGGCCCTGCCATCTTTTCTAAAACATTTAAATAAATTAGAAGAAGCAGGACTTATTCATTCAGAAAAAAATGGACGAATCAGAACTTGTGCTCTGACACCCGATGCATTCACCCCCATGCAAAATTGGTTAAGTGAGCAACGGGCAATCTGGGAACAACGACTTAATCAATTTGATCGTTATGCACTCGAATTAAAAAGGAAAAGAGAAAATGAAACTGGATCCAAAAACTGATTTAAAACTAGAAAGAGTGATTGATGTGCCGCGTGAACTGGTCTGGGAATGCTGGACCACACCTGAACACATCCAACACTTCTTTATTCCTCGCCCGCACTCGATTAAAGCCTGTGAAATTGATTTACGAGTGGGTGGGAAATTCAACACCATCTTTGATGTGGATGGCAATGAAATCAAGAATGAAGGTGTTTACCTAGAAGTGATTGATGGCAAAAAACTGGTCTTTACCGATACTTATACTGAGGACTGGAAACCTGCTGAGAATCCATTTATGACTGCGATTCTGTTGCTTGAAGATGCAGGTAACGGAGCAACCAAATATACTGCAATTGCCAGACACCGTACTGCTGAAACTCGCCAGCAACACGAAGACATGGGCTTCTTTGAAGGTTGGGGAACAGTGATTGATCAATTGGTTGAGTATGCTCAAGGACTAAAAGCCTAATCTATTTACAGATAAAAAACGCCTCAAAGCCCAATCATTTACGCACTTTGAGGCGTTTTTTTATTGCTCCAATCAAATTCGCCCAACTTCTAAATACGGGATCAAGTTCTTATCAAAGTTTGGACGTGGATCACCCAGAAAACTAATAAAGCCATGCATGCCTGTTAATCGTTCACCTTTATAAAACTGATTCAGCTGAAAACGAGGATCTTGATGCGATAAGGTAAAGCTGACAATTCCTACACCGCGTTGCTTAGAGAGTTTTTGCGCATCTCCAAGCATTAAATGATGCAGTGCTAACTGCTGTGGATGGCACAATAAACTGTGTAACACATGATATTTTAAGGAATCACCAAGTTTAGGTAATGGCATGCCTTTAGTGACTTTGGTCAGTAAATTATAGATCGGACGTAGTACACCAATCGCTGAACTGTAATGCAAGATTTTGGTTTGTTTAAGGCCATGTTGATCCCATAACCCAAACATTCCGACGAGTTTCTCATCTTGAAAATACAGCTGAAAATCCGAAAGCTTCAAGCCAGTAAAATACTGATGCCCTGCGTGTAATTCTTCAAAATTATATGCTGGGATAAAATTATAATGCTGCGACATCTCTGCAATAAATCGATTCATAGCAGTAATATCTTCTGGCTGCGCTGCACGTGACTGAATTTCACAGTTCGCTGTATCAGCTTGAGCCTTCTGATCTAAGAAGGCTTTAATTTTTGCCTTTGTCCCAAGATGGGTCAGCGTTAGTGTTTCTATCAGTCCTTCATCATAATAATCAGGAATTCCTGTTTTTCCAGTTTGTATTGCCGCTCGTGCAGCATAATTATCATTAAAGATGATCATCTGGCTAAAATCAGGTTGATGCATGGTTTGTTTGACATGTACACCCAAAGCCTTGACCAATGATTTACCACGATAGTTTGGATCAACACGCAAATCACTGGCATAGCGTACATTTTGTACTGTTTTATCGACATAGCATGGACGATGACCATTGCTATAACAGGCGACATTTTTCTGACTTTGCGTATCTTCAATCACCACATGCAGCTTATGTCGATACAGAATATCCGAAGCCTTAAAATAACTGGGTTCACGCTGAAAACTGATTTGCACCCCTTTGGTGGTCATCGGCACCGCAATCAGCTCACGTAAGGCTTGATCATCAGCCAAGGTTGCTTCACGGGTAAGCAACGAATTATTTTGAGTATTTGGTGGATTTGTTTTCATTAATTATTCACCTGTTGTGTATTTTGTGTAGACACCAAATCATTGAGATGTCCCATTTGGTCTAAGAGCTGATACACAAAAACAATTTCATCCTGCTCGTTGACCGTTTTCTGAGTTTGAACATCCAATAACTTTTGTTCAGTATTTAATAAATCAAAAGTGGTTTTGGTGCCCAATTCAAATTCTTTACGGGTATAAACAAAGGCAATTGAAGCGGCATCAATGGCATTTTGTAGTGCGTCTTTGTTCTGACGGATGGTCTGCAACTGCGCATAGGTGGTCCGTGTACGTTGATTCAAATCCAGTTCAAGACTACGAATTTTTTGGTTGGCCAGATCAACATCCGCTTGTGCTTTACGCGTATTGGCGCGATTCAAGCCATCGTCATAAAGTGGCACATTAAGCTGCACTCCGACCATGTAATTATTACTTTCGGAACCAATATAACTGGCTTCGTGCTGCGCACCCGCACGACTGGTGAGCATAACCGTCGGCCATAGTTCTCGCTTGGTTAGGGCATATTGCTTTTCAGCTGCCTGCTTTTCATATTTGGCCCGTAATAAAGCTGGATGACTTTTGGTTTGCGCCAAAATCTCATCCAGACTGTTAGAAATTTCAGGGAGACGCTTAACCGGGCTTAGATTATCTGCACTTAGACCCGTAATTTGTGAAAACTGTGCTTCACTCACCGTGAGATTGGATTGGGCTTGCGTAATATCGGCCTGACCTTGTGCCACCTGAGCCAGCACTTGTGCCAAGTCTGCACGGGTAATCATACCCACATCAAAACGTCGCTGTGACTCATACAGCGAACGCTGTAAGTTAGACATGGTTTTTTTTCTCAGCTCCAGAATCGCTTTCTTTTTCAGTACATCGGTATAGACCATGACTGTATTCAAAATCGTTTCAGATCGTTGATCCGAAAGTCCTTGCGACTGCGCAGAAAGTTGATTTTTAGCAACATCAATTCCCAAGCGATGTCGTCCTGATGTGTAGATAGGGTAATCCATTTGTAATTGCAAACTACGACCTTTTCGGTTTCCTTCAGTTGGAAACATGACGTTAGTCGGCGTTTCAACCCGCTCATAATCAAGTTGTCCAACCAAATTCACTTTGAGTCCATCACGTTGTTTGGCCTGTTCAAGCATTGCTGTGGATTGATTGACACTTAAACGACTCACCTCCAATTGGCTCTCATGTCTTAAACTGGCGGATAATGCATCATCTAAAGTCATGGCATCCACCAGACTGGATGCCAACAATAGTCCCATACAAAGCGCGTATTGAGACTTTAAAAATCGATGGTTAAATTTCGTCATCCCTTTCTTCATAGTTGTTCCAAACTATTCAAGGTAACTTTCTTAAGTGGTTCAGGCTTAATATTACCTTCGATGATGCCATCAAACATCACCAGCTTTTTGTAGGCGTTCCAACCATTATTGGCTTGACGAATCTGAGGCTGATCTAACTGGCCGAGATTACGTGCCAGCTCATAATGAAAGTTTTGACGCAAAATCTGATCAATATAATCATCATCAATACTGTGATGAATCTCACCCTCGAACAGAACGCAGTAAAATGGTTTGACCTGCTGTTCTGTATCAATTGCCAACAACGAGATTGCTTTAGAGTCGGTTTCATTTAGTTGTGAAAGCAACTGTTGTGCCGTTTCTGGGGCAAGCTTCTCTCCCACTAAATCCACTCCAAAACGGCGACCTTGAAACTCAAAACACGGTACTTGTTCCAGAAAACTGGTCACCCGTAAGCAATCATCAAGGCAATAACGTAGTAAACCATTGCCTGATGTGATAATTGGACTGACCACATCCCCCATCTTCAGCTCCCAAGATGGAATGATTTGTCCCGTTTTTTCACCTTCTAAATATTCAAATTCATAGAAATGACTTTGATAAGCCAGTGGATAATGATCGTTATATGGAATGGTGACTACACCTTCGGTGGCCCATAAGCCTTTACCTTCAAATTGTACAGATGGAAGGCGTTGCTTTAGTTTTTCCGCCCAAGCTTTAGATCCTGCGGTATCCCAACTCGATACTAAACTCAGTATTGGCCATAGCTTTTTAAAATCAATGTGTTCACCATTTGAACTGTCCATCAGACATTTTGCACTTTCTGGACTGAATGGCGCTTTGACTTCTTTTAATGAAGCTTGGCGCGCTCCCCATCGACCTGTTTCTAAAACTTCAATCACCTCTTGCTGCATAGACTCTAAACGATCTAAAAGTTGCAAAGCAAAGGTCGGACTCCATACTGAAATCATGGCCAGATTGCGGTTGGCAACCAGATAACAAATGGTGGCAAACAAAGCATCATCGGCATTGGCTGCAAAGGCGACATTGCTTGGCACGGCTTGGGTAAATTTAGATAAAATGCGCTTACCTATACCCAGTAATGCACTGTCATCATTCAGATTTTTATCTTTTAGCACTTCACGTTGGCTTTCTGGCAACCATGAAACAGACCAATAATGAGTGCCTGAACGTAACTGTGGACATTTGCGATAGAGGCTCGCCATCCATGGTGCAATTGCGTGATCTAGTTCATCTAAAAACAGTTTGGTGTAAGGGATAAATTTGATTTGTTCACTTGAACCACTAGTTGGCTGGAAACGTACCAGTTTACTGCTTGAGAGTTGTAATTCTTGGTCTCGATAACGCTGAATATTCTCACGCCATGCAGCATAACGTGAAGCAGGAAACGCATTCACAAATTGTGCATAATCATGAACCCTTTGTTCTTTTGCAAAATGAGAGCTTTGCAAAATTGAACTCAGGATTTGACGTTGAGTTTCTTCTAGACGATTAAACTGCTTTTTAAAATCTCGGTCAGACACATCACACCATTGTTTTAAAATTAGATGTGAACCTAAGGTTAACCACTCTGTATGCTTCATTGTAAAACTCCCCGGCGAATAGCAGGACTTTTTAACAAAGCTTCACATCGGCCTTTGCTGGCAGGCTTAGTCATTAATTTGACTGGGAATCGTGCAAGATCTTTCCAACCTAAACGGCCAATACATGGTAGCTCTGTGCCGACTGTCCACGTTGGGTTTTTTTGTTCAAAGAAATGAATATTCGGGTTTTTCTCTCTCATTTCCTCAGTAATCGGCGCCACTTCGCCTTTGAGTGGTTGATAGTCGTTTCCAAAATTTAATAAACCAGCTTCTTTGTCATAATATTCACCAAAGAAGTTTTCACAGTAATGTTCAATCACACTGGAAAGGTGCTGGTTCTCGTCATTGATATTTGGGTAATACACATAATAGTTATTGGCAAGCAGTAAATAGGTTTTGTAGCCTTTGGAAATCAATAACCAATACAGCTCGTTAAAGGGATATTTGACACGTAATTTAATCATGAGTTTGAGCATGGTACTTTGCAATGTACGTGTGCCCCAATATGCTCTAAGGATAACGGTGTCACCACTAAATAGAACCGTGTAGTCCTTACCATTCAGATAAAAATGCTGAACAACCACAGTAGAAAAACCAACGATTTCATCGGTTTCCGAGTTAAAGATTAAGATGGCACCACTTTTCTTTTTGAAATCATCCGCAAAGATGGAAAACTTGGTATTTTCATAATATTGCTCGTAAATCGAATACATGACTTTTAGCCGATCAATATCGATTTGTTCTTTCTCGACATATTGACCATAGGTAGATTCTTTATTATTGAATCTTGAAATCAGTTTATATGTTGTATTAATCATCTGCTTCAACCTCTAAATTTGGATATGCACGTTCCCCTATCTCATAAAGAAATATAAAAACTCATATCACTGTTCTTTTTATGACGGGGTATGTTGTTGTATACGATGCCCCGATTATTTTTTCGTTATATGAAACAACCCTCTAGCATTGAATATCTACATGTCCATTTTCTTCCCCCTATCCATAAAGATGGTTAAGAAAGCCGCCACAAACATGATGATGGCCAGCATACGTAATAAATCATTGAAACTTGATGTCAGTGCTTGGTAATGAATATCTCGGTAGATCACACTGAGCGCGATTTGTTGAGCATTACTGCCCACTTCTTGGTATTGCGCTGTCAACTGGTCTAATCTTTCAATGAAAATCCAGTTCTGTGGGTTCATATACTGATTCAATTGCGTCACATGCACGGCGGTCAGCCAATCGAGCGATGAGTTGATCAATGCCAGACCAACTGCTCCACCAATATTACGCATCAGGTTATAAATACCACTGGCATCGGCAACTTTGGTTAGTGGCAGCGTACTCATTGCCAAATGTGAGACCACGATCAAACAAATCATCAGACCAATGCCACGATAGATTTGTGGCCAGAACATAAAGTCATAATCGCTGTGGATACTGAGATGTGAATTAAGCCAAACGCCAAAACCAGCCAAGATCATCCCAACAAACACGGTTTTTCGGGTATCAAAGTTTGGAATCAACCATGCAAGAAAAGGCGCAAAACAGAACATCACAATCCCTGTCACCATCATAATATGTCCGATTTGACTGCTATTCATTTCTCGGACTTGCCCAAGAAATACAGGAATCATATAGCCCAAGCCATATAAGGCCATACCAATCACAAAAGTAATGATGCAGCTTAAAGTAAAGTTTTTGTTCTTAAATACACTCAGATCCAGCAAAGGTTTAGGCTGGGTAAAACTGCGTGAGAAGAAGATCATGCCACCAATCAGGCAAATGATAAATGCAACACGCACACCTGTATCGGCGAGCCAATCATGTCGCGCCCCTTCATCCAAGAAATACTCCAAACCACCTAAGAACATGGCCATACCAATCAAACTGAACCAGTCCATACTTTTGATCAGTGAATAATTGGCGCGGTCTATATTTGGTCCAGAGTAAATAATTGTCGCAATCAAAATACCAGGGATGATGTTAATCAGGAACATCCAGTGCCATGAGAAATTATTGGTCAACCAACCACCAATGGTTGGGCCAATGGCTGGACCTAAAGTACTGATCATGCCAAACATCACCAACGGCAAGGCACGTTTTGCTTCAGGAAACAGCAGATATAACGCCGTCATTGAGGTAGGGATCATACCGCCGCCCATAAAACCCTGAATGGCACGGAAAACCAACAGACTTTCCAGATTCCATGCCAAAGCACACAGCAAAGAGCTAATGGTGAATCCGATCGCACAAATGGTGTAATAAATTCGAGTCGAGAGCACCCGAGAGACGATACTGGACATTGGAATTGCAATAATTTCAGCAATCAAATAAACCGTTTGCACCCATGTCACTTCGTAACGGCTAGCACTCATGCCTGCCTGCACTTCATTCAAAGAACTTGCAACAATTTGAATATCCAGAATTGCCATGAAATTACCAAAAATCATGGCAGCAAAAATCAGCCAAGCTGTTTTTGGCGCAAACTTCCACTCATCTTGGTTCGGTTTATTCATTTTCTTATACCCAAAACTTTTCTGATTAAGTTCTTAAATCAACAGTCGCGCTGACGGACATTCCAGGTTTTATAAGGTCAATATGTGGACTCGAATCAATTGCTATCCGCACAGGAATACGTTGCACCACTTTATTGAAATTTCCTGTGGCGTTGTCTGGTGGCATGAGTGAAAAGGTCGCGCCAGATGCTGGGGAAAAGCTTTCGATTTTCCCTGTATAGGTCAGACTTGGATAAGCATCTATTTTTAATTTAACTTCCTGCCCAATATGCATTTTCTCGATTTGGGTTTCTTTGAAGTTTGCTTGCACATACAAACTTTTCTCAGGAATAATTGCCATTAAACGTGTTTGTGGTGAAACACGAGAACCTTTCTGAATCGAAAGACTGCCGACTTTTCCTGTTACTGGGCTAATCACCTTTGAGGATAAAAGATCAATCTGGTAAAGATCCAAAGTCGCATTGGCATTCTGAATATCTGCCAGTAACTGTGCACGACTGGCTTGTAAACTGCCGAGCTGTGCCTCTGCAGCATTAACTGCAGCTTGTGCTTTACTGAGTTGTGCCTGAGCCGTTAAATATTGGGATTGTATGCCTTCAAAATTTTGTCGGGTAATCACCCCGTCTTTGAGTAAATCTTGATAACGATTGAAATCTTTTTTCAAACGAGATAAATCTGCTTGGGCAGCAACCACACCACTATTCGCTTCACTAATCGATGATTTTGCAGACTTTTCATTCTGTTGCTGAACAGCAAGCGCAGCTTGTTTTAAGGTGACAACTGATTTCGCCTGATCATAACGTGCCTGATAATCACGATGATCTAAAATCGCCAAAGCCTCTCCTTTTTTCACAAACTGATTGTCATTAATAATCAATTCAACGACTTCACCTGAGATTTTTGGCATCACCCAAGTGACATCAGCTTGAACATAGGCATTATCGGTAGATTGATAGAATCGATAGACCAAAAAATAATACGCGATGCCTAAGATCAGAAATAAGATGAGTACACTAAACACAACCCAAGTTATTTTTTTTCGACTTTGGAAATTAGTATCAGTTTCGAGCTGAGCTACGTTATCCATATTTATTCCGCTATTTTGTAATATACAGTTTTTATTTTGAGCCACGGTTAAATGGTCATCTTTTCACGTAACTTTTCACTTAATTGTGTATAAATAAATAGTTACAATGTAATAATTGGCGCAAATTATCATTCTTAATGGAATAATATGTCATTGACCATTTGTGCATATCATTTTTCTATTTCTGCCAATTGTTCGAATGGTATAAAGCTTTTATTAAAGATTTGTGAAATTCTAGCACAAGCATAAATGATTCGTGTTTTCATTTGTAAAAAATTAAACCTATATTATTGTTTAATTTAAATAAATTATTAAATTCAGCTTCACCAATATTTTTACCATTTAGTTTAATCATCTTACTTTTCTAATCTATTTATGAGCATAAAAATAGTAAAATGCCAAAAAGCCGAAGCGTTATAGAAATGTAATTTTTGCAAAAAAAGTGATTTTTCTCCTATTAATTTTAATATTTTAATTCAATCAAATTGTGCGCTATTGCACAAATAGTTTTTGCAAAAGTGAATAAAGTATTTAAGCTAAACAAATCATTAGAATTAATAACCTAAATGTGCTAATTCATTACTTTGCATAGTAAAAATTTAAAGTATTGCTAAATACTGCTATTTATAGGTCTTGCTCAGATGTGAACTATATCAACTTAGATACCGGTAAGTTGTAATCTGATCAGACAAAACAACCAGAAAATTGGAAAAATAATATTGATCTAAAAAAAGGACTGCTTATGGATTCTGGACTAATCACACTTTTTCTACCGATCGCCTTGGCGATTGTCATGGCCGGGCTGGGTTTGGAGCTCACACTCAAAGACTTTGCACGAGTAAGCAAACATCCCAAAGCGGTGATCATTGCTTTGTTTTGTCAGCTTATTTTATTGGTCGGCATTGCATTTTTAATTTGTAAAATATTGCATTTACCGCCGCTTCTGGCAGTCGGTTTGATGTTACTTGCCGCTTCACCTGGTGGATCAACCGCAAATCTATTCAGCTACTTATATAAAGGTGATATCGCACTAAATATCACATTAACCGCAATTAATGCCATTATTGCCGCCATTTTTTTACCATTTATTGTCAATTTCTCAATTTTGCATTTTATGAATGAAGGCCAACAAGTCGGACTACAATTTGCAAAAGTCCTGCAAGTCTTTGCCATCATTCTGGTTCCTGTTTGTATTGGGATGTTGATCCGTCATTATGCGCCAAATACAGCAGAAAAACTGAATCGCCCTGTGCGCATTTTCGCTGTGGTGTTTCTTCTGATTATTATTTTGGGTGCAATTATAAAAGAACGAAATAACCTGATCGAATATATCGGGCAAATTGGCTTTGCAACTGCCTTATTTTGTGCAATTAGTCTATGTGTCGGTTATTTTGTACCACGACTGTTTGGAATCAGCTCTTATCAAGCTCGCGCATGCGCGTTTGAGATTGGTATTCATAATAGTACGCTGGCCATGACCATCGCACTCACCATTATGGCAAGTACGACCATTGCCATGCCTGCTGCGGTCTACTCAATTTTTATGTATATTTTCGCGACTATCTTTGGGACTTTGATTACACGATTTGGCACTCAGGAAACGATTAAAGCTTAACTTTTTTAAATCATCACCGCCATAGCATATAAAGAAATATGCTATGGCTTTTATTTAAATCCAGTTTTACTCACCGCTTCCAACTGATTTCTAAGTGCTTTGGCTGACCATGCTCTGGGTGTGATTTCAGCTTGTTTAATTAACTCAATCAGCTTTTGATTGATTGGTGCTTTTAAATTTAATTGCGTTGCTAAACGAACAACTTCACCATTAATCCAGTCAATTTCGGTGGCTCGCCCCGCCATAAGATCATCTGCCATTGATGAGCGTGCCAACGGATCAATCGCCAGCATTTTCTTGTTCACGATATTGAAAATAGAATTGGGCAGTTTTAATACAAATGGCACGAACTGTGCTGGTAAAGCGGTCAATTGTGCAGGCTTAATTTTTGCGATTTTAAGTAGCTCTAAAGCTTCAATCTGCGCCATTGCCAAGCATTGACGATAGGCTCGAATTGAAAGTTGCTGTTTGAGTGGTAGCTGAGATAACGCATTCACTGAATTATTCAGATTTAGTAATAGCTTTGCCCATTGAATTGCCTGCATATCATCTTCAAGTTTCAGTTCAAGCTGAGCGCTATTAAATGCGATGACAAGCTCATTCAAGCCAGCATGTTTTTTCACATACAAAGCCCCTTCTGTACCTTGATGGAAAACACCATTTCCTAAAGCAGCGACATTAAAAGGCACCATACCTTCAAGAATTGTATGGCCAAACAACACTTGTTTTAGGATAGCAACATTACTTAAACCATTCTGAAAACTAATAATGATGGTGTTTTTCTTTAGAATTTCTTTTAACTCATGTGCAACCTGTTCTGTTGCGGCAGACTTTACACAGACAAAAATGATATTAGCCTGAGCAGCAATGTTTTGATCAGTACTCAGTTGCAGCTTACTCGCTGGAACACTATTCTTTTCACCTAGATAGTCCGAAACAGTCAGTCCATAACATTGCAATTGTTGTTGTATTTGGGGACGCACAATAAAGTCAACATCATACCCTGTTGCTGCTAATCGTCCACCAAGATAACATCCAATATTTCCAGCCCCATAAATACATATTTTCATTGATTTTCCTTGCTGGATTCTATTTCTTAACAACATCACTTTAACCCAAAACATGGAGTTAAGTTGTCACTTGGCTGACAAATTTATTTCTAAGCACAGAATTTAATATTGAGTAATGTTCACTCAGGAACATCTTCTTTTTCTTTACTTTTTAGTGCCCCATGCCATTCTGCCAATACATAACCCATTCCATAAATGTTATGGATGAGTTTAGGAAGAAAATTACGGTCAATCTTATTTCTTAAACGACTAATGGCCACTTCAATCATTTTAGTGTCTGCATCGTGGGTTATATCCCATATCTGTGAAGCGATTAATGCTCTAGGTAAGACCTCTCCACGTCTACTCATGAATAACTCAATCAATGCATATTCTTGAGCTGTAAGATTAATCCGTTTTCCCGCTCGGCTGACACTGCGTTTCCATAAATCAAGTTCAAGGTCGGCAACACAAATTCGGTTGATTTCATGATTCCACTGCTCTCTACTCAATAGACCTTTGATCCGTGTGAGAAGCTCTACCAAAGTAAATGAAAGGCCAAGCCCTTTCATTCGCTCTTCAATTTGATCTCGCGCAATCAAAAATAAAATAGGCATGGTTTTTCCATTCTTGCCCACATCATGCAGAATGTTCCAGCCATTTAAACCAGCAAACATGACATCCAATACCACTAAATCATATTCATTAAACAATAGCGCGAGGTGCTTACCTGTTATTTCATCTGTGACCCAGTCGATCATATAACCTGCTTCTGATAATGCTTGGTTAAGATAACTCCCTATTTTTTGCTCATCTTCGACTAGTAATATTTTCATCTTAAACCTGTTAAAGCCCTGCTTAAGAAGATAATAACGTTGTACAACTTTAAATAGTTTTGAATGACATAAATGTAATTTTGGTGTCATTTCAATGTTCATTTCTACAATAGATCAATATAAAAATTCAGCTTTTGGAGCAAGATAGGTCTGCAAAAAGATGCTTTAAGACGTTTCGCCGAGTTCATAAAAAATAAAAGCCCAGCAATTAAGCTAGGCTTTTAGATATTCCAATAACAAGGTTTATTGAAGATTAGGATCAGCCAATAAAGTTGTCGCGGCAAGTTTTCCAAGATTATTCGAAGCCAATGGGCTATCACCTGTTAATAGTTTACGATCTTGATGAACCTGCCCTGTGATGCCTTTATTTAAGATTTCGACACCTAGTTTTTCGAGATTCTCACCCACCAACCAAGGCAATTGTCCTGGCATATAGCCGATATCAATATTTGCACCTTTATCTAGGGAATCAGGAAACACACAAATCTTGTAGTCCTTAAAAATATAATCTTGCGGATATTCATCTACAGCTGCTGCAAGCAATGAAGCTGGCCCATGACATAGCGTGATCACATATTTATCATTTTTAATGGCCCACTTTAATAGCTGTTTGACTTCTTTGCTTTCAGGAATCTTAGCAAGAACACCATGTCCACCCGGAATAAAGATACCTGCATAAGGTGAATCTGCACTTAAAGCTTGTTCCAGAATATCTGCTAACTTGAGCGGCGCTTTGAGTTGCTTTTCATATTTTTTATACGTATCTAAGACCACTTGTTCTTCATTCGGCATCGCCCACATTTCCAACTTAACTGGATTGCCCGAAAGAGTTGCCACATCAAAGGCAAAGCCCGCATTATCCAAGTGGAACATTGGCAATAACATTTCAACAGGATGATTTCCCGTAGAAAAGAATTTTTCGTTTTGCATCAAGATATAACGTTCATCGGTTGCAATCATTAAAATCCGTTTGTCGCCTTTGTAAGGGTTTGGATAAGTCGTGCCATCGTAATCTGTTTTTGCCGAGGTATATTGGCTCAGCGAATATGGCGATGGGAAAAAAGCATTATCTTCTGCATGGTCTGGACTTGGGTTGCGATCATCAGGATTTGTTGTCATTTTGAGATTCCTCATCAGGTCGTTATGTTTATATGCATACTGCTTGAGTCACCTGCCACACTCAAGTTTTGAGTATGAACAGGCATAGATTGAACACAATTAGGCAAATTCAGACTTAATTTCGAGTACCACTTTGCCCGTATGTTGGCTGCTTTCCAGACATTGATGTGCCTGAGCCACTTCATCAAATGCAAAAGTTTTATAGATCATTGGCTTGCATTGATCCGCTTCAATTAAAGGCCAGACAAATTGCTCAAGTTCTTGAGTAATTTGAGCTTTTTCAGCATTGGTTCTAGCACGCATGGTCGAACCTGTGACAACAGCCCGTTTTAACATCAATTCTTGTATATCAAAGCCATCAACTTTTCGACCACCCATAAAACCGATAATCACCAATCGACCATC
Source organism: Acinetobacter higginsii (assembly GCF_000369845.1). NCBI lineage: Bacteria > Pseudomonadati > Pseudomonadota > Gammaproteobacteria > Moraxellales > Moraxellaceae > Acinetobacter > Acinetobacter higginsii. Next base: position 843,356 of record NZ_KB850211.1, on the reverse strand, counting down.
ACGCTTTAATAATCTCAGATTTTGATTAAAGTAAGCGGCGCCAATAATATCCAAAATCACATCTACACCTTGGCCATCCGTTTGAGCCAAAACTTCTTTTTCAAAATCCTGTGTCTTGTAGTTAATTACCTGTGACACCGAAGCTAACTTTTCAACTTTGTCATCACTTCCAACCGTGGAGAAGTTTTTGATGCCCATTGCATGGCATAAGCTGATTGCTGTGGAACCGATACCACTGGCTCCCCCATGAATCAGTACGGTTTCATTCTTTTTCAACTGTCCAATCTGAAATAAATTTGCCCAAACGGTAAAATAGGTTTCAGGGATAGCCGCTGCTTCGACAAAACTCAGATTCTTTGGAATTTTTAAGGTTTGATTCGCTGGTACCGCACAATATTCTGCATAGCCACCACCATTGGTCAGTGCACAGACCTTATCACCGACTTTAAACTGTGTGACGTGTTCACCTATTTGACTAATTACCCCTGAAACTTCTAGCCCAGGGATGGGTGTGACCCCTTTAGGCATTGGGTATAATCCTTGACGCTGTAATATATCAGGTCGGTTAATACCCGTTGCGTAGACTTCAATGAGCACTTCATCTGCTTTAAGCTCTGGTCGAGGTCCTTGAGTCACTTGTAAAACCTCAGGACCGCCAGCTTGTGTAATTTCGATATATTTCATTTGTTCTACGCTATTTTGATTCATTTAATCATGACTCCATTTGAGTATTAGTATCGGCATGTTTTGGAGGAAAACCAAATTGCTTTTTGAATTCTCGGCTAAATTGAGAAGAGCTCTGATATCCAACAGCATAAGCCGCTTGAGCCACACTTTGGTCTGCGTTTTGCAACAATTGTTTTGCCTTATGCAACCGAACCACTTTCAAATATTGCAATGGTGAATATTGTGTGACTTGTTTAAAGGCTTTATGAAATGCTGAAGTACTCATATTGGCCTGTTCTGCGAGCATCTCAACCGTTAATTTTTCTGTAAAATGATGTTGAATATATTCACAAATTTTATAAATCGGTCTGAGATTGCCCTGAGCGACCAAGCCTGTTAAGGCATCCGCACCTGAATGTTGAATAACGCGATAAAGCAATTCCCTTTTAATTTGATCCCCCAAGATCAATACATCCTGTTCAGACGTCAGTGTATTTAATAAACGGATAAGGACATTCGATATCGTTTGATCATACTGGATCACACTCATTCCTGTGGTGAGTGGCTTAAACTGGTAATTTTCAAAATAGGTTTTAGCCAGTAGTTCATTCACCATATCGGCTTCCAATTTCATGCTGATCGCAATCATCGGTGTTTCAGGACTGGCTATGGTGTCACAATCAAATGGCATTGAAACAGAGACAATTAGGCATTCGTTTTGCTTGAATGAATAAGTTTCCGTGCCAATATAGCCACGTTTTTGCCCTTGCAATACAAACACGAGGGTTGGTTCCTGCAACACCGCAATCGGTGGTGTGTTGTGATCGACACGCATTAGGGTGATGCCATCAATCGAAGTGGCAAAAAAGCCTTCTTTATGCACCAGTTTTAGAAATAAATTGATCAGTGTTTGGTCATTCATCATGTGTCATCTGATGATTTGAAATATGATTTTTATTATTAAATAGCAAACAGATAAAAGCTGTTAGTTTTATGCAGAATTAGGCATGGAAAAGAGAGTTTTGCGAAGCTTCGTTTTGACAAGATGTTGAATATATCTTCTTAGCCCCCATAGATCTAATCTTTTAATTGCATAAAGAAACCAACGTCCTAATTAATCAATTTTTTTTTAATTTGGTTATAAAAAAATTTACCGAAATCATCTGAGAAGAATTGGAATGTGTTCTCATCAGGAGACCAAATTTCAACTACATTCTTACCTTGATTGTTTTTCTCACAATCTAAGACCGCATAATCACCATCATCGAAGTCGTAAAAAACAATATATTTAGATGGTAAATTAGATTGCCTTCTATGCTTTAGTGTAATCCATATAACATCAGGAATTCCTGAATTAATTTTTTCCTCACTAATTACCCCATAGAATTCTTGTCCTGCAATATCTCCACATCCTAATTTTTTGAGAAAAAATCTATAACTATCAGGAAACATTATCCCTAAATGATTCTCAGCTAATTTTACTAAGCTTTCTTCTTTAACCCCATCAAAATCAGCCTCATCAAGATGTAAATTTATTAGAGCAATCGCCTTATTAATATCATCAACACTCATACATATTTACCTTCCACCTAAAATCTTTAGCTCTTTTTCCCAGTACTGTATCCCTTTAATGATTTTTATAAGCTATATAGTAGTTAAAAAACAATTCAAATAAAGATTTAATCTTTTTAAATTTATTAATCCGAAGAGTTTAAGATTTAATAAAACTGACTCGAATCCAACATCTGTAAGGTAATTTTTTTCACTTCATCACGACTTTGCATAATATGCGCTTCAATCGCATTGATCGCTTGTTCAGTGTGTCGATCAAAAATAAAGCCCAAGATTTTTTGATGTTCTTGATAAGTTGCTTCAATCCGATAATCTTTGGAAAAATCCAAACGGCGAATAATCCGAATCCGCTCACTTAAGTCTCGATGAATCCGCGCCATTTCATTATTGCCTGAAGCTCGAACCAAAGCACAATGAAAATCTTCATCTTGCTGTGAAAGTTGTTTAATGTCTTTTAAATATTCAGAAGGTTGTACTAACCACAGATCTTTTAACACCGACAGCTCAACCGAATTGTGGTGGTCAATCTGACAGAGTTTACGAATCGAATCTTTTTCCAAAACAATACGTACATCATAAAGCTCTTCATAGTAACGAAAATTGAGCGGCCGAATCTGCCAACCGCTCCGAAAGCTCACATCAACATAGCCCTCTTGTTGCAAACGATACAAAGCTTGTCGGATTGGGGTACGACTCACATCATAGGCTTTGGCAACTTCAGACTCAGTAAAGCGTTCACCTGGCATCAATTTGAAATCAAAAATATCATTCTTGATACGTTGGTAAACCAGCTCAGACAGATTGTCGGAGCCTTTGCTTGTGTTCTTTATGTTGATGTTCGCTTCTTTCATTCAAGCTTATTCCATATAGACCAATGGTTCACCACTGTGTACGGTTTGCCCTGCTCTACAAATAATGGCTTTAACAATACCATCTTCTTCCGCATAGACAGGTAACTCCATTTTCATGGCTTCAATAATCGCAACAGTTTCACCTTTTTTGATCTCTTGACCATGTTCCACAAAGATCTTCCAGATATTTCCTGTCATTGATGCATTTAAAGAAGAAAGATGGCTGTAATCAACATGATTGGCTTGCTCAATATGTTGTTCAGGTTGCGCAGCAAACTCTTCTTTCCAACGGCTCACCTCAGTGCTAAAGGCTTGTTGTTGCTTGTCTTTAAATGCCGCGATACTTTCCGCTTCATTATCCAAGAATTGTACATAGTCTGCATAGTCAAACTCGGTTTCTTCAATCTGAATCTGAGCACGACCATTTTCAAAATCTGCACGCCATTCATTCAATTCAGCTTCAGTCACAGGGAAATATTTAATCTGGTCAAAGAATTGCAAGAACCATTGCTTATCACCAAATTGCTTGTTCTTTTTAAACTTGTTCCAGATCGGCAGCGTCCGTCCAATCAACTGATAACCACCGGGTGAATCCATGCCATAAATACACATGTACATCCCACCAATACCGACAGTACCTTCCGCAGTAAAAGTACGTGCAGGATTGTACTTAGAGCTGAGTAAACGGTGACGTGGATCAATCGGTACCGCACATGGCGCTGTTAGATAGACATCGCCCAAACCAAGGACTAAGTAGTTAGCATCGAAAATAATATCTTTGACTTCATCACGATGTGCTAGCCCGTTAATACGTTGAATAAAATCAACGTTATTCGGTAACCACGGCGCTTTGGCGCAAACACTTTCCTGATAACGTTCCACTGCACCTAAAGTCGCACTATCTTCAAACGCCATTGGTAAATGCACAATACGCGATGGAATCTTAAGCTGGCTTAAATCACCCATTTGCTCTTCAAGTTTAAGCAATTGATGAATGAGCTCAGCTTGAGGAATCACCAGACCATCATATTTAATTTGTAGTGAACGTACACCCGGTGACAGTTCCAAAACACCTGCAAGATTAGCATCGCGAATCATTTGAATCAGTTGATGTACACGTAAACGAAGTGCCAAATCTAAAACGTTTTCGCCATATTCTAATAAAATATAACTATCACCCGCTTGGCGATAAACGGTTTTTGGTGATAAATCAGTTGGTTCACGTTGAGCCAAAATGGTGGTAAACACGTCTTGAGCAGGTTCAATGGTTTCAACGACCTTGATGGCATCTGCAAAGTTCTGAATATTGTCGATTTGTTTCCGTTCTAATGCATTGGCTTGCTCTGCCGTGATTGGGTAAAAACGGATTTTGTCATCGGCTTTCAGTTGACCTACTTTCCATAGCTCAGCTTTGGCAATGGTTACTGGACAAACGAAGCCACCTAAACTTGGGCCATCTTTTGCTAAAATCACAGGGAAATCACCAGTAAAGTTGATCGCACCAATTGCATATTCACAGTCATGTACATTGGATGGGTGCAAGCCTGCTTCACCGCCATTTTCTCTAGCCCAGCTTGGTGTCGGACCTGAAAGTCTGACGCCTAAACGGTTTGAGTTAAAGTGAACCGTCCACTCAGAGGCAAAGAACTCTTCCACATATTCAGGTTTAAAGAAATCAGGCGCACCGTGCGGTCCATACAACACGGCGATTTCCCATTCATTGCTATATTCAGGGATGAGATCTTTGGATAAGGCTTGAGGCTCATCAATCGCAAGCGGTAATTCCGCACTGGCAAATTGTGCATCGACCATTTTGATCATGTCGCCAACACGTAAAGTCCGTCCTGCATGACCACCAAAATTACCTAATGCAAATGTTGATCGGCTACCCAAATATAGGGGTACATCCAGACCATCACGTACGGCTAAATAAGTACGGCAGCCTGAAGCCACTTGACCAACTTTTAAAATTTGACCAGCTTTGACCTTAATCGGTTGCCAAAAAGCAATGCGTTGATCATCCAACATAGCAGTACAGCTTGCGCCTGTGAGTGCAATGGTGGTATCGGCATGGAACTTTAAGCTTGGACCTACTAAAGTAAACTCAAAACCCGCTGCCTTTGCATCATTACCCACAATACGATTGGCCAGTTGGAAGGCATAATCATCCATAGGACCTGATGGTGGTACACCGATATCCCAATAGCCTGTACGCCCAGGATAGTCTTGAATTGAACTCAATGTACCTGCTTGGATCACCTCAATGACTTTTGGCGAATAGCTGAAATCGTCAAGCATGCGTGTCCAGATTTGCATCGATTCAAATCGCTGGTCTGATACTATGGCACGGGCATAATCCAAGTTGGTGCTGATGCCATTTAAACGCGTTTCCGCTAACACTACTTTTAATTTTTCAATCGCAGTAGCTCGATCTTCCGCATGCACAATAATCTTGGCAATCATTGGATCAAAATACTGAGAAATTTCAGTCCCTGTTTTCACCCAAGTATCAACACGAATACCTTCGGGAAATGACACTTCGGTGAGCACACCTGGACTTGGCTGGAAATTTTTCACAGGATCTTCGGCATAAACTCGGACTTCAATCGCAGCCCCTTGCGGTTGGATATTGCTGAGATAGTCCCAATCCAATGCATCGCCAGCCGCGACTTTGAGCATACACTCGATCAAGTCAAGACCTGTCACCATTTCCGTGACTGGATGCTCTACCTGTAAACGGGTATTCACCTCAAGGAAATAAAATTCATCCCGCTTGGCATCATAAATAAATTCAACCGTTCCTGCACTGCGGTAATTCACAGAGCGACCCAGTTCAACTGCAGCTTGATGTAGCTTTTTACGAGTTGCTTCAGGTAAGTTCGCCGCAGGTGTTTCTTCAACCACTTTTTGGTTACGGCGTTGCAATGAGCAATCACGCTCACCAAACGCCACTACTTGACCTTTACCATCACCAAAAATCTGTACTTCGACATGACGTGCTTTATCAATAAAACATTCAATAAAGACACCCGCATCTTTAAAGAACTGCTCACCGAGGCGTTTCACGCTTTCATAAGCATCGGCTAGTGCTTGTGGGGTATCGCAACGAGTGAGGCCAATACCACCACCACCCGCAGTGCTTTTGAGCATGATTGGATAACCAATCCGCTCAGCTGCAGTCAATGCTTCCTCCAAACTGTCCAACAAACCGGTACCAGGAGTCATTGGTACATGAGCCGCTGCGGCAAGTTCACGTGCGCGGTGTTTTAGACCAAATTCTAGAATCTGTTCTGCAGTTGGCCCCATAAAGGCAATGTTATTTTCTTCACAAGCACGAGAGAAATCTGCACTCTCAGACAGGAAACCATAGCCCGGAAAAATTGCTTCTGCCCCAGTCTGTTTAGCGGCTTGAATCAGTTTTTCGATACTCAAATAAGTATCAGCTGGTTTTAAACCATCCAGTGCAATTGCGACATCTGCATCCTGTACATGCTGTGCATAACGGTCGCTGTCTGAATAAACCGCGACACTGGTAATGCCTAATTTTTTCAGCGTTCGAATTGCTCTAACAGCAATTTCACCACGGTTTGCAATAAGTACGGTCTTAAACATGATGATTTCCCCCTAAAAATTAATTGGCTGCATTTGCTACTTGGTTATTGCGATGTTGGATATACGCTCTCCAACCGCCAAAATGGCTGATATTCTCTGCATCGCCTAAGCCATAGGGTTCACAAATAAAGCCTTTAACCCAACGACCATCTTCAAGTTCGACATTGCCCATACCCAATGGGGTTGGAATTTCTGCTACAAACTCACCGAAGCGTGCTGTTGGTACATCCCAGAGCTCGACAATGATGCTTTGTCCATCTTGCTGACGCGCTAAACCTGGTTTTGGTGGAACCGTGCCATTCAAGGCATACAGCGCATAATCCTGAGAGGTTTTGGTGGTTTCGACATGCACGGCACCACGTGTGGTGAGTTGAAAATTCAGTGGCATTCCCGTTAGATGTGCCCCTACAACCGCAACACGAATATGGTGAGGAGATAACAAAGTTGGTGCACTTGCTACAGCTAATGTCTTATCTAAAGCACCAAGTTTCAGTGCTAAATAGTTCTGCCATGCTTTACCAAAATGTACTAAGGCTGCATCATGCCAAGCAGGTGCAATTAAAGTGATGCCAAAAGGTAGGTTGTCAGCTCTAAAGCCTGCGGGTAATGCCAAGGCACTTAAATCAGCGAGGTTGGTGAAATTGGTATACGTGCCGAAATGCGCGTTATATTCAATCGGATGCTGTTGCATTTGTTCAATGGTATAAATCGTTGGTGAAGTTGGCACGATCAAGGCATCAAACTCAGCCAAGCTGTCTTGAATTTTACGGGTCAAATCCTGTTTTAAATATTCAGCGTTGTAGGCATTCACGGCTGAATACTTTTCACCTTGTTGAATAATTTCTAAAACTGTCGGATCAAAATCAGCAGCATTGGTTTTGAGTAGATCAGCAGCCGCAGCAGTACGCTCTGCGACCCAAGGGCCTTGATAAAGTTGTGCTGCAAGTTGCTCAAAAGCAGAAAAGTCAATGCGAGTGATTTCCGCATTTAAGCTTTCCAGTAGTTGAATGGTGTGTTGAAAGGCTTTTTCGGCCGATTCATCACCAAAGAAGTTCAATTTATTCGGAATGGCAAATTTCAATTTGCTGGAAAAACGTGCAGGTACGTTTTTAGGATGTTGACGCGAATAGCTATCAAGCGCATCGTAAGCTTCAACTTGATTGGCAACCAACTCAGCATCAGTCACTGTGAGAGCGAAGATTGAAATACAATCAATACTCTTTACTGCGGGTAATAGGCCACGATTAGAAAAGCGGCCTTTGGTTGGCTTTAAACCGACTATGTTATTGAACGCTGCAGGCACACGACCTGATCCTGCGGTATCAGTCCCGAGAGAAAATGGGACCAAACCTCTTGCTACCACACTGGCCGAACCTGAACTTGAGCCACCACTGACATATTCAGGCTTAAAACTATTCGGTACCGCCCCAAAGGGTGAACGTGTGCCAACCAAACCTGTGGCAAATTGATCAAGGTTGGTTTTGCCAACAACAATCGCTCCGGCTTGTTTAAGTAAACGAACCGTTTCAGCATCTTGTGTTGCAACAGTATTCAATGCCTTGCATGCTGCTGTGGTAACAAAACCAGCCACATCAATATTGTCTTTGACTGCAAATGGCACACCATAGAGAGGAAATTGTTTTTGCAGATTTTCTGTATCTTGAGTCAGTTGCTTTAAAGATTGGATTTGTTGCTCAACTAAATCTGTACTCGCGAGAGAAATCCAAGCAACATCCTTTGGATCAAGTGCAGAAACTAACTCCTTCAAAATATCGAGTTGAATTTCTTGCTTTAAATACGCCGTTTGCCATTCAGAAATTGTCCAGCCTAAAGTTTTTATTTCGCTCACTTTATGAATCCTATCTTGTATACAAGTTTGAATAGATAAAAGCAGAAAGCGTGCCAAAAATATTTTTAATATATAAATTAACAGTTTAGTAGAAAACTAAAATACTAGCTCGTTTGAATGGTTTAATGATGGTGCTAAAAAGATTCGACAGAAATACTGATGCGCTATAACTCAGCAAATTTTTATTGAGAGAGAAAGGATCAAAACAAAGACAATGAAATGCTATTTAAATTATTTATATTTATAAGATTATTTATTTACTTTTAGATAGTTAGCTAGATCTTCAAACTCAGTTGCGACAGCCTGAATTGCTTGCTGCTCCATGGCTCTAAACTTCTTGAGCACCACTTGCCCCAATTCGGTTAGCACTGCACCACCACCATGCGTTCCACCCGTTTGGGTATCGACCAGATTAGAATGAAAGCATTGGTTCATGGTATCCACCAATTGCCATGCACGGCGATAACTCATGTCCATAGACTTTGCTGCTTGGGATATTGATCCTGTACGATAGATCGCTTCAAGTAGATCAGCCTTACCCGGACCAAAAGCAATCTGCTCATCAGATAAGATTCGCACATGTAGCTTTAATTGTGCTTTTGACATTGCATATTATCCAAGATTTGATGATGTATTTCACATCATCAAATCCTATCATTTTTAAATTAGAAATGAATCACGGTACGGATCGACTTACCTTCATGCATTAGGTCAAAGGCATGATTAATATCGTCCAACGGCATAGTATGCGTTACAAATGGTGCCAACTCAATTTCACCTTTCATTGCATCTTCTACCATTTTCGGTAATTGGCTACGGCCTTTTACACCACCAAAAGCAGTTCCCATCCATTTACGTCCTGTCACCAACTGGAATGGACGTGTTGAGATTTCTTGACCTGCACCTGCAACCCCAATAATAACCGATTGTCCCCAGCCACGATGTGCACATTCCAGTGCCGAACGCATCACATTGGTATTGCCAATACATTCAAAAGAATGGTCAACGCCCCAACCTGTCATTTCAACAATGACTTGCTGAATAGGTTGCTCATAATCTTTTGGATTAAGGAAATCTGTTGCGCCAAACTGTTTTGCCAGTTCAAATTTATCTGGATTGGTATCAATGACAATAATACGCCCAGCTTTGGCTTGACGTGCGCCTTGTACAACTGCAAGACCAATACCACCTAAACCAAACACAGCAACACTGTCACCTTCCTGTACTTTCGCAGTGTTCTGTACTGCACCAATCCCTGTGGTTACACCACAACCGAGTAAACACACTTGTTCGTGATTGGCTTCAGGGTTAATTTTTGCTAGAGACACTTCTGCAACAACGGTGTATTCACTAAAGGTTGAACAACCCATATAGTGATAAATCGGTTGTCCATTATAAGAAAAACGTGTTGTGCCATCTGGCATCACACCTTTACCTTGAGTTGCACGAACAGCAACGCATAAATTGGTTTTGCCCGATTTACAGAATAAGCATTCTTTACACTCAGCGGTATACAACGGAATCACATGGTCACCGACTGCAACACTGGTCACGCCTTCACCAACCTGCACCACAACCCCTGCACCTTCATGGCCTAGCACTGCCGGGAAAACACCTTCAGGATCATCACCTGACAAAGTGAAGGCATCAGTATGGCACACACCAGTATGGGTAATTTTAATCAGGACTTCACCCGCTTTAGGTGGTTCAACATCAAGCTCTACGATTTGTAATGGTTCGCCTGCGGCAAAAGCAACGGCTGCACGAGATTTAATCACAATGACACTCCTGAATTTTACTTTAAATAAGATTTAAGAATTTTACTGACTTGAATGAGCTCTTGACTGCGTTGCAACTCAGATGACTCACCGACAACTAAAGTGTCTTTGAGATGAATTTCGAGAAGTTCCGTCATCAAACCATTTAATGCGCCACGAACTGCACAGATTTGCTGCAAAATATCAGCACATTCTGTGTCACTTTCCAAAGCACGTTCCACACTCTGAACTTGACCTTGGATTCGTCTTACACGTGTGAGAATCTTTTTTTTATCCTCTAATTGTTTAGGCATAATGTCGACCACATTAAATCTAAAAATATACTATACACCAGTATAGTACTTAAGCTCAATATTTATTGATCTAGATTCTATTAGGCTGTACTCATTGGAACTTATTTACATATAAAATTAAATTATTAAAATGATAACTTGTTGATTATATTTATAATTACATTTCACCCTTGGAACAAACAAACATTTAGATATATAAGAAAATCAATCATCTATACATTACTGTTGGATCCACACGCTTGATCAATAAAATGATAAACAATTCATACCATTTTAAGATAATGACACTTGTTATCATGTTAGGAATTGGTGGTTGTTCTTTGCCACCCAATCAGAACCCTGATCGGAGTAACTCCTTGCATACGAAAACAAAGTGGATGAATGATCCACAAGCCGATCTTAATATTGAAAAAGGTTTAACTGCATTTTTAGCATTGGATGATGCCTTTTTAAGTATTGCTTCCCGTATTCATTTAATTCGAAATGCCAAGCATCAATTGGATTTACAATATTATATTTGGAATGACGATGCGATCGGCAACATGATGCTGCATGAGTTGCTCAAAGCTGCTGATCGTGGGGTAAAAGTCCGTTTATTGATTGATGATCAGAATGGCATAAAACTAGATAAAACCTTAAAAGCCCTTGCCCAACATCCAAATTTTGAAATCCGTATTTTCAATCCTTATAAATTTAGACACTTACGCTTTATTGATTATGTTTTTAGACTAAAACAGATTAATCATCGTATGCACAATAAGCTTACCATTGCCGATCATTCAATTGCAGTGACAGGTGGCCGTAATATCAGTAGCGAATATTTTGATGCCAGCGACCAATTTCAATTTAGCGACATGGACATTTTGTTCTATGGTAAAGCGGTTGATCGAGCAGAAGAGGTTTTCGATGAATTCTGGTCAGATAAACTCAGCTATTCAACAGAACAATTAATGGGTTCTGGCAAGCCTCAACAACTGGAAAGTTTAAGAAATACTTATAAAGCCTTAGATCAGGTTGATACACCCACCGAAGATAAACTCGAAGCCGCTCAAGATTATTTAAAATTACGTCTACAAAATTATCCAATCCAATGGGCAAAAGCACATTTTGTCGCAGATCATCCGAATAAGGCCTTAGGACAAGCCAAAGATCAGGAGCTTTTATATGCTCAAGTTCTGAACATTATGGGTAAACCAGCACAACATATGGAATTAGTCTCGGCTTATTTTGTTCCTACAAAACAAGGAACCACCTACCTCAATCAGCTCTCCAAAGATGGTATCCAAGTCCGTGTATTGACCAATAGCTTGGTGGCCAATGATGTCGCCGTGGTGCATTCTTTTTACAGCCAATACCGTAAACCACTTTTACAAAATGGCGTACAACTGTATGAGTTTAAACCGAATATTGAACGTAAAAAACGGACTTGGTATGAAATTGCGACAGGGAGCGTGATTCCTGTAAAAGGTAAGAACCGTTCAAGTTTGCATGCCAAATTTTTTGATGTTGATGGAAAAGTTTTTATTGGTTCGTTTAACTTTGACCCACGCTCTGCCCATTTAAACACTGAAGTTGGTTTAGTAGTGGAATCTGATCATTTACAAGACCAAATCACCGCCATGCTGGATCAGCATTTATTACAAGTGGCTTATCAGCTCAAATTAGATCAAAACGGCAATATTGTGTGGTATGAACATAAAGAAAATGGTGAGGTTATTGAGCACCATCACGATCCTGAAAGTACCAGATTCCAACGTTTTACCATGTACTTTGTGTCTTATTTTCCCGTTGAATGGATGATGTAAATCATCCATTCAATAAGATTTAATTTGCTGAATTGACCTCTTTTTTCATTCTAAAGAGCGATATTTTTTTAATTATTTTGTGCTAAGTTACGATTATAATTAACATAAAAGATAACCATATGATTTCGGAAAAAGATTGGAAAAAATATTCAGCAAGTATTTGCTGTTGCACACAAGTCATCTTTACATGCGTCTATTGCAACAGTAGATCCTTCAGGGCAGCCGACCATCACCCCTATAGGCACAATCTTTTTAAATGACAACCAAACCGCTTATTTCTTTGATACATATACTGAAAAGCTAAGTGAGAACCTTATTCAAAACACCCAAGCTTGTATTCAAGCGATTAATACCAATAGGTGGTTCTGGTTAAAGTCCTTCATCAAAGGTCATTTTGATCATCATTTTGGCATACGCTTATATGTCGAAATTGGTGATTTACGTCCAGCCACGGAACAGGAAAAGCTTGCCTTTGATCGGCGGACTAAACCGCTACAATGGACAAAAGGAAGTCAATTGATTTGGTCTGAATTTACTCATGTAAGAGAATTCAAAATCAATACGTTTAGATGGGTTAAATATCCTCGGATGATGGCACATTTAACTTAACCCAAAGTCATTTCAAACAAACACAGCCCTTCTATCTCTAACGGCATCTTAATCTGTGTAAAAGATGCCTGTTCAAGTGCATCCAAATGCTCTTGTTTGGTCATATAAAGCTGATCATTTTGCATCGCATGTGCTGCACACAAATGATCACACACTAAATAATAGCCTTGAGGTTTTAATAGGGTTTTTACGATTTTATGAAAATCGGTTGCATAGCATTTATGTCGAAGCTCATGTAATGCTTGATGGATAATAATCAAATCATACTTCTGAGAGAATGTATTCTGCCAATCAGCAGCTTTAAAGCTTCCAATAATATAGGTTGCCTGTGCTCTTTCAACAGTATTGAGCTTTTCTTGTGCTAGTTGATGCATCGCTTCTGAAAAATCAAAAGCAGTATATTCAATGTTAGTAAGCTGTGAGAGCAAATGTTGGGCTAAAAAACCAGGCCCAGAACCAAGTTCTAGTACCTGATATTGTTCAGAAACATGCTGTCTAATGAGATTGGCATAATACTCAAAGAAGTCCTTGCGCCACGGCCTTTTTATATTCGCCGTTTCTTGCCACTCCAAAGCATCAGCGAAATTTCTTAAATCAATTGGGCTTGCGACATCCTGCATTTATTTCCTCTTCTTTATATTTATACCAAGCCAATTTGTTCAAAAAATTGCTTATAGGCTTCAGCTTTCTTTTCCAGTGCTAATGGATAGGCTCGTGATGATGATGGTAATCGGTATAAATTCAATTCTCGATCAGCATAATTTACCTGCACCGACTGTCCAATCATAGGCTTACTAGCTTGCTCTGGAAAGTGTAACATCAGCGTATCTGTTGCTTTATCGCCTGTAGTCATGATGGTATGGCACATTGGAATTTGTTCCAGTAATTTGGATAAATCTGTAGGCGTGACAATTTCTAAAAATTTATCAGAAGCATTACCTTGCAAACGTTTCACTTGATAGGCTGTGTCAAAAATTCCTACACCAATTTGAGTTAAGAACTCACGAATCAGTTGCTCTTTAAAGTTTTTATTGGGCAAATCTAAAAAGTGATCTTTATCATTAAAAAAGATCAGACCAAAGATTCGCCACATATCATTTTGATAGTTCGGATAGTAAAAATCCATCTTCCAGCGAGTTTGCGGCGGCGGAAAACTGCCCAACATTAGTAGCTTTGCAGTCACAGGTAAAAAAGGTTGCAATGGATGTGTTTCTATTTCTATATCAGTCATTTATTTAAAGAGCCAAATTTTAAATTAAGTGAAGAAACTTTTGAACTTATTATAGTAAATTACATTGTTTATGAATAATCAACTGCTTAGCCACACTTTCTCTTTTATCATAATTATTTTCGCTCAAGTCATTCACTAATTGATTGGTTTTATTTTCTATCTCATTTTGTTGTTTACCAAGCAAAAAACCAGCATATACATCATTGTTGATCTTATAGTGTTTATTCAAATCCATTAAAAATCGATCAACTTTTTCATCTTTTTTTAATTCTTTAATTGTAAATTTAGAAATTTCAAATCCGTGAGCCATAGCTATTACACCTAACCTTTTTGCATTATCATCGTTTTTTGCAATATTATTTAATTCTGAACAACTAAAAGCTAATTTTATTAATTCTGATTTCATAAAAAACTCATCTTTAGTCAATTCTTCTTTACCATAACTCGACTGAGCCATAAATAGAATTAATATCATTAAAGTTTTTAATTTTGCATTCATCTAATTTGTCCTAAAAAATACGATCACTTTAAGAAAATGTAACATTTTTAAAGTTTAGATGATATAGAGTAAGTGTTTATACCTAGATAATATTTCAACAGATATCTTTTACTCCTGTTGGGTAGATATTCTGTAATTTAGAGCGGTCAGTGACCAGTTCCGTATAAAATTGATTACTTATAATCCTTAAAGTGGATGGAGTATTTTTTATTCCTAGGCCAACTAAAAATTTTCTTCTGTTGTTTTTTTGAAATATACACCGATGCAACCTAAGTCACACCCATTGAATTTCATACCAACTTATTGAATTTATTTATTAATGTAAAAACCTATCTAGGCTCTATTGTTCAAACCAATATTGCTAATCGCACCTTTTCAAGTATTTTTAAATTAGGTGAATTAACCTAAAAAAACTTTCTTTACTAACAAACTTGCCTCATAGTTTTTATTTATACTGAATAAAACAGCAATCTCTAAAACTGGCATTTTATTAAATTAGGGACTTACAACATCTGCTTTCTCAAGCATTAAATTGTGACTGAGTCATTTCACCTAAATAGCAAATAAATACCAACAATATTTCTGTTCAGAAATTTGTTATTATCAAGTCTAATTATTAAGTTAATTTTACAGCATAAAAAGTAAAGAGGCTTACACAAAATTCATCACTTTTTTCATATAACATCCAAAAAATTAAAGAGTTTCAAAAATAAGTTATTAATGTTTAATAAATTTATTGGTTCTTTTCACCCAGTATCGAAAACATCAATGGTAATTTTTTGCCAAAATGCTCAATCCTGTATTTTTCATTCTCTTTCGTCATATTGGCAAAACAGTTATAGGATGAATAATCATATTCTTTGAATTCCAGAACATTTATTCTATGATTGATTAAACTTGTAAATATTTCACTCAGGCTATGATTCCAAGTGATTGATTGATAGTTTATTTCTGCTGATTTATCTGCATAAGAGCCAGTAGATGTTTCACTTATAGGGTCATTTTTGAAGTAGCTATATGTTATATTTTTAATTTCATCATCAAACATCCATATGACTGGATGAAATTCAACAATTAAAAATTTACCTCCAATTTTTAAGAAACTGGATATCACCTTAGCCCATAAATCTAAATTTTCTAACCATCCTATAACGCCATAACTCGTAAATACGTAATCGTATTTTTTGTCTAAAATACTGGGTAGTTCATAAATATTGGAGCAAATAAACTCTACATTTAAACCCAATTCATCGTTAAACTCTTTTGCTTTTTTAATGGCTTCTTCTGAAAAATCTATAGCTGTAACATTAGCTCCAAGTTGAGCCAAAGACATAGAATCTTGTCCGAAATGACACTGTAGGTGTAGTATGGATTTTCCTGAAATATCTCCTAAAATACCCAGTTCTATTGGGTTTAGCGTGTTTCTTCCTCTTAGAAAGGAAATATTGTCATAAAACTCGCTCTTGATATGCGCATTTGTTTTTAAATTCCAAGCATGCTTATTGATACTGATATAGTCACTCATCTTTTACCCTTTTAAGAACTTAAAAATTTGTTTTAATTATAAAAAGAAAGCCCTTAAGGGCCTTCTTTTACATCTAACCTAAGCATTAAATTGTGATTGAGTCATTTCACCTAAATAGCAAATTGAGATCGCAAATAAATTCTCTGGCTGAGCCGTAGGATCATTCTTTTGGATCCACTCGGCGCCAATGACGCTTAATTCATTCAATTTAGATTTAGAAACTGGTGGCAAGAATGTTTCTAGCGGTAGCTGAATACTAAAATTTCTGGTATTGCCATTATTACTCTTATCATTAAATGTATAAGCAATTAAGTACCAATGATATTTCTGTTCAGACATTTGTTATTCTCAAGTTTAATTATTGAGCTATTTTTATAGCATAAAAAGTTAAGGTGCTTACTCAAAATTCATCACTTTTTTCATATAAATAAAGGACTCATAACACATTGTGACAATCTTTAAATGACTAAGGATTGTCACAAGATCAACGGATAATCAGAGAATTGTTTCAATCACAATTGTGATTTTAGTAGACCTCTGTCTTTTAAAATCGGCAAAACGTGGTCCCTGAAATATGGAAATTCTTGCGTATAATTGAGGAAAGATAAGGTACTGCCTGAAAAACCTGTTTCATATAACAGTATCAACCCTTCAGCAACTTGTTCAGGAGTACCAACCAATGGAAAACCGCCATGACCTACGGCAATCCGTTGGCGCAATTGTTCACGTAAATCAGCTGGGAAAGATTTACAAAACGAAAATAAGGTATCCATTAATTGCTCTATGGCACCGTGATCTGCATTATTTAATTGTCGATCCCACTCAGCTTTGGCTTCTTCTTCAGTAGTACGGCAAATCACATGGGCAAAAGTCAGGACTTTAATTTTCCGACCTAATGTTTCGGCTTCATCTTTAAGTTCTTTAATTTCTGTCATTGAACGTGCTAGATCGGCAGCAGGCGTAAATAAAAAATCTGAATTTTTAATGGCGAACTCACGCCCTTCTTTTGAACCAGCGGCATTAAAAATGGGTGGAAATATTTGAGGATTAGGTTTGCCGTAAGTCCCTTGAGTTTGAAAAAATTTACCATCCCAATTGAATGGCTCAGTACTTTGCCAAGTCTTTTTAATTAATTCATACCATTCTTGTGCATAACCATATCGTGTCTCATGATCATCAGGTAATTGTAAACCCATAGCGTCGTATTCAGGTTTATTCCACCCTGCGACGATGTTTAGACCGACACGATTATCACTGACTTGGGCCATGGTTGCGATTTGTTTTGCGATGACAATTGGATGATTCAGTACTGTATGTAAAGTAGCGAAAATCTGAATATTTTTAGTTTTTGCTAATAATGCAGATGTCCATGTCACGGTCTCTAACACCGTTCCATGAAAATCCTTTTTGCCACCATGACCAATAAAACGTGCCGCGGATAACATGAAATCAATTCCTGCATCATCGGCCATTTGCGCTAATTCTAGATTTTGGCTCCAACTCGCATCCCAGCCATCATCTAGAGTTGAAGGTGTTAAGCCTCCAGAGCAATTAGAGGCAAAAATGCCCAATTTAAAATGATCAGATAAATTGAAGTTGTGTTGATGCATGTTTTTTTCCTTTTTAATATATATCGTTAAAATGTGGAATGGGAAAATCAACTTCCCGAAAAAAACCAACCTTTATCAAAGTAAGGAGTTATTTCTCTATGTTATAAAATCGGTCTTGCTGTAGTTAAATTTTCTATAAATTATGTGAAATTTAATTTAGCTTAGCAAAATAAATATCAATTAGAAAAGCCATTTTATAATAGAATATCAAACTAAATTCAAAATAATCGTCAGATAATGTGATTGACAAACATTCAGTAATTCATCTATAAATTATTATAAATTTCATATATCTATAAAATCTAGGAATAAGCACAATGGAACATCAGAATGATCTTCATCCTTTGGTTGCTCCATTAGCAGTGCTTAACTACCTACATGAAGCACATCAATACATCGATAAAAACCTAACAGTGATGCAAGTTTATAACTTAATGACAGGTCATCCACCCTTTTGGCTACGTATCGCATTTAAGATCAGAGATTTTTTAAGTTTAAAGTTTGGAGGTATTCAACCAATTAAAGGCTTTAGTTCGGTTAAACCTGAAAATATTGCGGTCAACGAAAAGTTGGATTTTTTTGATGTGGTGAAAATTACGGACAAGGAATTATATTTACAGTCTACAGATAAACATCTCAGTGTATTAGTTGCATTACAGCTTCAGGAACATGATGAGTTTAAGAATGAATTAACGGTCACAACCAGTGTGATTACTTATAATTTTTTTGGAAAGATTTATATGCTTCCTGTCTCCTTGGTACATGATTTAATCGTTAAAAATTCATTAAAAAATTTAAATTACTAATTTTCAAGTTCAACCACTGGAAGTCTTTATTGAGTATTCCCTCCAGTGGTTAAGTTTCAAACAGAAGATTCCTAAAACTATATTTTCATATTAATTCCAAGCTGAAAACCTCGTCCAGGTAATGGCGCAATATATTTCAAAGGCGAATTATGCGGTCTCGCCTCCTCATTCAGTAAATTTGAACCGTTCAGGAACACGTCAATATCAGAGTTCTTAAATTTTAGATGCTTGCTAATCTGCATATCGACCATATTGAAGGCTGGCAATGGCTCTTCCTCCGAAACATTCTTGCCTAGGTATTTCGGTTTATCATAATAAATACTTGAGAGACGTGCCGCCCAATCCCCTTTACT
Source organism: Acinetobacter higginsii (assembly GCF_000369845.1). Classification (NCBI taxonomy): domain Bacteria; kingdom Pseudomonadati; phylum Pseudomonadota; class Gammaproteobacteria; order Moraxellales; family Moraxellaceae; genus Acinetobacter; species Acinetobacter higginsii. The sequence continues at coordinate 824,297 of NZ_KB850211.1, read as the reverse complement.
CCACTCTACGCTTGCACCGTAGCGACTGGTTGGCATGTTTGGTAAATAATTGCCATCATTAAACAAGCTCGTTCGATTCGGATTTAAATTTTTATTTTTCACAAAATCAGCAAACACGCCTAGGGTAAAAAGCCCCAAATGCTGTGTATTAATTTTTTGTTTTAGATCAACTTCAAAACCTGTGATTTCAGTATCTGTTTGAGTCCAGTATTTGAGTGGTAAGCGGTTCGCCGTTTGCATGCCAGAATGAGTGAGATAGAGATAGTTTTCAAATTTCATCTTATACACGGTAGCCTCAAGATTAAAATCTTGATAATTGAATAAAGCGGTCAGCTCTGTATTTTTAGATTTTTCAGGCGCTAACTTTTGATTTCCTTGCTCATTAACCATGATCGAATAGTGATTACCACTGGCATAAAGTTCATTCAGCTCAGGCGCACGCTCTGATACTGAATATCTAAGCTTCATGCCTAGATAGTCATTCATTCTGAGATATGAACCAAAACTATAGCTTTCTAAATCGAAATTAGTATCTTGCAACTTAGAATTCGGCGAGTTGCGAGAGACTTTAAAATCACTGTCTTTGATCGAGTGATCAATACGTTCTTGGCGATAACCTGCATCGAAAGAAAGCCAATCTAGATCAATTTTCTCTTGAACAAAAATGGCGTGTGTCTTGGTATTTACATTGGGTAAATAGCGTAGTTTCCCCTGTCCTTCAACAGTTCGATTACTCTGACTCAGCCCAAGTAGACCATTTAAATACGGCAAAGGTTGATGTCTGAATAGTATTTCAGCTTGTTTGGTATCAAAGCGGTAATCATTTGCTAACTGTGTCCCGAGATATTCACCTGAACGATTGATCACTTGATTCGCTTTGAAGTCGATTCCCTTCAAAAATGGTGTATCAAAATTATATTGACTATCCAATGTATATTTTCGTTGATCCGTCTTTATTCCTACAGGTAGACCATCATCATAAGAAGATTGAAACGACTTATTTTCTAAAGAAAAGCCTGGTACACCGTATGCATTTTTCTGGGAATCTGCACTCAAGCCAATATAGCCATTTTGCAGAAAGTAAGTACTTCCGATCGCATAATGCTGATTTTCCAAATAGCTATTGCCTAGCTTTCGATTGTAATTTGGTGTCACATCGTTATTAATTCTGTTTTCTTTAAACTTGGGTGTATCAGCAATATATTCAGGATTTGCTGGGTTGATATATGTCTTACCACTCCAAACAGATGACGGCTTATCGGTATAGAATGAAAATTTCCCATCTGCCCAATCTGGATTTTCAGTCATAAATTGGTCAATATATTTTTGCGATGCGGTGTTATAGATCTGCTGTATGCGCGTATCTTTTTGACAAGCATCTGCCAACGCTGAATTCACACCACCTGTTGCAGGAAATACTGCGCTATTACATTGCTCAGCCTTGCTGTCACCTGGAATTTTATAAGAAGAAATGTCTTGTTTAGAAAATAAAAAATTGGTTGAAAAGTTGCTTTGATTATTTAAATTCAGCTTAAAACCATGTGCATCTGTATTATTCCAACCTTTTCGCACAGCCAACTCTAAATTATGATCTTTCTTGGGAATTTCTTTGCTAATCAGACCATTCTCTACATTTACACTACCACCGATGGCATTTCCGCCGTATCGCACACTATCCGATGACTTATTTACCTGAATAGATTGATTAAATAAAGGATCAAATGGAATGGCAATATTACCACTGATAGCATTCATGCCATAAATCGATAGTCCATCCTCAAGAATTTGTACACGATTGCCACTTAAGCTGCGGATAACTGGTGCTCCTGCATTGGGACCAAAAGCACTACTCTGTACACCTGACACCTGCTTGAGTGCATCCCCTAAAGTTTGATTTTGTGTATTTCGATTCTCTACAACAATATTGTTCCCGATTGAAAGATCTGTTTCTGCTTTTAAACTGATTTTTGGCAAAATGACAGAACTGTCCTGCTCATCTGCAGATGCTTGCTGATGAATGAATAGAATGGCTATTGCCAAGGCTTTATAACGCACATTGAACTCCTTATTTTCAATTGTTATGTTATAACATAACAATTGGGTATTCAAACAAAACCTAAGCTTCATTTTTTATTCTTAATGTGCGTGAAAAAGACATCGCTCAAATCCTTTTGAGCAATTAAGTATTCTATGATTGATTAAAGTAATTCAGAGGCAACTTTAAGTAGCGGATTCCATTAGACTCAGATTCTGGGAATCGGCCTGCATCCATATTGATTTGAATTGCCGGTAGAATAAGCTTAGGCATCGACAAAGTCGCATCACGTGCTTGACGCATTTGTACAAACTCATGCTTCAGTGTTTTTGCATTTAAGTGAATATTGCTATGCTTCTGTGCTCGAATATCTGTTTCATAACTATATGTATCACGACCTTCTGGTTTATAGTCGTGACATAAAAAGACACGTGTAAGTTCTGGCAATTGATACAGTTTTTGCACAGAATCAAATAAGATATTTGCACTGCCTTTTGGGAAATCACAACGCGCCGTTCCATAATCGGGCATAAATAAGGTATCACCAATAAAAACAGCATCACCGATCACATAACTTAAGCACGCAGGTGTATGTCCTGGTGTCGGTAGGTTATATGCCGCTAAGTTTCCGATACGGAAATGTTCATGGTCTTTAAACAGATAATCGAACACTTGATGCGTATTAAAATATTTCATATCAATATGATAAATCGCACTAAATGTTTCCTGAACAATGGCAATTTTCTCACTCATGGCAATCTTGCCGCCAAGCTTAGATTTCAGATATTGTGACGCCGTTAAATGATCGGCATGAACATGCGTTTCCAATATCCATTCAACGGTAAGGGCTTGAGATTCAATATAAGCAATGATCTCATCTGCATGCTGTGTAGATGTTGATGCCGAGGCAGCATCATAATCCAAAACACTATCAATAATTGCACAATGTTTTGTTTCAGCATCATGTACAACATAACTAAAGGTATTACTTTGCTCATCAAAAAAGGCTTTGACTGTTGGATGTTGCACTGCATTTCTCCTACTGTTTGGCCCAAAGACGATGGATCAACATGCCGAGCAGCATTGCTCCAATAAAATACCAAATTTCAAAATAACCCAGTCCGATTAGGGTAATTGCGGGTGCTGGGCAAATGCCTGCAATTCCCCAACCCATACCAAATAATATCGCACCTGTGATCAACTTCTTATCAATTTGATTATTGTTTGGTAAAGCAATCGCCTCACCTGATAATGTTTTGGGATTGCGCAAGGCTTTCTGAAATGGGATAAATGCAACTGCAATTGCACCAATCATCACAAACATCAAACTAATATCCCATGTGCCAAAAATGTCAAGAAAACTTAATACCTTCTCAGGATTTGACATTCCAGAAACCAAGAGCCCTAGTGCAAATAGACTACCAAAGATCAATGCAAACAAATTCTTCATTATGCTGCTCCCAGAATATGACGCATCACATACACTGTCACAAAACCAGCGAACATAAATGTAATTGTGGCAACCATTGAACGTGGCGATAAACGGCTAATCCCACAGATTCCATGTCCACTGGTACAACCTGAACCTAAACGTGTCCCAAAGCCCACCAACAGTCCAGCAATGATCAAAGCGAGCGGAGATGACTGCATGATAATTTCAGGTTTTACAAAAATTTGATAAATAAAGGGTGTAATAATCAGGCCTAATAAAAACCAAAAAGCCGAACTACGCAAAAATGTTTTGGGCTGTAATAATTGGGCAATCAAACCACTCACACCCGCGACACGCCCATTGACATATAAATAACCAACAGCCGCTAATCCAATTAACGCGCCACCAATTAAAGCTAGAATAATACTTGCCATCATCCTCTCACTAATCAATATATATTTTTATAATATATTATTTTAAATAATAATTAAATAAATCTATTCAATACTAGCGCTTAATCGCTTATTTTTACGAAAAATGGCATAAATTGGTAAGCATTTCCTAAAATTAAGTCATTTAATTTGACTATTGAGCATAAAAACATGCTTTGAACAAGCATCTTATTTCTTGAACTGAGTGACTACTCGAATTCAGCAAGTACTCTTTCTGCAAACCAAACAGGAAAGACTGTCACGATCGGATTGATTCTTAGTCGATCAGCCTGTTCAATTTCAGCCAAAAAAGCTGCTTTTTCACCATTCGAAGAATTATCAAATATAAAAGCTCGATCACTCGCCTCAATGGCTTGCATAAGTAAGTTCATGCTGCGGTAATAACGATCACGAATTTTGGGTTCTGCTACAGCATGTCCACCTGTACTTACCCGATACTGTACCCGCGCAATATTGATTTCAGGGTCAATCGTTGAAACATAGTACAGATAAGTTTTAAACCCTTGCTCCTGAGCCATTTTCAGAAACTCAACTTTGCTGATATGCGACATGACAGTTTCAAAGGTAAAACTAATTTTCAAGCTTAGAAATTCCAAACGGATAAAGTCGATGATTCTGGCAGCAAGATATGAATCAATATCTTGAATAGCAAAAAGAATATGATGCTCACCGAGCAATTCGGGTTCTTGACTTAATAAATTACAGGTTCTTTGATTCAATTTTTTCTTTTTGGTTTTTAAAAAAGCAATCAATTTTAGTGCATCTAGAGACTCATGATAAATCTTTAAATCTAAGCGATGAGTTTGATTTAAGGTTTTTTCGAGTTCATCTGCATTTAAATATGCCCCAATATGTCGGGGCAATAAATATTCTTTAATCGTACTTTTACCAGAACCGTTTGGACCAGCAAACATGCGAATTCTAGGCGTAGACTGTCGCATTAACCTATACAACAGCCTGCTTTTTTTTACGCTTCAATAGAGTACGCGATGCTTCAATAGTAGTATAAGCGCCTGATATATCCTTGATCACTTCAATCTCGCCAGTTGGATGCTGTTTTAACAGTTGATGACCTTTAGCATAAACCACAGTAGAGGATTCACTTGCTTCTTCAAACGCGTTACGAAATGCTTCTACAGCAAGCTTAGGAAGAAGACTTTCCTCTTGCGTACTCATTTTCATGATTGTAAAAGCTGTCATTAAAGACTCCTCCGCTAGATTGCGCTTATACCTATACTAGCATAACTGCTAGTTTTGTCTATTTTTGCAGCGGCGAGTTTAACGAACTAAATCTTCAATACCGATTAGTTTTGGTAATTTATCAATTACTTTGTTCAACTCAGTATTTGCTGGTGAAATACAACCTGTGTAATGGCTAAGCTTTGTTACAGTTCCATCAGGCTTTTTCCATGAGAAATAAGCACTTGGTTGGTCTGTTGCTGTTTCTTGGCAACCAGTTGTTTTTACATTTGCACCCGTTGCAGGACGATAAGTTTTTAACTCTTGTTGCAGTTTCTTATAAACAGAAGGATCAACTGTTAAATCTTGAGTACCTGTCACCTTGGTATATTGTTTGCCATCGAAATGGACAGCACCTTCAGGTGTAATCTCAACAGAATAAATTGGGCATGCACCAAAACAAGGGCTAGATGAATAGCGAATTGTTTCCTGTACAGTATCTTGTGGCTGTTGAGGTGTTGTTGCGCAGCCAACTAAAGAAAAAGTAAAAAGGCCCGCAATTAATAATTTTTTCATTTGTTGATCCGTTATAAAGTATGTTATTCAAATTTAACAAATCGTAGAAATTTTGTCATTTAGAATGGTGTAAAAATAAGAAATTTCATCTAAATTTACTTAGGCTATTTTACAATAACCCAAAAAAATTGCATCAATTTAAGAAAATTAAGAAGGGCTTTGAGATTGCAGAATTAATCGAGCAAGCTCTAAATCATCTGCATAGGTAATCTTGATATTGTCTGAACGCCCTTGTACCACTTGTACAGGTTCATTCACATATTCTAAAGCACTCGCTTCATCTGTAATCACAATATGGTCTGCTAAGGCCTGTTCAATTGCACTTTTTAAAACATGTAATCGAGCCATTTGTGGTGTCTGTGCCTGCCACAAAAACTCACGGCTGACAGTTTTTTCAATCTGATTTTGGCTTACGACATGTTTAAGCGTATCACGTACAGGAATCGCTAAAATTGCACTTTGATTTGAATGTTGGGCAGATTCAACCAAACGGATTAAACAATCCGAAGTAACACATGGACGTGCAGCGTCATGGACCAACACCCAATCATCTTCATGAGCAATGTCAGATAAATAGATCAAGGCATTTAAAACTGAATGAACACGCTCAGTGCCACCAATGCAAAAATGTAGCTTATCTTTGTGCTGAAAAGAGAGGGTTTTCGCGAAATTATCTTGCTCACCAATGGCGAGTACACAACCTGCTAAATCTAAGGAATTCAGTCGATTAACCGTATGTTCAAGTACAGTATGATCTTGAATATACTGATATTGTTTTAATTCAGTTTTTGAAAAACGACTGCCCGAACCTGCTGCTGGTACAACCGCCCACAGCTTAGTCTGGGTTTTCATTTGTTGCTGTATCTTCTTTTGCGTTTGGATCGATATAAATTGGTTTGTAATGGGTACTAATGGTACTCATTTGTACGAAGGTTTCATTCGGCTTGACCAAACCTAAATCTAAACGTGCATGTTCTTCAATGGCTTCACTGCCACTTTTTAAATCAAAAACCTCTGCAGCTAAAATACGATTTCGCTCTTTAAGCTCAGTATTAATTTCTGCTTGCTGCGTAATTTGTTGAGTTAAAGCTTGGTGAGGAAAATACCCTCCCTCACCTAGCCAAAATTGATACTGCAGGCTTGCCACCAGAGCGATGACAAGCACTAGGATCAATTTACTCGAGGTCGATCGAAACATATCTAGCATGAAAAAATCCCTACATCCTTCTTACAAGGAAGATCATCTGCAAATTCTATATGATTATGAATTTGCAGAGTTTCTGTCTTTTGTAAAGAAAGATGATCAGAAGTATTCAACATAGATAAATTGACCTTAGTTTAGACCTTTGAATTCAGCTTTACCGCGGTAAGCTGCATTCGTTAATTCTTCGATACGAAGCAATTGGTTATATTTCGCTACGCGGTCAGAACGGCAAAGTGAACCCGTCTTGATTTGGCCAGCTGCTGTACCCACTGCCAAGTCAGCAATTGTTGAATCTTCAGTTTCACCAGAACGGTGTGAAATTACAGTGCTATAGCCATTTGCTTTTGCAAGGTAAATCGCATCTAAAGTTTCAGTCAATGTACCAATCTGGTTATATTTGATCAGGATAGAGTTACCGACTTTCTCATTAATACCACGTTGTAAAATCTTTGGATTGGTTACGAATAAATCGTCGCCAACCAATTGGATTTTGTCACCAAGGATTGATGTTAAGTAGCTCCAACCTTCCCAGTCAGATTCATCTAAACCATCTTCAATCGAAATGATTGGGTATTGGTTTACAAGACCAGCTAAATAGTCAGAGAACTGGTTGCTTGTGAATGCTTTATTACCTTCACCAGCAAGGATGTACTGACCATTTTTGTAGAATTCTGAAGAAGCACAGTCAAGTGCCAACATAATATCAGAACCAGCTTTGTAACCAGTTTGACCAATCGCTTCAAGGATAACAGTGATTGCTTCTTCGTTTGAACGCAAGTTTGGCGCAAAACCACCTTCATCACCCACAGCAGTGTTTAAACCTTTTTTGTTTAAAACTGATTTTAGTGAATGGAAGATTTCAGCACCTGCACGTAATGCTTCAGCAAAAGAAGTGAAGCCTACAGGCTCAATCATGAACTCTTGAATATCAACATTATTGTCTGCATGCGAACCACCATTGATGATGTTCATCATTGGTACTGGCATCGTCAAAGTCGTTTGACCACGAAGATCAGCGATATATTGGAAAAGAGGAATTTTCTTTTCATCTGCAGCAGCACGCGCAGCAGCCAATGAAACAGCTAAAGTTGCGTTAGCACCTAATTTTTCTTTGTTTTCAGTACCATCAAGCGCGATCATCGTATTATCGATGTCTTTTTGTTCAAATACTGATTTGCCCACTAAAGCGTCACGGATAATAGTATTTACGTTATTAACCGCAGTTTTAACACCTTTGCCCAAATAACGTGCTTTGTCGCCATCACGAAGTTCTAAAGCTTCACGAGAACCAGTTGAAGCACCAGATGGTGCACATGCACGACCAACAACCCCAGATTCTAAAATAACGTCTGCTTCGATGGTTGGGTTACCACGAGAGTCCAAAATTTCGCGTGCACGGATGTCAACGATTTGGCTCATGAACAATTCCTCTGTTGAATGAAAAACAAGATGCAAGTTATTGCATCAGTGGGTGTCTAACTTTTTGAATCCTTTAACCAAAGTATCCAATTCTTTTAATTGCGCCAAGAATGGCTCAAGCTGAGATAAACGCAATGCACATGGTCCATCACATTTTGCGATTTCTGGCTCAGGATGTGCTTCCAAGAATAAACCTGCCAATCCTGTTGCCATACCTGCACGCGCTAAAGTCGTGATTTGGGCACGACGACCACCAGCAGAATCAGCACGTCCGCCTGGTGTTTGCAATGCATGGGTAACATCAAAGAATACTGGCACATTCATTTCTTTCATGGTATCGAAGCCAAGCATATCAACAACCAAGTTGTTATAACCAAATGCTGAACCACGCTCACAAAGAATGAGTTTGTCATTTCCAGCTTCTAAACACTTATGCAAGATATGACGCATTTCATGTGGTGCTAAGAATTGTGCTTTTTTGATATTGATAATGGCTTGAGTTTTGGCCATTGCTTCAACGAGATCAGTCTGACGACTTAAAAAGGCAGGAAGTTGGATGATATCAGCAACTTCAGCAACAGGTGCTGCTTGGTAAGGCTCATGAACGTCAGTGATAATGGGCACATTAAAATGCTTTTTAATGTCTGCAAGCCATTCAATCCCTTTTTCTAAACCTGGTCCACGGTAAGAGTTCAGACTTGAACGGTTTGCTTTATCAAAGCTCGCCTTAAATACATAAGGAATATCTAAGCGCTTGCAAATATCAACATAAGTTTCAGCAATTTCAAATGCTAAATCTTTTGACTCTAATACGTTCATTCCGCCAAATAATACAAATGGCAAATGATTTGCCATTTGTATATCGCCTAAACGTACAACTTCTTGTGGTTTTAATTGTGACATTTAAACTTTCCCAGTTTATTTAAAACTCAGTACTTACTTTTGGTGCTGATTTTTAGCAGCCCCGATAAAACTAGCAAATAATGGGTGTCCATCACGTGGTGAACTTGTAAATTCCGGGTGGAATTGTACAGCAATAAACCAAGGATGTTCAGGGATTTCTACAGTTTCAACTAAATGTTGTACTGATGAATAGCCTGAAATTTTCATACCAGCTTCTTCAAGTGCAGGAATAAAACGATCGTTCATTTCGTAACGATGGCGATGGCGTTCTGTAATTTCAGCTTTACCATAAACTTCGCGAGTCTTGGTACCGTCAACAAGCTCAGACTTTTGCGCACCTAAACGCATTGTACCGCCCAAATCAGACTCAAGACTACGTTGTTGTAGCTCACCACGTTCATCCAACCATTCAGTAATTAAACCAATCAATGGATATTTTGTTGAACGGTTAAACTCAGTTGAACTCGCTTCAGGCATTGCAGCAACATTACGCGCATATTCAATTACCGCCAATTGCATGCCTAAACAAATACCAAGGAATGGGATCTTGTTTTCACGTGCATATTGAATGGCTTTCATTTTGCCTTCAGTACCGCGCTCACCAAAACCACCTGGAACCAAGATCGCATCAGCAGTACTTAAAATGCTAATGTCTTGCTGTTCAAGCTCTTCAGCATTGACATAGTCAATCTGAACTTTGACACGGTTTTGGATACCAGCATGTAAAAGTGCCTCATTCACAGATTTATAAGCATCTGGAAGTTCAACATATTTACCGACCATCGCAACACGAACTGTGTATTCAGGATTCAGTAATGCTTCTACAACGTTATCCCAATCTTCAAGGTTTGCTTCTGGAAGATCATTAAAGCCAAAACGCTCACAGATCAAGTCATCAACGTTTTGCTCATAGAATGTACGCGGAATTTGATAAATCGTTTTCGCATCTTTACATACCACAACGGCACGCGCTTCCACATTCGTGAACAATGCGATTTTACGCTTAGTATCAACATCAACATCATATTCAGTACGGCAGATTAAGATATCTGGCTGAATACCAATTGAAAGAAGCTCTTTCACAGAATGCTGAGTTGGCTTGGTTTTTAACTCAGCCGCAGATTTGATATATGGCAACAAAGTTAAATGCATGAGCATGGTACGTTTATGACCAAGCTCTACCATCAATTGACGTACTGATTCCATAAATGGAAGTGATTCAATATCACCAACTGTACCGCCAATCTCGACGATTGCAACGTCGTAACCTTCACCTGCGCGAAGTACACGTTCTTTAATGTTGTCTGTAATATGTGGAATAACTTGAACCGTACCACCTAAGTAGTCACCACGACGTTCTTTATTTAAAACGTCTTGATATACGCGCCCACTGGTAAAGTTATTCAGTTTGGTCATTTTCGCACGACGTAAGAAACGTTCGTAATATCCCAAATCTAAGTCAGTTTCAGCACCATCCTCTGTGACGAAAACTTCACCGTGCTGAAATGGGCTCATGGTACCTGGATCGACATTAATGTATGGATCCATTTTTACCATAGTGACTTTTAAGCCACGAGCTTCCAAAAGTGCAGCAACAGAAGCAGCAGAAATACCTTTACCTAGTGATGAAACCACACCACCAGTGACAAAAATAAAATGGGTCATTGAGTTTCTCGTACAATCGAGCCGAAATCGGCCTACAATGTTGGGCAATTTTACTGTACTCTGCCCCTATAAAGCAAAGTCAAACCGCATCAATTCAAAGAACTATAAACAACTGGCTATTCTATCAGCATTTTCGATAAAAATTTACGGGTTTTGTGGATTTTTCATCCATAAATTACGTTTAACAGGTCAAAATCAGTTAAAGCGACACCTAAAATATTGCATTCATCACTTTTAAATTCTTTGCTGCTCGTCTGTTTAATTGCAAGCATTTATAAAATATAAACAAACTCAACAATTCACAGGGATTTCTTCACATAGATTTACTGTTATAATTGTTGCTGTCCTAATTTGATATGTTGTTTTAGCAATGGCGAATAAAAAACTTTTAATTTGTGCAGCACTTGCGACTGGTCTTTTATTAACTGCTTGTGTGAAAAAAGAAGAACCTAAAAGCGAAGAGCAGCAAGAGCAGACTGCAACTGAGACTCAAACTCAGCCTGAACCTGAAAAAATCCAAGAGTTCGAGTCTTTAGAAAGTGTCGATAAGCATGAATCTCCAGCGCCTGTTGTAGAAACAACGCGTGAAGAAACACCAAATACAACGACCGAAATTCGTCGTGAGACTCGTCCAGCTCAAACAGAAACACCTGCTGCAACTGAAGCTCCACGCGCGGAAGAGCAAAAACCTGTAAAAGCTGAACAGAAACCAGCAAAGACTGAACAGCCTAAAGCAGAACAACCCGTGAAAGCTGCAAAACCATCAGCACCAGCTCAAAGTGAAGATGATGCTGTCGCTGCTGCAATCGCTGCCGCAACACCAGCTTTAAATAACTAATTCACTCTTGAGCAATAAAAAGCCAGTTGCTTTCAACTGGCTTTTTTGTGTCTATAGATTAGTAATTTTTAAAAAAGTCCGCCATCAAACGGGAGGCCCAAGATTTCACCGTCAAACTTTCATAGAAACCACAATGGCTTCCCTTTTTGGTTGTTACAACTGCAATATTGTCCATTTGCTGAATGGCATCTTTATAAGGTTCTAAGTTTTTAATTGAACAGACTGGATCATCTTCTGCATTGAGAATCATCAATGGAATTTTGACATTTTCGAACACATAGATTGGATTAATCGCTTGGCAATAGCTCTGATAATCCTGAAATCCTGCCATTTCAAAATATTCTTTTTCAAACTCTTCCAAGCTTGTGGTCGTTAGCACTTTTTCTACAGATGCAATTTGATTCCATGTATTCTGATAAGGATAAATAAAGTATTTAAATAACTTTTTGGTCATCATTTTGCTATAAAAAGGATGCACATTTTTAAAACCGATTTCAGTGTTATAACCAGGACACATTGCAAAAGCAGCTTTGAATGGCGTATCCACCCCTTGCTCGCCTAAATAGCGGACCAAGAGTCCAGTACCTGCGGAAGAGCCAACTGCATACAGATCGGATTGTGGAAACAGGTTTTGAATATGCGTAAGCTGTTCTTTCAGATCACTGGTTGAACCAAACAGTGAAATACGAGGCACTGGCATTGGCAGCCCTGCATGGCCACGGCGCAAACACAGTGCAATTCGCCAACCATTATATTCATGCAAATCTTTGACCAGTTCGCGCATACTTTCAGGTGTCCCTGTAATGGTATGCATAATTACAACGGTTGGTGTTTCTGCTGGCAAGTCATATCCATACCACGCAACGGCGGTAATCCCGCCATCCTGCATGATCAAACGATCAACACGGTCATATTCAAGTTTAATGGTTTTCTTACGAATCACATCAAAATACAATAAATGTAGATGTGTATTACTCAGCCAAGGCGTAGGACGATATTTTTGCTTTAACTGCGGTAATTTTTCCAAAACATCTTTAATTTTCCCTTTCGGGTCATAGTACATTTTGGGTTGCTCAGCACCGAGCACTGAATCAAGAAGCTCTGCACCTAACACTTTGATTTTATCTAAAGCAGATATACCCATATTCAATAACCGCCTCTATCTAAGCATGAGTAAATGTTTGTCGCACCAAAGTTGCGACCTGTTGTCCCCAGATGGCATAGATTTCTTTGCTTGGATGAAAACCATCGCTTGCCATCGGCAAATCCATTGCTTGAAAAGCTTCAATATCATATTGAATAAATCGAAATTGAGATTGTGGTGCCAACCATTGTTGTAATGCTTGATTCATTTGTTCTGCATATTTTCCAAACAGCCAAGCCAAAGGATTAGGCAAAGCTGGAAAATGCTGCATTGGTGGCACACCCGATACAATAATGAGTTTAGGTTGAAATTGACGCTGTATATAAGTGAATAGCTGTTTTTGTTGTTTAAGCCAAGATTTTGCAGAGATCAGTTTAGTCACATCATTCACACCAATTGAAGTGATAACAACATCATAGCACTGCTGATCTAACTGTTGTACTGCTTGAAAAACCTGTTGAGTGTTATCACCTGTTTTAGCATGCAATTTCCATTGCAACTGATATTCACTCTGTAACTCAGCAATAATCGCCCCAGATAAAGCCTGTTGTTGGGTTTCAACACCAACACCCGCCGCAGCCGAATCGCCAAGAATAAGTAAAGAAAGTGGCTGACCCTGACCCACGATACCGTGGCGGTCACCACTTGCTTCAGAAAGACGTGGTGTATTGTTACGAACTTTCATACCCTGTATGACAAATACAGGCAGTAATACAAAAGTTGAAAGCTTTAACCACATTTTAATTCTCTTAATATTACTTAGGCTATTTTGTAGACATTAATTCGGTTGATACTTGGCAAAGCGTGCACCCATTTTTTCTGCCAATGCGGCCAAACCACTCATCGGGCGAATCATCACTTCAAAATCAATGATTTTGCCTTGTTCATTAAAGCGAACCATATCAATGCCTTTAAGTGATTTTCCGCTGACATTGGCGCTAAATTCCAACACCACATTTTCACCATCTTCAGTGTAAAATTCACGATGATAGGTAAAGTTTTCAAACACCTGAATCACATTGGTCAAAATAAAGAAAACCACGTGTTTTCCTTCATAAGGGTTATAAGCAACTGGTGAACGAAACACCACATCGTCTGCCAACAAATCATTTAAGTTGGATAGGTCACCTGTTTTAATCATCTGATGCCAGTTTTCTAAAGCTTGTTTTGTTGTTTCCAATGTCATTGTTATTCTCCCTTGAGATTTAATGGATAAGTTGGGAGCACGCCCTCAATAGAAAATGCCCCCTAGCATGTTTACAATGTTGCTGCTAACTCAGCACCTTGGCGAATTGCTCGTTTAGCATCCAACTCACCTGCTTCTTTGGCGCCACCAATCAAGTGAACACTTTTACCGTCCGCTTTAAGTTGATCAAACATTGCGGTATACGACTCTTGACCTGCACAAATCACCACGTTATCAACCTCAAGTACGCGACTTTGACCATCAACGGTAATATGCAAACCTTGATCATCTACCTTGTCGTAGCTTGCGCCAGCAATCATTTTTACATCACGATGTTTTAAGCCTGTACGATGAATCCAGCCTGTGGTTTTACCCAGACCTGCACCAACTGACGCGCTCTTACGTTGCAATAAGTAAATCTCACGTTCAGACTTTTCTAACTCAGCTGGTTTTAAGCCACCTACATGCTCATAAGCCGTATCAATCCCCCATTCTGCATAGAATTTTTCAGGATTTAAGCTGCCACTATCACCTTCATGGGTTAAATACTCTGCCGTATCAAAGCCAATACCACCCGCACCAATAATGGCAACACGCTTGCCTACAGGTACACGCTCTTTCAACACTTGGATATAGCTCAATACTTTTGGGTGATCGATCCCTTCAAATTGCAATTGACGCGGCGTCACGCCTGTTGCAACCACGATATCATCATAGTCTGCTTGGCTAAGTTCTTCATAAGTCGCTGTGTGGTTCAGTACCAGCTCAATATTTGGCTGTAGTTCAATTTGACGCTTGAAGTAGCGCAAAGTTTCGTAGAATTCTTCTTTGCCTGGAATGGTCTTGGCAATATTGAATTGACCACCGATTTGATTACTCGCATCAAAGACTTTAACTTTATGACCACGACTTGCTGCATATACTGCAAAGCTCAAGCCTGCTGGACCTGCACCAATCACCGCAATATTTTTAACAGCATTGGCTTCTTTAAAGATAAGCTCAGTTTCGTAACAAGCACGTGGATTGACTAAACAGGTCGCAATTTTCATTGAAAAAATATGGTCTAAACAAGCTTGGTTACAACCAATACAAGTATTGATTTCATCGCTACGACCTTCACTGGCTTTTAATACAAACTCAGGATCGGCCAGCATTGGGCGTGCCATAGACACCATATCTGAATGACCAGAAGCCAATACATGCTCTGCCATTTCAGGGGTATTAATACGGTTCGAGGTAATTAATGGGATTGAAACTTGACCTTTCAGTTTTTCAGTCACCCATGTAAATGCAGCGCGCGGTACTTTAGTTGCAATGGTTGGAATACGTGCTTCATGCCAACCAATCCCTGTATTGATAATGGTTGCGCCAGCTTTTTCAATTGCTTTCGCCAGTTGGATGACTTCTTCTAAGCTTGAACCACCTTCAACCAAATCCAGCATCGATAAGCGATAAATAATAATAAAGTTTTCGCCGACTAAATCACGGGTACGCTTTACAATTTCAATCGGGAAACGGATACGATTTTCATAGCTACCACCCCATTCATCATCACGATGATTGGTACGTGCCGCAATAAACTCATTAATTAAATAACCTTCCGAGCCCATGATTTCGACACCATCATAGCCCGCATATTGTGCCAGCTTGGCGCAGTTAGCAAAGTCATCAATGGTTTGCTGTACTTCAGCTGAACTTAATGCTTTAGGTTTAATTGGATTAATCGGTGCCTGAATCGCAGAAGGTGCAACGATCTCAGGCTGATAAGAATAGCGTCCTGTATGCAAAATCTGCATCGCGATTTTACCACCCGCATCATGTACCGCTTGGGTGATCACTTTATGTTTTTCTGCTTCTGCGATGCTATCTAGCTTAGATGCATGTGCAAAGGTAAGACCTGCATCGTTTGGAGCAATACCACCTGTGACGATTAATCCAACATCACCTTTGGCACGTTCTGCATAGAATGCAGCCATACGTTCATAACCTTGATGCGCCTCTTCTAAGCCAACATGCATAGACCCCATCAAGACACGGTTTTTTAAGGTGGTAAAGCCTAAATCAAGTGGCTTTAATAAATGTGGATAAGCTGACATGGTTTCTCCTTTGGCTCGCACTCTGCTAGCTAATGCAACTTGTTGCATAAAGTTATAAACAAGATTTGATTTTTATGCAACATATTGCATAATTCTGATGAGTCATTTTTTATTATGGAACATCATGTCACTCGCCCATGTTTTACTGACCAGCTTATTGGAAAAACCAAGTACAGGTTTTGACTTGGCTCGTCGCTTTGACCGTTCAATGGGCTTCTTTTGGAATGCGACTCATCAGCAGATTTATCGTGAACTCAACGGGATGCTGAAAAAAGGATGGATTTCTACATTAGAAGAACAAGCTGCCAACAGCCGTAAAAAAACTTATCAAGTTGAACAACTTGGAAGGATACAACTGGCATCATGGATTGAACAACAAAGTGAACCTGCTCAACTCCGTGATGATCTCATGGTTAGATTAAGAGCTGAAGCTCAACTCGGTGGCAATAATATTTTGCCCGAATTAGAGCGTCACTTAGTATTGCATAAGGAAAAATTAAGCCTTTATCAAGCTATTCATGATAAAGATTTTAAAGATAACCAACCAACCAATCGCGTTTTGTTTATCCATAAGATGATTCTAGAACTCGGTATCATTAAAGAAAATGAATGGATAAAATGGTTGGAACAAATGATTCCTCAACTGAAAAAGTTTGAAGAAGCCAACAATAGTGGAGAAAAATAATGCCGTTCTATAGCATGCCCGATCAAGAAAAATTATTTGTGCGACGCGTTGGCGAAGGCGAACCTGTGCTCGTCTTATCCGGACTGGGCATGCAAAGCTGGCAATGGCTCCCTTTCTTATTTGCCAATCGTAAACAATATGAATTTATCATTCCCGATTGGCGTGGTTTCGGCGGTTCAAAAAATTGTGCAATTCCAGAGCTCGATGCGATCTCAAGTCATTGGAATGATGTAGACTCGCTGATCCAACAATTAAAGCTCGATCAATTCATCCTGATGGGTTATTCCATGGGTGCAACTACAGCTATGCATGGTATGAAGCATGGTGGCTTAGCTGAGAAACTCAAAGCCTATCTGCATATTGATCAAACCCCTAAAATTGCAGTTGATGATTCTTGGCAATACGGATTGTTTGGTCCAAAGCATCCTCAATTTAAAAGTTTATTGCTTGAGATTCAAACGCTATTACTCGACTATAAACATGCTCAGAAACTAGAGGACTTACCCGATGATATCCGCTACAAGCTGGTCAGCTTGTGGGGTGATTTCATTGAACTGCAAGGCAGCAACAACTATAGCCCTAAAATTTTCAAGCTCGCTCTAAACCGCCCATTCCTGCAAAAATACTTACTGCCAATTCAGCGTTTAGACTATTTACTGTGGTATGTCGAAAATTATCTTAATCATAATGAAGACTATCGTGAAGCCATCAGTCAACTGAATTGCCCAACCACTTTCTTTATTGGTCGTGAATCTACCCTTTACCCAGAAACTGGCCAAACATTGATTGCTGAAAGTCTAAGAAATGCTACAGCGATTTATTTTGAACGTTCTGGACATACACCACTGATTACTGAACCAAGAAAGTTTAGTCAGGAAATTGGTAAGTTTTTACAAGAAGTTTAATGTTTCTTAGGCTATTTTAGGGCAAATTATATTTGCCCTTATAATAATTCAATTTGGATTATTCCATCCAAATTATTTCAATCTATACTTATTCTAAATTTTTCCATAAATTTCTATTTCTTTATACTTAGACGCTGAACTTTTTAATGTAGCGATTTACTCAGCTTGTTTAAGCTAAGTGCAGACCTGATAAAATCTTTAGCCTTGTGCCCAGATACCATATTCACCGACAAAATAAGTATGGGTATTCTCAATTTTCAGATTATAAACCGTCGTAGTTACATAACCCTCGCCCTCATCCCACTGAATGGTTTCCGGATTAACCCAATCGCCCTGACTAAAACCATGAAAATGGGCATTGGCTCGGTCTTCTTTTGGAAGCTGCTCAAGTAAGTCTTCTTTCCAGTGTGTATTTTTATTATATAATTTCCTTAAATTCGGATTATCTTTAATCACATCATTCCAAGAAATGATATTACCCGTAAATAAATCAACAGCAAATCCATAAAAACTAGATTCTGAACCGTAATTCGGTACCATGCCTATATTTTTATCAGAAGCTGTATAAATTTCAGCATGTGGTTTTGTATCATAACCATCAAAATTTAGACTATATTTATTTCCATTTTTATCTACAACCACATCCTGATTAGTAATCTGATGAGCAGCAACCCATCCTTTCCCTTCTACCCAAAATGGATGTTTAGGAGTAACAATAAATTGTAATGATGGCAATGCAATACCACTAATATTAAATTTTTTTCTGACTTCTTTATCCAACTTTATTTTTTCAAATAATGAAAGGTCTGGATCAATCCAGTAATCAAACTCCATAAAAATCACAGACTGATTTTCTTTTTTTATTACTTCCGTTACAGCTTGATAGCTCTGCTGTCCTGTCACAGGGTCAGCACTGAGTACTAGATCTCCTATCTGAATGTTCTGTATCTGAACCAAACCTCGCTCAGTATGAACTAATGCACCCCCAACCAAACCAACTGCATCCTTTTTCATTTTTCCCCCATTTTTATAAAAACTTTATCAATGATTACGCGAACTAATGCTATATCTCATATTACAGCAACAAATTTTCAATATGGCTTCATTTCTTCATATTGACTTTTAATAATTGGTTATTTTTGGCAAAAATTATATGTTAATACAGAGAAAAATCAAATAGCTCTAATAAAAAACCCATGTAAATCATGGGTTTTTTATTGTCTTAGCGTGTAATCAATTTCTCATCTGTTCAGCAACATCCAATAAGACTTGCGCTGTTTTATCCCAACCTAGACAGCCATCGGTAACTGACTGACCATAGGTCATATCACAAGAAATTTTTTGATTACCATCAACCAGATGGCTTTCAATCATTACGCCACGCACTTTCGATTCAGCACGCTCTGCAATAATTTGCTGTAAAACCTGAGGTTGTAATAATGGATCTTTACCGCTATTACCATGACTACAATCAATCACCAATGCCGGTAATTGCTTATGCTTGAAATGCATCGCTTGAATCGAAGCCAAGTCATAATTAGTCCCATGATTTGAACCACGTAAAATTAAATGCGGTAATGGATTACCTTCACTATGTAAAATCGCAGGCAAACCTTGCTGAGTCATCCCCAAGAATTGATGACCATGCAGTGCTGATTGAATCGCATCCAACGCAATTTGAATCGAACCATCAGTACCGTTTTTGAAACCAATGCTGTATGGCATATGGCTGGCAATTTCACGATGAATTTGCGACTCACTAGTACGCGCACCAATTGCGCCCCAAGCCAATAAGTCATCAAAATAACCTGTCGCCATAGGGCTTAAAATTTCGCTTGCGATTGGCAAACCTTTCTCGATTAGCTGCAAGTAAAGCTGACGAGATTTTTCTAAACCGAGTTGTAAGTCTGATGATCCATCTAAATTTGGATCATATAAGAAGCCTTTCCATCCCACGGTAGTACGTGGTTTTTCAATATATGCACGCATCACCAAGAATATTTGATCTTTAACCTGTTCTTGTAGTTGTTGTAGGCGATCAGCATATTCGAGTACTGCAATAGGATCATGAATCGAGCAAGGACCAGTAATCACCATTAAGCGATGATCATGTCCAGATAAAATATTCTGAATCGTTTGACGATGTTTTGAAACTTGCTGCGCTAAAGTGGCAGACAAGGGATACTGCGCTTTGAGTTGTGATGGCAAGCTAAGCATTGATTCTTTTGTATGTGTTTGTGGTTGTGTCAAAGCAGTATTTAAAGCATTCATTTTCAATTCCTTTGGACTGACCTTCTTCGCAGTCCTATCATTTATTTGAGCAAGTGTGATCTAAGCGATGTTGATTTTTTTGCAAAGTAAAACCAAGAAATCTTGCTAAAATATGAATAATTAAATGTATACATGGTATTTCTCCTAAAATCATGATTGTTAAAGCATAAAAAAACCTGATCGGTGTTGCCGATCAGGTATTAACTGGTTGGGCAACCTTTTTGCTGCCCGAAACGCATCAGGCAACGATCAATATTGCCAAAAGTAAAAATATGCGTTGGTGTTTACAGTATGCTTTAACATATTTATTTCAAATATCTAAAAAACGGTGTCTAACTATTAAATTACGCACTATTTCAGCATTTGACAAGCACTTTTTATGTTTTTTTAATCATCTCTTCAAAATCTTAGAATTTGACCTTTCACCACTTCCTCCATAGAATAGTGTAAAAATAAACCAATTTGAGATCACGCCAATGAAGTAAGTTCTATTTCCATCATCAAAGTTCATTTTTCTTTTTGATGTGCAAAATAGACTTAGCTATCGTTTAGCGCTGCTTTATTCTAAAACTTATCTCGATCTCTCTATTTTGCATATCCTGTTTATGAGGTTTCATATGACTCAACAGGCATGTATTGTTTCCAATTTATCCCTTGAATTCGCACAGCTCATACACTTTGACTCACTTTGCTTTCAACTTCCATTACATCAATTCACAGGATTGATTGGATGCAATGGCCAAGGGAAATCGCTATTGATGTCTCTTCTGCATGAACAGACAAAATTCAAGCTCCCCTATTCAGGCCAAATCTCATGGCGGTGTCCGCATCAATATCTGGCTCAACTTCAGCGTGTACAAGCAGATACAATCGCACAAGCCTTGCATATTGAGGATTTATACCAATGCTTCAAACGCATCCAGCACGGTACTGCAGCTTTTGCCGATTATGACCAAGTTGAACATCTGTGGCATTTACCAACAGAATGGCAACAGCTTTTGCAAAGTGCGGATTTACCGATAGATCTTGACACACCTATTCAATATTTGAGTGAAGGCCAAAAAACCAAACTCGCACTGTGTCGTCTATTTCTACTCAAAGATCATTATCTATTATTGGATGAACCGAGTAATCACTTAGATACACGGGGACGAGAATGGTTGATCCAGCAAATATCTCAACATCCTACAGGTGGGCTCATCATTAGCCACGATCGGCAACTACTGTCTCACGTACAGGGGATTTTCTCCTTAAATCAACTCGGACTACATTATTATGGTGGCAATTATGCGCTTTATCAGCAGCAATATCAGCAACAAGTCGAATCACTTATACAAGCAGTGCAGCAAGAAAAACGTGAGTTAAAACAGCTGAAAGAGCAGCAACATCAAAGTCAAATGAAAGCTCAGAAACGTCAAAAAGCAGGTGAAAAGTTAAGGGCTTCTGCTTCACAAGCTCCCATTTTACTCGATGCCAAGAAGGAACAGTCGGAACAATCTCTCTCGCATCTTCGTAAACAACAGAGCAAACAGCTTGCAGATGCAAAAGATGAATTACAACAGAAGCAGATCCAACTGGAACATCTTAAAACTCAATCTTTCGAATTTGCACATACAGCCAGAAAGTCAGGAGAAATTTTACGTTGTCATCAATTACAACTCGCTTATGCGAAGACAAAACCCATTGATCTTGCAATTAGGGCTGGGGAAAAATTGCATTTACGTGGTGCAAATGGAACTGGCAAATCAACCTTATTAAAAACCCTTCAAGGTTTGATTCCACCACTTACAGGTGAAGTGTATTGCAAAGTAACTTCTACTTATCTTGACCAGAGGCTTTCGCTACTTGATGACACTATTTCAGCACTTGAATATTTACAGCATATTGATCCCGAACTTACGGAACAACAAGGGCGAACCTTATTAGGTAACCTTCAAATTAGAAGAGATAAAGCACTTATGCCCATCTCTACCCTAAGTGGTGGTGAACGCTTAAAAGTGGCTTTACTTGCTTTAAAGCTACAAGCGGTTGAATTGTTATTTTTAGATGAACCCGAAAATCATCTCGATATTGAGTCTCGTGAGTTACTCGCTCAAGCAATTCATTCTTTTAACGGTGCTGTGATACTGGTATCACATGATGAAACTTTTGTTAAAGCATGCGGAATCACCACATCCTATGTCTTGACATAGCTTTTTATTTTCAAATTCAGGCATGACAAAACCATGTTCATGCCTGAACCCAACATTCATCTAAAGCGATCTGATTATTTTATAATTTAAGTACTCGTATCAAAACCTATAGTTCAGAGTTGCCATAAAATTACGTAGCTCCCCCCAAGTATTGATTGCCGTTCTTTTATAAACGGTATTTCCGACATTATCAACATTGACCGCAAGACTGAGATCTGGATTGATCTGATATCTCCCCATTAGGTTCAATAGAACATAGTCATCTTGTCGATTAAACTGAGTTGCTACGCCGCGTGCACGTGTATCAAAAATTTCACTTTGCCAATTCACCCCAGCCCCTAATGTCAATTTATCCCATTGATAATTTGTGAACAATTTCAGAGTCTGCCGTGGAAGTGAACTTCCTGTAGCTGTTGTTAAGGTTTTTCCATCACGATCTTTTGCATCAGTGTAAGTATATCCAGCAGAAATATGCCAATAAGGACTCAATTCACCAGCAACCGATAACTCTACGCCCTTTACCTTAGCGCCATTCACTGCAATATAGGCAAATTCACCATCGGTCGTAAACTTTTCACCATCCCGAACAGCAAAATTATCTTGCTTGGTTTCGAAGTAAGCAAGGTTGGTATTTAAGCGTTGATTAAAGAATTCTGCTTTTAAGCCTATTTCTGAACTATTTCCCTCTTCTGGGTCTAAGAATTGGCCTGTAACATTTTTTCGAGTAGATGGATTAAAAATAGAGGTATAACTTGCATAGGCAGAGATCTGATCATTTATATCTAAAATCAAACCTACATAAGGGGTATAGATATTACTTTGTTTTTGTTCAGTACCTGTATTTTTGCGTTCCCAAGTACTCAAACGTGAGCCTAAAATCAGTTTTACTGGATCTGCTAACTGTAGTTTGGCCGAGGCAAATCCACCAATCTGATATTCATCGGTTATCGTCCGCCCAATAGGCGTCAAGTTGATATAGTCTCCCACATCACCATGGTAGTTTTGGATCGGTCTAGATGAAAATTGCCAAACTTTATATGCAGGGTCATTGGCATTTACTTTGTATCCGTTGATCCCAAAACTTAACTCATGCTCGCGGCCAAGTGCTTGAAACTGCCCTGAAACAAAGCTATCAATTGCATGAACTTCTGGTGTATTGATAAACTTACTTCCATGAACACTCATTTCCCCAGGCTTTAAGATAATCGGTTTACCCTCCCAGTCAGTACCATTCACGATACCCTTTTCATCTTGATAATTTAAAGTATAGCCTGCTATGTTTCTAATTTGATCGCTGTCCGTTTTGGAATAACTATAGTTAATCGCCCCTTTCCAATTTGAATTAAATTGATGCTCTACACCCAATAATGCATATAGATTATTTACCGCAAGATTTGAGTTGTGAGTTGCTGGATTATCTCTTGGTCCAAAGGTCGTCTGCTTCAAACCATCTCCACTCACAAATGGAAAACCATGTTGTGCAGCATTATAGATTTTATTTTGTTGCAAACTTAGTGCGGTTGTTAATGTCGTCTGATCACTGAGATCATAATCTACCGTACCATAGAGTAAGGTTGAATCTTTATGATAACGATCTTGCTGATTACCTCCTGACGAATGTGCCGCAATCAATCGCCCTTTCAACGTTTTATCTGCGTTCAATCCACCCGATACATCAAACTGACTACGATATCGTTCCCAGCTACCCGCTTGCACTTTAATGGAACCTTGTGTATCTTCGGTCGCGCGCTTACGTAAATAATTAATACTTGCACTCGGATTACCAGAACCACCAAGCAAACCTGACGCACCTTTTAGAATTTCGATACGGTCATAGATAGCCGTGCCTTCCATACCAATGTTATAAGTTCCACCAAAGGATGCCGCGCTGGTTGGAATACCATCTCGCATAAAATTATTAATCTTAAAACCACGAGCATAATAATCTGAAAAGCCAGCGCCTTCTTGTCCATGCTGACTTTTACTTACCCCAGGTGTTTCCTCTAAAACTCTGCTGATATCTGTTAAATTTTGATCCTCTATTTGTTGTTGAGTAAACACAGTTAAGCTCTGTGGAGTATCTTTTAAATTTAAATCAAATTTGGCTGAACTACGGCTCGATTGAACAGTATAACGATCACGATTGTTTTCCACTTTAACCGTTATTGTAGGCAATGTATTGGCTGTGTCGGCTGCCCACACATCTGAACCAATTACCAAGGAAATCGCTGATACTAAAATTCTGGGAGAAAATAATTTTCTGTTGGAAACTAAGGATTCCATGAACACACTCGATTGTAACAATGAAAATAAAAATCATTATCAATCGTAGCAGTATTCTGTCGGCCTGATTTTCATAACAGGCCGTAAAAGTAGCCTCTTTGTGCCTAAATTCAGGCTTATCATGGCTTCGCTTATTTAACTGGAATAATAAGCATAACCCAGTGTTTTTATGTTGCTTTTCTTTTCTTATTCAAAAAATTAAGCATGGTATATACCATGCTTAATGAAACTAACGAACTAAGCCCTGCGGCTGCAAAATGATTAAGCTAGCCCCACACAAAACCACAAGACCACCTAGAATATCCCAACGTGTCAGCATGACTTGATCGACATAACGCAGCCACAATAAAGCAGTAAAAATATAGATCCCACCATAAGCCGCATAAATACGACCCGATGCTGCAGGATGCAATGTCAGCAACCAAACAAAGACCGCTAAACTTAATGCGGTAGGAATCCACAACCAATGTGATTTTCCTTGATTCAAAATAAGATAAGGAAAATAACAACCTAGAATTTCAGCAATCGCTGTAACGAAAAATAACCCAAATACTTTAAGTACTTGGGTTATTGAGAAAGACAATTCAAACATTAAGCAGGTTCAGCACTCGGGTTAATATGATCTTCAAACACTTCCAATTTTAAGCCGACATCTTTGCCGTTCTCTGTTTTCACAGAAACTGCAACATTACCACCATGCTCAGCAAGCTCACCAAATAAAATCATCTCAGCAAGCGGCTTTTTCAAATGTTCTTGAATCAGACGTTGCATAGGGCGAGCACCCATGAGACGGTCATAACCATTAGCAGATAACCAGTCACGAGCACTTTGATCAACATCGAGTACCACTTGTTTCTCATCCAGCTGTGCTTGCAATTCGGTTAAGAATTTGTCTACCACTGAATCGATGATTGTCGTCGGAAGTGCTTTAAATTGAATCACACCATCCAAACGGTTACGGAATTCAGGTGAGAATGCGCGTTTCATTGCATCTTGGTTATCCGCACTGTGATCTTGCTCAGTGAAACCAATACTTGCACGAACAATACTTTCCGCACCGATATTGGTAGTAAGCACAATAATCACATTTCTGAAGTCAGATTTACGACCATTGTTGTCAGTCAAGGCACCATGATCCATCACTTGCAATAACAAGTTGAATACATCTGGATGGGCTTTTTCAATCTCATCCAACAGCAGTACACAATGTGGATTTTTATGGATCGCATCGGTCAGCAAACCACCTTGATCATATCCAACATAACCTGGAGGCGCACCAATCAAGCGAGAAACCGCATGACGCTCCATATACT
This sequence comes from Acinetobacter higginsii, assembly GCF_000369845.1. Lineage (NCBI taxonomy): Bacteria > Pseudomonadati > Pseudomonadota > Gammaproteobacteria > Moraxellales > Moraxellaceae > Acinetobacter > Acinetobacter higginsii. The sequence goes on along the minus strand of NZ_KB850211.1, from coordinate 798,519 downwards.
CAGACATATCGAAACGAACCAACTCTACGCCTAGCAATTTAGCCAGTTGTTTAGTGACCTCGGTTTTACCCACACCTGTTGGACCAGCAAAGACAAAACTACCCACTGGTTTATCTGGTGCTTTTAAGCCTGCACGAGATAATTTGATCGCTGATGCAAGCGCTGTAATCGCCTCATCCTGACCGAATACCACACGTTTAAGATCACGTTCCAGATTCTCGAGTACAGACTTGTCATCTTTAGAAACTGTTTTTGGTGGAATACGGGCAATCTTGGAAACAATATCTTCAATATTCTCAACCGAAATCGTTGTACCATCCACTTCTGCTTTCAAGCGGCGTTGCGCGCCAGCCTCATCAATCACATCAATCGCTTTGTCTGGCAAGAAACGATCATTGATAAATTTAGCTGACAACTCAACAGCAGCAACCAATGCTTTATCATCATATTCAACATGATGGAAATCTTCGAACTTGTTTTTCAAGCCCCGTAAAATCTCAATTGTTTCATTGATACTTGGCTCATTCACATCAATTTTCTGGAAACGACGAGACAAGGCATGGTCTTTCTCGAATACCTGACGATATTCCTGAAAGGTCGTTGAACCAATGCAACGTAAGCTACCATTTGCCAATGCTGGTTTGATCAAATTCGATGCATCCATAGTACTGCCCATGCTTGAGCCTGCACCAATGATCATATGAATTTCATCAATGAATAAAATTGCATTTGGATTCTTTTTCAACGCATTCAACAATTGTTTTAAGCGCTTCTCAAAGTCACCACGATATTTAGTCCCTGCAACCAATGCACCGATGTCTAAGCTATAAACTTCAGCATTCGCAAGTGGTTTCGGTGCCTTGCCATTGACAATCAACCAAGCCAAGCCTTCCGCAATCGAGGTTTTACCTACACCCGGATCACCGACGAGCAACGGATTATTTTTACGGCGACGACATAAAATTTGTGCTGCACGCTCAATTTCTTTTTCACGACCAATTAAAGGATCGGTTTTACCCTTTTGTGCTTCGACATTTAAGTTCAACGTATATTGTTCAAGTGGTCCAGCATTTGCTGAAGCCGCACTTTCACCTTCAATATCTTCCACTTCTTCTTCAACCTGAATCTCATCTTTACGTGTGCCATGAGATAGGTATTGAGTCAAAGTTAAACGGTTAATTTGATGACGTTTAAGTAAATAAACCGCGAACGAATCTCGTTCTGAATACATCGCAACTAAAACGTCTGCACCTTCAACCGTACGGTCACCACCGCTTGATTGAACATGGAAAATTGCACGTTGCAAAATTCGATCAAAGCTCTCAGTTGGATGAGGGGCCTGTTCACTATTATCACCAAGTTTTGGGGTATGTTGCTCTACATATTCCTCTAATTCTTTACGCAAGGTAACGATGTCCGCACCACATGCTTTTAATGCATTTACGGCGGAGTCGTTATCAAGCAAGGCAAGCAACAAATGTTCAACTGTCAGAAACTCATGTCTCTTTTGACGAGCCATGCTAACAGCCAAACGTAACGATACTTCTAATTGACGACTGAGCATGTAACCCCCTTATATCTTGGGCTCTATCAAAAAAAGAAAATCTTTTAATGAAAAAGCGAATTATTGACTTGATCCGCTGAGCTTCTGTAATCGTGATTGGATATACGTCTACAAGTCTCTTTGCTTCATAATCTACTGTTAGCATTAGTTGACTATCTTGGTCAAGATTCAAAACAAAGTATTGTTGTAAAAATTCAATTACAAAGAGAATAAGACTTATCTAATCGTTCAAAAAGACAGCGAATTTGTTATTCATTTATGAAACAATATTAAACCTATGAAAAAATTATAATACTGCATGATCTTGCTTAAAGCCTAACAAATCATTCATAAGTTTAATATATTGATACTCAGTATATTGTTTCATGTTTTTAGCACAAAACAAGATATGCATTCATTCATCGATTCGAACAGCTTTACTTTGATGCTTTTAGCAACACTTACACCATTTCACTCATAATGTACGAGTCATACAATGGCGCAAGGTCTTGCGCATGAGGAATGAAATTCCGCAAGAGTGTTGCTTTTCTTAACTCTTTCACTCACAGCATAGCTGTTCGCCGAATAGATTCTCCTCATCTTAACGCTGTTACTCGCAACATAGTTGCTCGTCTTGCGCATGAGGAATATATTCCGCAAGAGCGTTGCTTTTCTTAACGCCTTCACTCACAGCATAGCTGTTCGACTTGCGCAGCTAAAAAGCGTTGCTTTTCTTAACGCTGCTCAGGTTCGATTTGGCATAACAAAGGATGACCTTGAGCTCTGGCATAGTTATTCACCTGATTTGCTTTTGTTTCAGCAATATCTCGTGGATAAATACCCGCAGTGCCTTTACCTTCATAATGAACTGTTAACATCACCTGACTGGCCTGATCGAAGTCCAACCCAAAATAACTTTGTAGAACTTCAATGACAAAATCCATCGGCGTGTAATCATCGTTCATTAAAACAACTGCATATAACGGCGGTCGTTTTAATTCTGGAGGGGCTGTTTGTACAACCACCTCACCCTCATGATCCTCTTGCGAATCACTTAAACGTGGATTCAAGTGCCAATCGACAAACCCAGATTGATGAAAAGAATTTTTCACTTCACTTAAATTCATTTGACGTTTATATCTTCGCATATTGAGTTCTTAATCTAAAATTTATTGAGCATTTGCTTCAGCTTGAGGTATTTCCGACACGAAAGCAGAACCTGCATCAACCGGTTTACCTCTTTGCCAACTAAAGCGTTTAATTACAGGTGTACCAGCGCCTGTTAAACGCACTTCAATGAATTGAGGCGTAAACCCTTTGGGCATTGTCCAACGCCCCGTTAGGCGCTCAAAATCATCGAAATTGAAGTTTTTATCTTCTAAAGGCACAACTAAGATTTCAGTATCTTTAATTAAGCGCAACTCAACCGAACCAGAAGCACGGCGTTTATTTGGGCTTACTTGAACAAGATCAATCTGATATTCAAAGGCATTTTCCGGTAAAGATTTAATTGCCATATTTTGAATGGTTAAGCTTACACCACCACGTTGTCTCAAAATATCACGATAAATCGCATTCATCCCTTCAAATTGGGTCTTATCCGCATTGGCTTGATTCACTGCTTTGAATAAGTCATCTGCATTACCCACAGCCATATCACGCTCTTGAACAGCAGCATTCAAACTCTTGCTGACCGAATCCAATGCAGTCTTTTGTTTCTGAACCACATCTACCAATTGCTCAGCATCTGCATCATAACCAACCACAGTTAAACCTTGACGGTGGCCGACAGTATAGCCAAGCAAAAAACTGCTACCGATAAGAACAGTAGCACCAATAATCAAAGGTAAATTCGTTTTTAAGAATTTATTTTTTTCAACGGAACTGTCTGGTGAAGTAGTCGGTTCAACGTTTTCCATCATCATCTCTATCGTTATGATCTGCATCAAAGCACACATTAAAATCGAAATTTAAATGTGTGTGAAGTAAAAAAGCGTTTTTTATGGTAATAAACCAATACCTTCCAAGCCTGCAGCCTCATCAAAACCAAACATTAAGTTCATATTTTGAATCGCCTGACCTGCAGCGCCTTTGACTAGGTTGTCTTGAGCAACCAAGATAATCAATTTATTGGCTTGTGGGCGGTAGAGTGCAATTCTAAGCTCGTTCGCACCGCGAACACTACGTGTTTCTGGAGAACTATTTGTAGGCATGACATCAACAAAGCGTTCATCTTTATAGAAATCTTCGTAAAGTGCTTGTAAGTCAAGTTGCTGACCTTGTTCGGTTAAGTCAACATAAATCGTACTCAACATGCCACGAATCATTGGTACTAGATGCGGCACAAAAATAAGCTGATCAAACTGCCCTTTTTGTCCTGAAATATTTTCCAGCGCTTCAACAATCTCGGGATGATGACGATGTCCAGCAACACCATAGGCTTTAAAATTATCAGCGTTTTCACTGTAAATCATACCTAGGCTTGCTTTACGACCCGCCCCAGACACCCCTGACTTTGCATCCACAATAATACTTTGTGTTTGAATCAGTTGGTCTGGATTTTTAAGTAATGGAGCTAAGCCTAATTGTACCGTGGTTGGATAACAACCTGGATTACCAATGACTTGTGCTTGCTTGATCTTCTCACGATTTAACTCAGTTAAACCATAAACAGAATCTTTTAAGATGGTAGGACAACTGTGTTGCATACCATACCATTTTTCAAACTGAACCAAATCCTGCAAGCGAAAATCAGCAGCAAGATCAATGACTTTTGTACCTGTAGCAATCAATTTTTCAGCATGTTGCATCGCTACACCATGTGGCGTTGCAAAAAATACAACATCACATTGTGCTAATTGATCTAAATCCAGATCTGAAAACTCGAGTGTTGTATGCCCGCGTAAACTTGGGAACATATCTGCAACACGCTTTCCTGCTTCTGTACGAGAAGTGAGAATACGAACCTGAACTTGTGAATGTCTTAATAAAAGACGTAATAGCTCAACCCCAGTGTATCCAGTTCCACCAACAATACCAACAGAAATCACGCGTGACACCTCAAGCTTTCATTTAGATAAATAGTATGGCAGTTTGACCCATTTTACACAATCTTCAAGTACCTAACTTTTAACAAAATAAAAGTACTGTCAATCTTGATTAAACACTCAAAAGTTTATGAGAGAATACAAATAAACTCATTATATTTGGATTGATTCTACCATTGGTCAAGAAATACTATTGAATCATTTCACTATTCGAATAGAATAAAAAAATTGCGGTAATAATAAATTTCATGGATGCAAAATTTTTTGGAGAGCTGGAATGCCTTCTTTGATGTCAAAACAAAGACTACATCATCATATTTGCTTAGGGCTTAGTACACTTCTACTTAGTTCGGCATTAGTTGGTTGTGGAAGTGGTGAAAGTAAAGCGAAAGTAGAAACCACAACCACTGTATCAGAACCAAAACCGAAGAGTTTCAATGTCAAAGCAGCAGTTGAAATGCGTGACATAGTCGTTAGAATTTATGATAATTTTGACAATACCTTGATCTTCGAACAATCAGTAAGCACAACAACTGATCTAAATATTACACTACCGCGAATTTTGAATAGAAACCATCTCTATCGTATTGAACTCGCTACTACCCCCAACTCACTCATCTACGACTTTCAAAGTGGCCAATATCAAAAAGTCTCTATGATTTTACGTAGTTTGGTTGAAGTAAATATAGCAAATCTCACACAAGCTATTTACATTAACCCAAGTTCAGAAGCAATTTATCAACGTGCTCTAATACGTTCAGGGGTATTACCTACAGACACAAATAGCACCCCAACCGATATTACTGCTCTACAATTAAAACTTGCAACAAGCGATGTAAATACTGCATTAACGGATGCTTTCAATCAGTTAGATATTAGCAATCTGAATCCAAATAGCTTATTTAGTGTCTTTTCTCCACCAAGCATTTCGTTACAATCTAGCCTATATACAAATACCTATCTCAGTTTTGGTCTTCTACAACAATGGTCAAACACTTACCCAAATAATAGTTTTGCTGAATTTACTCAAAATTTAGCGGTTGATTTAAGAGATGGTTATCTCGATACAAAAAAAATTCGTGGTGATCAAAGTACTCTAACATCTTTAGTAAAGACAACTCCTGATAATATTGACCCCGCTAAAAATACATTAGTAGATATTACTACGAATCAAAAAAATGCTAAGGACGCATTTGCCGCATCACTCAAACAGGCTACACTCCAACTTGCTGACCATTACCAGCAAGCATCTATAAACCCACAAGGCTATGCTTTATTAAAGCAAAAAGCATATGCTGGAGAAAATCCTGTCATTAACTCTAATACGATTTTCCGTATCATTGGTGCTGGTGATTATCGACGTGCAGTTGGTTTTTCCGATACAACAGAGAGTTGTAATGGTTCTCTATACCCATGCAAACAAGGTATTACGGGTATCAACATTGTGAATGCAAGCTTACCTTCCATTGAATATTTAATCGGTCATTACAAAGATTCAAATAGTAATTGCCAACTCAATGTCCGTGCCGATGGTTGGCTAGAATTAATAAAAGATGGACAAACTTTTAGCTCAAAATTGGATAGCGATAGTACTGATAATTTATTACAGATAGATAAGTCCAATTTTGAATACTTATTAAATAGTAGCTCAACTGAACCAAACAATAGCACACTGCAATATAACTTTATTCAAGTCAAAATAAAGGCAAACCAGGTAGTAAGTGCAAGTGCTGGCTTAGACAGTCGCAAAGCACCTGATCAGTTACAGACCACTCAATTACAGTGCAATTTCTCATAGTTCAAGCTAAATTAAAACATTGATGTTTAGCCAAAGCGTTAATGTCCAAATCCAAAATAATCTTGTCGACTCCAATAAAACAACAGCTTTAATTAAGCTGTTGTTTTATTTAAAATCTGTTATTTCAATCTTAGCTTTCTTCTTCGGCTGATATACTACACTAATAAACTCATCGATATTATTTTTAATGCCTCTTAAGTATCAAATCCCTACACTTCTTGTTTATTCCAGATTGCTACTCGGCTTTCTAATTGTGGTAGTAACAATATTACGGCCTAGCTTTTATCCTCTTTATACCGTCGTATTTTTAACACTCGGACTAATGAGTGATATCTTTGATGGCATCATTGCAAGACATTTAGGCGTATCCGATGAGAAATTGCGTCGCTTAGACTCCAATATTGATCAAATCTTCTTTATTTGTGCCATCGCATCAATTTACTTACAACAATCTGTTTTTTTTAAACAATACATTTGGCCGATTCTGGTTCTAATTTTATTTGAAGTGGCGATTTATATGGTTAGCTTTATTAAGTTCCGTAAAGAAGTGGCCACCCACAGTCTTGGTGCAAAAATTTGGACCTTATTTCTCTTTGCCTTATTGGTACAAGTGACACTTACAGACCAAAGTCAAATTTTATTCTGGATTGTTTTCTGGCTAGGTCTTCTGACACGCGCTGAAATCATTGCCATTATTTTGGTACTCAAACAATGGCAAAATGATGTACCTAGCCTAAAACAGGCTATACGTATTCGGAAAGGTTTAACTGTTCGGAACAATCGCTTTTTTAATGGTTAAGACAAAACGTATATTCTATTATTTTTTATAGTACCAACTCGGCAATTGCGTCTGTTTCAATTGCTTTCGATGCTCAAGATAATTGGCATCGTGCTTTTCCACTTCACTCCAAAATGCAGCACTATGATCAAAGTGTTTGGTATGCACCAACTCATGTACACAAACTGATCGCACAATCTGTTCTGGCATCAACACCAATGCAGCATTCAACATGATGTCATGTTTGGAGTTGCAACTGCCCCAGCGTGTTTTGGGCTTTCGAATACTACATTGCTGGTACGATAGACTGATCTGCTGACTCACTTGAGCTAAATATTCAGGTAAAAACCGCTTTGCATAAGCCATGACAGCGGCTTGTAAAGCTTGTTCAGACTGTTCATGCCGAATCAGTAATTGCTGTTGCTCGAAATCAAACTTAAAAATATGTCGTTGCTGTTGTTGAATAATCTTAAAAGGCTGCACATGGTGAAACAATGTCAACGATTCAGGAAATATCGTAATTTGATTAAATTGCTGTTGTTGTTTAGCCCAAGTCTCGATCAACCATTGTTCAGACTGATGCAGAAACTGCTGAATCTGTCGTTTGCTACAAAACAAAGGAACTGTGAGGCGAATACCTGTTGGCTCAACACGCAAGCGCAAATTTCTTGCCCTTGCATGTCGAACAACTTTAATTTCAGGTAACAGCGTTTCTAATGAAACTGATGGCATTATTGTGCTGTGCGCTCTTCGATACCACTGTCAGTTGCAACAACAGCAATGGTTGCCGCATTTAATGCAAAGATACCATTGGTTACAACACCGGGAATATCATTAATGGTCTTTTCCAACTCAATCGCATTTAGAATATTCAGATTAAATACGTCTAAAATCACGTTCCCATTATCGGTTACAACACCTTCGCGATAAACAGGATCACCACCTAGCGCAACAATTTTACGAGCCACTGCAGAACGTGCCATTGGAATCACTTCAATAGGAAGTGGGAAATCACGTCCTAATTGCTCTACCCATTTTGAGTCATCTACGATACATACAAATTTCTTTGCAATTGATGCCACAATTTTTTCACGGGTTAATGCTGCACCACCACCTTTGATCATATGCATATGACGGTCAATTTCATCAGCACCATCCACATAAGCATCTAAACCACCGACAGAATTCATATCGACCACTTCAATACCTAGTTTTTTTAGGCGTTCAGCTGTTGCAGTTGAACTTGCCACTGCCGCTTCTAATTGCAATTCAGGCAATAAATCAATTAAAAAATTAACGGTACTTCCTGTTCCTACGCCCAAAATGCCGCCTTTAGGCAAATGTTTCAAAGCTGCTTTGGCCGCAGCTTGTTTTTTTTCATCTTGGGTTGCATATAGACTCATGACTTCACTCAACTATTTTGACATTTGCTTTAAGAAAACAGCGCAAATGCACAGGGGTTTGCTACAATGATTGCCTATTTTAAACTGTTATAGGGAAGATGAACATGCTGTCTCGTGTGGTACGACAAATTTTACAAGCAACGGTTTATGATGTTGCGATTGAAACACCGCTTGAAGCAGCTCCACGAATTAGTCAGAAAATTAATAATAACATTCGATTTAAACGTGAAGATTTACAGCCTGTATTCTCTTTCAAGCTACGCGGTGCTTACAACCGAATTAGCCAATTACCAAAAGATCAGCTTGATCGTGGTGTTATTTGTGCATCTGCAGGTAATCATGCTCAGGGTGTCGCTCTATCAGGAAAAAAATTAGGGATTCATGCCATCATTGTCATGCCAAGCACTACACCTGACATTAAGGTTCAGGCAGTTAAGCGTTTAGGTGGCCAAGTTGTGTTACATGGCGACAGTTTTGATGTTGCAAATAAATATGCCAAACAGCGTGCTGAAGATGAAGGCTTGGTTTTTATTCCACCTTATGATGATGAACTGGTGATTGCGGGACAAGGAACCATTGCCAATGAGTTATTGCGTCAATGGCGTGATGTAGAATACGTTTTTGTTGCTGTCGGCGGTGGTGGTTTAATCGCTGGGGTTGCAGCCTACTTAGGTGAAGTTGCACCACATGTCAGAATCATTGGTGTTGAATACGAAGAATCCGCGTGCTTAAAAGCTGCACTTGAAACCAATGAACGTGTGATTTTACCTCATGTTGGTCTATTTGCTGATGGTACGGCTGTTGCACAAATCGGTGAGTTACCTTTCGACATTATTCGTCTTCGTAAATCAGATAATTCAGGTCCAATCGTAGAACCAGATATAGTCACTGTAGATACAGATGAAATTTGTGCTGCAATCAAAGACACTTATGACGAGAATCGTAGTATTGTTGAACCTTCTGGCGCAATGGCCTTGGCTGGGATCAAAAAATATGTCGCAGAGCACCAACTGACTGGCAAAAATATGGTCTCAATTGTTTGTGGTGCTAACATGAACTTTGACCGTTTACGCTATATTGCAGAACGCACTGAGTTGGGTGAACGTCGTGAAGCGATCTACGCGGTAACAATTCCTGAGCAAAAAGGTGCATTTCTGCATTTTTGCCGTGCTCTACAAGGTCGTAACATCACTGAGTTTAACTACCGTGCCAGTGATAGTAATCTCGCTCAAGTCTTTGTCGGAATCAGCCTCAAAGGTGGTGAAACCGAGCGTCATGAAATTCATGAGATGTTGAAACAACAATATGAAGTGGATGACCTGTCTGATGATGAGGTTGCGAAACTGCATATTCGTTATTTGATTGGTGGTCATGCCAATATCGAACATGAGCGTTTATTCCGTGTTGAGTTTCCAGAACGTCCAGGCGCTCTGTTAACCTTCTTAGAACGTTTAGGCCCAACCCACAACATTACCTTATTCCATTACCGTAACCATGGCGCTGCGGAGGGTCGTGTACTGGTTGGCCTACAAGCAACTGATGCGAAGCAAAATCCAGATGGCTTAGTCGAAACTTTAGAGAAAATTACTTATCCGTATGCCGAAATCACCGATAATACGGGCTATCGTCGTTTTCTTAAATAAGCTTTCCAAAACTATAAAGCCGACCTAGTGTCGGCTTTATTTTTATTCGATGTTTTGCTTATAAATGTGTAGCGCAAACAAAATCATTACAAATAGAAAGTTATTCCATCTTAAAATGAATAAAAAGACATTTTTATCATTTAGTTAAGGACAGTTATGGCACAGTTTGCAGTCATTGGTTTAGGTAGTTTTGGGGCAACTGTTGCATTAGAGCTGACTAAACTGAATCATGATGTCATTGGTATTGATACTTTTAAACGCAATGTTGAAAGTCTTGCTGATCGTATTACCCATGCCGTGATTGCCGATGCCACCGACGAGCACGTCCTAGAAGAGCTGAATATCCAAAATTGCGATGCTGTCGTTGTTGCCATTGGTGAAGATATTGAAGCCAGTATTCTCTGTGTTTTAAATCTCAAGAATCTTGGTGTTGAGAAAATTCTGGTCAAGGCTAAAACCAAAGCACATCACACCATTCTTTCTCATTTAAATGTCAGTAAGATTATCCATCCTGAAGAAGATATGGGTGTTCGAGTTGCTCAGGCATTAAATTACCCAATGGTAAGCCGTTATATGGCGCTTGATCACGATCATTACATTGTCAAAGTTCCTGTGCATGAAAAGCTCAACAACGTAAATTTATCTGGCATTTTAAAACAAGAACCGCATATCAAACTTTTATTGTTAAAACGAGATCAAGAAATTCTCTATGAAACAGACGGCAACTTCACTTTAAAAACAGGTGATGTCCTCATTCTAGAAGGTTTACTCAGTCATCTCCGAAAACTTTCAGGATGTTTCGCATAATATGGCATTCAAAATAAACTCCCAGAAAATTTTCAACCTCAGCCCACCGTCTTTACTCGCGATTGGGTTTCTTAGTTTTATTATTATTGGCACGATATTACTAAAAATGCCGATTGCAAATAAAGGCAATGTGAGCTGGATGGATGCCTTGTTTACAGCAACTTCGGCTGTGACCATTACAGGTTTATCAGTCGTAAACCTAAATGATTCATTCAATCATCTTGGGCAGTTTATTATCCTTTTGTTGATTCAATCGGGTGGTTTAGGTTTTATGACCTTCGCTATATTGGCAGCCTTAAGCCTTGCTCCGAAACTGGGGCTAAAACAACAAATGATGGCGCAAGACAGTTTAGGTCAAACCAGCCTTTCTAAAGTCACCTTCGTTGCCAAAGGCGTAGTACTGTATACCCTGTTCTTTGAGTTGATTGGCGTCATTATTCTGACAGCCTCCTTTGCTCCAATGTATGGTTTTGATCGCGGCCTTTATTATGCTGTTTTCTATAGTGTCTCAGCTTTTAATAATGCAGGTTTTTCCCTGTTTGATAACAGTCTGATTAACTTTCAAAGCCACTATCTGATTTGTCTCACCATCAGTATGTTATATACCTTAGGCGGGATTGGCTTCTTGGTTCTGATTGATGTTAAACAAAATAAACGCTGGAGCAAGTTGACCCCGAACAGCAAATTGATCCTCAGTACCATCGCAATTTTAAACCTTGTCGCTTTTGTACTGATCTGGCTTTTAGAGTCCAACAATCCACTCACCCTAGGTTCAATGAGTTTAGGTGAACAAGCCATGAATGCATGGTTTCAAGCAACTGTGCCACGGTCTTCAGGATTTAACACCATTGATACAGGTTCAATGGAACATAGTACGGCTTTATTGACTATGTTATTGATGTTTATTGGTGGTGGTTCACTTAGTACGGCTGGCGGTATTAAGGTCGGTACTTTTGTAATTTTATTGCTCTGTGTGATTTCCTTTCTACGCCGTAATGAAGAAATTCGGATTTTTAACCATTCAGTTTCACAAGAAACAACTTATAAAGCACTTGCAGTTACTGCCATTACAGGCATGCTCGTTTTTGTAGGGTGCTTTATTGTTTTCCTGCTTGAACCAAAATTAGATGTGCTCGATCTGATGTTTGAAGTGGTCTCTGCCGCATGTACTGTAGGACTGTCACGAGGTGCAACGGGTCAGTTGCATGATGGTAGTTTGTTTGTGCTGAGTTTGCTGATGTTTACGGGACGATTGGGACCTTTAACACTGGCCTATTTAATTGCGACTCCAAAGAAGAGCCGCTTAAAACACGCCAATGCCAATATTCAGATAGGATAATGATCAACAGGCTGTTGAATCACAATCACTTGTCGACAAATTTCATCGCTTTGACGTTGTTGTTCAAACACTGTTTTAGACATCACGTCAAAATGATCACAAAAACTAATTTCGTGTTCATCGATTGAATAAATCAAGGACTGGTTCCCCATACCTTCTAATGTGTCATAAAACACAATCACGAAGTGGCCTTGTTCAAAAGCTTGCTGAATCTCTGAATAAGTTAAAGCAGCCTGAACCGGAATCTGAAGACGCTGCGCATCAAGATAACTTTGCTTTTCCTTTTCATCGATATTAGGGTCAGGCGCCGTATAGAACGATACCTCAAACCCTAATTTTTTCAGTGCCACAGCCAAAGCAATAGTGAATGTCCCGTCTTCTCGATCATGGCCAGACAAACAAATCAGGTCAGCAATATCAATATGGGTATGATATTGCTTCACGATTAACCAGAGTGCAAAGACACCACAATTCGCTTCAAGCTGCAATAAGGACTCTGGAATATTTAAACTCATTTAGTACCAGTTCATTAAAGATACACCCAAGCCGACATAGGTTGCTCGGTGGTTATAATCAATCAAGCTCTCGCCATAGCCATCAAATATTTGAAAATGACCGCGTAATTTATCTTTAATTGGGAAAGCCCAGTCAAACTGAACCGCACCATGTGAACGATCACCACCTTTTAATGAATGGCGTAACATCAAAGAAAAATCATTATTGCCCTTACGGTAAAATGCGGTTAAATCGCCACGACCGATATAATCCTTAATATCAGGGTTATTATCATCTTTGGCATCTTCTTCAACACGGTACCAAGGACGCAGCATCAGTGCGAAGTTGTCTTTTTCAAAACCAAGATTAAAAATCACACGGTTCCAACTACGCGATAACGGATCTGAACGACCATTGGATTGGTGGTTTAAAGTCACCCCAAGCAAACGTGCATTTAGACCTAAAATTTCATAATTGGTTCTAAACATCAAACTTGCTTCAGGCTCATAATTGGTCTCACGGAATGGTCTTGATTCCTCTGAGTTATAAACTTGCCAACGTGAAGATTGCGTGTAACCCAACCAGAGATCACCATTATTACCAAATATATTTTCCCAAGCTTTGGTCTTAAACGAAAGCTGGAACTTTGCTTCACTCGAGGTCAACTCTTGCTTATCTTTGACTGTATTTTCAGGGTTCGGACTGCTTGGAAATTCATTTTTATCACTGGTCCAGAACACTGGTAACAGATAAACTGGTTGATAAGCACGAATATTCCATACCCCCAATTTACTTTCTTCTGACAATTCCCAACGGCGATCGAGTAATGAAACATTTGGATCAAATTTTGGTGCAGCGCCTAATATATGCAAGTCACTGACCTTTTGAACCACCTTATCTTTCAAAGACTCTGGTTTGGCTGGTTCACTCGATTCAGCCACAGGCATAGCGGCTGCAACCATAGGTGCGGCATCGGTCTGAACTTGTGTTGGAATAATGGTCGGCGCTTTAAAAAGGCTGTCATAACAAGCCAGACGCTCAGCATTTGCGGCCAAGGCCACACAGGCATCAACGGTTGCAGGACTTGCCGGTGCTGTCGCTTCAGCATGTGACAACGATGTCGCTAAAGAGCCAAGTATCGCAAGGATACTCAGCTCCAAATGACTACGTTCAAAAGATTTGAACGCCATAGATTTCTCCGATTTTTATTTTACTAATTAACTTGCTGGATATTAAATCCAAGTTTCTGCAATTCTTCACGTTTCGCAAATGGCGCAACCACCGCTTTCACTGGTTTTTGAGCCAATAGATATTGCTTCGCAACACGCTGTAAATCCTCTAAGTTCACGTTAAGTAAACGCTCACGTAAGATTTTACGGAATTTTGGCGTACGTGCATGCAACAAGGCATAACATGCGGTAATTGCTTCCCCAGCCGGTGAGCCTGGTTTATCCATACCAGCCACTAAACCTAGAATTGCTTCTTCGAGTTGATGCGGTTGTTGTTCGGTATTAAGTAACCATTGCACACTGGCTTCAAAATCATTAAACGTTTCCGCTAGACGTGGATCACGATAGCTATAGAAACGGAATGAGCACGCATTGCCATCATAACTTGCACCACCACCATATGCACCGCCTTTTTCGCGAATGGCACTATGCAAGAAACCATTACGTAAATAAGCTGCCAATACCATCAAAGGTGCTGCATCAGGGTGTGCGACATCAACTGCTTGATAAGCAGATGAACAGAACTGAACATTCGCTTGAATTAACCATGCTTCATCATCTGAAGTATTGACCTGTTCTACTTGCGTTAAAGTGACAGGTGTTTTATCAACAACCAACTTATCCCAAACGTTTTGAACTTCTTCAACTAAACGATCAGATTGATGTTCTTCACATACCAACAAGAATTGTTTAGGTGCTTGCAGCAACTTACGATGAATCGACTGTAATTCAGTAATCAATGCTTGATAAGCGCTATCATCTTGATCAATTTTCGCAACCAAGTCACTGAGCCAGTTTAATGCGCCTAAACCCGTATTGTGATAATCACGGCGAGCAAGTGCGCTCATTTGACGTGAGGCAGCTTGCATTGCATAACTATGACCAGAGCCAGATAAACGTGATTGCCAGCGAGTTTTGCGTTGCTGCAATAACTCGATGATACGGTCTTTCTCATCAAAACGGAGTTGCTCAAATGCCAATTTTAATAATTGAATTGCATCTAGTTTTTGCGTCAGTGATTTTGTCGTCAGCGTGAGCCATGCACTAATACGGTCTTTGTCATCGACCTTGCTGCGCAATGATGCCCCCATACCTAAACCACCACTTACTGCGGTTTGGATTTGCTGGAATTCCAAATAATCGTACTCACCCGCACCAACTTCTCCCATTAGAATTGAGAGTAAATTGAAGTATGGAGATTGCACGATTTCATCAGGAATCTGAATCAATACTTGTTGGTAATAAATACCATTGGTTCCTGCATGATATAAATTCAACGGCGTATCTAAGCCATTGCAAATAATTTCACGTAGTTGACCTTGCACAATTTGCAATTCAGCAGGTACATCTTCTAAACCAACTTTTGGTAACAATTCAAGATCATCTGGTGTGTCTTGGCGTTGCTTTAATGCAGCCGTTTTTTCTTGGATTTCAACTTTCTGCGCATCCGTCAGATGAGCTGTAATCTCAGCCAAACGTGCTTGTTCAGCCTGTTGCTCTTTCACTGATTTCGTTGCATCAGGTACTAAAGTCATTTGTACACGGTGCGGATTATCCAACAAGTGGGTTTGAATCAAGTTTGATAACCACATCGGGTCTTTTAACTCTTCTTTCACTTGTTCAATCGCAGAGTCTACATCCCAGACATGAACTGGATCGCTATGATGAATCGCACTACCTAGCCCATTCAAAATCAGACTGAGACCATACGGTGTTCCATCACCATTGATTTCACGTTGATGTAATTCAATTTGATGAAGAATGGCATCAACAAAATCAGTATCTACTGGCTTAGAAGCAACCTCTTTCAGAATATCGAGAATGCCATTTTTAAATGTTTCTGCATGTTCAGCATTAGAGCCTTGAACTCCACAATAGAAGGTCATTTCAAAGTTGCTGTCATCAACTCCCATTAAAGGACCTGTTGATTGTGCATAACCACAAGTTTCTAAGTAATGGCGTAAAGGTGAAGCAGAATTTTCTAATAGAATTCCCTCAACCAAACGCATACCTAGACGTAATTTAGTATCACTGGTTTCAGGTAACAACCACGACATAACATGGTAAGTCTTGTCTTTCAGATCCTCACTGTCAACCGCATAGCTTTCAGTCACTTCTACAGGTGCAGTTAAACGCTTCTCAGGTTTTGAATATAAAGTTGTCCCTTGAGAAAACTTATGTAGAGCTAATTTCTCAAATTGCTCTTGCAGGTCATACGCACTTTGATTGCCAAAGGTCATGAACACGGCATTACTTGGGTGATAGTGAATTTTATAGAAATCCACCAACTGCTCATAGCTTAGGTCTGGAATATCTTTAGGATCGCCACCAGAGTTGTAGTGATAGGTCGTTTCTGGGAATAAATGATGTGCAAGCTGATGATATAGCTGATCTGAAGGAGAGCTCATCGCTCCTTTCATTTCATTAAATACCACACCTTTATAAACGGCTTGATCATTTTCCAGCTCAATACGAATACCTTCTTGCGCAAAATCCAAAGGATTTAAATTCGCGGCAAAAGCCGCATCTAAATACACAGACAATAAGTTTTGAAAGTCTTTTTTGTTCTGTGTTGCAAAAGGATACGCTGTCCAATCCGCTGCTGTGAATGCATTCATAAATGTGTTCAATGAACGGCGGATCATCAAAAAGAACGGATCACGTACAGGGAACTTTTCAGAACCACAGAGTGCCGTATGCTCTAAAATATGTGCAGCACCTTTGGAATCCATCGGCTGCGTTCTAAATGCCGCCAAGAACACATTTTCGTCATGCGTTGTGGCTAAATGGTAGTGAACTGCACCAGTCACTTTGTGCTTATATTCTGAAACTTGAATATCGAGTGCTTCTACATGGTGTTGACGTAATAGCTGAAACGCGGGATGTGTGGTTTGAGTAATGCTTTCAGTAACATCTACAGTCATGTGATCTCCAATTTATCTCTATTAAATTCATTACAATTGATTATAGAGAGTCTACCGAAGAATACGTATCGATATCCATGTAAATTACTCTATTTTTGTAGAAAAATGCAGCGCCTAATCCAAAACAGCGTTTCATAAAATCTTGTAAAAATTGTGATGTGCTGACACGATAGATTGATATCCCCGACTTTGATAGAAGTGAGCCGCTTGTGCTGTATCAGTAAATAAATCAAGCCGCTCAAAATAAGTCTTTGCGTATTGTTCAATATGCATCAATAAATAACTACCTATTTTTTTATCACGATAATCTGGATGGATATAGAAACGACGTAAACGCCCAACTCTCTTCGATTCGGCAAAAGGATCTTGATTCACTCCACCTATGGCAATCAAAGTATCATGTTGATCATACACAACAAAAAGTGCTTCTCCGATCCGATCAAAACAATTGGTACCTGATTGAAAATCTTGTTTTTATCTATTTAAGAAGCGGAAGCCCTCACATTCTGAATATTGGATCAAAACATCTATTTGTGCAGGCAATTCCAGACTTCTTTCAATTCTAAAGTGGTCTGGCCTCATCTTCTTTCCTTCATTCACTGTGAGCCTATACTTTGCTGAATTTTCTTCAACAAACTACTGTAATCCGTAGCATTCGTGTAAACTTTGCTTTTTGATTTTTACTGTGATGACAAACATGGCAACTGTTGATCTTTTTGCAATTGGTAATGCACTCATTGACCAAGAATTTAAGGTTTCAAATGAGTTTCTAACGCAACAGGGATTGCCAAAAGGCACAATGCATTTAGCCGATGGTGAAACACAGGCAAATTTATATCAAAAATTACAAGATACTCAAAGCTACAAGGGCCAAGCGAGTGGTGGTTCAGCAGCGAATACAACCGTTGCATTTAGTGCCTTAGGTGGTACTGCATTTTATGGCTGTCGTGTGGGTAATGATGAACTCGGTCGCATTTATCTCGATGGCTTAAACGAAGCTGGCATTACAACCACAACACAATCAATCAGTGAAGGTGTTACAGGTACGTGTATGGTTCTGATCAGCCCAGATTCAGAACGTACCATGCAAACCTATCTTGGGATTACCGCTGAATTATCCGACGAACAAATCGACTTTGAACCACTTAAAACCGCAAAATGGCTGTATATCGAAGGTTACTTATCAACCAGCGATACCGCACGTGTTGCAGTTAAGCAGGCACGTGAACTGGCTAAAGCACACGGCGTTAAAATTGCATTATCACTCTCCGATCCTGCAATGGTGCAATATGCACGTCAAGGTTTGGTCGAACTCTTAGATGATGGTGTAGATCTGTTATTCTGTAATGAGCAAGAAGCGCTCATGTTTACCGAAACAGACAATCTTGATGCGGCAATTGAAAGCCTAAAATTAAAAAATCAACATATTGTGATTACACAAGGCGCTAAAGGTGCTGTGATTGTTGATCAAGTACACCATTTCCATGTCAATGGTCGTGCAGTTGAAGCCATAGATACCAATGGTGCTGGCGATGCATTCTCTGGTGCATTTTTATATGCAATCAATGCTGGTTTAAGCTTGGAAGCTGCAGCACAACTTGCTATTTTGATCTCAAGTGAAGTGGTTGCTCAATATGGACCACGTTTAAGCGTGGACAATTACGCTAAACTCTTTGAACAATTCCAAAAAGCTCAACAGGAATGTGCATAACATGGAAAAGATTTGCATGACTGAAGAAGTCCCTGAGCGTGAGTCTCGTGCATACGACACCATGAAAGGGACCACGATTTTTATTACTCAAAAAGATGGCAGCTTCTATGCCTATCAAAATGTTTGCCCACACTTGCAAACTGAACTTGAGTATTTAGAAAATCAGTTCTTGGACCAAGATAAAGAATATATTCAATGTTCTACTCATGGTGCACTGTTTTCAGTCGAAACAGGTGAATGTATTTCAGGCCCATGTCTAGGTGAATTCCTTGAGAAAGTAAATTTGGAAGTCCACTCAGATGGTGGTATCTATATTGATTAAGCCCTAGATCATGAATTCTGCGATGACTGAGTTTTTCCTCAATTACTATCTGATGCCATTTCATATGAGTGTCGTGGCTTTAATTGTGCTCAGCATTGCAGAAACCATCGGGATTGTTATTGGCTTACGACCGAGTCAATTGGTTCAAAAGCTCACCCCAGATTGGTTACTGAATTCACCTCTACTCGACGTGAAATTTTCTAAATACCTGATCTTTGTTTTTTTACTGATTAATTTTAGTTTTGCAGGCTATTTTCTGGAACTCTCGTTCTTTGCTTTGCAGCACTACTTCATTTCACCTTACTATTTATTTGTTCCAGCATTGATCATCGATATTTTCTTTACCGTATTTATGATTCATTGCCTAGATCAGGTGATCAAACCCAAAGTCACTCATACCCATACCAATTTGGTTGGCCGTTTAGCCACAATCTCAACTGGAAATGCACACCCTGGTTTCTCAGCTCAGGCGCGTGTACGTGATGAATTCGGACAACTCTATTATGTACAAGTTGAACCTGAGTACGGTGAATTGGAATTACAGTCCCAAGTGTTGTTAATTAGCCAAAAATCAAACTCACACTATCTCGCGAAAAAAATATCTCTCTCAAATAACTTATTCGCACCAGACTGATTTTTGTCTCAAAATTGCGATTGAGTAGAGAAAAACAGTAATTTTTACATTTTATTACAAATATATCCTGCAAAAGTTTTGAATTTAGCTCTTCCCTTCTTGTTGTTTTCATGATCTCACTGGCACAAAAAATACAACAGTGATACCTATCACATTTTTTAGAATAATCTCTACCTATACACTAGGTTTTGTAGAGACTTCATTGTAAGAATTATTTAATTATGTAATTAAAACGATAAGTCACTGTATATATTATTAATTTTATATTCATACCATTTTAGTTGGTTTAATATTTATTTAATTCAATATAAACCCTATCTTTTTAATCAGATTTAAAAATATAAATACAACCGTTTTGATCAGATTTAAAAAACAATCCATATTATTTTAGTTGGTTAAAATAATTATTTTAAATATTTTAACAAAAACAACACATCAGATTGATTTAAAACAATTATTTAATTTTAAATTATTTAAAATATCTAAAGGTTTATTTTCAATGAATTTTATTTAATAATGTTTTACATCTTCTTTAAATATGAGGCTAGGTTCTATGAACACGAGTTCTCAAGATCCAAATCGGCGACTCATCAGAGAAATCACGATTATTCTTATTATTAAAGTTGTACTTCTCTTGGTGATTAAACACATCTGGTTTGATGCGCCAACGATTCCAAAAGATTTTAACAATGAAGTTGCCGAGCGTATTGCTGGTGACATGTCCAAAACTCAGGAGACACGTTGATGATTTCTGAAAGCGTGGTCGATCTTTCGCGGTTCCAATTTGCAATGACCGCAATGTATCACTTTCTTTTCGTCCCTCTAACTTTAGGTCTGGCTTTTATTCTTGCCATCATGGAAACCACCTATGTGATTTCAGGCAAAGAAATTTATAAAGATATGACCAAATTCTGGGGGAAACTCTTCGGGATTAACTTTGCCTTAGGCGTAACCACTGGTCTGACTATGGAATTCCAGTTCGGTACCAACTGGGCTTATTATTCTCACTATGTAGGCGATATTTTCGGGGCACCGCTTGCAATTGAAGGCCTAATGGCTTTCTTCCTTGAATCTACCTTTATTGGTTTATTCTTCTTTGGCTGGGATCGCCTCTCTAAAGTACAGCACTTAGGTGTGACTTGGTTAGTAGCGATTGGCTCGAATATGTCTGCCTTATGGATTCTCATCGCCAACGGTTGGATGCAAAACCCTGTCGGTGCTGCATTTAACTATGAAACCATGCGTATGGAACTGGTGGACTTTGGTGCGCTGATATTTAACCCTGTGGCACAAGTAAAATTTGTACACACAGTTTCTGCAGGTTATGTCACTGGTGCAATCTTTGTACTTGCCATCTCAAGCTATTACTTATTAAAGAAACGTGATTTACCTTTTGCGCGTCGCTCATTCGCCATCGCTGCAATCTTCGGTTTAGCATCAACGTTATCTGTGATTCTTCTTGGTGATGAATCAGGTTATGAGTTGGGTGATGTTCAAAAAACCAAACTTGCTGCGATCGAAGCAGAATGGCATACCGAACCTGCACCTGCTGCATTCACCTTATTTGGTCTTCCAAATCAGCAGGAAATGCGTACCGACTATGCAATTAAGATTCCTTATGTGATGGGGATTATTGCAACACGTTCTACCGATAAAGAAGTGACTGGTTTACGTGACTTGATGAAAGAACATGAAGTGCGTATCCGTAACGGTATGGTGGCCTACAGCGAGTTAGAAAAGCTTCGTGCGGGTGACCGTTCTCCAGATTTATTGGCTTCATTTGAGAAAAATCAAAAAGACTTAGGTTATGGTCTGTTATTGAAAAAATATTCTCCAAATGTGGTTGATGCGACTGAAGCTCATATCCAAGCTGCGACTAAAGATACCATTCCAAACGTAGCGGCACTGTTCTTCTCTTTCCGTGCCATGGTTGCTTCTGGCTTCCTCATGCTGTTGTTATTCCTGCTCGCGACTTGGGCTGTAGCAAAACGTAATGCCGAAGATAAACCTTGGTTACTCAAATTTGCTTTGTTTGCTCTCCCTCTCCCATGGATTGCAGCTCAAACAGGTTGGTATGTAGCTGAAGGTGGTCGTCAACCCTGGTCGATTGGTGAAATTTTACCAACACACCTCTCTGCATCAAGCGTCAGCGCTGGTGATGTGTGGGGCTCGATTATTGCGCTTGCAGCGTTCTATACCGTACTGCTCATTATTGAAATGTACTTAATGATCAAATTTGCTCGTTTAGGACCAAGTTCTTTGCATACTGGTAAATATCATTTTGAAAAACTAGAAGCAAAAACTGGGGAGGCTCAATCATGATCGAATATGAACTCCTAAAAATTATTTGGTGGGTGCTCGTTGGTGTACTACTGATTGGCTTTGCACTTACCGATGGTTTCGATATGGGCTCAATGGCACTGATGCCATTTGTAGGTAAAACCGACTCTGAACGCCGTGCTGCAATCAACACTATTGCGCCACACTGGGATGGGAACCAAGTCTGGTTTATTACCGCAGGTGGTGCACTGTTTGCTGCTTGGCCAATGGTCTATGCGGTAGCCTTTTCTGGCATGTATTGGGCCTTACTACTGGTGCTATTTGCCCTGTTCCTGCGACCCGTCGGGTTCGACTATCGCTCTAAATTAGAGAATACCCAATGGCGTACCTCTTGGGACTGGGGCCTATGTATCGGTGGTGCCGTTCCTGCACTGGTGTTTGGTGTGGCATTCGGTAACTTGTTCTTAGGTGTACCATTTAGCCTAGATGACACTTTACGTTCGCAATATACAGGTAGCTTCTTTGCGCTATTGAATCCGTTTGCACTGATTTGCGGTATTGTCAGCCTATCAATGCTATGTGCGCATGGTGGTGCTTGGCTGATGTTACGCACCGATGGCAATTTGCATAACCGCTCTGCCAAAGCAACACAAATCATGGCAATCGTGTTCCTTGTGTGCTTCTTGGCTGCGGGTGCATGGTTATTATTTGGCAATATCTCAGGTTATAGCTATGCAACTGCGATCAACACCAATGCTGCGCTGAATCCGCTTGCGAAAGATGTGGTGACCAATGCCAATCATGGTTGGTTAAACAACTATGCAACGTATCCGATCACCATGGCTGCACCTATTGCTGCCATCCTCGGTGCATTATTGGTGATTGTCAGTGCAGCGAAACATAAAGCGGCTATGAGTTTTACGGGTACAAGCCTGATGATTGTCGGTGCGATTCTTACTGCTGGTTTTGCCCTGTTCCCATTCTTATTACCATCAAGTATTGATCCAACTTCAAGCTTGACCATGTGGGATGCCGTTTCTAGTCATAAAACCCTTGGTGTAATGACTGTTGCTGCATGTATCTTCGTTCCTCTCATTTTGATCTATACCTCTTGGTCGTATTACAAAATGTGGGGTGTTATCACCAACAAACATATCGAAGAAAATTCACATAGTTTGTATTAATCAGGAGATATGACATGTGGTATTTTGCATGGATTCTAGGTGTCTTGATGGCATGTTTCGCAGGTGTACTCAGTGCGCTGTATATCGAACATCATCAAGATTTAGATGAGGAATAATAGAATGGCGGAAGCAATGACAACACCGAAGAATAGTAAAGCGCAAATACTTGCAATGACCATTTCGTTTTTGTTGGCATTGCCGCTTGCTGCTATTTTACTGGTTCATCCATCGCTGATGTTGGATGCTAACGGACATTATAATCATAGCTTGCTTATGTTGGTGATGATTGGGATTTCTGGTGGCTTTGTACATGGGGTTGGATTTATACCAAGGTTCTGGTTATGGAAATGGTTATTTAGTCCTTATATCGCTTGGCCATTAATGGTGTTGGGCTATTTTATTTGGATTGGAAATTAACCCCTTACACCGACCATAAAAAAAAGCTGCCCGTTAATCTGGCAGCTTTTTTTATTTACGAGACACTCAAAGCTAAAAAATTTGATCAAGCTTAAATTGACTCATTCTGCCTTACTCGATGTTGGAGCTTGCTCAACATTTTCAGACTGATCAATTTGAGCCTGTTCAGTGTGATCAATAGCTGTTGCATCAGAAAATTCTTCAGTATTTTGCTCTACCTGCTTCGGTGTATCTGTTATTTGCTGATACTTTGACACTGCACTTTCTTTTAAGTTCTGAACTTGCTCACTCTCCAAAATGCGTTTACTTGTATCTAATGCTTTATTGGCAAGTGCTTTTGAACCATCAACTAAACTGGTTTTTGCTGAACCCAAAAGTGCTGTTAAATGCTCAGCACTATCGGTATGAAAATCTTTTAGAATGTGTTGTTCCGTATTTTCAACTGAAAAATCCAAATAGGGTGCTTCAGAAAATTTGAGTGCATTCGCAATAAAAACAGTTGGGATAGAACCTCGTTTGGTATTGTATTCTCGAACGTAATGGTTAAAAGTTTCGCGTTGATGACCAATCTCATCTTCAACAGCTTTGATACTTTGCATTAAACTTTGATATTGTTCGTTTGCTTTAAGATCTGGGTAACGCTGAACTAGACCCTGAATTCCCATCAAAGCCACCTGAGATTCACGCTGCCCAGAAACAATCTCGTTTGCCTTGGTTGTATCTTTAGAAATAGTCAGATGCAAGAGTTGCTCCCCATCTTGATAGTTCTTTACCACATCAATTAACTGATTAATCAGATTCACTTTCTTTTGCAAAGATACTGAAATATTTGAAAGACTTGATTTAATAAACTCTGCTTTCGCTTGCAAACTATTATATGCTTTGAATAGCAGATACATCACAATTAAAACAACAAACAATACAATCCAAAACATACCGCCCTCAAACTATTTTCTCATTATTTAAAATCATGGAAAATATTCCATCAATTGAATCAATATTTTAAATTTTCACGATCATCTTAAATAAAGCAAAGGGATAAAACCATCTCACACATGAGCACTGTATCAAGTCTATTCAATTTCAGAGTGATTAACAAAATCGGCATAAATACTTGTATTAACAAACACTTAAACAACTAAAAAACATCAAAAAACAAGACTTTTCCCTGTCAAAATTAATGCAAAAAAGTCCCATAATGTAAAATAAAATCTAACTTAATATTTTTATCTGCTGCTATTTTTATATAAAAGACTGCCAAATTTGAAAGCCTATTTTTATGAGCACTTATAGGATTTCATCACTGGCTTCAATTACAGAACCATTCATTTTTGTTCTATTCAGGCAATATTCTGTAGATTGAAACACGCCTGCGTAAACAGAAGAATCCTAACCTACCAGCACCACAACAGCGTAAAGATGTCATGTTTATTACCAATCTAACTATCGGTGCTTGCTTAGGCTGTATATGAGCTAAAGCTTTCCCTGCACCTGTAATAAAACTGTATGAAATATAAGCAATAAATACTAAGTAGTAGCTATACACAACTACATGGTTATGACTTTGTAATTGCAATGGTATGGCATAGGTCCATCGACCAATCAACATACTTGTAAATATTGCTCAATTGTCCTTCACCATTGCACTTGTTTTATTGCTGATTCCTGCGACTTCTGTGCTTGCCTATTTGTTTCCAATCTAAGGACTGGGGTATTCAACAGCTCATTTGATTTCGATTGATATCACGGCTTTGATATTTGCTTTGGTATTTATACGTTTTTATCAACAAACCAGAGATTGTGCACAAAACGCACCAATTGGTTCAATTTGGTCTACACAAAAAGTTGAGCCAACATCCTCTTACTGAAAACCAAGCTTAAACCGTTGTCTATAAAGCCTTAATTGTTGCAACCATGGATCTTTTAGACACTCAAGATTTTTTTCATTTCAATCAGTTGAAAGGGATAAGAGGTTGCTCTACTTCAGCCTCAATTGGATATTCACGTTTCCGTCCCGTTATTTGGTAACCACGGCGCTGATAATAGGCCAACATTTCAGTTCGGACGACATCCAGAACATGCATGACTAAATCACGAATCTTTGGATAATTTTGAGCAATATATAACTCAGCATAATTGAGTAATTCACGCCCATAGCCTTGATTCTGTATGCTTGGATCAATCGCAAAAGTACCTATCTCTATACAATCAGCATTCAAGCTTAATCCAATGCAGGCAATAATCTCATCATTACCTAGCTCACCCACCAATAATTCGAAATTTGCTTGCTGCAATATTTGTTCTAATTGAACTTTACAAATGTGATCGCCTTGTACATACGCTTTTTCAGTTGTCCAACTACGTTCTGATTGTTCTCTATAAGCGATATTAATCAGCTTAACCAATTGTTCCAAATCACTATTCTTTGCTGTTCTAATCGTTAATGACATTTTTATTTTATTCCACACAAAACAAAGCCGATGAAAACATCGGCTTCGTTATTAAATTTTAGATTAGTTTGTTTGACCAGCTAACCAAGCCATAAATTTTTGGCGCTCAGCTTTAGATGCTTTCTGCCACAATTCTGCCAATTGTTGATCTGTGGTTTTTGCTGTACCGGCTGCCGCTGCTGTTGTTACCGCTACAGGCGCAGTTGCAACTACTTGTGCTGTGGTTCCTGCATAAACAGGTGCAGGTTGATTCGCAGCATTATTCTTATTCTTTTGGGTTAAATCCAAAGTACGGCTTAATAAATTACTGCCAGTAAACCATGGCTGTGCTTCATTATTTGCACCTGTTTGCTGTACCACCAATTTTTTATTTTGATCATACAAAGCAACAGTAGGTTGATCTGCATATTTCTTTGCAGCATCGAAGTTTTTAGGTGCATTAACCAAACCTAGACTATAAGACTGATTGTCTTGTAAATCTTGTGCTTGAATGGTTACAACGCCTGATTTAACGATGTCATGTTCACCATTTAAATGCTCAAAATATTCACGATAGCGAACATTAACAGTTAAATTGCCTGGATCTACTTGATAATTATTCTTCTTTGATGGAATTAATCCACTATTTACTTCTTGACCATTTACAGCAAGAATCACAATTTCTTCAGGGGCAGTAATAGTGACTGCAGAAAAAACTGAACTACTTAATAATAAACCGAAAGCAGCAACACCAACTCTTAAAGACATTAGACTCTTCTCAGTATAAACAATTTATGAAATCGTAAGCACTATGCTCCGCGATTATGACCATTTTATGACAAAAACCAAAACTGTCTATTGCAACAATTCGGCTTATTTAAGATATATACAGCATATATATGGCAAAAGAAAATGACTTTATCTAACATTTTGTTTTGTATAGCAAATATATTATCAAGAATTGTATTGCTGCAAAATTTCTGAAAAAAATTAACAAAACTGTATGTTAACTTTATGTTTGAATTGGCCATTTTGACATCAGGTCTATTTCGAAGTCATGTTGATTTGAAAGGAAAATATTTGAATCTAAAAAGTAAAAAAACGCTTAAATAAGCGGTTTTTTTGAGATTGACTATGAATCCTTCCCTTCATCTGAGCTTTTATAAGAGTCTTCCTGCTCTTTACTGAGAGTCATAGAATCTTGAATCATGCTCTCAGTAATCTGGAAATCCGAGTCAATTCTTTGAATACGGATTCAGGTATGTTGTAAACCTTGCCCACATATTCAATGGTTCTCCCTTGCTTGTACGGGACTGCATCCAACATTAGGGCATTCATAAGCCAGTGCAAAAAGCCCTGTATGCTCCTGGGAGGATGATCCCGTGCAAGCAGAAAACTATGGTGGCGCAAACGTCCCTTCACTAAACCAAGCCCGTGAGAACTTTAAAAAGTATGGTTCAATGGACGAAAGATTTATTAAGAATGAGAGAAAGCCGAAGAATGAAAAGATTCCTAAGATTTAAAAAAGTTCTTATTAGAGATTTAGGATTGACACTTGATTGTCCCTAAGTTTACTCCTCTTAGCTGGCAGTTTTTGCTATCTCAATATGAAACAAATTTATTAGCTACAGTTAAATCAAGCTAGTTCTTATTAAGATTTTCAGAAAAATAACAACTTATTATGTAGTTTAAATTAACCACATATTATTCAATAAAAACCGCATATAAATACATGATAAATAATGTAGTTTTTTTCTTAAAAACATTAGCTTTTGAATAAAAATAAAACAATTAGTAAATTTAAATTATTAATTTTGATAATTTATTTTACATATTTAATTTTTTCTTTATCATGTTTTCCAATTTCAAGGTAATTTAAATCATTTATTTTGAAATTATTTTTTAATTAAAATATTGGAAATTTCATGTTAAATATAACAAAATATATAATAGCTTTAGCAACAGCATTTACAGTAACTGATAGTTACGCTGCTAGTGCTTTGGATGTTTCACCAATTTGTAAAACAGTTGGGAAGGATTTAGATAGCTATATAAATAGAGGGTCACATTGTCTGATATCAGACCAAGGTGAAATTCCTTTAACTGATGCAAAAGGGCTAAACGTTGGAACAGCTAAAATCACTGCTTATGTTTATTCTGACAATCCCAAAAATGCATTAACTTGGACTTATAAGTACAAGTTACGTACACAAATCATTGGGAAACCTGGAGACTCTTTAAAGGTATGTCCAGAGTTATATTGCTATGACTGTACAGTAAAGACCGTTTACGGTAATCCAATTAATTTAGTAAATGGCCTATCCGCAGAATCGACCACAACGTTTACCCCATCTAACTCAGCTTTAGCAGAGCAAAACCCATTATTTTTATCTCCAAGTGTTCGGTTTCAAATCGTGAAATCCAACGAATCGTTTGATAATGCTGCAAATTTTGAACCAGGTATTTATAATCCTAGTGTACGTTGTGATATTGGTAAGGCTAAAGCGAATACAAAGGGATGTGTATACCCTACCGCACCTGCTGTTATGACAACAATTAAGCTTACTGATCCTGACGTTGATGAATCGGCAAAGCATATTAAAGAAGCATTTCTTGCGGGTAAACCAGGTCAATTCATTGCAGCCTCTCCTAATTCTATTTTTAGAAGCTCTAGTGCAAGACCATTAACCCGTCTTAGAGATGCTGCACAGCGTAAAGCTAACCGGGCTGAATCAGTAAAAATGTGTAAAGTTAAATATGGTCCAAGTGTTGGTTCAAAGTGCTTATTTACGGGTGATTCTGATGAAGTAGCGACTGATTGTGATTGTGATGAGTTTCCTTTTGCAGCAACTAATCAAGGTGGAACAGATGCATCTGTTAAAAAGATTGATGCATCTGACAATCGTAGAGCTGGTAGTCGTTTAGGTACTTTCTTTAATGCCGAAAGGGTTCTTGATGGCGATGAATTTTTTCTAAATGTTGATTAACTATTAATTTAAAGAGGTATCTCGAATTAGAGTTACCTCTTGGGCTTATATTTATGCGCAAACTTCCAGTACCAGAAGATCTTCCATATGATTTGACTTCTACCTACTATCGTCTTTTTATGCAGCTTCCTCAAGGTGAATTAAAAGATATTGTGGATTTAGAACAAGCTCTTAATCAAGTAAATGCAAGTGATGTTTATGCCTTACAAGATTATCCAGCTAATAATTTTTCAGCTTACACAGGTTGGTCCATTAACTCTGAATTGACTCAAACTGCAAGTAAACAGCACCCAGTATTAATCAATACTTTATATTGCTGGGGACAGCAACTCTATCGATCAGTGAACCCTTATAAACTTGATCTAAGAGGCAAAAATCTACTCAGAATTCCACAATATACAAAATTGCCTGACTCTATTGATGCCATTATTCCGGAAGATGATGAGCGTTTAGATATTTCTGATTACGATAATAAAAAAATTATAGCGCCAATATCTGCGATGGAAGGCGTTATCCAGCAAGGAAGTATAATTAAACAAGGTGACCTGATCTTAGCTAAAAATGAGAAAATCTCACCAGAAAAATTGATTGCTTTAAGACGTGCTGGAATTAAAGAACTAACAATTTATAGAGATCCACGTATTCTCGTTGTTAGCATGCATACTTTTGACGGTGAGCATACACTTTGTGAAGAAAGCTTGTATGTTAAAGACTTATTAAAAACGTGGTGCTATAACCACGTCGAGATAAAATTGCTTAAACCACAGCGTTATGATTCAGCATTTAATAGTCTTAAGAAGAACGGAGATCCTACTTTAGATGATACATTAACAAGCAATTGGGAGGATTATAATCAATTTTTTGAAGATCATATTCCTAATTTTGATGTGATGATTCTGTGTTCTCATAAGGACATTGGTGGTTCAGTATTTTCAATCGGTGGACTTACTGCCTTTGATCCTGGAAGTATGACCTCAAATTTCCAAACACGTTCTATCCCTGCTAATGAAATGAGCATCATTAGAAGTATGCCTAGAACACCTCCTGTGCGTGAAACAATTCAACTGTACGATGATCAGGGAAACCATAAAGGCTCAAAAGTCGCCACTACAGAAGATAAGACGATAATCATCAATTTACCTGGTGATATGCAAGATATTGCCTTGCTCATGCATCTCATGGTGAAGTATGTTTTAAATAAACATGATCCCGATTTTCTCAACAAAATATTTATTAAAGGTCGCACAAATCAAGAAATTGAAACTGATAAAAATAAAAGAAAATTGTTATGGGGCAAATACCAATTGCAAGATGGTGGCCAATATTCATTGGAGATCATTGAACACCAGCACACATATCAGGTAGAACCATTTCTGACTGCAAATTGTATTGTGATCGTTCCCTTTGCAGAGCAACCAGTTCAAATAAATGATATTATTTATTTCATAAAGATTAACTAACTGTAAATTTAGAAATCAACTCTATGAAATGCATAAAAACCATAACCCTTAAGTTATGGTTTTTTTTATTGTTGGCTCCCATCATTTATTCTTGATTGGAATTGACTTCGCGAAATAAGGACCACTGAGCGCCTGCAGTGATGTACTACTTTTTTAAGAATAGGTCTCGCTCGGCTGCACACAAGTCCTTTCATTACTTTCCCACCACCTTTATTATTCCATACCAAAAACTGATCCGCAGCAGCAGTAAACTTATTAGCATTCAGAATGCTCAACCAGTGTTGACGTTTTAAATGCTTTTTCGCCTATGTTATAGGCAAGTGAAACAAGAGCATCGAATTGATTTTAATTCACAACTACAGTTAAAGCACTGTTAACAGCATTTTCAAAGCGCTTTAAATCATGTGCAAAATATGTCTTAGCTTGCCCCATCGTACATACATCGCCCTTTTTGACTTTAATACCATTGGGATAAACCGTAGTTGCAAAACCGATCATCCAGACTCCCACGCCATCGTCATAGGCTGTAAGTACCAGATCTTCAAAACTGGTGATTAAGTTGATACCAACTTGACTGGTATTCATGCCGTTAGATTGGTATTCATCCAAAATTTCACTGAATCGATCAACTTGGCTTTGTGTGAGCTTGCCACCTAATAGCTCACGGGCAATATCAAAGAATGCTTTGCGGTTCATATTTACTTTCCTCTAGATATGAAAAAGCCGCCAGTTATGGCGGCTGCAATAAAACCTAATGCAATGCGATGGTAGTCTTAGCTAACTGAAACAGTGGTCGTAAACATTTCAATTTCGTCGTTAACAGTAGCAATCACGTTAAAATATGCAGTTCCCTCAAATGCTGGGATACTTTTAGTTTCACGAAAATGCTCGATCGTTCCATCAGTTGAAGTTATAACATGCTCCACAGCAGTTGCTGATATATATGTCATTGTGTATTTTACAGGCAAGTCGGTTGTTTGATATGAAGTGCCAAGCAGAGTTAATCCAATATTCGGACTTCCTAAACTATTGTTGATACAGTTAATTCCAATATTAGCTAGACCTGCCGCCACACCATTTACGTCTGCTAGTCGAGCACCACTCAGAACTCTAGATGCAAAAGACATCACATCTGGAACAATCATTTCAAGTTTGTCACCAATATTTGCCGTAATGCCAGCATGATAGCCATACGCTAGATCAGGAGAGGTTTCTGTACCCAAATCAATTTGCCCTTCAGTCCAATTAAGGACTCCATTCTCATATGTGCAATTGGTTAGTTCCCAGTCTGATGTATCAGGATTAGGAATACTGGTAACTCCAATTACATTAAATCCGGGTAACACATTAACCTGTTCAAGACTAGTCATTACCTGGTCATAAGATACGTCATTTTGAATACGTACTAGTGCGACATGGCCTTCTGGAATATTAGTATCTGTTAAAGTTTCAAATAGCATTTCTGCTGCGTTGTTTACCATGAGCAAACTCCTTTAAAATTATGTTTTTGTTTCTTTAAAAATTTAGGTTATTCAAATAATTGCCCTTAAGAGCTATTCTGTAGTATTTGAAAAACTCCTTTATTTTTAACACTGATTTTTTGTGAAATATAGAATATCGAATTCAAAAATAATGTTTAGATATGATGGAAAAATTGATATGAGTAAAACCGCCCTAATGCGGCATTAAAATTAGTACATTTATAAATTATCTTTAAAATCTTTGAGCTCTTTACCAACCTCCAATATTGTTGCACCTTCCCTTGTATTTACGTAGTTGATGTCCAGGGACATGATTGCCCATAATGGCAAACCAGCAGTAAAGAATAAACCACCTAAAGCACTTAACCCCGCCCATGTTGTCGCATAATCATGTAGCTCAAAATGCTGGATAATGAATCCACCACCTGTGATACTTCCCACTACAGTAGTAATTAAGCTCACTATTTTAAGGGCAATATGGTGAAGTCATTGTAATTAGTTTTCTATTCCTTGCACTACACGTTAGAAAAACACTTCCATCATTTGTGCAGATCCTCGCTACATATTCACTGGAAGTATTAATAATAACCGAAGTTTTGTAATTTCCCGCAACTGCTAACTGAGAAGATAAAGCCATTTTTTTGCATTCGGAAAAATTCATGTTGGTTGATGTAGACTTAACTTCCATCCTTTCCTCATATTCTCTTTGAGATTTTTCTCTTGCAGCTATAGCATCTTTATACTCATTTTGTTTATCTCGGATTGGTTTAATTTACTCTTTTCTTCCTGTACATGGTTTATTTTGAAATACCAAGCTACCATTGACTTTACATTGAAATACCTCAGCATTAGTTGCTGCGGAAAGCAGGATTATACAAAAACCAATTATTATTTTTTCATTTTTCTTATCTCATTTACTGCTTACATCAATTTTGAAAATCTTGCCACGGCATATCAACACTGTGTAGAAAGACATGTCAATTTCGTATTTATACTCTGTCGCTGCACAAACAAAGCCATCATAGTTGTAAACAAAATAACGGGGTTTAGATCTTCCTAACTTAGATAGCATGCTTTCCTCGGTATCACCTATAAAAACAGCCTCTGTCGATGTTCTTATAGACTTTGTGTCATAAGCAAATGCACTTACAGATAATAAAACAGATACCCCCTAATAATAAGTATTTCATTTAATCAACCAATTGTTATTTATCGCACATAATTTATCAAATGGATACAATGAAGTCATTCAAATCTTACCTGTAAGATTTATATCCGCCAAATGTATAACAAAATCTTCCCCCACGCGATCCATAAGAATAATTACCAGTTCCGCATGAACAACCACTAATTGTAGTAACTTGCTTTCTTGGCGTCACATAAGTGTTAGTACTTACAGATTTGTTAACTACTCTTTGGCTAACCGTGTTGTTCGAAGACTTATAGCAATTAACTGATGAACAAAGCAAATTAGAATCTACCCATTTCTGTAGTTCACCTTCTTTTGATATCCGTTCCCATTCACCAGCAACATCGTAAATCAAAACACTCTGGCCCCGTTTTAATTGATCTATAACAGTACCATTTGGTTTATCTCTAACATTAAGGGCATTGCTATTTACATATCTTCTAGCAATTGCATGAAATGAACTATCATATTTTTTGTCGATCGTTTCTTCATTCAATTCAATTGTTTTTTCACGTAATTTAACTGAGACGTTTGAAACATTTGGAAGGTACATATCACTAGAATGAGTATAAGAACCCTGAGATAAAGTTTTTGATAATTGCTATAATCGGTCATCACCAGTAGCCTGCCCAATATTTTGATAGTCAGCACATGCATTAATTGAGAGAAGCGTAACTCCCAAAAGACAAGTATTCCTCATCATTTCGTTGCCCTAAATAGTTATGCAAAAAAATTAAATATAAAAAAAGAACTCTAAAGCCAATTGAACTATTATTTCTCTCATTAGTCGTTTGCTCCACTTTATTTCTACAACTACTGAATTTTGAATATGACAATCCTGTCCCTGGCAAACCTGCTGTAGTTTTAACACCTTTTTTGCCTAAATTAACTCTAGCACCATTTTTTCCAACAGAGAGATATATCACCCTTATAGTTGGTGATAATTTATACCACAGAAAAGCAAAAAGCCCATCTTTTGATGAGCTTTGCCGTTAACTAACTTATTCCCCAATTGGGATTGAGAATTTAAGTTGATTATTTCTCTGATCCAATGGCACCGGATTATGTTTTGCAATTCTTTGCTGATAATCTTTTTCAGAAATTAAACCTCTATTCTTCGCCTTCAAAATTGAGTTGAACTGTTGCTCATGACCTTGTGCATTCAAAGCATCGAAATGTCTATGTTCCAGATAATATTGGGACCTATCATGAGGACTCATATTAGATGTATGTTGTTGTGCTACGTGCGCTTGCTCTAATTCATAATTACGTTGATTGACACGATCTTGTTCTTGTTGCTTCATCGACTCAAAGAAATCAAACTGTTCACTACTTTTAACCTCTTTATGAGGCTCATCATTATTTAGAATTAAAAGTGATTTATCTTTGCTGAAGATATCATCTGCACTATACACCGAACCACAAATTACCGTACTTATAAGAAGAATTACTAATTTTTTCACCAAAAAAACTCAACACAAAACAAATAAAGACAAGTGTATATTTTATTATTTACTCACCATTATTTCAAATTAAATATTAAAAACAAAAACTTATGATTATTATAAAAAATCATAACCCTTTTACGAAAGATCCTTGATGATGTAATTCTTATATTTTTTTACTTCACAAGTAAAATAAATTTCCCATAAAAAAACCTCTCGAAGGAGGTTTTTTTATTTCTTGATTCAATTAAAGATCAGTTCCAATAAACACACTCGAAATAAAGAATTCCGCTTCTTCATCATCAGTTGAATCAAACTCTACCTCAAGGTGAATGACTTCCGCACCAGTCTTGTCTTTGAATTCTGCAAATTTCTTCTCAAGGAAATCTGAAATCTCATTTTCTAATGTTGCTCGTTCTTGGCGATATTGTTCTATTGCTTCTTTCATGATGAATTCCTATTAATCTGAACAACCATAAAAGCAAACTATTATGAAAATAACAAGACAACAAAAAAGCACTTTAAAGTGCTTTTTTAAAAGTAATCTTTGAAACAACTCTAGCAATCATATTATTTATTCTCAACACCTCTTTGTGCAAACCTTTTCTACTATCTAAACCTAATACTTTATCCTGTAAATAGTTAATTTAAATCAACTATTTAAACCAAAAACTCTCCAATCATTCTTTTTCTACTATCCTCTAACTCAACATTCTGGATTACCAGTTCTCGCAAAGTATGTACAAAGCTGCCCATTTCGTCAGCACTACTTGAAATTCCATTCGTAGAAATAAAAAAAGAGCACTAAACAGTGCCCCTTTTTTGCTACTCGTTTTAACTTAGTTAAAAGTTTTGAAACGTGCAGAATCATCCATATATGTTTTCTCGCCTGCAGCTGCTTCGATTGAACCGAATACAAGCTGAGCACGTAATTTCCAGTTTGCTGGAATATCAAAAGTTTCCGCAACTTCTGCATCAACAATTGGATTGTAGTGCTGTAATGATGCACCCACGCCAATTTCAGATAAAGCAGTCCATGTTGCGAACTGAGCGATTGCACTTGAATGTTCTGACCATACTGGGAAGTTATCAGCATATAATGCAAATTGCTCTTGTAAGCCTTTTACAACATCTTGATCTTCATAGAATAACGCTGTACCAAAACCAGCAGCAAAGCTATCAATTTTTGCACTTGTATTTGCAAATGCTTCTGCTGGTACCATTTTACGCAAAGTTTCACGTACGATTTCCCAAAATTTAATATGAGAGTTGCCATACAAAGTCACAACACGTGAGGTTTGCGAGTTGAATGATGATGGGCTGTGTTTTACCGCTTCACGGATGGTCTCTTCAATTTTAGTTTGGTCAACTGTAAGGTTTTTACCAATCGCATAAATGGTACGGCGTGATTTAATGCTATTTAAGAAGTTGCTCATGTTGTTATTCCTACCTTTGTGCCCTTTGGGGCGTTATCTTGGATTGAATGTAGTGTATAACGACGCATTTTTTAGGAATAGTCTAAAAAACATGACAGATCGTTTTATTTTTGAAACAGTCTTATTTTTTATTCGAAATAAAAAACTCCACATGTCGTGGAGTCTTTTTTAACACAATTTAATTACTTATCGGTTTCAAATAATGCAGCAACGAATGATTTAGCTGAGAAAGGACGTAAATCATCAATCTTCTCACCCACACCGATATAACGAATCGGCACATGGGTACGACTTGCAATGTTAAATAACACGCCGCCTTTTGCTGTACCATCAAGCTTGGTAATGGTAATCCCAGTTAAGCCAACCGCTTCATCAAACAGCTGAACTTGGTTAATTGCATTTTGCCCCGTACCAGCATCAACGATGAGCATAATTTCATGTGGCGCAGTTGCATCAATCTTTTGCATCACACGCTTCACTTTTTTCAGCTCTTCCATCAAGTTGGCTTTATTCTGCAAACGCCCTGCAGTATCCGCGATCAAGACATCAATGCCTTTAGCACGCGCACTTTCAAAAGCATCAAAAATAACCGAAGCACTGTCTGCACCGTGACCTTGAGCAACCACAGGGATGTCATTACGCTCACCCCAAATTTGCAGTTGTTCAGTCGCTGCCGCACGGAACGTATCACCTGCAGCAAGCATGACTTTCTTACCTTCACCTTGTAAACGCTTCGCCAATTTACCGATGGTTGTGGTTTTACCCACGCCATTTACACCGACCATGAGAATCACATAAGGTGATTTGTTAGGATCGATATGCAGTGGTTTAACACGCGGTGCGAGTAAAGCGACTAATTCTTCTTGCAGTGCTTTGTACAACGCATGGGAATAGATCAAATCACCACGAGCTGTTCTTTCAGTCAAATTGGCAATAATGGTTTTGGTTGCATCTACACCAATATCGGCAACCAACATTTGTTCTTCAACTTCTTCTAATAACTCGTCATCAATCTCTTTGCCACCAATCAGGATATTGACCATACCATCGGTGAAACTACGACGTGTTTTAGTCAAACCATCTTTCATGCGGCCAAAGAATCCCGTAGCTTGGGCTTCTTCTTCGACAACAGGTGCTGTTGCTGCAATTGTTACAGGTGCTGGCGTCTCAACTGTAGTTTTTACAACTGGCTCATCAATAATGGGAACATCGACAGCAGGTAAATTCGGTAATGTGACATCATCATCACCAATGTCAGCATCTATCAAGAATTTATTTTGCATATTCGATTGCTGTTGCATGTCGATTCCTTGAGAATAAAGCAGCTTTAAAAAAGACGGTCAGTCTAGCATAAATTGATTTCGTTTTCCCGACCGTGACAAGCCATTCATTTATCAATAGAAATGAGTCGTTTAAAACTCACTCATCTTCTTTTGCCATTGCGGGATATTGTTTAATACGATTCGATTCAAATTGGTAAGCATTTAAAAGCTTTAGATAATCTACACGTCGAATTTTAGCCTGCTCCAAAGTATCTTCGGCCAAATGCTGTGTTCTTGGATGGCTGGCCTGTTGTGCATACTGAACAACTTTTTGGTACTGCGCTGTGTTAATTGGACGTTGTAATGCGTTATACGCAAGTATAAAAATAGACAAAATAATAATACCGACCAAAACATTGTAAAATTGGTCCAACTTAAATCCTAATTTGGATTGCATAACCTTATGTTTAAAAATTATAGACAACATAATCTACCTCGAATTAGAGGTAGTGTAAGTCTCTGATTCGCTAAGGACAAGCACAACGTTCAATAAGTCACAATTCCACAACTTATTGAACGCACACTACTTTAGCAATGATTAACTGACTAATGTACGAACGAAGGAAAAGTACAAAATAAATGCAATGATGACCAAGGTAATAAAAATGGCAAACATTCCAACACCACTTTCAGCATCCGCAGGATGCAAGTCATCATCATCAGCAATATTTTTCAACTCTCCATCGTAGATCCTATAAAACTGATCTTTTTGTTCAGGACTTAAATGACTCGCAAAGTCATACACGCGTTTACGTTGTGCTAAGCAGTAATCACCCAAGTGAATTTCTTGATGGAAAATGGCTTCATCAAGTAATTGACGATGATGATGAGCTAACGCAATAATTTGACTTTCTAATGGTGGAACATCCACAGTTACGCCATCAATGACATTGGACATGTTATTCTCCTTTTCTATTATTCTCACTTTGATTTTACTTAAAATTATTTGCGACAAATGTTTAATCGTGTAAGATTTTATTTACGTAATAACACCGAATATATTTGACAATTCAATCAATTTTGTCATAATAATTTAACAAATCTAAGTTAAAGTAGCTTAAATTCAAAGTAGAGTAACTTTGAATAGAATTTGCGGTAATCATAATTAAAATAAGGAGTTATATATGATTCAACAATTTACACACCATGAACTAGAGCATGTATATGCAAATGCGGTAAATACAATTCAATCGCAAAAAAACTTCCAAGATGCAGTGAAAGAGCTTGAAGAAGTAGCTAAAGCAGGTCACGGTAAAGCGGCATTATTTTTAGCAGAGTTGTATTATCAAGGCTTCCGAGTAGAACGTGATTCCTTGAAAGCACAGTATTGGCAGAAGATGGCAACCTTACAAGCATAATGAAACGTCACTTAGGTGGCGTTTTTTAATACCTACTTAAAACGAATCAACATGGTTCTTCATATTTTGACTTACGCTGCAGTAAAGCTTTAACCGCTTGGATGAGATACCTACAATATTTGCTTACGATTTAGATCAATTGTTTAAACATAACTGCCATCTATCTTTCTTATAATAAAACATAAGTTTAAGAATATTAGTTTAATAACATGTATCGTTTTAGCCATTTCCAACCAGTCTCACGTGAGTTGATGTTTAAAATTTCAATTCTAAAAACAATGATGTATTGTGGCGTTCTTTGGGGTTTATACCATCAGGGTTGGGCAATCAAATCGGATCAAGATGGTCACGTATTCCCCTTTTGGCTAAACGGCGTACAAGCTCATCGCTATGCTAAAGCACACTGGAAAAACTACACACCACGTAAGATTACGCC
Organism: Acinetobacter higginsii; assembly: GCF_000369845.1. Classification (NCBI taxonomy): domain Bacteria; kingdom Pseudomonadati; phylum Pseudomonadota; class Gammaproteobacteria; order Moraxellales; family Moraxellaceae; genus Acinetobacter; species Acinetobacter higginsii. The sequence continues at coordinate 759,422 of NZ_KB850211.1, read as the reverse complement.
GAAAGATTTCCATGAGTCCTTGCTTCCAACTTTAACCCGTTTACAAGTTGAACCTGCTTTATTTAACTCTTCACATCGTAAATTTAAACTTTCAACTCAGCAAATGCAGCATTTCTTCTTTATGCCACATCAATCAGCAGTGACGGTTTAATTATTCTCTCTATTCCAATGATGACTTTTTAGACACTCATGAAGAAAAGTTATCATTGGAATGAAATTAGGGCTTTGCATTTAAAAAAAATACCGTTAAGTTAAATGAAAATGACAATACAACACAGGTGGATAAACAATGACAATCGTTGCTCAAGTCATCAAGAATAAAGCAGTACAATCAATTTTCACCATTTCACCCAATGCGACTGTACTTGAAGCAATTAAAATTATGGCAGAAAAAGGTGTTGGTGCTTTAGTCGTTGCCGAAGATGAGAAAGTCGTTGGAATTTTCTCTGAACGTGACTACACCCGTAAGATTGCTTTAATGGAACGTTCTTCAAACAACACCCCTGTTGCTGACATTATGACGGCCAAGGTCATTTCTGTAGGTTTAAACCATACGGTAGAGGAATGCCTGAACCTGATGACTGATCGTCACTTACGTCATTTACCTGTACTCGATCAAGAGAAGCTTGTCGGCTTTATCTCCATTGGCGATTTGGTTAAAGCCGCAATGGACGATCAACGGATTCTGATTGAACAGCTGCAACAATATATCTCTGGTTAAAGATTTAATCAGACATAAAAAAGGGCAAGTTGATTGCCCTTTTTTAATAGATATTGTTTCGTTAAGCTTTAAGGAAATTTTGAATAGCAGGCACAAGACGTTTTAACAATTCATCTGCTTGTGCTTGTGTCATGTTTAATGGTGGTAATAAACGTACCACTGAACCAGCCGTTACATTGATAATCAGCTTATATTCATCACGTGCAATCGCAACCAGTTCAGCACAGTCTTTTGGTAGCTGAATCCCAATCATCATGCCAAAGCCACGCACTTGAACATTGTAATCTGCCAATTGCGCTCTGAGTTGATCAACAATATAGGCACCTACTGTAGCAGCATTCTCAACTGCATTTTCCTTTTCCAGAGTATCAAGTACGGTATATACCACACGTGAACCTAGCACTGTTCCACCATAAGTTGAACCATGGCTGCCTGCACCCAGTAAACCCACAGCTTTACCTTGTGTCATCACCGCACCAATTGGAAAGCCATTTCCTAAGCCTTTGGCTGTAGTCATGACATCAGGAATAATGCTGGTGTGTTGATAAGCAAAGTATTTACCTGTACGGCCATTCCCTGTTTGAATCTCATCTAGCATCATCAACCAATTGTGCTGATTACATAGCGCACGTACATCCTCCAAGTAACTAAACCCTTGTGGTGCTGTATTCACGCCACCTTCACCTTGGATAGGCTCAATCAGGATAGCAATAATATCTGGATGGTTGATGGCTGCTTCTTGAATTGCTTCGACATCTCCAAACGGCACACGAATAAAACCTTCAACCAAGGGCGCAAAGCCTTCCTGTACTTTCTTATTGCCTGTTGCGGATAAGGTTGCAAGTGTACGACCGTGGAAAGATTGTTCCGCGACTAAAATTTTAGGGTATGCAATGCCTTGTTGGGCACCAAATTTACGTGCAATTTTGATCGCACCTTCGTTTGATTCAGCACCACTATTTGAAAAGAAGATCTCTTCCATCCCTGAAACTGCAGCCAGTTTTTGTGCTGCAGCTGTTTGCCAAGGAATTTCATATAGGTTGCTGGTATGCACCAAAGTCGCAGCTTGTTCAGCAATCGCTTCAGCAATAACAGGGTGTGCATGTCCTAACCCGCACACAGCAATCCCCGTTAACGCATCTAAATATTCTGTACCCTCTGCCGTATATAGATACGCCCCTCGTCCTCGTACAAAGCTGATCGCTTGGCGACCATAGGTTGCCATAAGATGTGATGGTTGATCAGGTTGCACAGGAGCAAGAGTGATATTAGTCATAACAAACTCAATCTATCAGTAGTTGTGGTGAAAAAAGTTATATAAGCAAAAACTTGCGTAGATTGAAAGCCTAAAGTCACATTTATATAAGAAAAATCTTTCGCAATCCTCCGCCGCGCTTTTTTTTAGGTATAATGCAAGGAGATTAGTTGAGGATCTATCTATGACGGAACAAGCGCGTGATACAGTAGCGTTAATTCGTGATCAAATTGCGAAACACCCTGTTTTACTTTACATGAAAGGCACTCCACAATTCCCGCAATGTGGTTTTTCTGCTCGTGCAGTAGAAGCACTTAGCCAAATTGGTCGTCCATTTGCCTATGTAAATATCTTGGAAAATCAAGATATTCGTGCAACTTTACCTCAAATTGCGAACTGGCCTACTTTTCCACAATTATGGATCAATGGCGAGCTTATTGGTGGTAGCGATATCATGCTTGAAATGTTCCAAAATGGTGAGTTAAAACCATTAGTTGAACAGTACAGCCCAGCACCTGAAGCATAAGCTGTTAAGCAAAAAGCCAATCAAATGATTGGCTTTTTTATTGGCAGGATTTTAATGTTGACTAAATCCAACATAGCGGAATAACCCTTCTACACCTAAATCTGCTTTATAAATGTGCATGTCGGCATAGTGAGCTTGAGTAACACTAGCAAAAATATTCATATTTGGATCTTCATGAATTTCATCTACTGACTGGGGTAAAACTTCTTCAAAACGATCAGCAATAAATTCAAAACCTAAATCCATTGCCATAAATAGCGTATGTTCACAAGGTTGAATATACTGCTCTTGATCCCAGTCTAGAACCGCATGCTGACAAAAAGGACATACAATGTTTTGGGTCGCATCGACAATATTGATAAGTTGATATGACATAATACTTAAGCGCAAAAAATTTCAGCCAGTTTAAAAGAATATGACGCGCTAATCTATCTTGAAGCGGAGGATTTAGCTGATGGCGACATTAGAACAAGCGATTGCATTTGCCGCAAAACAACATGAGGGCCAAGTCGACAAAGCCAATGCCCCTTATATTTTACATCCACTCAGAGTGATGCTGAATGTACCCAGTATGGATCATAAGATCATTGCTGTTCTGCACGATGTCTTAGAAGATACAGAAACAAGCATTGCAGATTTACAAGCTTTAGGATTCCAAGCACACATTATCGATGCAATCGTTGCACTCACAAAACAGGATGGTGAGTCTCGAATCGAAGCCGCTCAGCGCACTGTACAAAACCCTTTGGCACGTGTTGTGAAATTGGCTGATATCACTGACAATATGGACTTATCTCGAATTCCATCGCCAACCGCAAAAGATTTTGAGCGAATGGAACAATATCAGCAGGTACGGGCTATATTATTAGCCCACAATGTTTAATAATCACTTTTATATTCATTTAACTTGATCACAATAAGCTGGAGTTTATAGCGTAATGCTAACGGATTTAGATGATTTTTATTGCTTCGCGCTGGTTGTAGAACATGGTGGCTTTAGTGCTGCTGAACGTGCAACTGACATTCCTAAATCTAAACTCAGCCGTAGGGTTTACAATCTTGAAGAACAATTGGGTGTACGTCTAATTCAACGCAGTTCGCGCCATTTTGCCGTGACTGATATTGGGATGGATGTTTACCGACATGCACAAGTGATGATGAATGCAGCCCAAGCAGCGCATGATGTGGTCAATCATTTGAGCAGTCAGCCACGTGGTGTCATTAAAGTCAGTGTGCCAGTCGATATTGCTCAAAACCAGATGGCGAAAATCCTACCGGCATTTTTGAAGAAATATCCTGAAGTTCGGGTACAGATGATGATCAGCAACCGCCGTATTGATGTCATCAATGAAGGTGTCGATCTAGCGCTGCGTGTTCGTTCTAAATTAGATGACGATCCGAACCTAGTATTACGTCAATTTGAAGCAATTGAACAACGTCTTTTTGCCAGCCAAGCCTATTTAAATGAGTTTGGTAATCTTACTACGCCTGAACAGCTGGCAGAACATCGTATTATCAGCATGGCTGAAGATCATCTCGATCAACAGTTCTTGCTCACAGGTCCAGACCATCAACAGAAAAAGATCAAAGTAAACCCAGTGATTATGGGTTCAAATTTACTGATGCTGGCGGAATTAGCCACTCAAAACTGTGGGATCGCCCTGCTTCCCGACAGTATTGCCCAAGACTTTGTAAAAACAGGGCAACTTGTGACTGTCTTACCCGAATGGACGGCACCACACGGTATTTTCCACGCCGTTTATCCATCGAGACGCGGTCTATTGCCCGCTGTTCGTGTTTTTATTGATTATTTGGTTGAACAACTTACCCAATGCTCAACTAAAAAAAAGCGCGATTAGAAATCGCGCTTTTTTTATCGGATAACTTAAACGGCTGGATAATGTCCTGTGCCATTCGGCCATGGCGTTAATAGCTCAAAGCCATCATCAGTTACAGCAACCATGTGCTCCCACTGAGCAGACAATGATTTATCTTGTGTCACCACAGTCCAACCATCATTCAGCTCTCGGACATGGCGTTTTCCAGCATTGACCATCGGCTCAATGGTAAATACCATGCCTTTTTTCAGAACCAAACCTTGTCCTTTCTGACCGTAGTGCAAGATGTTCGGCTGCTCATGATAAATACGGCCAATACCATGCCCACAGTATTCACGCACAATGCTATAACCTTCACGCTGCGCAACAGATTGGATAGCATAGCCAATATCACCTAATGTTGCCCCAGGTTTCACTGTATGAATACCTGCTAACATCGCTTCATAAGTGGTTTCAACCAGTTTTTTCGCTTCAGGCTTTGGCTCACCAACAAAATACATTCGGCTAGTATCACCAAAATAACCATCTTTGATCACAGCAACATCGATATTTAAAATATCACCCTCTTGCAAAATCTTTTTCGCGGAAGGAATGGCGTGACATACTTCTTCATTGACAGAAATACAAGTCGTTTTGGTAAAACCGTGATAGCCCACATTGGCTGGAATCACCTGCAATGTATTCACAATATAATCATTGCAGATATCATCTAAATATTCAGTTGAAACGCCAGGCTTGATATAAGGCCCGATCATTTCTAACACTTGTGCCGCTAAACGCCCAGAGATACGTAATTTCTCCAGATCTTGTTCAGTTTTAATGGTCACAGTAGAAGCTCTCATTCGAGATTTTCCTTATTCATCAATCAGATTAAAATCACATGCAGAAAAATTAATATGGGGACTGCATAAAGTATTTCAATATTTGTACGCCTTCCCATTGAAATCTTCAATCTATTTAAGACTAAAAGAGCATTTTATTTTTGATATTTAAATTCAGTTAGGCCAATACGAAAGAATCTATACCCTTCTGCATTTTCGAGTTTTGGAAAGCTTTTCAACACATTAGCTTTACCATTACTAATTATATGATTTTCATCATTTCTTTTTAGTCAAAAATCAACCAAATTTCACATAAATTAGTTTCAAAAGAACGCATTTTTGTTCTAAACTTCGCACTTTTATTTTATGCCTCCCTCTTTATGAATCAACTTCGTACAGGAGATATCATTGCTTTAGGTTTTATGACCTTCGCGTTATTTATTGGCGCAGGCAATATTATCTTTCCTCCAATCGTTGCTCAGCAGGCTGGTGAACATGTCTGGCTTGCGGCCTTCGGTTTCTTAATTACCGCAGTTGGTTTGCCTGTCATTACGATTATGGCCTTATCTCGCATGAAAGGTTCAATCGAAATCATCAGCTCTCCACTTGGACGCTTCTTTAGCTTACTGCTCACCATTGTTTGCTATTTGTCTGTAGGTCCACTCTTTGCAACACCACGTACTGCAACAGTTTCTTACGAAATTGGCTTCGCTCCGTATTTTGGTACATCAGGTAGCAGCCTTCTTATTTATAGTATTGTGTATTTTGCATTTGTGACTGCAGTTTCACTGTATCCAAATAAACTACTCGATACGGTTGGTCATGTACTGGCTCCTTTAAAAATCATTGCCTTGGCAATCTTAGGTATCGCCGCATTTGCGATCCCTACAGGTATGATTTCAGCACCAGTCAACAACTATATCGCAAGTCCTGTTTCTGAAGGTTTCGTTAGTGGTTATTTGACCATGGATACCTTAGGCGCACTGGTATTTGGTATCGTAATCATTCAAGCGATCCAATCACGTGGTGTGACAGATACAAAACTGATTACCAAATATGCCATTATCGCAAGTTTGATTGCGGGTGTTGGACTCACGCTTGTGTATGTCAGCTTGTTTAAACTTGGCTTGGGCAGTCATGAAGTCGCGCCTAATGCAGCCAATGGTGCAATCATTCTGCATGCTTATGTACAACACGCGTTTGGTGATTACGGATCGTATTTCTTAACCATCTTAATTTTCCTTGCATGTATGGTAACCGCAATTGGTCTTACCTGTGCTTGCGCTGAATATTTTACAGAATTGACAGGTTTATCTTATAAGTTACTTGTTTTTATCCTGACTGGCTTTTCTTTGTTGATTTCTAATCTAGGTCTAACAAAGCTGATTGCAATCTCAGTTCCTGTACTCAGTGCAATTTACCCGCCAGCGATTGTCGTGATCATGCTCAGCTTCTTCTGGAAACGTTGGAACAATCCGTCCATCGTGGTTGGATCTGTGACTGCTGTTGCTTTCCTTTTTGGTATTTTTGAAGCAATTAAAGCGGCTGGTTTTACTGCACAATTACCGACTTTTATTCAGCACTTACCATTGAACGAACAAAATCTCGCATGGTTACTCCCATCGCTGATCGTTCTTGTTTTTGCAATTGTGGTCGATCGCGTATCGGCATCTAAAGATTAAAATGATTTGTCGTTAAAATGATGTTTTACCCAAACATGATTTTAGCTATACAAGAAATGTTCTTTTATCCAACGCTCATTTTTTGTTTACGACAAATCTTTCTTTTCTTAACTTAAAGCTGACGCTGTCAAATATGCCTCAATGTCTTTATTTGTGATCTAAAAACAACTATTTCAATTGAATTAGTTGATTGGCAAACTTTTCAAAATGTAAAAATAATGGCTAATATTTTACTAAAAAATAGTATAAATCAATATAAAAAATACTTAAAAGTTATATAAATCAATACATTTAGAAATTTATTTTCAAAATAGTCACTATCCCTATTGAAATGCTCAGAAAATAGCAGTACAACTTAAAAAACAATTCAGACAAAAACACATTGTTTTGTCGTCACAACAAGGAGGGATGGAGATGTTATCAATACATTTCAACAAGCAAGTCTTCATTAACGCTCTGAAGGCAAATGATTCAATCGTATATGCAACTACAACGCTTGCCTTAATGGTCACGTTGTTATTTCAAGGCACAATTAAAGGTAATTTAAAACCCGAATATTTTGCATATGCATTGATTGTATCTCTGGCCTTTTGTATGTGGGCGATCGTTGATCGAAAGTTTCGACAGTTAAGCGCAGTGCGCCAAAAAAATTCTTTAGGAAAAATGGATGAGTGATCATCCATTTTTTAATGTAAAAATTGAGCAATAGTTCCCAATACTAAAATCCCAGTTGCACCCAACTCTACAAGAATTAAACTCAACATCATCAACGTCATACACCATGCTGGTAAAGTCCATTTCCCCACTTGATGCGGCTGTTTGAATTGATTGGTTGTATCTCTTAATAATCCATGCAAAATATAGATTAAAATCGACATCGCAAAGAAGAATAGATTTGCAACAACACAAAATAATGCGATTGAATCAGATAGAACTGTAAAAAAACTTAATGCTGCTAAAATCAAACTGGCTGCCGCGTAAAGCAGACTACTCCGATGTGCAATATCCACATAATAATGTGCTCTTGCCTGCGCTGTTTGTCTAATTTGATAATATTTCCAAACTCCAGTCAGCATCCCCACCCATAGAAAAATCCCACTAAATACAATAGCAAGCTGTGTTGCCGTATTTAAAACATACATAACATCCCCGAAATTAAAATATTCCTTTTGTGTGCGTATATTACATAAAATTTGACTTTTAAGTCATTTTTTAAACGAGTTTCTTTTTGGAACTTGTGTAAAGTAATACTATGCACATATAAGAGTATCTTTCTAATGAAGAGTTATGAATCTTTTTGGATGAGCTGCAAAGATGACTATCAACTTGCAGCCCAATTTTATCCTGCACAAGATCATACCAAACCCTACCCGATCTTGATTTGTCCAGCGACAGGCATTACCAAAAATTTCTATCATGCTTTCGCACAATGGCTTAACCAACAAGGTTATAGCGTTTTAAGTTTTGATTTTCGCGGTATAGGTGAATCGCTTCATGGCCCGCTCAAGAATTCTACGGCCAGTATAAATGACTGGGGAATTTATGATATTCCAGCCGCAATTGAGACCTTATTAGAGCGAACTCAAGCTGAAAAAGTGATTATTGTTGGGCATAGTGCTGGCGGGCAATTACTTGGGATTACTTCAAACTATAACAAGGTTGCTAAGGTTTTGGCGATCGCTGGCTCTACAGGTCATGTCAAAGGCTTGAAAGGTAAAACTAAAATCCTTGCGCCCGTTATGTTTAACGTTATTTTCCCAGTTTCCAGCTTCTTGAAAGGTTATGGCGCAACTCAATTTATTGGGATGGGAGAAAACCTCCCTAAAAATGTTGCAAAACAATGGGCTGAGTTTTGCAGTAAACCTGGTTATGTCATGAATGCAATTGGTAAAAGTATCTTCGAAGATTATCATCAAGAAATTCAATGCCCGATTACTTCTTTTTGGGCAACTGATGATGAAATTGCCACTCAAGCCAATGTCAAAGACTTACTTCGCTTATACCCCAATGCACCAACCAAATTGATTGAATTAAATCCACAACAACATGGCTACAAACAAATTGGACATATGTCGATGTTTAAAAAGTCACATCAAAAGCTATGGCCCCTGATGGAAAATGAACTTAAGCTTTAAGAAAAACATGAGTCATCACAATTTTGCACTTTACGCATCTAAACCTGTAATCCTGTTTAGATGCGTCTTTTTATCTATTTAATCTCCGAAGTTCAATTGTTATCCCTTTCATATCTTTTTTGATTTCTCACTATTCGTTCTACACACCAAATTTATATCTAAATTGCCCCATCAAAATCTATTCAAAGCTGCAAATTTTAAAATTTCATCGAAAAAATGTGATAAAGAATGTATTTATTCAACTTTTTAAAAAAATTTTATGTGCTATATTTTAACCAATTGATTAATTCAAATAGTTGTATTAGCTATTTTTTTAAGCGTTATTTATTTTGTAAATATATTGATTTCGTATATTTATGACATTTTAGACAGAAAATATTATAAAAATGTCACGTCAAAAATCGTATTTTTTTTCTACAATATGATTATTCTACAAATAAGCAGTAATGCTAGGCTGTAGGACAACCTTGAAGGAAAGACGACTGGATAGTACATCATTAATAGCTGATTTATGTGAATTTTATGATGACTTATTCGTTGAGAATAAAGATAATTTCACCGTTATCTTTGAACAGATTTGTTAAAAAATGGAATGCTAAAAAAATCAGAGGATCGATTTTTTTAACAGGCAAGTTATAGACATTTCATGGAATCTAGGAGCGACTAGGAGTGGCTCCTTGTGCAAGTATAGGAAATAAGTGATGCCAAAAAAATATGCGCGTTTTTTACCTACAGCCGATTCATTTAACCTGGAAGACTTTCCTTTTTACTGGATTTCTCAAGTAAATGCTCAGTACGTTCAAAATATCGATAACGTGCTCAAAAAATATGGCTTAGACAATTCTCGTCGCCGTATTCTCATTGCCTTGCATGTCAAACCCCATGCCAGTGTGTCAGAGCTTTCCGACATGGTCATTTCCAAAATGTCGACCACAACCAAAATTGTTTATCGCCTCAAAGATGAAGGCTATATCGATACGTATTCATGCAAGGAAGATGGTCGTATCACTCGCGTCTATCTAACAGACAAAGGTCAGGAAATGATTACTAAAATTAATGATCTTACCTCAGTTATCCTCGAACAATCATTTGATGGGTTAACGCCATTGCAAATTGAAAAGACAATGGAAATTCTGCGCCATATGTTTAAAAATCTTGCGCGCTAAGCAACTGATCCAAAAAAGGCTTCCAATAGGAAGCCTTTTTTTATCTCATCAACTCAAATATTAAGCTCAATCAAACATATTCAGTTGCGGTGTTATTTTTACAATCTTTGCTTTAGGAACATGGGAACACTCAAATTCTTCTACAGGAAAACCCTGCATAAATTCATAGAGTTGATGTGGTTGTTTTAAGCTTAACCATTCATCTAAGCGCTCATGTGGAATAACCACCACTGACCGCTTTACGTCTCCCGGCTCATGGAAATCTTTCATCATCGGATGGTCTATGGCATCCATCGTAAGCATGGTTGCCGAACGGATCACCTGATCGCCCAACTTTCTGATCTCATATAAAGCCGCGATAAAGAAAGCCTTTCCATCTTTACGACGTACACCCCATCTTTGAGGCTTATTATCGATGTATTTACTTTCATAGAACTCGGAAACAGGAATAACACCAAATTTGCACTTGGAAGCCGCCTCCAAGAAACTAGGTTTCTGAAAAATGGTTTCGTGTCGAGCATTATAAGTATGCTTGGAAATATTGGTATCTTCCGACCATTTTGGTACCAAACCAAACAATACTTCCCGCCACTCCAGCCCTTGCTCTGATTTAAATAGTAAAGGGGTTGTATAACTTGGGTAAACTTCTTCCCCATATTCAAATGGAATCAAAGGTAAACCAAGCTGTTGAGCTTGCTCGACTGTTAATGGTTTATAGTTGGCACACATAGTTTGTTGAGTATTTATCCTTAAAAACAAAGTTAAAAAAAGGAGGTATCAAGCCTCCTCTTTCTAATTGCATAAATTAGCCAAATAACTTTTTCATTTTTGCACTTAAACCGTGGATAAAGCGGTGCTTGGCATTGGCTTTATCGCTGGTTAAAAAATTAATTTGAATTGACTGACGCTGTCCTTCAAAAGGTACATAACCATGCCAACCATTATCAGTCACTTTAAATGCAACCAATGTACCGGGACCCGCATCAATTTCTTCGACGTAGTCATCCATATTCTTTTCATCATTCAAGATACGTAGACGACCTGTAGGCGCATCCCAAGACTCATTTAGATAAATCAGAATAGTCAGCAGTTTGGTTTTCGAATCAGAATGAATACGACCATCTTTTTGGCGTGAATAACCACGTAAGGTGATCATCATCGGATGTTCCATCACATCCACATCAAATTTTTCAGTTAAAATCTGACGGAATTCTTTGGTATCTAAAGACTTTAAAAAGCGATCAAAATTAGGCTTAATTTCAACATCTTCAATGTTGTAGCTACCACCCTGTTCAATCTTTGGGAAATCCTGAATAACAGCTTTCACTTCGCTGTCTATGATCGAGTTTTCTACGACAAAGTAAGGATACGGCGAAGTAGAAACTTGCGCTTGTTTTAAAGCATCTAATTTTAAAATTTGTGACATCGTTATGATTCGGCTAAATGATCAAACTGCGAGAATTATAACAAAAATTTCATCAAGATGATGTTTTATCCTGTTCTAGCTGAATTGACCCACTTAAATTGAGCCTATATTTTTACAGTTAAAGTCCATACGCTACATATACAATAAAAAAGCCTCCGAAGAGGCTTTTTTATTTTAGATGAACTTAATCACCTGTATAACCTTTTAATTTTAAACGTGCAGCATGTAATAATGGCTCTGTATAACCTGATGGTTGCTCTGCACCTTTGAAGATCAAGTCAGAAGCAGCTTGGAATGCAATCCCATCAAAGTTTGGTGCCATTGGTGTATACAATGGATCATTGGCATTTTGCTGATCAACAATCACTGCCATACGTTTAAGCACTTCTTCAACTTGCGCACGCGTTACGATACCGTGACGTAACCAGTTTGCAACGTGTTGAGATGAAATACGTAAAGTAGCACGGTCTTCCATCAAACCAACGTTATTAATGTCTGGTACTTTAGAACAGCCAACACCAAGGTCTACCCAACGAACCACATAACCCAAGATACCTTGACAGTTATTTTCAAGTTCGTTGTTTAACTCTTCCGCAGTCCAGTTTGTTTCTGGCGCAAATGGTGGTGTTAACAAGTCATCTAATGACAACATGTTTTCAGCAGCCAACTCATCTTGGCGTGCTTTTACATTGATCTGGTGATAATGCAATGCATGAAGTACAGCACCTGTTGGAGATGGAACCCATGCACAAGATGCACCTGCATTTGGATGTGCAGTCTTCGTTGCCAACATGTCTTTCATGCTGTCTGGTTTTGGCCACATGCCTTTACCAATTTGCGCTTTACCTTGTAAACCACATGCTAAACCAATTGCCACGTTACGGTTTTCGTAAGCAGCAATCCATTTTTGTGTTTTAACTGCTTCTTTACGTACAACTGGTGCAGCTTCCATAGAGGTATGGATTTCATCACCTGTACGATCCATAAAGCCTGTATTGATGAAGATGGTGCGATCTTTCGCAGCAGCAATACAGTTCTTCAAGTTTACAGAGGTACGACGCTCTTCATCCATGATACCGATTTTGAGTGATTTTGCAGGCAAACCAATTGCTTGTTCAGCACGCTCAAATAATTCAACCGCAAATGCAACTTCTTCTGGACCATGCATTTTTGGCTTAACGATATACATTGAACCTTTACGAGAGTTTTGGTTTTCGTTTTGACCACGAATATCCGCAACTGTCAGTAATGGAGTCACTAGAGCATCCATGATGCCTTCAAACACTTCTTGACCATCAACAAGGATGGCTGGGTTTGTCATAAGGTGACCCACATTACGAAGCAACATCAATGAACGACCATGTAATTTAGTCGTGCCACCAATCAGGTTCTGAACAGTACGGTCTTTGTTTAAGGTACGAGTAATGGTCTTACCATTTTTCTCGATTGACTCTTGTAAGTCACCTTTCATTAAGCCTAACCAGTTACGATAGCCTTCAACCTTCTCTTCAGCATCAACCGCAGCAACAGAATCTTCCAAATCCTGAATGGTTGTAACCGCAGCTTCGAGTGTTAAATCTTTCACACCAGCAGCGTCTGTCTTACCTACTGGGCTGTTGGCATCGATTTCGATAATCACATGCAAACCATTATTTAATAAAACAATCTCAGTTGGGCTTGCAGCTTCGCCATTAAAACCAACAAATTGTGATTCATGTGCCAAAGAAGTGGTTGAACCATCTTTTAAGGTTACAGCTAAACCATTATTCACCACTGCATATTGAGTTGCATCTGCATGCGAACCTTGAGCCAAGGGGAAAGTTTGGTTTAAGAAATCTTTTGCGAAAGCAATAACTTTATCGCCACGAACTGGGTTATAGCCTTTGCCTTTCTCTGCACCGCCTTCTTCAGAAATTACGTCCGTGCCATACAGCGCGTCATATAAAGAACCCCAACGTGCATTCGCAGCATTCAAGCTATAACGTGCATTACGTACAGGTACAACCAATTGTGGACCTGCCAATAAAGCAATTTCTTCATCCACATTTTCAGTTGTTACTTGGAAGTCAGCAACTTCTGGAACCAAGTAGCCAATTTCAGTTAAGAATGCTTTATAAGCATTTAATTCAAATTTATTATTGCGGTGCCATTCATCAATCTTTGCTTGAAGATCATCACGCTTAGCCAATAATGCTTTGTTCTTTGGGCTAAGGTCTACAACGACTTGCTCGAAGTTTTTCCAGTAAGTTTCACTATCTAAACCAGTGCCTGGTAAAGCTTCATTTTCGATGAAATCGTAAAGTTCTTTAGCAATCGCTAGCTTGCCTTTTTGAATACGTGCAGTCATTGTCTTTCCTGATGGTGCTAACTTTTTATAACAAGAATTCTAGTATACTGATTTATACTAGCCTGAATAGTAATATCACATTCCTAAATAGTAAGCATTTTCCCCATTAGAAGTATTGACAAACACAACTTTTTATACTTATCAAAATATCAAATAATGAGTTTTTACTATCCTTATGTGACACACTCCCTTTTTCAAACTCATCTAGTTATAGCAAAATTTGACCAAGAATAAAGCCTTATCCATGTAAGTTTATAAAAAAAGGCATTCCGAAGAATGCCTTTTCATTTATGAAGTCTGTGCGACCTGAATTTGTCGATGCTCCGAATGTAGATAATCATCCGATTGCATTTCTAATAAGCGTGAACGCGTACGTTCAATCTCAAAGGCCAATTTCTCGCCTTCATAAAGATCGATAATTGAATCTTCTGAGGTAAGAATCAGTTTTACACCACGGTCATAGAACTCATCGACCAAGTAAATAAAGCGGCGTGTTCCTTCTGACAGGAAATCGGTCAAATGTGGAACATTGCTGACCAAAACCGTATTGTAGATATTCGCGATTTCAATAAAGTCGGCTGGGCTACGTGGTTTAAAGCATAACTCTGAAAATTCACACCACAATACATCTTCAGTATGGCCTAAAGTTTCTACCACACGATTATTGATCATGATTGGAGAATTAGATTGCGCCTGTGTCTGGGTCAAAGCTTTAAAACGACCAGATAACCACGCTTGAGCATCATCGGTTAATGGATATTTGAACAATTGCGCCTGCTTTAATACGCGCAAACGATAATCCACCCCAGCGTCAACATTCAGAACACTACAGTTCTTCTTCACCAACTCAATCGTCGGAATAAAACGATCACGATGAATTCCATTTTTGTATAGACCATCTGGTGCAATGTTTGACGTTGCAACCAATGTTATTCCACGCTCAAACAGCTTTTGGAACAGATCACTTAAGATCATGGCATCGGTTACATTCGATACGAAAAATTCGTCAAAACAAATGACAACGGCATTCTTATAAATTTGATCAGCAACCAAATCTAAAGGGTTACGTTGGCCAGAAAGTTTATTCAACTCTTTATGTACATGTTGCATAAAATGATGGAAATGCATACGTGTTTTACGGCGAAATGGTACAGATTCATAGAACTGATCCATTAGCCACGTTTTTCCACGACCTACACCACCCCACATATAAACGCCTTTAGGATAAGTCTGACGACGGAAACGTCGAAATGCTTTCTTTGAAGCCTTATAGCGAGTGTGTAACTCTTTCCATACTCGATCTAACTCTTGCACAGCCTGAGCTTGTGCTTCATCTGGCATGAATTGTCCTGACTCAATTGCTTGAGCATAACGCTCGGCAGGTGATGTTGGGATAAATGCAGTGCTATGTGAGTCTGGTTTAGAATTTGACATAAGGTGTTATTGCAATTTTAATTGGTGAAAATTATATCGAACATTCCGTTCAATGACATTAGATTTTAGGCTTAATTATCATAGAGTTTAAACATCATAATGTACCATTTTTAATCATTTAATGATTTCGATTATATTGACGAGGGCTCAGTCCAAACCATCTTTTAAAGGCATGATTAAATGCTGCAGGCTCAGAATAACCCAACATTTCGGCCACCTGTTCGATTGAATATGAACTATTTTCAATAAACTTTATTGCCTTCTGTTTGATTAATCTTTCACGAATTTCTTTATAGCTGGTCTGCATTTGCTGCAATTGATGCCGCAAAGTACGCTCAGGAATATCCAATGCACACGCCGTTTCCGCCATACTTGGAATCACCCCATTTTGCATTTCTAGATAATCCTCAACATACTCAACCACCGTCAATTTGAGACTGGCAGTTTTTTCTAAATGTTGAATATCCTGTAGGCATTTTTCTTCATAAATGCGATACGTCAAAATATCGGCAGACGGAATTTTTGTGTTTAAAATTTGTGTATTTTCTAAAATAAAAGCAGCTTGCGCACATCCAAATTTGACATCTTGCCCATAGTAATCTTGATATGCTGCAAGCAGTGTTAAATCTTTAGGTCGATGAAATGGCAGTTCAATTTGAATTTGAGGGACTTCAAGTCCCATCATCTTAAAGATATCTTGTAAAAACTTATAAGTGCCCGAGATTTCACATTGCGCTCTCAATTGACCTAAATGCATACTTAAATCAATCGGTCGATACAGTAAATAGATTAAGTCATCTTCTATTTTTAACTGCAATGAACCAAAAAGATGAGTCAGTTGCTGATACTGAACCCCATTTAATAGTGCCTTATGCAAGGTATCACTAGTAACCAATAGCATCAGGAAAGGCCCATAACCCGCTAACGCATAATGCTGACCGATAAATAAACCTTGTTCAGGTGAAATATCCTGACTAATATGCTGCAAAATATCCCATTCAATCTCATCTGGAATAATTGAACTAGGATCTAAAGCATCGGCCTGTATTCCCATATTGGCTAAACGCGCATCCACGTCAATTCCGACATGACGCATGCCCTGAATCAAATACATCAATCCGAGGATAGATCTCTTCATAAGTCCGAATGCAGTTCTCAAAACTTTAATGTTTTACTATAAAACGTTGTGCAAATGAATTGCCGAAATGATCAAGTTTTACGTCTATACAATCATATTTAATCTCGTCAAAACCGTTAAACTTGCACAAAATTTAGCTGTGTAGGACGTAGACTATGCGTGATGTAACCAAAAATGCGATTCAAAAAACAAAAGTTGCAATTATTGGTGCGGGCTTTGGTGGCTTAGCGATGGCTATTCGACTATTACAAAGTCAAATCAATGATTTTGTAATTTTAGAAAAAACCAATGATGTTGGCGGTACATGGCGAGAAAACCAATATCCTGGCGCAGCGTGTGACGTTCAATCACATATGTATTCCCTTTCATTTGCACCCAAAACAGACTGGTCAAAACGCTATGCTGAGGCAGATGAAATTTTTGATTATATTCAAAATATTACTGAACAATACCGACTTCGAGATTATTGCAAATTCAATCACGAGGTAACCAATGCTGAATTTGACGAAAACCGCAATGTGTGGACGCTAGATTTTAAAGACCAGACAACTCTTGAGGCTCAATTTGTCATCTTTGCGTCTGGTCCCTTACACGTGCCACAAATTCCCCATATCAAAGGCATTGAGAAATTTAAAGGTAAAGTGTTCCATTCTTCGCAATGGGATCACAATTACGATCTAAGCGGCAAAGCAGTCGTTTCAATCGGTACTGGTGGCAGCGCGATTCAATATATTCCTGAAATTGCAGCTGAAGTGAAACAACTTTATGTGTTCCAGCGCACCGCAGCTTGGGTCATTCCACGTGATGAGCGTAAATATTCTCAGCTAAGTAAGCGCTTATTTAAGGCGTCGAATATTTATCGCCAGATTCACCGTACCCGTCTCTATTGGACCAATGAATCGCGTGTTGTACCAATCGTACAACCACAGATTATGAAATATGGTCAAAAACTTGCTGAAGCCTTTATTCGCTATCAAGTGAAAGATAAAGCGCTTGCGAAAAAATTGACACCAGATTTTGTCATGGGCTGTAAACGTATTCTTATTTCAAATAAGTACTTCCCAACCTTCAACCGTAAAAATGTTGAATTAGTGACAGATGCCATCCAGGAAATTACAGAGAACGGTATCATCACTAAAGATGGTAAAGAACGTCAAATTGATTGCTTGATTTATGGTACTGGCTTTATTACTGATCCACGCATTTACTTAAAGCATTTCAATTGCGTTGGCCGTAACGGCATAGAGCTTAAGCAAGCATGGAAAGATGGTGCGGAAAGCTATTATGGTGTGAGCACCAAGAACTTCCCAAATTTGTTCCAGTTACTTGGACCAAATACGATTCTTGGACATAATTCTGTGATTTTCATGATCGAGTCTCAGGTCAACTATATTCTACAATTGATTCAAACCGTTGATAAAACAGATACACAAGCAGTTGAGATCAAGCACGAAGTTCAAGACCAGTTCAATCAACGTGTTCAAGATCAGCTCAAAGGTACAGTTTGGCAAGCAGGTGGCTGTAGCAGCTGGTATCAAGCCGCTGACGGTAAAAACTTTTCTTTATGGCCAACCTATACATGGAGATATTGGCTAGAGACACGTAAAGTGAATGTTGCTGATTATAATTTTATCAGCACAGTGATTAATTCAAAAAACCATGCTGCTTAAGCAGTAATAGCGGAATTCTTCCAAATATCAAGAGCACCTTTAAAACTTAAAGGTGCTTTTTTATTGCAACGCTTTATGGATCTGATTTAAATCCCCCTGTTTTTCTCTATGCAAGACCTAAAGAATCATGCTAATATTTTAACTACCTATCGTTAGGTAGTTAAAATAAATATTGTTCCCCTGGAAAGAGTACACAAAACATGAACGCTGCTCCTCCCGTCACAAAGATCAGTTGGTCTTTGTTGCTGTTGCTCTCCCTTTTTACCGCCTTGGATGCATTGGCAATCGATATTTATTTGCCAGCATTTCCACTGCTTGCAGAAAGTTATGCGACAACGCCAGGCCATATACAACTCACGCTCTCAGTATTTCTGATTGGACTCGCTATTGGTCAAGGTATCTATGGTCCATTGCTTGATCGCTTTGGTCGCCGTAATCCATTACTGATCGGAATTGCTGTTTTTATCTTAGGATCAATACTGGCAGCCGTTGCACCAACGATTGAGTGGTTACTGGCTGCACGTTTCTTACAAGCAATAGGTGCATCAGCAGGTCTGGTCGTTCCAAGAGCAATTATTTCTGATGTATGCGATGCTAAAACCAGTGCCAAGAATTTTTCTATTTTGATGCAAGTCATGATGATTGTACCGATTCTTGCCCCCTTATTGGGTAGCTTGATCTTACGCATCGGCTCTTGGCACTTAATTTTCTATACATTGGCAGTGCTTGGTTCCATCCTGTGGTTATGGGGAAATCAAGCCATTCCAGAGACATTGAAACCTCAATATCGACAAGCATTGCAATTCACTGCGATCAAAAATAGCTATCAAACACTTTGTCTGAATAAAAGCTTTATCAGTTATACGCTTGCTGGTGGGTTTATCTTAGGTGCTTTCTTTGTTTACCTCAGCCAATCGCCTTTTATTTTTATTCAGCACTACCATATTCATAATGAAAGTTTTAGTACATTATTTGCAGCGAATGCCATTGGCTTAATTATTCTAGGACAAACCTCAATCCTGTTACTCAAACGTTGGTCGGCTCAACAATTGCTCGTCATCGGTATGTGCTTATTCAGCGGTTCTAGTTTTATTTTGATGCTCAGCCTATATTTTTATGACTTAAGTTTATGGCAATACATTGTACTTTTAGGATTAAGTATCTGGTCGACTGGATTCATTTTTGGCAATTTAACGGCTTTAACCATGCAGCAAAGCCCGCAACATTTAACGGGGGCTGCATCCTCATTAATGGGCTTACTACAATATGCTTTAGCAGCACTAATCGGTTTTGTTGTGAGCTTAATAGACATCAATATCGGCCTACTTCCAAGCAGCTTGTTTATTTGTGGTGCTATCGCTCTGGGCTTATGTCTTTATGCTGCGCTAGAACAGCGCGACTCATTTGCTAGAGTAGAAACAGAATAAAGAAATTACACTTGATCAGTGTCTAAACTTAGGCGCTGATCAGAATATTTAATGCTTTTAAGATCGCATCCAATCTGAGGTGAAACTTCTCTCGCCCACCATAGATCAATTCACTTTGTAAGGCATCGACAAAGCTCATGCATACACGAGCCAGAGCAACACTATCCAGTTGATGCTTATTTTCTATTAAAATAGAGTGTTGAATGGCTTGTAAAAATACATTTTCCAATTCAGCCATAAAAACATGCATTGGCTCAATCACCTGATCATATAAATGTACAGGCGGACTGATTAAAGCATTCATCCAGAACTGAACCCCATAAGAGGCATCAAAACGCTGCTCGATACTCATAAAATAAGCATGTAATTGCTGCTGAATTTTTTCTCCGCCTTGCAACACAACCTTCGCATGTCCCAATTCTTCATCAATCATGATTGGAATCAGACTGAGATACAATTCATCTTTATTCTTAAAATGCGCATAAATTGAAGGTTTTTTTATCCCAACATCAGTCGCAATTTCATTTAACGATGTTGCTGCAAAACCTTGTTTTGCAAAACGTTCTAATGCTACTTTTTGAATCTTAGCTGCTGTCACAAATCATCCACCTCTTTTACTGCTAAAAGTATATTTCAGCCAATAGGATATTCATAGCTGAATAAGACATTGTATTTATATGCCATCTATTTAAGTGACAACATAATCATCTACCCAGCAGCCCCCAAGTTTATTGATATCCGTTTATCTTCAAAACTTTCTATATCAAATGATATATAAATCTATTCAAGTATCAGATTTCCCTGCATAATAAATCAGCACTATAAACGCTTTGATTGTATGACTTCTCTTGTTTTAATCTTCCAGATTTTTGTTTGCATTAGCTTAGGCTATTTTGTTGGGCCACATTTATCACAAACAATTAAACAATTCGTATTTAAAATACTGCCCTATTTTTCTTATATTTTACTGATTAGTGTGGCATTTGAACTGACTCAAGCCTTAAATCACGTTCAAAATCCTGCTGCCATTCTACCACCAGCATTACTGATTGCATTTACCACCTCGATTGGTTCATTTTTTATTTGCTTGATCACCTACAAACTGATTGATCGTCAAAGTATTCAAGGAAAGATTTCCTTACACCTGTTTCTCAATGCACTCAAGAATATCGCCAAAGCATTTTTGGCTTTGGGTGTTGGTATTCTATTCGGTGTCGTGGTCAATAGCGCAGGTTTAGCGATCAGCTTTAATAGTTGGTATTTATTACTGATCTTTATTTTTTTGATCGGGATCGAACTGGCCTTCACTCAGTTTGATCGTAGCTGGTTGAGTTGGAGAATTCTACTTGTACCCATCGCGGCTTTTGTCGGCTCCTGCTTAGCTGCTATTTTTAATTACTTTATTTTATCCAACCATTACAACCTGAACGAAGTAATGGCCTTAGCCCAAGGTTATGGTTGGTATTCCATGTCAGGGATTTTATTTACTGAATTACACTCAGCCAAACTGGGTGGGATTGCTTTATTAACAGATTTGTTTAGAGAAATTTTTGCCATTTTATTGATGTATTGTCTTGGCTGGCGTTTTCCACGCTCTGCGATTTCCAGTGCCGGTGCAACGTCAATGGATGTGACTCTTGCAATGGTCAAACAATCATGTGGCACACATTATGTCCCACATGCCATGATGAGTGGATTGATCCTGTCACTTCTCGCACCACTCTTAATTAGCTTATTTCTAAGTATGAAGTTTTAAAATCGTACTTTATCAGATTGAAGCCAAGATTGATTTCAGCATCTCAGTTGGATTCTCAGCCTTGGTAATTGGGCGGCCAATGACTAAATGCGTTGATCCGTCTTGCATTGCTTGCTTTGGCGTTACGATACGTTTTTGGTCATCTGCATTTGAACCCTCAGGACGAATCCCCGGTGTGACCAATGCAAACTCTTGTCCTAATAGTTCACGAAGGATCTTGGCTTCTTGTGCTGAACACACGACACCATCTAATCCGCTGTCTTGAGTAAGTTTTGCTAAACGCTTTACATGATCGACAGGTTCTATATCCAAACCTAGATCACGTAAGTCTTCACGGCCCATTGAAGTCAAAACTGTGACTGCGATCAATTGAGTTGAATAATTACCCGCTTTAAGGCGCTCTACACAGGTTTCCATCATTTTACGGCCACCCGATGCATGCACATTCACCATCCACACACCAAGATCCGCGGCAGCACACACCGCTTGAGCAGTCGTGTTCGGAATATCGTGAAATTTTAAATCAAGAAAAACTTCAAAGCCTTTATCTTGTAAATTTTTTACGATTGATGGGCCTTCATGAGTAAAAAGCTCTTTGCCTACTTTGACACGACAAAGTGACGGATCAAGCTGATCTACAATTGTTAAGGCGTCATATTGGCTTTTTGCGTCTAGGGCAACAATAATACTCACGAATCTAGTTCCATCACATAAAAATCGGCTAATTATAAAGTGATTAGTAGAATGAACAAAGCAAGAAAGTCATCATAATACAAAAAAGCTTTTTTAAAATGATGAAATGATCTTTATCTTTGCTCCGATATCAAGATCGCTCTAGTATCCACTTCCAGAGCTTCAAAGATATGCGCTTGATCAGCGGGATAACAAATATAATCCCCTTCATTCAACAAAATAGGTTCCGCGACCAACCCCACTTTTGCTCGTCCTTTCATAATAATAATATGCTCAACACTCCCAATCGGGTGTGGCTGACTGCAACGTGGCTCACCGGGTTGTGTCGTTAATATATATACATCCCGTCTAGCGCCTGTTGGGCAATTGGCCAATAAGATTGCTTGATAATGCGCGATTTCAGAACTGACTGACGGCCCCTCACCAAAACGAATCACTTGAGTTTGCGCAATATTTGATTCCATCAATTTCGCAAATGGAATATCTAAAGCAACACATAAGGCCCATAAAGTCTCCAGACTTGGATTACCTTGAGCGGCCTCCAATTGAGACAATGTCGATTTCGCAATCCCTGCTCGGCGAGCCACTTCTGCTAAAGATAATCCAGACTTCTGTCTTTCTCGTTGTAAGCCTTTGGCGACAATTTCAATTGGCAAACTCATATAACACCATAAAAAACGAACGTTCGTTTTGACGAACAGTATAAAATTAATCTATTATATCGTACGTTCGTTTGATATAGAAACCAATGATGCAAGATAAAGAACAATTTAATCTAATCAAAGCCATTGTACTGATTTCAGTTGCAACAGGAATTGTGGGCATTTCCTTGGGCTCAGTAGCTGCAAGCTTCGATGTACCGATGTGGATTCCTTTGCTGTTATCACTCACAGTCCTCGCAGGCGCTGCAGAATTTACATTCATTGGTATGATTGCAACTGGCACCAATCCTATTTTTGCGGCATTGACCGGTATATTGATCAACCTACGCCATCTGCCATTTGGTTTATCCGTTGCAACATTTATTGAAAAGAATGCTTATCGGTTTATTGCCTGCCATATCATGAATGATGAAAGCGTCATGTTTGGACTAAGCCAACAAGAAGATCAAGCCAAACAAAAAGCCTATTGGATGTGCGGATTAGGGATTGCTATTCTCTGGCCAATTGGTGTTTTTATTGGCTATATACTCAGTAAAAATATTCCTGATATTTATGTATTTGGTATAGATGCTGCATTTCCTGCCATTCTTTTCGCATTAATCTTACCTATGCTAAAGAATAAAACTACACGACACCGTGTATTTTTAGGTAGCACATTATCCGTAGCATCAATTCCCTTACTACCAACAGGCTTACCAGTGCTCGTTTCCATGTTAGGTCTACTGTTAAAAGGTAAGTCAAAATGAAATATAGTGAAAGTTATATCTTTGTTGGAATTGTTGTGCTTGCCCTTGGTACCTATTTAATTCGCTACTCAGGTTTTTATCTAGCCAATCGCAGGACCTTTAAAGAACATCATAAACAACTACTGGCAGACTCTGCTTGTGTACTACTGTTTACCTTGGCCGTATTCAATACACTTTTTTCTGAGGCTCATTTTAGTGGAATCAGTAAGATCGTGGGCGTTGCCGTAGCTCTTATCTTTGCTTGGAAGAAATATTCACTGATCATGGTTATTCTTGCGGCCATGCTGATTACTGCCACTTTAAGATATTTAGGTTTTCCATAAAAAATGGCCCTTTAAATCCAATAAAGGGCCATTTAATAGGGTTCTAAAATCTTCAGACTTTGCAACCCTATAAATATTTTTAATTACAGTGGCGTACGCGTTTGACTCTCAGGATTAATGTCCAACACTGTTTTTTCATGTCTTACACTTGCAGCAGCGTCTGCGGCAGCTTGTTGTGCAAGTTGGATCTGCTCTTTTCGAAGATAGTCAATATCTTTACGAAGCCGCTTAATTTCCCAACTGGTCTGGAAGACTCGGAAAACTTGAACGCCCAGTAATAAACCCACCACAATACCCAATGCAAGCGTCAATAAAAGGAGAAGACCTAAACGCATGGCTGGGACTTGAGTAAATAATAAATCCACTTGTAACTCAGCTGGGTTCTGAAGAACCAAAGCGAGTGAATAACCAAAAATGGCAACGAGTAATGCAATTAAGACATAACGCATAAACACCTCAATTCTTATTCAGCAGATTCGTTTACTGCATCACGAAGTGCTTTACCAGGTTTAAAGTGTGGGACCGCTTTGGCTGCAACATCTACAGATCGACCTGTTTTAGGATTACGACCTAAACGTGGCTCACGGTGATGCAATGCAAAACTACCAAAACCACGGATTTCAATACGATCGCCGCTTGAAAGCGCTTCAATCATTTGATCAATCATAATCTTAACTGCATCTTCAACTAGAGGCTCAGCCAAGTGTGGGTTTTTAAGTGCAATCCGTTCAATTAAATCAGATTTATTAAGTGCTTCAGTAGTCATTGATGACCTCTTTAATTATTGCTACTTTTCAATGTTTTTAATAATAACCTGTTTAAATACAAAACGGTAGCGCAGTACATGATTACTACGCTACCGTTTGCAGTATTTTTGTATAAAAAAGTACGTCTCAGTTACAAGAAACGTACTTTTTAACAAATTACTTCATTTGAGCTTTAATTAAGTCACCAATAGTCTTAGGACCATTGCTTTCTGCAGTTTGAGTCGCAGCAGCTTGGCGAGCATTGTTCACAGCTTCTTTCTCTTCAGCTTCGTCTTTCGCTTTGATAGACAAGTTGATAGAGCGAGATTTGCGATCAACGTTGATGATCTTCGCTTCAACTTCTTGACCAACTTCTAAGAATTTAGTTGCATCTTCAACGCGGTCACGGTTGATTTCAGAAGCTTTAAGCGTTGCTTCGATGTCATCAGCTAATTTAACTGTAGCACCTTTAGCATCAACAGCAGTTACAGTACCTTTAACTAAAGCACCGCGCTCGTTCGCAGCTAAGAAATCATTGAATGGATCGCTGTTTAATTGCTTGATACCAAGGCTGATACGGTTACCTTCAGCGTCTACAGATAAGATAACTGCTTCAACTGTGTCACCTTTCTTGTAACGACGGATAGCTTCTTCGCCTTGTTCGTTCCAAGAAATGTCAGATAAATGTACTAAACCGTCGATACCACCAGATAAACCGATGAAGATACCGAAGTCAGTGATTGACTTGATCGTACCAGAAACTTTTTCGCCTTTTTCATTTGCTTTAGCAAACTCTTCCCATGGGTTAGCACGAGTTTGTTTGATACCCAATGAAATACGACGACGTTCTTCGTCAACTTCAAGAACCATAACATCAACTTCGTCACCGATCTGAACAACTTTAGATGGGTGGATGTTTTTGTTTGTGTGGTCCATTTCTGAAACGTGTACTAAGCCTTCAACGCCTTCAGCGATTTCAGCGAAGCAACCGTAGTCAGTTAAGTTAGTTACACGTGCTTTAACGATAGAACCTTTAGGGTAACGGCTCATGATCGCTAACCATGGATCTTCGCCTAATTGCTTAAGGCCTAAAGATACGCGGTTACGCTCGCGGTCAAATTTAAGTACTTTAACAGTAACTTCTTGACCAACTTCAACAACTTCTGAAGGGTGCTTGATACGCTTCCAAGCCATATCTGTAATATGTAGAAGACCATCAATACCGCCAAGATCAACGAACGCGCCGTAATCAGTAAGGTTCTTGATTGTACCTGTAACTGTTTGACCTTCTTCAAGTTGAGCAAGTAATGCTTCACGGTCAGCTGAAGATTCAGCTTCCATAACTGCACGACGAGATACAACAACGTTGTTACGTTTAGCATCAAGTTTGATTACTTTGAACTCTAACTCTTTACCTTCAAGGTGAGTCGTGTCACGGATAGGACGAGTGTCAACTAAAGAACCTGGTAAGAATGCACGTACAGGACCGATGTCAACAGTGAAACCGCCTTTAACCTTACCAGAGATAACACCAGTAACGATTTCGCCGTCTTCAAAGATTTTCTCAAGTTTAGTCCAAGTTTCAGCACGTTTCGCTTTTTCACGTGATAAAACTGTTTGACCCATACCGTTGTCAAGCGCTTCAACAACTACGTCAACAGTATCGCCAACTTGAACTTCAAGTTCACGTTGTTCATTTAAAAATTCAGCACGGTCAACTACGCCTTCAGATTTAAGGCCAGTGTCAACAGTAACCCAGTCAGAATCGATACTAACAACAGTACCTTGGATGACTGCACCCTTTTCAACGTTGAGGTTTAATTCACTTTCTTCAAAGAGGGCTGCAAAAGATTCGGTCATGATATACCTGATAAAGTCCGCGGTCTTGGATCAGACAAGGCCGGTTTAGTTAAGTTGTTACATTGTCCAAAAAATCTGATCAAGCAATGCTTCAACTGATAAAAAATTGTGTATCTATTTTATACAGCTATTGATATAGTCAACCATTAACTGAAACACTTCATCGATGCCTATTGTAGAACTATCAATGATATACGCATCATCTGCTGGTTTGAGCGGAGCAACTGTGCGCTCCATATCTCGCTTATCTCTAGCTTGTATGTTAGATAAAATGTCGCTTATTTTAGCATCAAGGCCCATGCCCTGCAACTGTTTTACGCGTCGCTCCGCCCGAGACTCAGCTGAAGCAGTTAAATAAATTTTCGCTTGGGCTTCTGGAAAAATAGAAGTTGCCATGTCACGACCATCTGCAACCAATCCCGGTGCTTGAATAAATGCACGTTGGCGCGAGAATAAAGCCTTTCTTAATTCAGGTACAGTTGCAACTTTAGAGGCATACTCACCCACTTGTTCCGTTCGAATAGTGTTAGTGACATCTGCACCCTCCAAAAAAACAAGTGTCGCTGCTTCAGTCGTTTTAAATTCAATATCCAAATGAGTCGCATACTCAACGCATTGATCTAAGTTCGCACCAATTTGATCCAGCAAGCCTCGCTGAAACAATGACAGTCCGAGTAAACGATATAAAGCACCAGAATCTAATAAATTAAAATGATAATGTGCTGCAATTTTAGCAGCCAATGTGCCTTTGCCCGAACCGCTTGGACCATCTATCGTAATAATATGAACTGTCATTCCCATCTCTTATGAAGCAACTGATTTGGCTAATTTTGAGAACCCTAGTGTAATCGCTGCTTTAAGTTGTGCAAGAACTAATTTACTGACTAAAGGTGCTTTTGCTGTAAATTCAATCTTATAAGTTACTAAAGTTATAAAAGGTGTAATTTCTTTAAAATCAATTTGCCCCAAGTGATGCTTCACCAAAGGATTATTAATCAACTTATACTCAATACGCTTATTTTCTTCCAACAAAGTGATTTCTTCTTGTAAAGGCTTAATCGCTCCAAAGCCCATACGGCGAATCGAACCTACACCATCAGGACGTTCTGGATCAGCAGAATCCTTTACGCGAACAACCTGTAAAGGTGCAAATGCCTTGTTATAAGTGGCATGTTTTGACAGTAAGTCAAAAACTTCGGAAATCGGTGCATTAAATTCTTTTTCTATGGTGATTGCATTACGCATAAGTTCGCCTTTTGATGTAACCCAAAATCATCGGAGGCTTAGTTTGCCACAACTCATAAGACATTTTTAATCATTTAAGGACGTTTTTGACGAACGGATTTTCTTCTTTTCATTTCTTCTTTTTTTAAAAAAATCACTCAATTGCAATGAACATTGTTCTTGTAAGCAACCTTGTTCAAAGACAAACTTATGATTGTAATAGCCACTATCAAGCAATTGTCTAGCACTCACCAATGAACCTGCTTTTGGTTCGGTCGTAGCAAAAACTACACGCTGTATCCGTGCATGAATTAATGCACCCACACACATGGTACAAGGTTCAAGCGTCACATAAAGTGTTGTATCTTCGGGCAAGCGATAGTTATTTAAAGACTGACAAGCTGCACGCAACGCTTGTATTTCAGCATGTGCTGTTGGATCCGACAATTTAATTGGCGCATTATATCCAGCACCGATTACCTGCCCCTTGCTGACCAGAATTGCTCCGACAGGTATTTCACCCTGGGCTGCTGCTAATGCAGCCTGCTCATAGGCAAGCTGCATCCAATATTCATCATTAAATTTTTCAGAACTCATAACAATCAGGCAATGACACCGTATTGCTTTAATAAAGCATTCCAGCTTTCGATATTAGTCACAGGAGGACAATCTCCCAAGATACCTTTCAAGCTGAGTTGCTCAGTTGCCTGCCATTCTGGAGATAAGTCTTTATCAACCAGACGCGCACGAACCCCTTCGACAAAATCTGGGTGGCGAATTTTCCAATCAGAAATCTGTGCTTCTAATGCAAACACTTCATCCCATGCATGCCCTTGCTTGCCCCACTGCCATAACAACCATGTGATTGCAGCCGTGCTTGGCGAGCCTTTCTGTAAGTTTTCACTGGCTTGACGCAACCAGTCACTACTTGCATCACTTAAACCAATAATCGACTGATAATCATATTCAAAGCTTTGACCGCGACATACGCTATGAATTACATCAATCGAGTTTTGTAGTGGCCCAGACGCCACAGGGCGATGCAAACTATTTAAGGTATCGTCAATCGCTCTAAATGCGCCGGCAGGGTAATGATTCCAATCCACACTGAGTACTTTTTGAAGCATATTATCACGTTGCGCTTCGCAGATATGGGTCGCCCAACCGATGCTAAATGCACCCGCTGCCGTCATAATTGAACCCGTCAAGCCGGTAAACAAACCAATTTGCCCACGATCAGCCAAGAAGCGGCTTGCACCAACATCAGGGTATAAGCCGATATTGATTTCTGGCATGGCCAAACGTGAATAAGGCGTAACTAAGCGAAATGGTGCAGCCATAAATAGACCAAGCCCACCACCCATCACATAACCCTCTCCCCAAACCACGATTGGTTTAGCATAGTTATGCAACAGTAAATCAAGTGCATATTCCTGCTGGAAGAATTGATTCGCAGCATCCACTTCCTGATTAATCACCAATTGACGTAACTTGCGAACATCACCGCCCGCACAAAATGCTTTTGGTGTGGTTGAGTCAAACCAAATCGCTTTAACCGTCTCATCGACATGAAAATCTTCAAACACTTGAAGCAGCGCACTTACGATTGATTCATCTAAAGCGTGCAACGATTTAGGTCGATTCAGACGAATGATTCGCCAACCATTTTTTGCGTGTTCAATAACTAAATCTGGGTGATAGCTATTTAAATCAGGAGAAGTCATTATGCGTCCAATTGCCAGTCTATAGGCTCAATGCCATGTTGTTTCAAGTAATGATTTGTTTTTGAAAATACTTTACAGCCAAAAAAACCACCACGATTCGCTGCTAGTGGTGATGGATGCGCTGCACTTAGTACTAGATGTTTATTACGATCAATACGTTGACCTTTGCGCTGTGCGTAGGCACCCCACAAAATAAACACGATATGTTCACGTTGTTTATTTAATACATCAATTACGCTATCCGTGAACTCTTCCCATCCTTGTTTTTGATGTGAAGTCGGTTGTCCTGCTTCTACCGTGAGTACACTGTTCAGTAAAAGTACGCCTTGTACCGCCCATTTACTTAAGTCGCCATGTCGTGAAACTGGTACTGCCAAGTCCGTATGTAATTCATGAAAAATATTACGCAAGGACGGTGGTAATGCAATCCCTTTTTGTACCGAAAAGCTCAAACCATTGGCTTGGTTTGGACCATGATACGGGTCTTGCCCTAAAATCACCACTTTGACGCCACCAAGTGGTGTCGTATTCAGCGCATTAAAAATTTGTTTACTTGGTGGATAAATGGTTTTTTCTGCAAGTTTTTCTTGTTGCAAAAACTCCCTCAAATTATCCATTTTTTGACTCAATAGAAACTCTGAAAGTGAGATTTTCCAAGACTCATCCAACTGAACTTTACTTAGTTTGTCCTGTTGCTGTTCAGTAAATTGCATCCACATTCCTTGAAATAAATTCACTCACCGGAGTGAAAACACACTCAAATATTAACTTGTAATTCTACGTTTGGGTTTTGGAATTTGATTCCTTTTTTCAGATTTTCATACATCTGAACATCACTCCATTCAGCTTGTACTTGCTCTGAAAATACAATTTGATCCAAATTTAATACACCCATTTGCTCATTGTCGATATCTTCTTGAAAACTCTGTGCGTAACCTGTATCCGTTTCATGCACAATAACAGAATAAACCTCAACATCACCCTCACCATTTTGAGTGGTGGTCGAGTTCAATACCTGCTGAGCAAGATAAAAGAAAATACGAGAAAACTGTTCAGCCGATGGGGAAACAGGTAACGCAATCCAACGCGCGCTAAATGTTTTACATGCATCAATATAAGCAGGATCATCTTTCTGCCAAAAACAAATTGCATGATCAAAACTATCATACAACTCTTTGATGACGCCTTTTAACAGACCGAAGTCATAGACCATTTGCCCATGATCTAACTTTGACGCTTTTAATAATAATTCAACTTTATAGCTATGCCCATGAATCGAACGCTTACAACGGTCCGATGTACAGTTACGTACAATATGAGCATTTTCAAACTTAAACAATTTACGAATTAACATGCACCAAGCTAATCTTTTATCTGCAAACGAATTTTATTATAAAGCAAAAAAACAAGCATTGGGATTGATTTTAAATCTTGTCACCATTTGATAACTCAATAAAGAATACTACTCAAATGGCGAAAGACTTCTAGAATAAACAAATACTTGCTTGTCTTTTCGTGCTAATGAGCTGGTAAACTGCCTTTTCCGTTCGCTTAAAACAACTTCAACTTGAGCAGTGAAATAACTTGATTTACTGTCAAGGAAAGTCGCAGCATCAGTTTTGCTTTGCTCATCTATTCCAGAAAAAACACTTAACTTCCATAAATCTTCAACATTATTGAAATAAGTCAAATTGGCTTGTTTGGTTTTCAGTTCCTGCTCTACCGCCTTAACATCAACTTTCGGATCAATACTGGCGAGCAATAATGCTGGTGCTGTATTCATATTTACTTTGGTCTGTTCGGGCAGTGCTGTGACATAGGGTTTAATTAAATCGTAGTTTTTACCTTCAAACCCCTTCACCAGTTTCAGTTCATCCACACTATGAAACTTCGTATTCGGCGCTAAATATGCAGGATCTAAACCTTGATAATAATTACTCTCAGCGCCCATTGCACCTGTTGTCTCATCATTAACATCTTGCCAGTCAATCACAGCTTGACTAAGTTCAGCGGGTAAACCAACTCGCTGCAACAATTTTTCAAACCAACGTCGAGCCGAATCATCAACTTGACTACCATCTGCCTTAACTAAATTATTAAGATTAAATTTCCCGGATTCATCCAATAAGCGCCCAGAAACAGAACCATCCTCGACTGGGAATGGTGGCATAGGTTTGGCCCAGTTCTCCTGTAAATGATCAATCGTGCCGCCATTATCGCTGTCTTGAATAAGTAACTCAGAAAAAAAAGCTTCAGCACTTTTTGCATACAATAAAGATTGATCTTGGCGCATCAAATACCCAGTATTTTCAGAGGTATTGGTCTGGCGTTTGGCAATGGTCGCTGCCAAAATCGTTGCTAAAGCGACCATGACCAAAATGGTTAATAATGCAATGCCACGTTGGCCAACCCCATAACTTTGAGCTTTTTTAATCACTGGATATCGCCTCTTGCTCATTTTTATGAAGATCCAGTACGATCTGGTGAATTAGATCCATCTTTATTATTAGGTGAATTTGCGCCCCCACCCATACCGCTTGAATTTCCTATCGACTGTAAATATGCCTGTGTATTCAATAAACTATAGATCCATTCATAGTCCGTACCTGCAACAGTTAACTGTATTTTTATGCCTAGCGGTAATTTTTTAAGTTCAGTAATATTGCTCGGGTCACTATTCTCAGGCCACTGTGTCAATTCTTGCGGGTTCAAAACCAGCACTTTAAACTGATCTACATTTTCCAACAATGTACTTGAGATCGGTTGCACACGATTCGGGATATTGAGATTTGAGTATTTCAATCGATACACTTTCTTCTGTACAGAATCATAGCGATATTCAATACGCTCATAAGGTGATAGTCCCTGCTTCAATGGATCAGAAACACCTGCCTTACTAAATGAAAAACTTTGATCATTCAATACAATAGCTGCTTGCAACTGCCTTCCATCATTTGCTGTCAATGGAATAATCTGCAAGCTATCTCTTAACACTTGTTGATATGCATCTTGCAAAGCAAATAGATGCATTTCATGCTCAGCATTACGATCTTTTACTTTTAATAGATAATCAAAGACCTTCCACCCCAGCATCGAAAGCACGGCAAAAATCGCAATTGCAACCAACAACTCAACCAAGGTAAAGCCAGAGTGAGGCGAAAAGCGATGCTCAGCATTATATTTCATTGTGTTCTCGCCTTTGCAGGATAGTTAAAGAACACAAGATTGGTAATACCCGCCTCGACCTTACCTTGTTCATTATTAAATAAGCTGACTTGCAACTCGATACGTTGGATTTTCGGACTGATCGTCGATTGGGCCTTTTTATCAATTTGCCAGGTTTCACCTTGAGAAGTCACTTGCTTGGATTGTGTTCCCTCTAGCCACTCTTGATTGATTTCCATCGATGCAACCTCATTCATCCCCACAAATTGCGCTTTGGTACGCAAAATCGCATTCGATGTCGACTGAGTGTATTGCATGGCAACTTTAGTTAAGGCAATGGCTGCTACAGCAAAGATTGCCAAGGCCACCATCACTTCGAGCAAGGTAAATCCTGAGCGAGGGTTAGTGAAACAACGTTTCACCCGAGCGCAAGACGGAGAGCTATGCTCGACGTGAACATGATTAAATCGAGCAAGGCTCGATCGTGTCGCAAGGCGAGAAGCTATGCTTCGAGTTGCAGGATGAGTGAAACAACGTTTCTCCCTGAGAAGCGTAGCTTCGCAAGAAGACTGAGAAGCTTTGCTTGAGGTATGAGGTTTCCCTGCTGCAAGACCGAAAGCTATGCTTCGAGTACACGATGAAGCGCGATTTCCCCAATATCTAACTTTCATCAATTTTACCCAAGTGATCTAACTGCAACTCATGGCCAATCGGTTTTTGCTCATAGTAGAACTGAATTCGAACTGGTTTCACTTCACCATTCCCAAACCAAATCAATTGAGGAGCTCTCCCCCCCAACAAGTCTTCATGTTTTGCTTTGTTATAAGTCGCTGTGTCCAAACTTTGAATACTGAAAGACACATGATCGGGTAATTGGCGAGTTTTAAATTCTTTATACAGTTGCCAAGTACGGTCTGCCTGCTGAATCTGCTCACGACTTTGATCATGGTATTCAAACAAGTTATAGCTAAACGGTGCAACATCTGTGGCATTCTGAGTATTTAGAGCAAAAACTTTGGCCTGATCTGTTGCTTCTTTATTTATTTTTTTAAGATCAAGAATAAACATTTCTCTGGCTTGCATGGCTCGGCGTTGATCGACCCCACCAATATTTAACACCACCAGAGATGCCATGATTGTCATAATGACAATCACCACCATGATCTCAATCAGGGTAAAGGCTTTTTGCGAATGCAGTGGCGATCTCATTATTGTTTCAACTATGGGAGAACAGGTTCGAGTAGCTTAGGTAATGCTAAAGCCTGCTCAATATAGGCAACGCGTAAGGTATCTCGAGAACCTAAATAGCGTTGATAGAAACTCGAATTCAATATAACCGCTGCACCGTATGTTAACGACCAAATTGATGCGAGATAATCACGTGTGGTCATCGTGCTATTGATACCCAATAAATAACTTTCAGTCATACGAATAATGATACGTAAGCGCTGTCGGCGTACTTTATACAACTCACTAAAAAGCAATTGAATGCCCTGGCCCGTTGTCGAAAGACGTTCTTCAATTTGGTGAAATAATGCTGTACGTTCTGGGTGATGTAAATGATGCAGCATAAAGAATGCTAAATGTTCAGGGAAAGCCTTTTCCGTATCCTGAATCATTTCCAATAACATACGCTCATTACGGATAATGAGCAGCATATACAATTCATCTTTACTTTGAAAATGCTTATATAGCGTACCTTTGGCAAGATCCAGCTCAGCTGCCAAGGCATCCAGCGTCATACCAGCTTCGCCATTTTCTAATAGGAGTTGCTCCGCGATTTGAAAAATTAATACTTCTCGTGCTCTAAACTGAGCCTGACGATCCATTTTCACGTAATAACTCTCTTTCCTAGTACATCAAAAACCGTTTATTTCAAATTTAAGAGATTCTCAAAATTTTGTGTTGTAATCATGCCAATCTCTTCAACCGATTTATCATATACATCACTTAATGCTTTTGCTACAAAAGGAACGTATTTCGGTTCATTGGTTTTACCACGATATGGCACAGGCGCTAAATAAGGGCTATCTGTTTCGATAAGCAAACGATCAAGTGGTACCTGCTTCGCAACATCACGTAAGTCTTGCGCATTTTTAAAAGAGACAATACCTGAAAAGGAAATATAATAGCCGCAATCTAATACAGCCTTTGCGGTTTCCCAGTCTTCAGTAAAACAATGCAAGATGCCATGTGTAGATTGTTCTGACCGAATGATATCTACCGTATCGTGTTTCGCTGCTCGGGTATGCACCACCACAGGCTTTTTAACAATTTTCGATGCTTCAATATGACGTGCAAAACAACGTTTTTGCTCAGCAACAAAATCAGTACTGTGGTAATAATCTAAACCCGTTTCTCCTAAGGCCCAGACTTTGTCTGACTGAGCGAGTTGCACCAGATAATCCGTTGTTGCACGTGCCATAATATGCTCGTCTTCACAAGGGTGCACACCCACTGAATAGCCTACATCCTGATGGCGAGCAGCAATTTCAGCCAATTTAACATGATCATCAAGATCAACTGAAATCCCCATGAACTTGGAAACACCTGCAAGTCGTGCTTGTTCAAGTGCTTGATCCAAATCCCCTTGATAAGGACTGAGATCTAACATGGTTAAATGGCAATGCGTATCAACAAACACTCGTTCTTCCTATTCTCTTTACAACTACATCGTATAGCTTGGACGATCCAAGCCTTTCATACCCGCCAATAATTTTTCAGCTTCGTTTTTATAATACACACCTTTTTCCCCCACAAGTTGGATCGCAAAGCCTTGTGGTTTAAAATGCGTCTGTTTATGCGAAATCCAGATCACTTTTCCAGTCAAAGGAATCTTTTGTGATTGCTCTGGCAAGGTTGCCAATACAAACACCTCTTGTCCCATTTTAACGGCTTGTTTCGTCGGTACGAACAAACCACCACCCACAACAAAAGGCATATAGCTGGATTGCAATGTGGTTTTATCTGGAATATTGACCTGTATAATTCCGCCCATCATTTGTGGTTGCATAACATTCCCCTGTCAAAAACGAATTCATCAAAACGTTAATAATTTTATACCATTGATAAATCTAAAAATATTAATAACCATATATAATTTTAGAGAATTCTCATTGGTGACCGTCTAATAAAAAATCTATACTCGATTTATGACTTGATTATAGAAAACAATCGAACAAACAACAAATAATGTTTAAATAAAACCTGAACAAAGCAATCAATCTGCGCTTTATTTAAACAAGCCATGCATTCTAGAAAGGATTGTTTAAAACTAGATGACAATTCATAAAAACTGACTAAACCTAATCGATTAAAACATAAAAAGGCAGATCCAAAGGAGTTTAGAGTGAAAAGGATAAGTCTAATCATCTTGTGTAGTGCTTATCTATTAAGCCCGTCCGTGCTCTATGCGAAGACTTTGAACAAACAACCTAAATTCACCGACTATCCAGTGCAAATCTATACAGGACCCACTGCAAAATTAGACACGAGTGATGCTGATGCTCGTTTGTTTAGAACACGATGATCAGAAGGACTGAAACAAAAACCTGACTATGCTGGAGAATAGCTGGAGAATATGTCGCGGTTGGTTGGGGTTGTGGTGCTATGTGTTTCAGCCTCACTTTAATCAGCAAGAGAACAGGAAAAATTCTCGAAGTATTCGGTGGTGAAACTGGAGAAAAATTAATTGATATCCAACCCAATAGCTTATTATTGATCACCCATGGTTCCGTTCAAATGAATGGAAAAGATATCTATGCTAAAAAATTCTACCTCCTCAACAACAACCAATTAAAACTGGTTTATCACACGCCCATTTCTGCAAAAAGTGAAGATGATAACAACACGTTAAACCCATAAATACGTCAGATCGATAAAGATAGTAAGACTTGCTTACTATCTCGATCAAAATATTACTTTGTGGCTTTTACGATCTCGGCTTTATCAAATGAGAACCAACATTCACCTTGTGTCGCCCATTTCGATTCGGTGGTACCAAGCACACCCGTCACGGTAATTCGATCGCCAACTTTTAGATTGCTAATTTTGTCTGTATTTACTTTTAAATCATCGCGAGTCAAGCCTTGCCCTTTACACTTACTATTACTTGGATCTTTAAAAATAATTGCGATTTGGTTTTGAGAAATCACTTCACCTGTTTTAGTAATGCGGGTAATGATTCCCGGTACTTCAAGACGTTGAGCATCCCATTTCCGCTTTGCAGTAATTTCATTTTGTTGCCAATCTCTCCAGATTTCAGAAAGTGTTGCTTTCTTTGCGGGGCCTAAACCACGAAAGTCCCCACTCAGGATATCTCCAGTTTTATTTAAAATTCCATCCGTTGCAGACATTGCTGAATCCAATGTCTGACAAGCACTCAATGACAAAAAGCTTAAAGCGACCAAAAGTGTTTTTATGTGCATATCTAAATTCCCTAGCATACCTAGCAAAACGCCATGTGAAAAAATAACATATTTATTTATATATGTGAATTTTTAACATCAAGCGTAATATAAATTTTTCCCATAAAAAAAACCGCTCTTCCAAGCGGTTTTTTTACTGAGTATTCAATATATGCATGACTATTTTTCAGTACATTTATAATCAAAATCCAATGTGCTAATCATTTGGTCTGTATTTCTTGAAATCACGGAAATATTACTCACCCCAGCTTCAATATAAAACTTACCAGTGAACTGACTCGCTACCAGACCTTTGGCATGATTGAAAGAATAGCTATAGACACATTCATATGCTTGAGAACCTGCATTTGAAGCATTAATCGCAAATGAGGAGCCATTAATATTGGATACAAATTTCGGTTCAGCCATTGCAATATTAGGTATCATTGCAAATGATAAAGCAATCGCGATAAATGTTATTTTCATCTCTATATTCCTTATTTTTTAATATTATTGTGAAGTAACTCACATTTTATATACTTTTAATAAGGTTTGAAGAGCCTCGAACAATTTATATACAAACTTTACATAAACATGATAAAAACCCACCCTCCTGATTTTTCCAGAGGGTTAAGTCTATAAATTTAATTAAAATATTTTTAAAATTTACTTAAGCAACATTCATCAATTGAATAAACAACTCATCCAATACCAGTTGGGTTTGTACATTTTGTTCAATCATTAACTTTTTTTGCTGTAAGTCCGAATAAATAGTAAAAAGTGCCTCTAAACTATAGAATTCGGCTAGTGATTTAAAGTCCAAATCATTATTTTTTAATGATTGATTCAATTTTAAACTAATCAGATCCCCTAAAAGATATTCAAACATGGTGATCAATTCAGAGAAATTTAATTCTTTAGACCACTTATTTGAATAGTTTAAAGGCATATTTTTTTCAGCAACTAATTTAAACCAATCACTCAAGAATAATGCACGCTTCTGTAACCACTCACTCTTTTCAATCTCAATAGCAGTCAAAGGCATATCATTAGCAAGACTCAACAATAATGAGATTTGTTCATTCGAGATTTCTGGAATTTGCTGCTGCACAAATGTTTGTGCATCCTGAATCGTCAAGCGATCTAAAGCGAAGTGCTGTAATCGACTTCGAATGGTTGCAGGAAGTTTTAAGTAATGATCTGCAAGCAAGATCAATACAACCTTCTCACCAGGCTCTTCCAAGGTCTTGAGCAGTGCATTGGCTGAGGCAGTATTCAGTGCTTCGGCAGGCTCAATAACCACTACCCGCCAACCTTCTCCTGTTTGCTGAACAAACGGAAGTAGGTCTCGAATTTTTTCAATTTTAATCTTTGCATTTTGCTTTTTATTGTCTTCATCTGTGGTGATATGCACATAGTTTGGATGCGTATCAGACTTCAACCACTGACAACTGGTACATTCACCACATGCCCGTTGTGCTTGCTTATTTAAACACAGCACCCAAGCCACAAAACGCTCTGCAAACTCTTTCTTGGCACAACCTTTCTTTCCATAAAATAAAAGACCATGCCCAAGTTCAGGGAACCGAGTTGTTAATAGTTCCCATGTCTGAGCATGCCAAGGATAAATCACTGTAGCTTGAGTATCGACCATAATTATTCAAATGCACTCAAAGGCAAAGTATTTAGACGGTCTAAATCTGCCTGAGTATCAACCCCTGGCGGTAAGTTGGCTTCTGCCACAGCAATAGCAATACGGTGACCGTTTTCGAGCACACGGAGTTGCTCTAAACTTTCCAACTTTTCGAGATGACCTTGTTCCCAAGTGACATAATCTTGTAGTAATTTCACACGATAGGCATATAGACCTAAATGACGAAAAGCTTGATCATGCAATGTTGGTTCAGCCTGTTTCGCAGCATCACGATCATACGGAATGGTTGCTCGGCTAAAATACAGCGCCTCATTACGCTTACTCATCACCACTTTAACTATACTATCTCGCTGAAACTCATCCAACTGATGGATTGGTTCACACAACGTAGACATTGAACATTGCGGATTTTCAACTAAAAGCTGACTCACCTGCTGAACCAATTGTGCAGGCAACAAGGGCTCATCGCCTTGTACGTTGACAATAATATCATCTTGTGACCATCCTTTCCGACGTGCAACTTCGCTTAAACGGTCGGTGCCTGAAGGATGTTCTGCACGGGTCATCACCACATCAATCCCTTCCGCTCGACATACCTCTGCGATGCGCTCGTCATCCGTAGCCACACACAGATCATCAAAACCAGCAACTTTTTTGGCTTGGTCAACCACACGCAAAATCATTGGACGACCATGAATGTGTAATAAAGGTTTTGCTGGTAAACGAGAACTAGCAAAACGAGCTGGAATGACAATATGTTTCATGGTCGCTCTCTAAGAAAATTGAATACCGACGTGTTGTAACTGCTGTTTCAGCAAGTCATAACAATCGGATGATAAAACGGCCTCAACAGGAACCACCCAAATCGGCGTGTTAAATTCAGGATGTTGCTTTAATAAGGTTTTAAACTTTACGGCATCTTTTTCAGTGGTGATAATGGCTTCTTGGTTGTCGAAGCTTAAATCATCAATTTCATAATCATGATGATCTGGGAACTCATGCGCCTGATATTGCTGCACGCCTATCGTATTTAAGGTGTGATAAAAACGTTGTGGAAAGCCAATACCAACAACCGCATTAAAATATTGAGTGGCATCAAACCAATCCACTTCAACATTTGTATTTAAAAGGTATGGCTGGCCAACCGCCAAATGCATACTTCTTTGTGCTTGTGCGGTTTTGCTATGCTCAATGACAGTACTACCATTTAAGCGTGATTTAGGCTCACGTAGATAACCTTCTGGTAATAATTTTTCATTACCTAAACCTCGATTTTGATCGAGTACAATCCATTCAAGCTGACGTGCCAGAGCCCAATGTTGCAAACCATCATCACTAATAATGAGATCCAGTTGCTCATTTTCGAGTAACAATTCGATCGAAGCTTGTCGATTCGGCCCAACCGCCATTGGCACTTTGGTAGATTGGACAATAAGACAAGGTTCGTCACCTGCCGCATCGGGCTCAGATTGTTGAGTCACCAAAAGCGGAAATGGACCTTCGCCGCCATAACCTCGACTAATCACACCCACCCGAATCTGCTGTTGCTGTAAATATTTGACCAGCTGAATCAACAATGGTGTTTTACCACTCCCACCAACCGTAATATTACCAATCACCATGACAGGTACGGGTGCTGTATAAACGGGTTTAATTCCGTGTTTATACAAGGCTTGGTTAGCACAAAAACCAAATCGGTATAACCAAGACAGTGGGCGCAACACCACCAACCACGAAGCTTGTTCATTCCAAGCATCCTGTATTCGTTGCGCCATCGACATACTTAGTTTTCCTCAAAATTGCGTTGATGAAGCTGATAGTACATGCCATGTTTTGCCAGTAGCTCCGCATGGGTACCTTGCTCAATAATCTGACCTTTATCCATCACCACAATGACATCTGCATTTTCAACTGTAGATAAGCGGTGGGCAATCACGATGGTGGTACGACCTTGCATAGCTTCATCAAATGCCTGTTGGATGAAGTATTCAGATTCGTTATCCAAAGCACTGGTCGCTTCATCTAAAATTAAAATTGGAGAGTCTTTTAAAATTGCTCTCGCAATCGCAATACGTTGACGCTGGCCACCTGATAGGTTTAAGCCTTGGGCACCTAGAATCGTGTCATAACCTTGAGGCAAGTTCATAATAAAGTCATGCGCATAAGCAGCTTTAGCAGCGGCAATCACTTGCTCATCACTTGAGTCTTGTAACTGACCATAAGCAATGTTATCGCGTACTGAACGGTTGAATAACACCACTTGCTGATTCACGGTTGCAATTTGTGAGCGCAAATAAGCTAGCTCAATCTCTTGAACAGGAATACCATCAAAATAGATTTGCCCTTCGCTTAACTCTTGAAAGCGTGGCAGCATGTTGACCAATGAGGTTTTCCCAGCCCCCGAACGTCCAACCAGTGCAACAGTTTGACCCGCCTTAATATCCAAAGAGAAGTCTTTAATCGCATGGGTGCCATCATCATAACGCAGGTTAGCATGATCAAATTGAATATTCCCTTTCAATGCAGGCTTAAGTTGACCATTATTGACTTCTTCAGGCATATCCAATAATTCGAAGACTGAATGTGCTGCTGCCAAACCACGTTGTAGTTTTTCATTGATATCAGTCAGGTTCTTCACTGGCTTAGAAATCAAGCCTGCTGCGGTAATGAATGAAATAAACTCACCCGCTGAGGTATCTCCAAATACTTGCGGACGCAACGCTAACCAAAGAATGATTGCCATCGCCATTGATAATAACAGCTGAATAATTGGGCTGTTAATATTTTGTACCACCACCATTTTCAAACCACGGCGTAAGTTTTCTTCTGAGGACTTATAAAAACGTTTTTGTTCAAACGCCTCACCCGTAAAACTCTTCACAACCGAG
Organism: Acinetobacter higginsii; assembly: GCF_000369845.1. Classification (NCBI taxonomy): domain Bacteria; kingdom Pseudomonadati; phylum Pseudomonadota; class Gammaproteobacteria; order Moraxellales; family Moraxellaceae; genus Acinetobacter; species Acinetobacter higginsii. The sequence continues at coordinate 717,989 of NZ_KB850211.1, read as the reverse complement.
TTAGCGGTAATGGTTTCTTGAACCACATGGTTCACATCACCCATGGTATTTTGGACTTGGATCGAAAGTTTCCGCATTTTCTTCGATGCGATTCTGACCAATACCCCAATAAATGGCATGAAAACCACGATACAAAGGGTTAAACGCCAGTTGGTATAAAGCAGATAGCTTAATAGACCAATAACAATCAAACCATCTTTGATCAGGGTCTGCAAAGATTCAGAAGAAGCAGCTGTTAACTGCTCTACGTTATACATCAACTTGGCACTGATATGACCCGCACTGTTATCAAGATAGTATTGCGCTGGGAGTCTTAACAATTTTGCATAGACTTCCTGACGGATACTAAACACCAAACTACGCGAAATAACAGCGGAAAAATATCCACCAAGGAATAGACCAACACCACGGAAAAACATCAGTAAAACAATCAGTGCTGGAAACCAATCTAAGTTTGTACGACTGCCTTCTTGGATGGCATCAATAATGTATTTCAGCAACTTTGCGACAGAAACCTCCGTCGCCGCGTTGATTCCAAAGCCAAGTAAGACTAATAAGGCAACGCCCCAATAAGATTTTAAATACGATATTAAACGGACATATACCTTAAAATCCTGATTCACTCAGTAAAACCTCTCGTTGGAACTTTAGTGCTGATATTGACGTTAACAAAACCGAGTTGACCTGCAACATCCATCACACGAATTACGTCTTGATGCGCAGCTTTGGCATCAGCCGCAATAATAAACATAAAATCACGACGATCTTGTGCAACCTGCTTAATTGCCGTGCTTAAATCCGCAATATCTTTACTTGATAACGCTTGACCATTCACAGAATAGTGCCCTGTGGAGTCTACCATGATTTCAATTTTGTGATCGAATTGTTTAGGTGGAACACCCTGCGCATCTGGCAATGTCAGGTTGATACGACTTTGTTGACTAAATGTCGTCGATAATAATAAAAACACCAAAATAAATAACATACAGTCAATCATTGGTGTCAAATTGATATGAATATCTTCAACTTGAGAGCGCTTAAACTTCATACGAGCACCTCGGCTTAGCTTGCACGACGGTGTTCTTGGACATGTGCTGTTTTTTTATAAAAAAGCGCAGCATGAAACAAAGTCGATTGTTGCTCTAATTCAGCAATATATTCATGCACAACTCGCTGGAAATAGCGATAAGCAATCATTGCAGGAATCGCAATCAACATCCCGACAGCGGTTGTAATCAAGGCTTTAGAAATACCGGGCATCATCATACTAGCATTACCAGCAGAGCCAACATCAATCACCAAAAATGATTCAATAATCCCGAGGACCGTTCCAAGCAAGCCTAATAAAGGTGCAATTGCACTCAGAGTGCCTAAGAAATTGATATTTTTTTCGAGATGACTGATTTCTTGTGAAGCCGTTGCTTCCATCTGAGCACGCGCAAACTGTTCGCCTTGATCTTGATGTTCATAACCCGCTTTTAAAATACGACCTAGTGGGCTTTTTGCTGCATCATCTTGTTGTAAACGAGCAATCACCGATTCAACATCCGAACCATTAACAAGCAACGCCTGCGGCAAAACTTGTGACCGTTTTAAACGAATATATCGTTCAAGTGTAATCGCAACCGTAAAAATTGATGAGAGAATGAGGGGCAGCATTAACCAACCACCCGCTTTCACAAGTTCCCACATATTATTCCCCAATAATATTTAAACTATAAAAGGATAGATTCGGATTCATTAATCACTCAATAACCTCGAAAGCGACTAACAAATCCACCCTTAATATTAGTTAGGTAAACAAATATTGAGGATTCCATCCAACTCATCCAATGAGTGGTAATGAATGACCATTTTCCCTTTACCTTTTTGGTTATGGTCAATTTTCACATTTGCTCCGAAACGCTCTGAAAGTTTCTGAGTCAATTGTTCAATATCTGGAGAAATTTGGGCCTTTTCCTTTTCAGGCTTTGGTTCACTCCACTCACGAACTAACTGTTCAGTCTGACGTACTGACAAACCTTTTTCAATCACGATTTGCGCAACTGCAATTTGATCTTTGGGCTTCAAAGTCAGAATTGCACGGGCATGTCCCATATCAATCTGACCTTGTTGTATTAGGTCTTTAATCGGATCAGCTAAGCTCAACAAGCGCAACAGATTACTCACTGTTGTACGCGCCTTACCCACCGTATCTGCAATTTCTTGATGACTTAAACCAAATTCATCATGAAAGCGCTGTAAAGCGACTGCTTGATCAATCGGGTTTAAATCTTGACGTTGAATGTTTTCAATTAGAGCCAAGGCAATTGCGACTTGATCATTTAAGTCACGCACAATCGCAGGAATTTCAGTCAAACCTGCTAATTGGGCAGCACGCCAGCGACGTTCGCCCGCAATAATTTCGTAAGGATGTTGCTCATCATCCACAGGACGGATCACAATCGGTTGCATCACACCATGTTTTTCAATTGATGCTGCAAGCTCTTGTAAATCTTGTTCTTGGATAAAACGACGTGGTTGGTATTCACCACGTTTCAATAAATTGACATCAATTTGCTTGAGTTGACCATGATCCAAGGCTTGTGCTTCAAGTTGCAATTTCTCTTTTTGAATTGAACCCAATAGCGCATCTAAACCACGACCTTTAGCCAATCCGCGTTTTTTGATGCTCATACAGCACTTCCTTTTTTCACTTTACTTTTCTTCAACATTTCTGCGGCTAAGTTCAAATATGCAATCGCACCTTTGGAACTTTTCTCGAAATAAATCACAGGTAAACCATGGGCTGGCGCTTCTGCTAGACGGATATTTCGAGGAATGACCGTTTCATATAACTTTTTACCAAAATATTGCTCTAATTCAGCAGACACATCGCGGGTCAACGCATTACGAGCATCATACATGGTACGTAATACCCCAACGATTTCCAAGTTTGGATTAAGGGCTTTTTGTATACGATCAATGGTCTGTGTAAGATCAGCCAAACCTTCCAAAGCATAGTATTCACATTGCATTGGAATAATCACACCATTTACGGCAGCCAAGGCATTCACCGTGATCAGGCTTAAGCTTGGTGCACAATCGACAATAATATAATCAAATGCAGAATCAACTTCTTGCAGTGCATTTTTAAGAATGAACTCTCGCCCTTCCTGTTCTGCAATGGCAAGTTCTACACCCGCAAGTTCACGGTTTGCACCTAAAACCTTATAACCCACTTCAGCTTTTTGAATCGCCGTTTCAATCGGCACTTCACCCAATAACACATCTGTGACTGAATAAAGTAAATCATTCTTTTGAATACCAGACCCCATGGTGGCATTCCCTTGTGAGTCCATATCGACCAACAAGACACGTTTTTTCAAGATCGCCAAAGAGGCAGCAAGATTGACTGCTGTCGTGGTTTTTCCCACACCACCTTTTTGGTTTGCAATCGCAATAATTTGAGCCATGACTACCCTTAATATTTTTTATTGAATACGTTGAAGTAAAAGTAAATGACGCTGTTCATCCAATCTTGGCACACGCAGTTCAATGATCTTACATGAATACTGATCTTTCATCTGCTCAACTTCATCCTCTGGGATTAAGCCTTTCATTGCAGCAATGATACTTTGTTCATGCATATATGGTTGTGCTGCATCTACAAAATCGGTCAATGAAGCAAATGCTCGACTTGTAATGACATCAAACTGACCAAGTTCTCCAATGCTGTCTTCATTTTCAACACGAGTTTGGACTGCAATTACATTTTTCAGTTTTAAGTCTGCAATAAATTGCTTCAGGAAACGAATCTTTTTCCCATTCGAATCTAATAGTACACAAGAACGTTCTGGTTGGCATAATGCAATGATCATGCCCGGCATACCACCGCCCGTACCCACATCTAACAAACGGCCTTGGGGCAAATCATTTAAGATACTTAAACTATCTAATAAATGTTTAACCAGCATTTCTTTCGGCTCGCGAATTGCCGTTAAATTGTATGCCTTATTCCATAGCACTAGCGCATCTTGATATTTCAATAAGAGTGTTAGGGCTTCTTCACTTAGGTTAAGACCTAAAGCTTGGCTACCTTGCTTTAATTCTTGAAAAAAAGGATGCATAACAGTGCGACATCTCGATAAACTTGCTGTGCAGTATACCGATTTCTGATACAAGGCACAGCAGGACTTGTTGAACGATTATGCAGTTAATCATTTACAAGCATGATAAACTGCACAATCCTTTAAGTTTTTGTCTTTTCTTATGCAAATCACAGATAGACAAAGCATTTTTTATTATGCAAACGCGCCCTGCTTGATTTGTTGATCAAGCTGCTCTAAACGCTCAGGTGTACCAACATCCACCCAAATTCCTTGCAACTTTTCAGCTGAAACTTGCTGCTGCTGCATGGCTTGTTTCAATAATGGTGCTAAAGGTCGTTTGCCATTTTCCAAACCTGCAAACATCTGTGGTGCAAAAACAGCCACACCACTATAAGTTAAGGCTTCACCCAATTGCTCTTGCTCAAAAGTGTAAGCTAAATCATTCGCTAGGATAAAGTCACCTTTTAAGTGCTGAGGTGGATTTTCAACCAAGACTAAATGCGCTTGCTTATCTTCAAGCTGAACATTCAACAATGAAGAAAAATCCATTGTGGTCCAGACATCACCATTGACCAAAATAAAAGGTTCATCACCCAACAATGGTAACGCATTAATAATGCCGCCTGCTGTTTCCAAGCCTTCACCTTCGTGTGACCATAAAATAGTTACACCAAATTGAGAGCCATCACCTAAAGCAGCAGCAAGTTTTTCACCCAACCAAGCAGTATTAATGACAATCTCGGTGACGCCGATTTTTTGCAACTTCTCAATATGCCAAACAATCAGTGGCTTCCCACCGACTTCCAGTAAAGGTTTTGGCGTATGCAAGGTTAATGGTCGCATACGATTACCAAGACCTGCAGCAAGAATCATTGCTTTCATTATGCTGCAACCTCGTAGTGACCATATTTTTCAATAAACTTCGGCATCACGATGTCACGAATGAACTGCATAAAGTCATTCAGTTCATCATAACCTTGGCTTTCTTCAAGCAAATACCACATCACGCGCGGTAAATCTTTTAAATAACCTGATTTGCCATCACGTTCAAATAGACGCACAAAGATACCCAAGATTTTCAAATGACGTTGGATCGCCATCAGATCAGCATCTCGTTTGAACTGCTCAAAACTACGATTTTCTTTCGCTGCTGCCGGCAATAAGTTATAGAACACTTCAAACCATTCATAGACACGCTCAGCATTCCACTGCACATAAGCATCACGCGTAATCGAGATGAGATCGTACGTATCAGCACCGATCACTGCATCTTGGAAGTCAATTACACCAAGCTCTTGCTCATCTTCGATTTTCATCAAATTACGACTATGGAAGTCACGATGTACAATCACTTGCGGTTGATTAGTCGCCTCAATCGCAAGGAAATCAAATGCCTGCTCAATCGTTTCCAACTGCTGCTCTGTCGGTTGAATGTTTAATGATGGCAACATCCAGTCTGTCAACAAACGCATTTCCGTCATTAACTTTTCATAAGAATACGCAGGTAATTGTGCATTACCATTGATCTGCTGTAATTCAATCAACTGCTTAAAACTTTGTGCATAGTATTGATCAACTGTTTGATCATTGAGTAATGTTGATAAAACAACATCACCAAAATCCTCAAGCAGTAATAAACCCAAGGTTAAGTCTTTCGCAACGATATGTGGAACTCGCACACCATTTTTATCAAAAAACTCATCAATGCTGACAAATGGCGCACAATCTTCTTTTTCAGGAGGCGCATCCATGAGCATATATGTTTTGTTTTGTATCGTAATTCGCGCATAGCGGCGAAAGCTTGCATCTCCTGCTAAAAAATTGATCTCAAATTGATCAGATTGGAGAGTGGCTTGAAGCCAAGTTTGTATCAATTGTTCACGTTGTGTATTCATTTGCAATAAAATCTAAAACTAGCTGAGATTTTGAAAGCTTAAGTGTAGCCACTTATCAACTTTTTCTCTATGATGCGACAATAATTAATTGTGAATTAGCGTATTGGTTAATGAGACAATGAAACATCAGTTTAAATTTAATCCTTTAGCAACAGCTATTTTGACACTCTTGTGCGGTGGCTCGATTCAATCAGGTTTCGCGGCGCAAGCTGATGCTGTCTCTACGCTTGACAATAAACAGCTCAAAGCTGCCATTCGACAGAATCAAGAACAGCAAAACCAAGAAAGTTATCCTGGGGAAAGTTTTTTCCAGCAATATTATGTAGATAAATCTGCACCAGAAGCGCAATTACGTGACAATCGTTATTTAAGCTCTTCATTTTGCCAAGGGACTTGGGTCACCCCAATCAACCCTGAAACAAAAGCTGGTAATGCAAATACGACCACTTCTGTGCTCACCGCTGATTATGGACATTACAACCCGACAGGTGATTCTGTTTTACAAGGCAATGTAGTCATTGATCAAGAAGGCCGAACCATTCGTGCCGATCAAGTTACAATTGATTCGACACAAACATTTGCCAATGCCGAAGGTCGTGTTCAAGTTGCTCAATCAGGATTACTTACCCAAAGTGATGCGATTAACTATAATTTAAAAACCCAAACTGGTGATTTAAACAATAGTTTCTATATCTCTGAACAACAGCATGCGCATGGCCATGCCAGTCAAATAAAACGGGAAAATCAGAATTTAGTCATTTTTAAGGACGCGAGCTATACCGCTTGTCCCCCCGAGCAAAAACCTGCATGGAAAATTCAGGCCAAAGAAATTGAGCTAAACCAAGATACAGGTCGCGGTGTAACCCGCGGCACCAAGCTTTATGTCAAAGATGTACCTATACTTGCAGTTCCATATTTCAACTTTCCGATTGATGACCGACGCACTACGGGTTTATTGAGTCCAAATTTTGGCTATAGCAATGATGGTGGTGCGCAGCTAATCACGCCTGTTTATCTCAATCTTGCGCCAAACTATGATCTCACACTCACCCCGATCTACATGAGCAAACGTGGCCCGAAATTAGATGCTGACTTCCGCTATATGACCGAAAACTTTGGTGCGGGTCGTATTTGGGGGGGCTATATCGCCAAAGATGATCAATATGGCGGCGAAGCACGTGATGACCTTCATTTTGTTCATAATTGGAAAATCGATAATCAATGGTCGACCAATTTAGAATATAACTACGCATCAGATAAAGATTACTTCGCAGACTTCAATAATAATCCGAACGCACGAACCGATCTAAACTTACGTCGTGCTTGGGAACTGAATTACCAAAATGGAATTCCAGGTCTTAAAGCTCAGTTAAAGGTTGAAGATTTCCAAACCTTAGACAAAACCATTAAAGATGTCGATAGACCATACGCTCGACTTCCACAATTCTTACTAAACTACGTGACCGGTGATCCACAAGGTCTACAATACGAGTTTAATAACGATACCGCTTATTTCAAAAAGTCTGTAGATGATGGATCTGCACTAGAGTCAAGTGGTACGCGTATTTACAACCAGTTTGCAGTTCGTTACAACTATTTAACCCCTTCTTGGTTCTATGTCGTCCCAGAAGTCTCTGTACGCAGTATTAACACCTTCTACGATCAAGACTCAAAAGAAGGCCGTGGACTGTCCGCTTCTGATGATTTAGAGAAATCAGTTGTTGTTCCCCAATTCACTCTTGCCACAGGCTTAACGTTCGAGAAAGAAGGTAAATATTTACAAAGTATTTCTCCTCGTGCTTTTTATGCGTACTCACCTTATAAGAATCAAGATGATCATCCAAACTTTGATTCGACTACAGCGTCGATCAACTATGATCAGTTGTTCAACCCATATCGCTTCTATGGGCATGACCGTCTAGATGACAATAACTTCTTGTCGCTCGGTGTGACTTATAGCTTGCTGGATACTGAAGGCCTAGAGCGCATTAAAGCAAGCATTGGTCAAAGTTATTACTTTAGTGACCGTCGTGTCAGTCTAAATGAAAAACTCGATGAATTTGACACCCAAACACGTACCGGTCCCATCATTAGCTTATCCAGCCAACTGAATCAGAACGTTACCATTAGCTCTAACTCTGCATGGATGTCGAATGGCGAAAATGCACAGCGCGATTTCCAAGCTTACTATACGGGTGACAAAGGTAATCTTTACAACTTAGGCTATTTTTACCGTAAAGATATCCCAGATCGACAAGATTCTTATGACCAAGTTGTTGCATCCTTTATACAACCTGTAAAAGACAATTGGCGTATTATGGGTCATGCTCAATACGACATTGATAATAATGTGATGCGTGAATATTTACTTGGTGTAAATTACGAGTCATGTTGTTGGGCTGTCTCAGTTTATGGTCGTTCTTACTACAATGATCTGGATGATCCAAACACCCCAGGCGTTCGTAAAAAGAATGCTGTTATGGCTGAATTCACCCTAAAAGGTCTCGGTGCTTTAAACAATAAGCTTGCTTCTCTCCTAGAAAACAGAGTTTTAGGTTTCAACAAAATTAATCAATCTTGGACACAACGTTAATGAAGATAAAACCTTTTCAACATATCTTTAAAGCAACTGTTCTCGCTGCCCTAATTTCTTCATCAATGCAAAGCTTTGCACAGCCTACGGATGAGGTTGTTGCCATTGTAGATAGTAGTGTCATTCTAAAAAGTGATTTAGAACAAGGGATTGCTGAAACAGAACACCAGTTGAAAGCACAAAACAAAACTGTTCCTCCACAACAGTATTTACAAATGCAAGTGCTTGATCAACTCATCATTCGCCAAGCTCAATTAGAGCAAGTGAAGCGTTATGGCATTAAGCCTGATGAAAAGAGCTTAAATGCTGCCGTACTAAAAGTCGCAAATCAATCAGGTGCAAATACTCTTGAAGCATTTCAACAAAAGTTAGATGCAATTGCACCGGGTACATATGAAAACTTGCGCAACCGTGTCGCAGAAGATTTAGCCATTGGTCGTTTACGTCAGCAACAAGTGATGTCACGTATTAAAATCAGTGATCATGATGTTGAAAACTTCCTTAAATCACCAGAAGGTCAAGCTGCGCTAGGTACTCAAGTCCATGTAATTCACATGCGCATTTCGGGTGAAAATAACAATGAAGTACAGCAAGTCGCGCAACAGGTAAAACAATCTCTCACAACAAGTGATGACACCAAATCGATTAGCTCTAAGCTATCAACAACTTCAGTGAAAGTCGATGGTGCTGACATGGGTTTCCGCTCATTATCAGAAATCCCAACGGAACTCTCAGCACGTATTGCCCCACTTCAAGTTGGACAAACCACCGAGTTAATCAATGTTCGTGATGGTGTGCATGTATTAAAGCTACTTGAACGTAAGCAAAACGAACAAAAAGCACTAGTCTCTCAATACCAGACACGCCATATCCTGATCCAACCCTCTGAAGTTGTAAGCATAGATCGCGCTAAGCAAATGATCGATAGCCTATACAACCGTGCTAAGGCGGGTGAAGATTTCGCAACACTTGCTGCAACCTACTCAAATGACACAGGTTCAGCACGGGATGGTGGTAGCTTAGGTTGGGTAAGTCCAGGCGTAATGGTACCTGAATTTGAAAAGGTGATGAAAGAAACACCTGTTGGGCAAATCAGCAAGCCATTCCAAAGTCAATTCGGCTGGCATATTTTACAAGTCATGGATACTCGTGAACAGGATATGACCAAAGAAGTTCAGGAACGTATGGCACGCCAGATCTTAGGTGAACGTCAGTTCGATACCGAAGTTGATAGCTGGATGCGTGAACTTCGTGCGAATGCCTACGTTGAAATCAAAGATGCAAGCTTAGACTCAAAAGCACAGCAAAAATAAATATGCAGAATAAAAATGCCAGCAATTCGCTGGCATTTTTTATTTAAAAAATTAATCAATTAAAAAAATAGCGGCAATTGCCGCTATTTTTCCATATTACAAATTGATTATTTGTAACGATCAACCATTTTCTCTAAAGAAATTGGACGAATCTTATCTGCATTACCAGATGTACCAAATGAATTATAACGATCCACACAGATTTGCTTCATTGCTTCAACTGTTTCACCAAAGAATTTACGCGGGTCAAATTCACTTGGTTTTTCAGCCATCATACGACGCATTGCGCCAGTAGAAGCCAAACGTAAATCGGTATCAATATTAATCTTTCGTACACCGTGCTTAATCGCTTCTACAAGCTGATCTACAGGTACACCATAAGTTTCTTTAATATCGCCACCATACTGGTTAATCACCGCCAACCACTCTTGCGGTACTGAGCTTGAACCATGCATTACAAGATGCGTATTTGGTAACGCAGCATGAATTTCTTTAATGCGATCAATAGCCAAGATATCGCCTGTAGGTGGACGTGTAAACTTGTACGCACCGTGCGAAGTACCGACAGCAATCGCCAAAGCATCAACATTGGTATCCGCAACAAACTGAGTTGCTTCTTCAACTGAAGTTAACAGCTGAGAGTGGTCAAGTACGCCTTCTGCGCCCACACCATCTTCTTCACCCGCCATACCAGTTTCAAGGCTACCCAAGCAACCAATCTCACCTTCAACTGAAACGCCACACGCATGTGCCATCGCTACAACACGACGAGTTACATCAACATTGTAATCATAGGTTGTAGGCGTTTTACCGTCCGCACCCAATGAACCATCCATCATCACTGAGCTAAAACCCAATTGGATTGAACGTTGGCAAACATCAGGACTTGTACCATGATCTTGATGCATTACCACTGGAATATGTGGCCACTCTTCAATCGCAGCTAAAATAAGATGACGTAAGAATGGTGCACCCGCATATTTACGCGCACCAGCCGAAGCTTGCACGATAACAGGTGAATTCGTTGCATCTGCAGCGAGCATGATTGCGCGCATTTGTTCTAAATTGTTTACGTTAAACGCTGGTACGCCGTAGTTATGTTCTGCAGCGTGATCCAAGAGCTGGCGCATTGAAATTAGAGCCATAATATCCTCCCAGGTAATGCGCCATATTCTACATGCTGATCTATTTCAATTCAGCAAATAATCACAGTAATTATAAAAAAATCTTTAATCTTTTGTGTAATTTGAGTTGTTATTCTGACTAAATAATCAAAAAGGCCAAATCACAGTATGATTTGGCCTTTTGCTTAAAAGATATTGCGCTTAAATACATCCAATAAAATGGATCAAGACTTAGCAATAACCCTCTAAACGCGTTAATGGTAATTTTTTACCAATCGCTTTTTCAATTTCTGGCAAATAGAATGCATCATCTTCCGACAGGAAACTGATACTCACACCCTGCGCGCCAGCACGCCCTGTACGACCAATACGATGTACATAGTCATCAGACTGTTCAGGCAAAGTAAAGTTAATCACATGCGAAACACCATCCACATGAATACCGCGACCAGCAACATCAGTTGCGATCATAATATTGTTCTTACCTTGTTTGAATTGGTCTAGCATTTTTAAACGCTTATCTTGTGCAATTTCACCAGATAACATACCAACTTTATAACCATCACGTTTCAAATGGTCATACAAACGGCGTACCTGATCTCGACGATTTGCAAAGATCATGACTTTATCAATTGGCTCTTCACGCAAAATATCTTGCAATAACTTGTATTTATCTTGTTTAGCAACGACATACACACGTTGCTCAACGTCGTTATTGGTTTTTTGCTCAGGTTCAATTTCTACCGTTACAGGCTCGAACAACCATTGACGTGCCAAATTAAGAACATCATAGCTAAATGTTGCAGAGAACATTAAAGTTTGACGCTGCTCTTTAAATGGTGAATAACGAACAATTCGTTTAACCGATGGAATAAAGCCCATATCCAACAAACGATCTGCTTCATCAATCACCAGAAATTCAATTTTATCCAACCAAACTTCTTTTTGCTCCACAAAATCGATCAAACGTCCTGGTGTTGCAACAATGATATCAACAAAGTTTCGATCCAACATTTTCTTTTGTTTTTCAAAATCTACGCCGCCCAATAAGGTCACAAGATGTAGATTTGAAAACTTGGTTAATGCTTGCGCATCACTTTCAATCTGTAATGCCAACTCTCGTGTCGGCGCTAGAATTAACGCACGTGGCTCACCACGGAATCGTTGCTCTTGAACTGGATTATTGAGTAGATCATTGATCACACTAACCAAAAAGGCAGCTGTTTTTCCTGTGCCTGTTTGTGCTCGACCAATAGCATCATGCCCTGCTAATGTATATTTTAAAACCTTTTGCTGAATTGGGGTCATTTGTGTAAAACCCAAAGCATCAATCGCTTTCTTCAACTGCGGATGTAAATTTAAGGTTTCAAAACCAGATGTCATATATGCTCTCGAACCATCAACGACCAAAAGAAAGTCATTATTATAAACCATAAAAAATAAAAACGCCCCAATAAGATTGGGGCGTTTTTTATTGCGTTAAGGCAACAAATTAGTCTAAAGGCTGAACGTTTTCAGCCTGGAAACCTTTTTGTCCTTGAACAACACTGAATTCTACGCGTTGGCCGTCACGTAAAGAACGGTGGCCATCACCCATAATTGCGCGAAAATGAACAAATACGTCATCACCACCATTACGCTGAATAAAACCAAAGCCTTTAGTGTCGTTAAACCACTTTACTACGCCTTGTTCACGAGCTGTCATAAGTCAATCCTCAGATATTGAAAGATAAGGACCTTCCGGTGTTGCAAACAGCAGAGCCAACAAGGTTTTAAAATATTTATAATTTTAAAGCTTGTAATCATTCTGTAAAACTATCAACAATTTCCGGTTACATCCATTTGTTATAGAGTTTAAAACAATTAATTTGCATTAAACAACTTTCTAAAACGCATCGAGCTTATCATGGGTTTATCACAATTAATAGAATTATTTTTAGTTATTTCCGATGTTTCTATCTGTTTTTTTCAATAATTTAGCTGTTTTTTTAATGAAATTTTTCTCTCAAAAATTACGCAAAAATTTGTTAAGATAATTTTGAATGAAGTGATTTAATCGTATATGACCAACACATCCAACACACCCATCATTATTGATGCTTTAGGGCAACCTTGCCCAATGCCACTATTGATGTTGAAGCGTGCCTTAAAGAAAGCCAACGGCATACAACAATATCTATTGAAATCTTCTGATCCACATAGTGAAATTGATGTAACACGATATTGCCAAATTCAGCAACTTCAATGTTTAACTCAGAAAATTTCAGATCGTGAATTTCACTATTTAATTGAATCTACGTGATTCTTTGCTAAACTCTAGCTAAAGATAAACTAGATAACTTTACATTTTTATACTCAAATTTCCTTAGTGATGAAGAACATTCGCATTAAGATGAAATTGTTGACTTAAATACCATCCTATAAGGAGACTCCATGACTACTGACAGCAGCAATCAATTGATGCCCCTGTCATTGTCTGCGCCAGGCGTAAACCTTGGTGCATATATCAGTACTGTCAATCAAATTCCAATTCTAACGGCCGAGCAGGAAAAAGAACTTGCTGAGCGTTATTATTATGACCAAGACCTCGATGCTGCCAAACTATTGGTAATGTCACACCTACGCTTTGTTGTCCATATTGCACGTAGTTATGCAGGTTACGGATTGCCACAAGGTGATCTCATTCAAGAAGGTAACCTTGGATTAATGAAAGCGGTAAAACGCTTCGATCCAAATATGGGTGTTCGCTTAGTTTCTTTTGCAGTGCACTGGATTAAAGCCGAAATCCATGAATATGTGATTCGTAACTGGCGTATTGTCAAAATCGCAACGACCAAGGCACAACGTAAATTATTCTTTAACTTACGCAGTCTTAAAAAATCAAGCAAACGACTCACTTTGGAAGAAGCGAAATCGATTGCCAATGATTTGAATGTCACACCAGAGCAAGTGCTCGAAATGGAAGGTCGCTTAACTGCTTACGATGCTGCTTTTGAAGCTCAGGGCGATGATGATGACGATACACCACATACCGCTCCTGCACTGTATCTCGAAGATAATCGTTACGATCCTGCTCGATTAGTTGAAGAAGAAGACTACGAAGAGCAAAGCACTACGGCCTTGCATGAGGCAATGGATCAGCTTGACGATCGCTCACGGAATATTTTACAACGTCGCTGGTTAGATGATGACAAATCAACCTTGCATGAACTGGCTGCAGAATATAATGTTTCTGCAGAACGTATTCGCCAGCTAGAAAAGAATGCAATGGAAAAAATCAAAACTGCCATGTCTGCAAGTTAAAATCAAATCAAACACAAGGGCTTTAATGCCCTTTTGTTTTATCTGGCTTTGTTTAAGCACCCGAATATGTTAACTTTGTTCATCAAATTTCCAGTTCCATTATCATTATGTGGATAGCTATCTCGGCGCTTAACCTTGCGCTTGCAGTTATGTTGGGTGCTTTTGGTGCTCATGGACTCAAATCTTTTGCAACCCCAGAACAACTTACTTGGTGGGGTACAGCAACTCAATACTTTTTCTATCATGCGATTGGATTGCTTATCTTAGGCGTCCTGCATAAAACCACAGCAACATTTCCAATAAAAATTCCTTTTATTTTGATCCAAATTGGTATCATCTTTTTCTGCGGTTCGTTGTACATTATGGCGCTCGGCCTACCTCGCATTTTAGGTGCGATTACACCGATTGGCGGTGCTTTTATGATAGCGGGCTGGCTGTTACTCGCATGGCAAGCAATCAAGCATGCGAAATAAGGATTGATCATGCACATCTATTTAAATGGCGAGTCAACAGACACGCCTTGTGAAAACCTACAGCAATTGATTCAGAATTTAGCCTTAGAAGGCAAACGCTTTGCTGTAGAGAAGAACCAACAGATTATTCCGAAAAGCAAACTTGAGCAAACGACAATTGCTCCTGAAGATCGTATTGAAATTATTCAAGCTGTTGGTGGCGGCTAATCGGCTAAAAATGGAGTAAGCCCATGCAAGATTCCCCTTTAATTGTTGGTTCACGTACTTTCCAATCTCGTTTATTGGTCGGAACTGGTAAATATAAAGATCTCAATGAAACTGATTTAGCTATTCAAGCCAGTGGCGCTGAAATTGTCACAGTCGCAATTCGTCGTGTAAACATTGGTCAGCATGCCGATCAGCCGAATTTGCTTTCAGTGATTCCACCAGAAAAATACACGATTCTGCCGAATACAGCAGGTTGTTTTGATGCAGATAGCGCGATTCGTACCTGTATGCTGGCACGTGAACTGCTTGATGGTCACAATTTGGTGAAGTTAGAAGTACTTGGTGATGAAAAAACCTTATACCCAAATATCACTGCAACACTGAAAGCAGCACAAACCCTGATTGATGATGGCTTTGAAATCATGGTCTATACCTCGGATGACCCCATTGTTGCTCAAGAACTTGAAAGTATGGGCTGTGTTGCGATCATGCCTTTGGGTAGTTTGATTGGTTCTGGCCTTGGTATTTTGAATCCACATACCATTTCCATCATCAAAGAAAATGCTAAAGTTCCTGTATTGGTTGATGCTGGTGTGGGTACAGCCAGTGATGCGGCGATTGCAATGGAACTCGGTTGTGACGGCGTATTAATGAATACGGCGATTGCAGCGGCACAAAATCCAATTTTGATGGCTTCTGCCATGAAAAAAGCGGTTGAAGCGGGTCGTGAAGCATTCTTAGCGGGTCGTATGCCACGTAAGCGTATGGCGAATGCAAGCTCACCTGAGACTGGGTATTTCTTTAAATAAGAAAAGAACGATTAATTAAAGGGAGCTTTTTAGCTCCCTTTTTTAATGCAATTACAATTTATCTTGATTCTAGATTAACAAGATGAATAACATGTTCAGATGATCGTAAAGCAAGGTCATGTAAAACATCTGGCTTTAGCCGTTTGATCTCGTGCTTTGGCATCCATGAAATTACTTGGGCTTCAGCCGCATCATCAAGATAACAAGCTTTCGTTTGAATACTGCCTTTATAAATATAAAGAAATTCGTGAAAATGACGCCCTACAACGGGATCATAGAAGAAATTCTCAACAATCGCAAAAAGTACAGGTGAATTAAAATACTCTCCTGTTTCTTCAAACACTTCTCGTTGGATCCCCTCTAGGGTCGTTTCCGAAAACTTTAATCGCCCTCCGACCAAAGAGATGCTTCCATCTGGAAATGTAGAAACCAAAATCTGATCTTCATGTTCTATCCAAGCAGCCACACGAATATTCAGTTTTCCCTCTGCAATGTCTAATGTTAAATCTTTCACTTATAACTCAACGCATGAATCTCAATCATTTATTCTATTATATTTTTTAAATTCTCTTTCGCTCTTGGCTCCAAACTCTGTTGAAAATATTCGGTTTGATACAGTGATTCTGTCTGATAAAAATGCGCTAGAACTTCTTTTCTCTTAATCGCATAAACATCTGGATCTACCCAAGCATATTCCTGCTTAATCTGCTGTTCATATTCTTCGAAACGCTCTGATGAAGAAGCTAGAATCGCCAAATCAATATCCAGTAGAAACTGCAAATCCAACTCATTAGTCGACTCGTGCTTTTGCGTGGCAATAATCCACTGCTTTATCTTCTGAACAATATCAATTGATAAATCTTGAGCCAAATACTGTTCAAATAGCTCTGCACTTTTCAGCTCGTTATCTTTTGCTTGTGGATTATAGACCGCATCATGAAACCAAAGTGCTAACTCAACTGCATGTGCATCAATTAAATCAGCTCGAATCGAGTCAACTAGAACTAGACATTCATACAAATGTTGCAGCGTATGATAAGCCCGCTGCTTTTCACTGTAGGCAGCAATCAACTTATTAAAAACTTTCTGTGGCTCTGAAAAATGATAATGCTGATGCAGCTCAAACCATGATTTTTCTAATACGCTTAAATATTGCGGCATTGCTCATCCTCATTGGATTTCTTTATTCAGCCACTTTGCCAATGATTCAGCATCTTTACGCTCTAGAAAAAGCTGATACAAGGTACAGGAACCAAACTCATGTTTTAGTTCCTGTTGGCGCATAGGATGATTACCAAATCGGAATCGTCTAGTACCGTCTCGATCAAGCGGCAATGCATACACCCCGTAACTTCGAGGTTCGGTCAGGTGTCCTTTGACACAAACTTGATCAGACGATATCGCGTGTTTTAATAAATGTTCTTTGGTTAACATCCCACCCTGCCCAAGGCAAACCTAAGCTGCGTGCTGTTCATCTCGCTTAAAGACCAATTCTTTATTCGATGAACTTTCAGCATCAAAGTAATACCCTTCACTATCAAATGCTTTTAATTGTTCTACTTGGCTTAATTTATTCTCAATCAAGTATCTTACCATCAGACCACGCGCTTTTTTCGCATAGAAACTGATGACTTTATATTTTCCGTTCTTTTGATCCAAGAATACAGGCTTGATAATTTCTGCCTGAATTTTCTTTTCATTCACAGATTTATAATATTCGTCAGAGGCCAAATTTACCAACACTTTTGCATCAATTTCAGCTAAATCTTGGTTAATTTGATCTGTGATAATACTGCCCCAGAATTCATATAGATTATGGCCGCGGCTATTTTTTAATTTAGTGCCCATTTCCAAACGGTACGGCATGATTAAATCTAATGGACGTAATAAACCATAAAGACCAGACAGCATACGTAAATGCTGTTGGGCAAAATCAATATCTTGGTCTTTTAAGTGATAAGCATCTAAACCCGTGTACACATCACCTTTAAATGCAAACAAAGCTTGACGTGCATTGGAAAAATCAAAATCTGCATTCCAGTCACGGAAACGCTCTACATTTAAATTGGCAATTTTTTCACTCACGGTCATCAACGATGCAATTTCTGTCGCAGAAAGCTTGCGACAAACATCAATCAATTGTTGTGATTGCGCCAACAAACGTGGTTGGGTATGTGTATCTGTAGGAAGTGCTGTGGTGTAATCGAGTGTTTTAGCAGGAGAAATTAAAGCAAGCATAATCAATCAAAATAAATTTATCTTGGTGAAACTATAACAGTTGATAATTTTTAATGCCAATTCGTGTTCTCGTTCAGTTTTATCGGTAAAATAGTGGATTCTTCCATTATCCATTGCGTATCTTATGTCTGAGCAATTATTCATCCAAGGTCCTGTTGGTCAAATCGAAATGTTTGTTGATCAGCCCCAAGGTGAAATCACAGGTTTTGCTGTCGTCTGCCATCCACATCCTTTGCAAGGTGGTACACCGCATCATAAAGTCCCTGTCTTACTGGCTCAGATTTTTAATGAAATGGGGTGTGTGGTGTACCGTCCTAGCTTCCGTGGTTTAGCTGGCAGTGAAGGTAAACACGACCAAGGGCATGGCGAAACCGATGATATTATGGCTGTGATTGAATATGCCCGTGCAAAACATGCAGGACTTACCTTCTATGCAGGCGGTTTCAGTTTTGGTTCTCATGTTCTGGCAAAATGCCAAGCACAACTCAGCGATGAATTACGTCCAAAGCAATTGGTATTATGTGGCTTACCTACAGGTTCGGTGGTTGATTTACGCCACTACACAACTCCTGCAATTGACGGCGATATCTTATTTGTTCATGGTGAACAAGATGATATTACCCTGCTCTCAGATATGATCGCGTGGGCAAAGCCACAAAAACACCCGATCACGATTCTGCCAGGCGCCAATCATTTCTTTACCGGTTATCTAAAACAGTTACGCCAAGTGATTGCTCGCTTTTTAAAACTGTAGACTTAACAACAAATTACTAAGAAAAATATACGTGTTTTGAACCCAATGTCTGTTATATCAGTATAGATATACAGGTATTTGGGTTCTTTTATAATGAAATTAAATAAAAAACAGGGACTTTTTTTAAAGCAAACCATTGAACATTGGCAACAACAAGGCACGATTACGCCTGATGTGGCCAATGAGCTAAATCAAAGCTTTTCGATTCGACCTTTTGATTGGGAGCGACTGGCAAAATATTCATTCTGGATTTCCATGATTTGTGCCGTGATTGCGGTTGCTGCTATTACTGCAGATAAGTTCTTGATGGAACTGATCGAAAAACTCTTTATTGACTCCAAAATCATTCCTTGTCTGATTTTTGCTGCGGTTGCTGCAGCTTTTTATGGCTTTGCCTATCGTCGACGCAAGACCAAACCCTTACATCAATTTAGCAATGAAGCGATTATTTTTGCAGGCGTGCTGTCTACCGCAGCGTCTGTCGCCTATTTCGGCCAAGCGATTGATACTGGTAGTGGGCATTTCTCCTTGTTATTTCTGCTGTCTACTATTATTTATGCCGCACTTGCCTTCTGGTTTCCTTCCAGACTGATTTGGGTATTTTCCTTACTTTCACTCGGCTCATGGTTTGGGACGGAAACTGGCTATATGTCAGGTTGGGGTGCCTATTATCTTGGGATGAACTTCCCCCTACGCTTTGTCTTATTTGGCGGTGTATTGATTGGCTTAAGTCTGCTGTTTAAACGCTATGTGCATTTTAAGGAATTTGCCCATTCAACCTATGTTATGGGCCTTCTGTACCTATTTATTGCCCTATGGATTCTCTCAATCTTTGGCAATTATGGTGACTTAGGGAGTTGGTATAGCGTCAAGCAATATGAGCTGTTACATTGGGGTGTACTATTCGCATTTATTGCCATCATCGCAATTGTCTATGGTTTAAAACATGATGATACCACCTCACGTGGTTTTGGTATCACCTTCTTATTTATTAACCTCTACACCAAGTATTTTGAGTTCTTTTGGAATGGCATGCACAAAGCCATTTTCTTTATCTTGCTCGCTGCATCTTTCTGGTGGATTGGCCGACATGCCGAGAAACTTTGGAACTTAGAGTTTCTACCCAGCCAATCCCAAATAAAGAAGGATCATCCAGCTGAATGATTATTGAAAGTCACCCCAACTTAAGCCAAACCGAGCCAAATACTTTTTGACCCGGTCGCTGTCATTGGTGGTGTTACGTTGCTGGCGTGAAGCAGCAAACAGTTGGCGTCCAGCATCAGCCATCGATTTGGCATGTTCACAAACTTGAAGTACGCCACGCAGCTGAATCTGATCAAACTCATCGATCTGGCTCAACTGGGTTTGATCTAAATATTTGAGGAGAATATCGATATCTTTAGATTGGTTTTCTGTGGTTTGAATCGACCACAGTTGCTTTAAACGCTGAATCTCTTTTTCCACCGTTTCTGAACGGATCAACTCACCACTGGATAATGTCGCCAGCCGTGTCACACTCGCAGTCAAATCACGAAAATTTCCCTGCCATGATGCTTCCTTCGACTTGGCAAATTTCAAATACACATCAAGTGCATCACGTTGAAAACGTAATTGTCGTTGATGGTTCGCCGCAAAACGTTGCAACTCGAACTCAATATTGGGGGCAATATCTTCGATTCGATCTTTAAGATTGGGTAAAAAGAAAGTCCATGTATTCAATCGTGCCCATAAGTCCTCACGGAAACGCCCTGCTTGCACTTCAGTTCTTAAATCTTTATTTGTCCCTGCGATCAATTGAAAATCGGCCTGAACCTCTTTATCACTTCCGACTGGAAAAAAGGATTTATCTTCAAGTGCCTTAAGCAACATCGCTTGCTCATCTAACCCAAGCTCGCCAATTTCATCCAAAAACAGAATCCCCTGATCAGCACTTTTTAATAAGCCTGCTCTTGAAGCCGCTGCCCCTGTAAAAGCCCCTTTGATATGCCCAAACAAACTCGACATGGCACTATCACCACGAAGCGTCGCACAGTTCACATCAATAAAACGCCCACTTAGATGAAACTTGTCTTTCTTTAATTGAAAAATTTGTTTGGCTAAATGCGATTTACCTACACCTGTCGCCCCCATAATCAAAATCGGCGCACTAGAGCGTGTCGCCACCAACTCAACCTCGGTAATCAGTTGATTAAATTCATCATTATAGGTTGAAATATTGGCTTTTAACTGTTGCCAGTTTTGTTGTTGCTCATCTTCAAAACGCTGCTTGAGGACATCATAGCGAGATAAATCCAGATCAATAATGCGATATTCACCTTCTGGTGTTTTCTGTTGATTTGGCGCACTTTGAATCAATTTGGCAGGTAAATAATTGGTATCGACCAGTAGATACCAACAGATTTGAGCAACGTGTGTGCCTGTAGTGATATGTAAAAGATAGTTATTTTTTTCAGTATCAAAAGGATAACTTTTCACAAAGTCATATAGCGCACCATAAACCTCAGCAAAATCCCAAGGATCACGGATACTCACTCGCTGCCCCGATACTGTGGTCAATGGCGACACATCCTGAGCATCTTCAGCAATAAATTTGACTAGATTATGATGTTGTCGATCATGTAATAGCACCAATTCATCTACAATCAGATCTTCATGCATCAGAAGGCTCAAGGTCGGACGCCAGCGTTGCCAACGGTCAGGACGCTTTCCTTGATCCAAGGTAGAACCCACAAAACCAATTACAACAGTTTTTTTTGCATTCGCCATAATTTCTATAATATTTTATATATGTCTATTATATACAATACGCAATTCGATGAAAAATTCCAACAATATGCTTCATTTTACTTTTTTAGGCACATCTTCTGGTGTACCCACGCTCACACGCAACGTTTCTGCCCTAGCAATCCGCAACAGCAAGAATAAAGACTGGATATTGGTTGATGCAGGTGAAGGTACACAGCATCGCATTCAACAGGCCAAACTTTCATTACAAAGCTTAGTTGCCATCTGTATTACCCATATACATGGTGATCATTGTTATGGATTAGTCGGCTTATTGGCCAGTGCTGGTATGAATGCACGCACAGCACCTTTAACCATTATTGCTCCAGAAGAAATTCAACAATGGATTAAAGCCACAGCTCAGCTGACCGATCTGCATTTACCCTACCCGCTTAATTTTATTGATGTGAATGAAGCCACTCAAATACTACAAATAACAGATGAACTTTCGATTCAAGCCCACCCACTCAGTCATCGTGTACCCAGTTTTGCATTTAGTATTATTGCGCAATATATCCAAAAGAAATTAGATACACAGGCCTTAATTCAACTCGGCGTAGCAAAAGGCAAAGTTTGGGGCGATTTACAGCAAGGCTTAGACGTCCAGTTAAATGAGCAAACCTTAAAAGCGGTTGATTTTATTCAAATTCAAACGCAACGTGCACATGCGATTGTCGGTGGAGATAATGATCGTCCTGAGTTATTGGCACAAGCTTGCCAAGATGCCCAGCTATTGATTCATGAAAGCACCTACACCCAAGCCATTTTAGATAAAGTGGGTTCAGGCCCCATGCATAGTTCGGCAAAGATGGTTGCAGAATTTGCTCAACAACAAGGTCTAAGCAATCTGATCCTGACACACTTTAGCCCACGCCATCAAGACAGTGCTGGACAGCAAGTGATTGCGGAAGAAGTTAGAAATTTCTATAAAGGCAACTTCTACTTGGCTCATGATTTTGATCAATTTAGCTTAGACGAGACAGGTCGGCTTTCAAAAATCGATAAATCCTAATAGATCACCTGATATATGATCTATCAATAAAATCCAAGGATAGATCATATATCTTTTTTAATACTTTCATATCTATTTAGATATATTTTACATATTAAAATCTACTAACTTTTTCCAACAAAAAATATTAATTATTTTATTTTCAATAATTATCAATATCTTATAAAAATTTAAAACAAAAACAAGAATATTGGCACACTCTCTGCAATAACACACCCAAGAAACAACAACTTGAATTTTATAGAGGATGGGTCATGGTAAACCAGACAATTTTTGCCTCTCAGGCAACTAAAAAACAATTGATCAGTAATGAAGCTGGCGGTCGTGCATTTCAATTAAATCACCGTCAAGCCTTAGCTCAGCTTGCTGCAACAGGCACGTTGAATCATACCTTTTATCAAACCGCACAAATGCAATTGGATCAGATATTGGTACTAACACAAGATATTGATGCAGAATTTATTGCTAAAACGGCAGTTTACACTCGCCAAAATAGCCACATGAAAGACATGCCAGTTTTATTATTGGCAATTTTATCACAACGTGATCAAAGCTTATTTAAAGCAGTATTTCCATTGGTGATTGATAATGGCAAACAGTTACGTAATTTTGTACAAATCATGCGTTCAGGGGTAATACAACGCAAATCTTTGGGCAGCTTGCCAAAGAAAATGATCAATCAATGGTTGATCAATGCCAATGAAAATCAATTGTTGGCAGCCAATATTGGCAATCAACCTTCTTTAGCAGATGTATTAAAAATGACTCATCCAAAACCTAAAGATGCAACTCAGGAAGCGTTCTTTGCTTATGTGCTCGGTAAAAAATACGAGCTTGAGCAGTTGCCTGCCAAAGTTCAAGCCTTAGAAAAATTCCGTCAAGGTTTAAGCCATGATGTTCCTGACTTGCCAATGCAACTTCTCACCAATTTACAGCTTTCAGCACAACAATGGGCTGAGATTGCTAAAAACGGAGGTTGGCAGATGTTAAGAATGAACTTGAATACTTTTGCTCGTCATGGTGTATTTCAAATCGAAGGCATGGATGAAATCATTGCAAATAAATTACAAGATCAGGATATGATTCGCAAAAGCCGAGTTTTGCCCTATCAATTAATGA
The DNA here is from genome assembly GCF_000369845.1 of Acinetobacter higginsii. NCBI lineage: Bacteria > Pseudomonadati > Pseudomonadota > Gammaproteobacteria > Moraxellales > Moraxellaceae > Acinetobacter > Acinetobacter higginsii. The sequence goes on along the minus strand of NZ_KB850211.1, from coordinate 694,274 downwards.
CAACTTGGTCGGCATTGGATGATGCTGTCCCTCAAGTTGTACGGCAATCTTTGGAACAGGTGATGCAAGCCGCTTTGCAAAATGTGCCTCGCCTCACTGGTCGCGTGGTTGTTGCGATTGATGTCTCAGGTTCAATGGCAAGCCCCGTGACAGGCTATCGTAAAGGCGCAACATCAACTTTACGTTGTGTCGATGTGGCATCGTTATTTGCTTGTGCGTTAAAGCAAGTAAATCCTGACATTCAAATTACGCCGTTTGATACACAACTTCATTCATTGAATATTGCGGAAAATGAATCTGATCAAACAAGCTTATTTGGTCGATTAAAACAGGTTTTTACAGGTGGTAAAACACGCTCTATTTTTGAAGTCGCCAAACAATTTGCTGCGCTTGGTGGCGGTGGAACGGATTGTAGCATTCCATTAAATCGACTCAATCGAGATCAGACACCTGTCGATTTGATGATTTATTTTTCAGACAATGAGTCTTGGGCTGACCAGTTACGCACACGCCATAAAACAGGCATGTTGTATGAATGGGATATTTTAAAACAACGCTGTCCAGAAGCAAAATTGGTCTGCGTAGATTTACAGCCATATACGCACACTCAAGTACCTGAACGTACTGATGTGATGAATATTGGTGGTTTTAGTGACCATGTATTTACGCTGATTGATTTATTTTCGCAGGGTAAAATGCACGCTGATCACTGGATCAATAAAATTGAACAAAGCAAATTACCGACTTGATTCGTCAGGTCTGTAAATAGGGTAAATGCTTTAGGAACTACATCTTTCCAATGTTTTTGTTTCTAAATTCAATTTGTTACCCTATAATAAAAATTGCACAAATGCAGATGGAACTACATCACTATCCTTCCAAGATAGCTCAGTGAAAGCTGGCTCGATGTTTCATCATTATTGTTGTGCAAGGAATGGTTGTAATAAATACAGATAGAACTACATCCTGTAGATAAAACGTTTCATTACACCTCGTTATTACAACCAACCAGTAAAATGCAAATAGGACTACATTTGTTGAGGGTTCAAGTCCCTTCAAATTGATGAAAATCAGTTTGTAGCTCAATTGGATAGAGCCATGTATAAAAGGTCTTATCATTTTTGTTTACTGGCCTATGCAAAATGCAGTCAGGACTACAATAAGGGATTCACCGTTAGCAATAACTTGATGGTTCGAGTCCATCTTGATCGACCTCGATCAATGGCGGAAAGGGAAACGCAGTGGAAGAGTTGTCTTGGCGATTAATTGTTTGCATATTTTTTGTGGTACGGCATAAAATGCTTTTAGGACTACATCCTACCCCATAAATGTGAGTAACCACTCTCACCTGCATCTACAGTGTATGCAGTCGTCTAAATTAAGGCATATGATTTAAGTCTTAGATAATTTTGTTTATGTCGCTTCATCACAAATGCCAATGGGACTACATGGCGAATGCGAAAGCATAGAGTTCAAATCTCTAATCCTTTTTAAGGAAAGTCTCATTATTTTTGTTGTGATGATCATCTTTAATCTCAATCAAATGCGATAAGCACTACATAGCAAAATCGTGCGTAGTTGTATATCTATTTTCATAGATAAGACAGCTAAGGAAAAAGTGTTTATCCTCCTTGTTGATTGAGATTCACCCTCTTTATGGAATATCAGGCGAAAAGAAATCAAATATTCTTCGTAATAGGCGAAATGGTAAAGTAATAATTCGATACACCACTTCAATAGAAGTATCAATCAAATCGAACCAATCCCAAACATCATTTCGACGATGATACCCCTCTCGTTTCGGTTTCACCCAATAAGCAAACAAAAAACAAACTAAACTTAGTGCGAGAAGCATAAGAGTAAAATCTTGCAACAAGAACTGCACAAGACAAAATACCCCTGCAACAAATAAAATAATCGTAAGTAGATAACGAAAAAGATCCATAAGATTTAGCAATTTATTTATGTTTTGTTATGTTTATAGCATGACCTTAAACAAAGACATACTTACATGCAGATTAAACAACAGATTTTCATCTGAAAAATATCAAACAGCGCCCCATCTATTTGCTAAAGCAGCAATATGAAACACCCATGAGAAAAGACAAAGCTGGCTATCAAATAGAAATCAGGATTTCTTTCTTCAACCCTGCACTCAACAATACCTGATAATTAAAAATTGCAAGCGAGCTAAAATTTGCTTGGAAAAGCAAATATATGAAAATTAAAAAATATCTTTTAAGATATTTTTATATCTAATTAAATATAAATTCCATGCAGAAAGAAAACCAACACATCTCAACTCAATACAATTAAAATCTTATTTTTATTAATTATCAAAATATTAACATTACATGGGTCGATTTTTAAAAAGTTGGCACGGTCACTGCAATAGTATAAGCACACAACATCATTGGGATCTTGTGAATATCACCTGCCTGCAAACGCTTGGCAGGCAGGTTTTGAAAGGAAAATGAAAATGTCTGTCGTTGAACAAATCAACCAACAAGCTCAATCTGAACAAGAACAGCAACAACGTGCTTATCAAGTTCTAAAAGATGAAACGAGTATGCCAGTAAAAATGTGGACCAATGGTGTACTTGTTGACGACAACTCAAAACAACAATTGCTGCAAACTGCCCAAATGCCCTTTATTTATAAATGGATGGCTGTGATGCCAGACGTTCACTTTGGCTTAGGTGCAACCATCGGAAGCGTGATTCCAACCAAAGGTGCAATTATCCCTGCTGCCGTAGGTGTCGATATTGGGTGTGGAATGATGGCGACTCGTACCAGCCTAACCGCTTCTGATTTACCAGATAATTTACATGCTTTGCGTACTGAACTTGAACGTTTAATTCCACATGGAATGACCAAACGTGGAAGAGATAAAGGTTCTTGGGAAACACCACCTGAAATGGTAGACCAAGCTTGGGCAGATTTAGTTGCAGATTTTGAGTTCATCTGTGCCAAACACCCTCGCCTAAAAAACACCAACAATCGAAAACAGCTAGGAACACTAGGTACAGGAAATCACTTCATAGAAATTTGTTTGGATGAACATGATCATGTTTGGATTATGTTGCACTCAGGTTCTCGTGGTGTGGGTAATGCCATCGGTAATCATTTTATCGAACTGGCGCGAAAAGATATGCAAAAACACTTTATTAACTTACCCAACAAAGACTTGGCGTATTTAGTTGAAGGAACTGAACATTTTGATGATTACTGGTTTGCTGTAGGTTGGGCACAACGTTTCGCGATGAAGAATCGTGAAATCATGATGCAATCTGCCATTAAAGCCTTAGCAACGATTATTCCCAAGCCGTTCCAAGCACGATTAGAAGCCGTAAATTGCCACCATAATTACGTAGAAAAGGAAGAACATTACGGCGAAGAAGTGATGGTGACCCGCAAAGGCGCTGTTCGTGCACGTTTGGGGGAATATGGAATTATCCCAGGGTCAATGGGTGCCAAGTCCTTTATTGTTCGCGGGCTTGGAAATCAGGAATCGTTCTGTTCATGTTCGCATGGTGCAGGACGCGTAATGAGCCGCGCTGAAGCAAAACGACGTTTTACCGTGGAAGATCAGATTGCGCAGACTGAAGGTGTGGAATGCCGTAAAGATGCTGCTGTGATTGATGAGATTCCATCAGCTTATAAACCGATTGAAGATGTGATGAAAGCACAACAGGATTTGGTTGAAGTGGTGTATACATTAAGACAAGTGGTTTGTGTTAAGGGTTAAATATGATCCATGAGGTTGAGGAAAATAAAATGACTACTCTAACTGATTTAAAAAATTTAATTACAGAGGCTTATCAACTATTTTCCTCATATTTAATGGGGGATCAATTCGAGGTTTGTCATGGTACTTGCTGCTTACAAACCGCTGATGGTGAATTATTAAAACGTCTACCAGTGGCACAGCTTAATTGCCGATTGATTTATGAATATCTTGATGCTGCTGAAAGTATGGATAAATTTGCATTAGCACAACAAATTAAACATTTGCTACCTAAAATATTGGAATTACTGATTCAAGGCGAAAACCTTAGTCATAGCACAGAAATTATTTTAAACAAATGTTATTTTAATTTAGAGAACGCTTGGAAAACGAAAGAAATCCAATTTATGCAGAAATTTGCTTTGGCTTTCTTCCAATATAAAGCAATATATTTCGATGAAAATTATAGCTTAGATGAATACATTACTATGTTTCATCTAGCAGGCTTAGATATTCAACCATTACTTGATGAGTGGGTTCTTTTATTAACTCACTATTCAGCATTAATCAATTTAGCAAATATGCTCAATTATTGGTTCTACAAAGGTATCTACAACAATAGTTTTGCGGATCACAAGCTAAAACAAATCATGTATGTTTGGATTAAAAATTCAGAGCATCAAAATATCATATTAGATCAATTTCTATATGCACTTGAACAGAATAGTTTAACTCCACAGCAAATAGAAACAATCAATTCCGCCTCTTATCATCTTTATTAAAGAGAAATGGAAATAAAGGTAAATAAAATGAAACTCGCAGAAGCACTTTTACTGCGAAGCGATCAACAAAAAAAGCTCGCTTCATTAAAACAACGGATCAACGCCAATGTATTGGTGCAAGATGGTGATGAACCGAGTGAAGATCCAAATGAACTAATCAAACAGGTATTTGCTTTAACCCAAGAAAGTAATCAGTTGATTTGTCGTATTCATTTGACCAATGCGCAAGCCAAGTTGGAAGATGGAAAAATTCTGCTGTCCCTACTAAGCTTGCGTGATAGTTATGCTGAACAGCATAAGATTCTCGTTGATGCGATCGCCAATACTCATCGTGAACCTGATCGTTATAGCTCACGTGAGATTAAATGGCAAAAAGTTATCCCTGTTTCTAGCTTGCAAAAACAAGCCGATGATATCAGCGCGAGATTACGTGATTTAAATATCAAAATTCAGGCTGCCAATTGGCAGATTGATTTAGTCGAATAGACAATAGATTTTGTGAATTGAATTCACAATTACAGTTTGGACATACTGGGCGAGTACAAGATCCTGCATTACTCCGATCTGAGGGATTGAAAATAATTCAGGCGGCTATGGCAGCATGTGAGCCGTGCATCAATCTTCACTTATTAGGCTCAGCACCATGTACCTAGTAAACCTTTGCCGAAAGCAAAGTCACGCGTTACTTAGCATTACCATGTACTGACAGTATGTTCATTTAATTAGAAAATAAGGAAAATAGAAGTGAATAAAGCTTTGGCAAATATGCCAGCAACCATCCAAATTGATGGTTCACAAGGTGAAGGTGGCGGACAAATTTTAAGAACCGCTCTTGCCCTTTCGATGATTACAGGTCAAGCATTTGAATTAATCAACATTCGAGCTGGACGCAAAAAACCAGGCTTAATGCGCCAGCATTTGGTCTGTGTACAGGCATCTCAACACATCAGCCAAGCCTATGTGGAAGGTGCTGAGCTCCATAGCCAGCGTTTGTACTTCGCACCACAGCATGTACAAAGTGGAAAATACCAATTCCAGATTGGTTCGGCAGGAAGCACAACACTGGTTTTACAAACCCTGTTACCTGCTTTGTTATTGCAAAATGAAGCCAGTGATCTCACGATTTCTGGGGGTACTCATAATCCACTTGCACCAACGGCAGATTTTATCGAGCATTGCTTTTTACCAACATTAGAAAAACTTGGAATAGAGGTCGAGTTTAAGTTAAACAAAGCAGGCTTCTTCCCGATTGGTGCTGGTGAACTTCAAATCAAGATTCAGCCTTGGCAACATCGAAACAAGCTAAATTTATTAGATCGTGGTAGTTTGCAAAGCACTGAGGCTTTTGCAGCAGTATTAAACCTTTCCGAAGAAGCACAAATTGCACAGCGGGAATTAGCGACTTTAAATAAAAGACTGAATTTAGATACTCAACAGCAATTCCATTTAAATGGGATCAGTCAAGGCAATACGATGTATGTCAAAGTTGCATACACGCAGCACATTCAGCTATTTACTGCTTTAGGTGAAATGCGAAAAAGTGCAGAGCAAATTGCCAATCATTTGGCCGAACAGGTGAAGCAATATATTGCTTCTCAAGCGGCGGTGGATGAATATTTAGCGGATCAGTTGTTATTACCTTTGGCATTAGGTCAAGGTGGTGAATTTGCGGCACAATGTATTAGCGAACATACCCGTACACAGGCTGACATGATTGAAAAATTTATTGATTGCAAGATTGAGTTTATCGAACTAGACAAAAACCTATTTCAGGTCAATGTTAAAGTAAAAGAAGCCCATTCATGAGCTTCTTTTTTATGAAATTTATTTAACAGACTCTAACGCCGTCACCAATAACTTCCAGCATTTTTCTACGGTATCCACTTTAACGCGTTCACCTGGTGCATGTGCACCCTGAATATCTGGGCCAAACGATACCATCTGTAAATCAGGATAATGCTCCGCAATAATGCCGCACTCCAAACCCGCATGAATTACTTTCAAATTCGGTTTAATTTTAAATGCAGACTGATAAGCTTGTTGTAGGCATTTCAATGCAGCTGAATCTGGATTCGGTGTCCAACCTGAGACCAACGGTGTTAATTCAGATTGAATCTGGAAATTAGCAAAGTGTTGTTGAATGTTTTGTGCAAAGCCTACCGCTTCTTGGTTCACCATTGAACGAACCATAATCAAAGTTTTGGCTTCGTCTTTAGTTAGTTTGACCACACCAATATTATTCGAGGTCTCAACTACATCGGGTAAAGCACTACTCCACTCTGCTATGCCGTATGGACACGTTGCAAATGCCTTCAACCAAGCTTGTTGCTGCTGCAATGTCATAACTTCATTTATCGGATTAGCATTTTGCTGTACGCTGATCTGTAGCTGATCATCAATACCCTGTAATTTTTTCTGCCACTCAGCTTGTGTTGCCGAAACTGCTTTTTCTAGACCAGCCAATTTTTCAGTTTCAATGGCAATGGTTGCCACAGCTTCACGCGGGATGGCATTGCGTGCTGTTCCACCGACAAACTCTACCAGTCGACCATTGGATCGTGTCAAATAGTCATTAAGGAAATTGGCTAGAATGACATTGGCATTACCCCGACCCAGATGAATATCCACTCCAGAGTGACCGCCTTTTAAACCCGATACCAGCAAATCTACATAAATCAAATTTTCAGATGCTGGTTCATATTCAGGTGATTGCTGCACTTCCAGATCAATACTGCCTGCGCAGCCAAGATACAGCTCGCCCCATTCTTCGGTATCAATATTAAATAACCACTGTCCAGTTAACACGCCTGATTCAAGCAAACGAGCGCCACTCATTCCTGCTTCTTCATCAATGGTTAGCAGAACTTCAATCGGCCCATGTGCGATATCACTGGATTCTAATACCGCCAGTGCCAGCGCAACTCCAATACCATTGTCTGCACCTAGTGTGGTATTTTCAGCGATTAACCAGCCGTCTTTTAATACAGGTTGAATGGGATCTTTAAAGAAATCATGTTGCGTACTACGATTTGCCTGAGTCACCATATCTAAGTGTCCCTGCAAAATCACACCTGCAACCTGTTCTTTACCTGCTGTAGCAGCTTTTCGAATAATTAAATTACCAATGTCATCGACATAAGTTTCTAGGTTGCGCTGTTCCGCCCAATCTTTTAAATGTTGTCTGAGTTGTTGTTCATGCTTGGATGGTCGAGGAATCGTACATAAGGTCTCAAAATGCTGCCAAACTGCTTGGGGTGATAACTTAGAAAAATCGACCTGTATCATGCACCTATACTCTCAAATAAAGCGTTTAAATCAATATACACCATACACCCAAACGGCAATGATGTTAAATCACTTCAATTAAGATTTTATGCGCAAAATTGACTTAGCTTTTCCATACAAATTGGGAAAAACTATGTTCCGCTTTTAAGCTATTTTCAACAGCCTGAGCCAATTGGCGGATAATACTTTGTGTCTCAATACGCTCAAACCAAGCTTGTTCTTGCTGTGGATTGGCTGAGATTTCACAAAGAATATGTCCTTCTGTGTCTTGTTGCGAACATAAGATTGAAAGCGGTAATTGATGATTGTCGATACGCACTTCAATCTTTTCATGCTCATGACGAATATGTTGTGCATCAAAACCATATTGTTCTAATTGTTTATACAGCAATGCAGCCACGTACTCTTGCGTGATATAGCACTCATTCGGTGGATGATCAACCACCCCATGTTTTGGGCAATCTGCTATAAATTGCAACGTTTTCATGCTATTCCCTCTATTTTTATGTTTTTAACTCTGGATCACAGAGTAAATCCGACGCGAACGGTAAGAATTATTATATATACAATTGTCTTTAATAGATTAGCTGATTGTCTTAGTTCTATTGCTAAATTGATAAATTTAGACCCGATTAGATATGTACATCTACAAACTCAGCATTTTTATTATTTAAGCGTTTTCGCCTTATGTTTAGCCAATTGTTTTTATGAATATGCTTATAAAAAAAGCAGCATTTAACTTAATTAATCAAGCTAAATACTGCCTTTTCAGATCAGCTTATGGATTCACAACCTGTAAATCCAAACCTGCTATATTTGCAAGTTCGGTGAAGGTTGGGAAACTAGTTGCCACAGTTTCTGTACCATGAATGGTGATATTACCTGAAGTACGTAAACCTGCCATACTGAAACTCATGGCAATACGGTGGTCATGGTGTGATTCAATTTCACCACCAGAGAAAATGGCTGACCAGTCACCAGACTTGCCCTTACCTTCAATGATGATGCCATCGTCAGTTGGAGTACAGTCAATGCCCATGGTTTTCAAACCATCTGCCATCACTTGAATACGGTCAGATTCTTTAACACGCAGCTCAGCCGCACCTGTCAGAACCGTTTGACCTTCTGCACAAGCCGCCGCAATGAATAATGCTGGGAATTCATCAATTGCTAATGGCACTTGGTCTTCTGGCATATGAATGCCTTTCAGCGTTCTAGAACCTTTGATATGAATATCTGCAATGGGTTCACCACCTGCAATACGTTCATTTTCTACAGTTAGATCAGCACCCATTTGCTTAAGAATTTCAATGACACCTGTACGCGTTGGATTGATGCCAACCGCTTCAAGGATCACATCGGCACCTTCGGTAATTGCAGCACCGACCATAAAGAATGCCGCTGAGGAAATATCCGAAGGTACTTGAATATCGGTACCGACTAATTTGCCACCACCGATAAGCGAGATTTTATTGCCTTCGGTTTTCACATCATAACCAAAAGCACGTAACATACGCTCGGTATGATCACGGGTTGGTTCTGGCTCAGTCACTGAAGTTTCACCCGCAGCCCATAAACCCGCCAATAAAATGCCTGATTTCACCTGAGCAGACGCCATTGGTAAGTCATATTGAATGCCTTTTAATGCTTGGCTACCTGTAATGCTGACTGGAGGTGTGCCTTTCTCACCAGTGGTTTGGATTTGAGCACCCATTTCACGAAGTGGTTTCGCAATACGCTCCATTGGACGTTTAGACAATGACGCATCACCCGTCATCACTGAATCGAACTTCTGCGCAGACAACATGCCTGACAGCAGACGCATACTAGTCCCTGAGTTACCCATATACAAAGCGCTTGCTGGCGCTTTTAAGCCTTGCATACCCACACCATGAATAGTGACTTCACCATTCTTCGGTCCTTCGATGCTCACACCCATATCACGGAAAGCCTGTAAAGTTGCGAGTGCATCTTCACCTTCCAAGAAGCCTGTTACATGTGTTGTGCCTTCTGCAATCGCACCAAACATGATTGAGCGATGTGACACAGATTTGTCACCCGGTACGGTGAATTTACCTGTAAACGTTTTCTTTCCCGGTAAAATGGTAAATTGCTGTGTCACCTTGTTTTTCTCCATCAAAGGTTTTTTGGCCAACATATGGTTAAAGTGCTGACGTGCTGCTTGAGCATGCCCGAGCAGCCCCATCAACGCGTGTGAATCTTCCTGTTCAATCAATTTCTTTAAAACGGACAATTGCTGTTCAAAGCCATCAACAGCATTTAAAATTGCGGTTTTATTGGCAAAGAAAATATCATGCCACATCTGTGGGTCACTGGCGGCAATACGCGAGAAGTCACGAAAACCTCCTGCAGCATAGCGAAAAATATCTAAATTATCTTCACGATTTGCCAGTTGCTCGACCAGATTGAATGCCATCAAATGCGGTAAATGGCTGGTATGTGCCAATACTTCATCGTGTTTGGTGACATCCATACAAATCACTTCTGCTTTTGCAGCAGACCAAAGTTGAATCAGTTTTTCAACCGCCCAATCAGCACTGGTTGGAAGAGGTGTCAAAATCACTTTATGATTGACGAATAAATCAACTTTACCTGCATGTACGCCTGTATGTTCTGCCCCAGCAATCGGATGCCCTGGTACAAAACCGACAGGTAAATCTTCACCAAATACAGCTTTAGCAGCTTCAACCACATTACCTTTGGTACTGCCCACATCGGTAATAATGACGTTGTCTGCAAGATAAGGCTTGATCTGTTCCAGCACTTTTTGTGTCGCACGCACAGGCAATGCTAAAACAATTAAATCGGCATCCTGAACTGCTTCTTCTGGCGTTGCATAACCGTGTTGAATAAGGCCAAGTGCCTTAGCATCTTCTAATGTTTTTTTTGAGCGTGTTGAAGCTACAATTTGAGATGCAAGTTGTTCTGCCACAATCACACGAGCAAGACTCGACCCAATCAGTCCAAGCCCAATAAATGCAACTTTCTTAAATAATGGTTGAGACATAAAACATATTTGCCTAATGAGACGACATTGATATGGATAGATACCGAAGTCATCTATCCATTCGATAAAACGGGATTATAAAACAGCGATTGGATACGAACCGAGTACACGTAACTCTTTCACCATTGGACGGATTTCTTCCAATGCCGCTGCAACATTTTCCTGACCGATATGTCCTTCCAAATCGATAAAGAACACATAAGCCCATTTCTCAGGCAATGCTGGACGTGTTTCAATACTGGTCAAGCTGATCTGATGCTTGGCAAACGGCGCAAGAATTTCCAATAAAGCACCGGCACGATCATGTGCAGAGATCAATAAAGAGGTTTTATCATTACCGCTTTGAGGAATTTTCTCACGACCAATCACAAGGAAACGTGTGGTATTTTCAGGATTATCTTCAATATTGCTATGTAAAATCTCAAGGTTGTACATGCTTGCCGCAATATCAGATGCAATCGCAGCTGAATGCCATTCGTTACGGATACGGCGTGCCGCTTCCGCATTTGAGTTTAGTGCAACACGCTCTACCCCAGGATAATGTGCATCTAACCACTTACGGCATTGTGCCAAAGTTTGCTGATGCGCATAAATCTGTTTAATGCTGTCTTTGCGCGTATTTTCAGACACAAGGAACTGATGATGAATACGAAGTTCAACTTCACCAATCACATTGACAGTCGATGATTTAAAGCAATCCAATGTATGGTTGACAATCCCTTCTGATGAGTTCTCCACTGGAACCACACCGTAATGTGCACTGCTCGCTTCAACTTCACGGAATACTTCGTCAATGGTTGGTAATGGACGCACAACAGCATCTTTACCAAAATGCTTTAGGACAGCCGAATGGGTATAAGTCCCTTCAGGTCCGAGAAATGCAATGCTTTGTGGTGCTTCAAGCGCCAAACATGCAGACATAATTTCACGGAACAAACGTGCCATGGTTGCATCAGACAAAGGTCCCTGATTACGCTCCATGACTTTACGTAGCACTTGAGCTTCACGTTCTGGGCGATAAAACAGCGGATTCTCTTCGGATGCAAATTTCGCTTTGGCTACCGCTTCTGCAAGCGTCGCACGGCGGTTGAGTAACTCTTGGATTTGTTGATCAACACTATCAATATCGTTACGAATTTGTTCTAAATTAAGTGAATTCGATGTGTTTTGTCCATCGTTTACCATTGAATGCAGCCTCAGCAAAATCATCTATAAGAATGGATTACAATTCATCTGTGAATTGATTATCCGAGCTAGTATAACAACACTTTAAGCTATTAAACACGCTGAGTTTTAACTCTTTTTATTACCGAACTTTATTGATAATGATTTTCATTATATATTGCTAGCAAAATTTCAATGCTTGCGAATAAATTATGTTTAAACCACTTGGTATTTTGACTTTTTCTCTGCTCATAGTAACACCATTGGCTTTTGCTCAACCGACGATCTCGAGTTCAAATAAAGCGCCTCTTAAACCACAAACCAATATTCAACAAAGCTTTGTAATCGCATCCAAATATACAAAACATGATTATTTGATTCAGATCTCTGTTCCTGCTGGTGAAGTCCCAAGTGAAGGTTTTCCAGTTCTGTATGTATTGGATGGCAATGCCGCATTTGATAGTGCTGCCAATATCGCTAAATCAGTGGGTGGTGGTGCCAATCGTTTAGGTTTGAGTCCAGTCGCCATTGTTGCAATCGGCTACCCACAGCAAAACAGTTTTGATGTAGAAAAGCGTGCTTTAGACTATACACCTAAAGCATCGGCTGAATTTCAAAAACAAGCCAAGTACACTTATGGTGGCGCAGACCAATTCATTCAATTTATTGAGAAAGAACTAAAGCCTGCGATTCAAACCAAAATTAAAGTCAATTCACAGCAACAAAGTTTATTTGGACACTCCTTTGGCGGACTGTTTGTTTTACATACTTTCTTTAGCCAACCACAAATGTTCCAACGTTATATTGCTGCCAGCCCTTCACTCTGGTTTGATAATTATGCATTGCTCAATCGGCAGGCAGATTGGTTAAAGAATCAAAATAAAACTCAAGATATCATGCTGATGACCACAGTGGGTACACATGAACATGGTCGAAGTCCAACACCAGACGCTGAATCCTTGCAGAAGCAGAATAACTTCTATCAAAACTTTAATCAGCAACGTTCAAAGCATTTCTTGTTCTGGAATTATCGACATCCTGCTGAACAGCATTTGACTAATATGTATGTCAGCTTACCGAAAGCGATTATGTTGGCGGGTTGTCAGCCACAAAGTTGTTCAAATCTATTTGATGAACCAACACCATAAAGTACTGAATAAACATAGCTAAATTTAAGCGGGCTATTTGTTCCGCTTAAATTTGAACTTTTCTACAGAATAGATTGGTTATACTGCAAGAAGATCTCATAACAACAGTAAATACAATGAATAAGATTTTCGGCTTAGGTTTATTGAGTCTAATCAATATCGGTTTAACGGCATGTGGTGGCTGTCCTATAATTGCAGGTTGCAATGGCACCGATCGCTCGCCTTACTTTATCACTCCAATGAACAGTCAGGCTCGAGGAATTCCTATCCCCCCTCAAACCAAATTGATTTATCAATCACAACACTTTAGACAGACCCATCAGCAAACTCATGCATTAAAAGAACAAAACTTAACAGGCATCGCCTTACCTGAAAATACTGCAATCCTTTGGGGAGGTATGCCCGTTGAGCGGTTTATTCAATATGCCGATCCCGCAATGAAGGGCTTTACGGTTTACCCTGCAAAAGGATTTAAGTCAGAACAATCGGATGCATTCTTAAATTTATGGAAAAGTTGTGAAAGTGATTTAAGCATTTACCTAAAAAACACCAATGATTGGACCTTTAATCCATCTAATATGCAAATACGAGGCTGTGGCCGCTTTCAACAACGCAGTGAATATACGGAAGATATTTTTCGGCAAGATGAAGCCGATGAGTTTCTACGCAAGATCAATCAAACCTTACAGCAATTGCCTAAACAGCAAAACTATCCTGTTCTTCATCAATCGAGCAAATAATGAAAACAAAAACAGCCTGCTCGAAAGCAGGCTGTTTGACGAGATAAATGCGAATTAAGCTTTACCGATAATGCCACGCGCCACGATTTCTTTCATGATTTCGTTGGTTCCGCCATAAATACGTTGAATGCGCGCATCCACAAAGAAGCGTGAAATTGGATATTCAGTCATATAGCCGTAGCCACCAAATAATTGCAGCAAGTTATCAGCCACTTTCATTTGCATATCAGTACTAAAGCTCTTCAAGGCTGCGGCCGTTTCTACATCCAGTTTTCCTTCATTATATAAAGCCACGTTTTGATTATAGAAAGCGGCTGTTGCCAACTCATCAATCTTTGCTTGCGCCAATACAAAACGTGTATTTTGGAATTGTGAAATTGCCTGACCAAAGGCTTGGCGTTCTTTTACATATGCTGTTGCTAAATCAATTGCACCACGGATTGCACCCAATGCAGTTGAAGCAATCGCGGTACGTTCACGCGGAAGCTCCTGCATCAAGTAAGCAAAACCTTGCCCTGCTTGACCCAACAATTGATCTTTCGGTACTTTGACATTATCAAAGAACAGCTCTGAAGTATCTTGTGAATGCAAACCGATTTTGTCGAGGTTAGTGCCCTTTTTAAAGCCCTCTAAATGTGTATCCACTAACATGAGTGACACACCTTTCGCACGTGCTTGTGGATCAGTTTTTACTGCAAGAACCACAAGATCCGCATGCTGACCATTTGAGATAAAGGTTTTTGAGCCATTTAATACATAATGATCATCTTGCAGGATGGCACTGGTACGCATCGCCTGTAAATCTGAGCCAGCACCCGGTTCAGTCATACCAATGGCACCAACTACTTCACCTGATACCATTTTTGGCAACCAATACTGTTTTTGTTCTTCTGTTGCAATGTGTTGGATATACGGTGCTGCAATTTCAGAGTGACATGAAATCGCGGTTGATAATGCACAGTAGCCCGCACGTGCAGACTCTTCAACCAACATCAATGAATAATGGGTTGGCACACCATAACCACCGTATTCTTCTGGGACATCGACACACAAGAATCCATTGTCGCCCAAAGCGTTCCATACAGAACGTGGCATGATGCCTTCACGTTCCCATTGCTCATAATGCGGTGCAATCTGCTCGCTCATAAAGCGTTTAAAGTTATCGCGGAAGAGTTCCAAATCTGAATCGTAAGCTAACATCATTATTTCCTTTCGCTTTCATTGTTCTTAAAAATTTGTTCGCAGCCATGCTAATAACTTTTAGATGGGATGTCATGTCCCGTTTACATCAAATCACTAGACTGATTCGGTCAATAATTTTGTTTGCATCGTCTATCTTTAGACAACAGTTGCTTATTGATTAAACAGCTTGTTGGTTTTTTTATGCTACACAGCTCAGTTTTATGTCATATTCATTTTATTCTTTGTGACAACCTTCAATACGACCATGAACACAAAACGTAATATCTATAAAACCGCTGAACATCCTTTTGCTCAATATGTGCGTATTTTAGGTAAAGGCAAAACAGGTTCCCGTTCACTTAGTTATGAAGAAGCCTATCAAGCCTTTAGCATGATTTTAAAAGATGAAGTCTTGGATGTGCAGTTGGGTGCATTCTTAATGCTACTCCGTGTTAAAGAAGAATCTGTCGATGAACTGGCAGGATTTGTCCAAGCTACGCGTGATCAACTCAACTTTCAGCCACTTGATGTCGATCTTGACTGGTCTTCTTATGCAGGCAAGCGTAAGCACTATCCATGGTTCTTATTGGCAGCACTGACTTTAGCACATCATGGTTACAAGATTGTGATGCATGGTGCATCAGGTCATACCATTAACCGCGTTTATACCGAACAAGTTTTACAATATTTAGGCTATTCAATTTGTCAAAATCAACAGGAGGTTCGTGAGCAACTGCAACAACACAACTTTGCCTACCTTCCTCTTGAAGCCATCTCGCCAATTCTAAGTGAATTGATCTCGCTAAGAAATGTGATGGGACTCCGCTCTCCAATTCACACCTTGGCACGCTTGATTAATCCATTTAATGCCAAAGCAACCTTACAAGCGATCTTCCACCCTGCTTATCGAACCTCACATCAACAAACGGCGTTCCGCTTGGGTTATCAAAACAGTGCAGTGATTAAAGGTGAAGGTGGTGAGTTTGAACGTAATCCTGATGCCAAAACGTTAATTTGTGGCATTAAAAATGGTGAATTGTACGAACACGAACTACCAAAGTTAACCCCTGACCGTAGTCCGATTGAAGAAGAGCTTGATTTAGCTGTGTTTAAAGCGGTTTGGTTGGGCGAACATACGCATGAATATGGCGAATTGGCAATCGTCGAAACGATGGGAATCGCGTTGTATACCATGGGTGTAGTCAATAGCTATGATGATGCAATGGAAAAAGCGAAAGAATTGTGGAAGAGTCGTTTCTGATTATACGAATGACCAGGTTATATCGGATAGCCTTGGTTTTAAGTTTCAATATAATAAAAATCTGGCCAAAACGGATATTCCCGACCTGAAGAATGAATATTTCTTAGCTTCAGGTGATCACCTATTTTGATTGTAATCTTGTTAGGATCGTAAGGACCCGAAAGATAAGCATCTCGTTGTTGACCTATAAGTGCCTTACAATATGCATGATGCGCTTTGACCTTTTGGGAGCTTCGTATTGATTGCGACTCCATCACCTGAATCCCAATCAATAACATGGGATAACCATCGTTCTTTATACTTGTATATTCGGTTTGGGGAGAAGTGTATTTCTGGTTGGCAACGACCTTCACCTTGAGTAAACATTCAATGGGTTGTTTAGCCAATACAGCATCACTAAAAAATATAAGAGATAATAGTGCATAAACAGATTTTAAATGTTTCATAAGATTCTTTATTATATTTTGTAAACATAAAAAAAGCCCAGTAATCACTGAGCTTCTTAAATTAAACAAAACGAATCGGTTTGAATTCTGGTTCGTTGTGATGGTGGTCATCATCACACTCCTCACCGTCTTCTTTAGTACCGCGATCGATATAACCGCTACGCTGCTCTTTTGGTAAATGTTCCATTTCCCATGCATACACCGCCTGCATACAGATTTCACGCTGTTCTTTGGTTAATGCAATACCATTTGGCCATTTACCAATTTCAACAGCAGTACGAAGACGCTCAACAATTTCAGGATTTAAAATAGCGAGCATTTGTTCAATATTCATGAGTCATCCTGTTGAAAAGATTCAAAATCTTGATTCCACCCCAATTTGGTACGACATGCCATATAGAAGTCATAACCAGGTGGATGTAATAAGCTTAGTTTAAACGGATGTTTGCGAATATGCACCGTGTCACCGACATTTAATGCAACACTATGTTGACCATCGGCACTGACCATCGGCAAAACACGGTTTTCACGAATGGTAATTTTAACTTCACTGTGACCACCCACCACGATCGGTCGTGACGACAACGTATGTGGATGCATCGGCACTAAGGCGATCGCATCCATACTCGGATGTAAGATTGGCCCGCCACCTGACAGTGAATATGCGGTTGAACCTGTTGGCGTTGAAACAATCAAGCCATCACTGTGCTGACGATAGACATATTGTCCATCAATATTCAGTTCAAAATCGATCATATGAACCGATTTCCCAGAGTGTAAAACCACATCATTCAATGCAATTGCATCATAAATCGTTTCACCATTGGTACGAACTTCCATTTCCAACAAGAAACGGCGATCTAGCTGAAATTGACCTTGTAGCACCTGATCAAGTTTAAATATCGCTTCTGCTGGCTTAATATCTGTTAAAAAGCCCAGTCGACCGCGGTTAATTCCAATTACAGGCGTATTATGTCGAACCAATGCACGTGCAGCATGTAAAAGTGAACCATCACCCCCTACAACTACAACTAAATCAACCACTTCCCCAAGTAAATTTCGGCTCACTGTCTGCCCATAACTATAAGGCACCAGTTTGGCTGTTTCCTGATCAAAAACGGGGTTTAAACCTAAAGTGATCAAATGATCATGAATTAAACATAACGTTTCTACTACAGAATACTTGTCTGGTCGTCCAATTAGACCAATATTTCGAAAGGATTTATGTGAAATTTGCACGAATAATTTAGCTCCGTCGCGATTACTGACTATCATATCATTAACAACCAATGTTGCGTTGATGATTGATTAAAAAGTATAAAAATGTCTATCCGTTGTTTTTTTATACGTTTAATGTCAACGCATTCTTAAAGTTTTTATTGCATGTTGCTATTTATTCACAGTTTTATGATTGCAAAATGACAATAAGCTATCGCATCATTACCGACATTGTTTTGGTTTTAACGCAAATCTATGAAGTTTGAACGTGGTATTGGTTTTCTAGCACTCATTTTCTCAATGTTAGTGATAGGTGTCTTTGTTGCTTTTAGTATCTATCTGATCCGCTTGGATAATATTATTCGTGACAAGTTTGAAGGTCAGCGTTGGGACATCCCTGCCAAGGTGTTTGCTCGCCCATTAGAAATCTATTCTAGTGCACCGATTACTCAAGAGAATTTTACCCAAGAGTTAAAATTACTGGGTTACAAAAACACAGCGAATTATGACAAGTCTGGTAGCTATGTAGTACAAGGCAACCAGATGTATGTACATACCCGCGGTTTTGACTATGGCGATAGTAATGAACCTGAGCAAGTGCTAGAACTTGCTTTCGCTGATGGTCAGGTGAGTGAAATCCGTTCAACCAAACCTTCGAGTACAGGTGTCGCTCGTTTAGAGCCTTTATTGATTGGTGGAATCTATCCACAGCACAATGAAGACCGCGTTCTAATCAAACTAAATAAAGTGCCAAAAACTCTGATTGAAGCACTAATTTCAACAGAAGATCGTAATTTCTATCATCATCATGGTATTTCGATCCGTGGTACAGCACGTGCCTTGGTCAGTAATGCCACAGGTGGTCGCCGTCAAGGTGGTTCAACTTTAACGCAGCAGTTGGTCAAGAATTTCTATCTATCACCAGAGAAAACGCTGAAACGTAAAGTCAATGAAGCATTGATGGCTATATTGATTGAATTACATTACAGCAAAGATGAGATTCTTGAAGCCTATTTAAATGAAGTGAATTTAGGCCAAAATGGTAGCTATTCGATTAATGGCTATGGTCTAGCATCACAGTTTTATTTTGGCTTACCTCTACGTGAGCTGAATATCTCACAGCAAGCCTACTTGGTTGGTCTGGTTCAAGGCCCTTCTTTATATAATCCTTGGCGTAATCCTGAATCTGCGAAAAAGCGCCGTGATGTTGTGTTAAACAACATGAAAGTGATGGGCTATTTAACAGAAGCTGAATACCAAGATGAAATTGCACGTCCATTAAACGTGGTGAGTAAACCAACTTTAGGTCCTGCAAAATTCCCAGATTTCTTGGATATTGTGCGTCGTCAACTTCGTACTGAATACCAAGAAAGTGATATTACCAATCAAGGCTTAAGAATCTTTACCACACTTGATCCAATTGCACAGACCCAAGTCCAAAATGCATTTAAGAGCACTGTCGATCGTTTAGCCAAAGCCAACCCTGCCCGTTTGAAAAACTTACAAGGTGCAGTATTGGTTGCTCATCCTGAAAATGGTGAATTGGTTGCAGCTGTGGGTTCCACTCAAGACTTTACAGGCTTTAACCGTGCCTTAGATGCTAAGCGCCAAGTGGGTTCATTACTCAAACCAATTATTTATTTAAATGCAATCGAATCTGGGCGTTATACATGGGCAAGCCCAATTGAAGACAGTGCAGTCAATATTCCGATTGATGGTGATAAGAGCTGGACACCGAAGAACTACAGTGGTGGTGAACATGGTGTTGTGCCAATGCAACAAGCATTAGCAAATTCATACAACCTTTCTACTGTACGCTTAGCCAATGAATTTGGTTTATCTGCATTCAGCAATAAGCTCAAACAGTTCGGGGTAAGTTCTGATATCCCTGCCTACCCTTCGATTTACCTTGGTGCTGTAAATATGTCACCAATGGAAGTATTGAGCATTTACGGTAATTTTGCGACAGGTGGCTTTAAATACCCACCACGTTCAATTCGTACCGTAGTCGATGCCAAAGGCCATTTACTGGAACGTTATGGCTTGAATGTACAACAAACCATCGACCCAGCAGCTGCATACATTATTAACTATGGTTTACAGCAAGTGATGCGTTCTGGTACGGGTCGTTCTGCATATAACAGCCTACCAGAATCACTGAATTTAGCAGGTAAATCTGGAACTACAAATGACACCAGAGACTCATGGTTCGCAGGTTATTCTGGCAATCATGTTGCAGTTGTCTGGTTAGGTCTGGATGACAATAAAGTCACTGGCTTAACCGGTTCATCAGGTGCATTGCCTGTGTGGATCAATGTGATGAAACAGCTCCGTCAAGAACCTGTCAATCTGCGCCAAACCGATAATGTTCAATGGCAATGGATTGATAGTGCCAGCGGTGATTTATCTGCTCAAGGCTGTGATGGTGCGATGTATATTCCATTACTGCGTCAGACCGTACCACGTCGTGCAACCTTATGCGGTCAATCTCACTACGAAGTAGAACCAACTTATATTCCGAACGATGCAACACCTACAGATGATCATAATGACGGTATAAGCAACTATATTCGCGAAAGTGAAACTCAAATGGATACAGATTTATCCAATCACACTCCAACACGCGTTATTTCTAGCGGCAGCTATAACGGTAACAGTGACAATTAAGTTTACAAGGATGATTGGACATGATGAATAAAACCACGGTTCTACTTGGTGTGCTGCTACTCGCAGGTTGTACAACTGCACCAGAGAAAACTACCAAACCTGCAAATCAGCCACCAACGAGTAGCTCGCAAAAGAAGAAGGTCACCCAACCTTCTTCTGGTGTAAAAATTACACCTTATGAACAGAAAGAAATTAAACGTCAAAGTGTTCCCGTTGTTGTTCCGCAACAAAAGGTTCAGCAGAAGTTTAATGATGGTAGCCAGTTGCCTGCATTTAAGACTTTAATGCAGAAAACACAAGTGGCTTATAAGCAGCAACAACTTGCTGAAGCTGAACGTTATGCCCTACAAGCACAACGCATTGCACCACAAGCAACGGAAACTTATTTGTATTTGGCCATGATTGCCGATCAGCGCAAAGAATATGCCAATGCCGAAGCATTGGCACGTCGTGGCTTAAGTTATGCGCAAAGTAACGCTATGAAGAAACAGCTTTGGTTTATCATCCTGAAAGCGAGCGAAGCACGCGGTCATACCATTAAGGCCCAAGAAGCACGTAGAACCATTCAGACACTTTAAGCTTAATCAATTGAACTAAACTGTCGAATTCCAGCAAGCCCATAAGCATGATGTTTTTGGGCTTGTTCTAAATCTGCCGGTGCAAGCCCACCTAAAGCAAATACAGGAATATCACTATTCTGTGCCAATTCCTGAAAACGATCCCACCCCAATACTTTCGTTTCTGGATGCGTCTCTGTGGCATGTACAGGACTCAAAAGCACGGCATCACACCCAATCTGCTGAGCGTGTTGTAAAGACACGGCATCGTGACAAGCAGCAATAAAGCGCTTCCCTACAATCAAACCACCTTTGCTTAAACTCATCAGCTGCGATTGCTTTAAATGAATGGTCTGTATCTTGTTTTGCAGCTCTACATTCAATTTTTGCCACAGATCAAGATTGATAATGAGTTTTCTCAATTGATCAACCTTCAAAGCGTCAAGCTGTTGCTCAATTTGCTGAATATCATCCGTTTGTATACGCCAATACAATAGCACCTGTTGTTGAGGCAAAGCGTCGATTTGATCACTAATCTTAATCAGATGTGGCCAACTCAAACGTTGCAGAATTGCGGCATTTGCTTTCGGGAAATTGAGATCAATCAATTGATCACGGTTATACCAAGCCCATGGTTGATGAATAAGATTAAGTAACTCATCAGGTACATAAGCATGGAATAAGTGTAAATTGACAATGATGTCTTCATATTCATGTCGGATCACATCAAAAGCATGCCACTCTTTTAAACCAATGCCAACTTCTTCATAAATTTCTCGACGACAAGCCTGCTCAGGGCTTTCCCCTGGTTCGACTTTTCCGCCAGGAAATTCATGTTTGTTACCCTGATGTTGGTTTGCTTGTCGCCAACCCACTAAAACTTTAGTTTTGTGTAATAAAATTGCGATCGCAACATCAACTGTAGCCTTTGTCATAACCGTTTAAAATCTCTCATCTTTTCAGATTCATTCTAAGGAATTCCACGCGGCATTCCCATGTCAAAAAATAAAATTAATAGATGATTTTGTAAATTCTTAAAATTTCCGTTGACAGGTCTATTCGATAATGATTATCATTTAAAACATTAAAAAACACACCACGGAGCATAACAAATGAACGCACCATTCAGCCTATTTACTCGTAGTACCGATGCAGCTCAATCATTGCCAATGTTGCATTCAAACAACCTTTTTGCCTTAGGTCGCGAAATCCGCATCATGCATGCTGGTGAGGAATATCGCTTACGTTTAACCCGTAATAATCGCCTGATTTTAACGAAGTAATATAATAATAATCGGACAATAACAAAAAACGTGGGAATAGCAGTATGTCAGCGCATACTGCTTTTTTAATGCGTTTGATCTCAACCCCAACCCAACTTAACGTTTAAGCAGGATGCTGACCTTCAGACCACCATATTGGGACTGTTCAAACTGAATTTTACCTTGATGTAACTCGACAATTTTGCTGCAAATCGATAAACCCAAACCAGAGCCTTGTGTTTTGCTTCCCAAAGCCCGATAAAAACGTTCACCCAAACGTGCTAAATTTTCTGTATCCATCCCTTGGCCTTCATTTTCTACAATCAAAGCCAAATATTGCTGCTGTTGCTGTAAAGAGATATAGACTTGTCCATGTTCTGGCGTGTATCGAATGGCATTGTCCACAAGGTTTCGAACACAGGTAAAGATCAACTGCTGATTGGCAAGAATCTGCCCCTGCAGATCTGCTGCAGCCTGCCAATGCAATTGAATATGCTTTTCCTTGGCAAATAAGTGAAGTGCCTGTATTGCCTCTTCAACACTCTCCTGCATCGAAAGATAAGTCTTGGGCAAATTATCCGTGTGCTCTGGGTCTAAACGTGCCAATAACAATAAATTCTCTAAAATTTGAATACCTCGACTCACATCCTGCTGCATTTGGCTAAAGTCAACTGCGCGTTCTGGATATTTACGCTGCAATAACTGCAAACGCATCTGAATCGCAGACAAAGGAGAACGTAACTCATGCGAGGCATCCGCGGTAAAACGTTGTTCAGACTGTAGGGACTGGTCTAAGCGCTGTAATAAGCGATTAAGCTGACCCAACATCGGTTGTAGTTCTTTTAACTCCACCTCACCCGCTTGAACAGGACTAAGATCATCCGCATTCTTGGCCGAGATTTGCTTTGATAATTGATGAATTACGTTAAATTGGCGCTTGATCAGAAAATGCAGCATGATCCACTGCATTAACCACACCAACATTAAGACCAGCGCATATCCCACAAAGTTATGCAGCAAATCTTGGAAACGTTCTTCCAAAGGTTGCAATATCAACACTTGCATATGCGAATTTTCATCTTCACCCGCATAACTTCGCCATAACTGACCTTTCTGCCAAATCAAACCGTAGTCGCCATGTGCTGCATCAATCAAGCTGTAATACTGTTGGTCGAGTTGAAAGTCTTCTGACTGGGTGAGTACTTGCTGTTGATTGCTTAAGCGATATTGAATATCAAACTGATCACTGAGCTCATCAATTTGCTGCCCAGAGGGGGTAGTTAAATCCGCGATAAGCAGCATATCTGAAATCTCATCCATGATTTCGTCTTGTACTTGCATGGTTTGGTAAGCAGAAATGATCGCGAATAAAAGCAGTGCCACACATCCTGCAACGACGGAGCTGATTAAAGAGGTTTTAACCAGTTTGCTTTGTAAAGACACCACTTTCATGCTGTTATTCCTGATGCATGCGATAGCCTAAACCACGAATGGTTTTAATATATTGCCCGCCAATTTTCTTCCGAATCTGATAAATAAACACTTCAATGGCATTACTTTCAATTTCATCCCCCCATGCATATAAGGATTCTTCCAATTGTTCCCGTGTCAAAATATGATCGGGCTTTTGCATGAGTTTATGCAAAATCTGAAATTCCTTTGCGGTCAGATTAATGGCCTGTCCTGCTTTGCTCAGTGTTTTGGCTTGTGGGTCTAGCTGTAAATCGGAAAAATTTAGATACAGCCCTGCTTGGGCTTGATGCTGGCGTAATTGTGAACGGACCCGTGCCGATAATTCCTCTAAATTAAATGGCTTCACCAAATAATCATTAGCACCAAGGTCTAAACCTTCGACCCGATCATGAATATGATCTTTGGCCGTAATAAAAATAACCGGAGTTTTGCTGTCCTGACGGCGAATCGCTTTCAGAATGTCATCCCCTGTGGCCTGTGGTAAGCCCCGATCCAGTAAGATGCAATCATATTGATGCTGTTCGACCGCCAAGATGGCATGATCACCACGTTCAACCCAATCAATACTATAACCATCCATCTCTAACCAGTCTTTAATACTCTCTGCCTGAGAGGCATCATCTTCAGCCAATAAAATTCGCATAAAATAATCCTCTCTCTTGATCTATAACATTTTTATGAGAATAAAGCATAAGCAAAAAACCACATGATTGTCATGTGGTCTTTTGGGATGATCCGATTGCTTAGAATTGAACTTGATCTACATCAACCTCAACACGCTTGGCAGGTTTATAATCAATATCAATTTCACCAATCAATGTCACAGGTGTTTTTGCCGATACAGCTTTACCTTGCCATAAGTCATCATCAATATCGACGGTGATTGAGCCTGTTTGATCGCTAAACTGATATTTCTCATCACCTGTTGCTTTCACCACATAACCTTTTAATTGCACTGGTGTGTCATCTTTCATCGTCAATGCTTGCTTAACGGTAGTGATTTGAGTTGGTGCCAGCGCCTGCTGATTCACTGCACCTGTATTTGCAACTGCAAAAGTTGTCACACCAACCAAACCCGTAATCACTGCAACTTTAGAAAAAACGTTCATCTTGATACCCTCATTGTGGCTTCTTCGTTTCGATGTAGGCATTAAAACAAATGAAGATGAGGTGAATCTGAAGATTCAAATTTTCTGTTTAACTCAGAGGCACCACGCGTAAAACTTCTTCCAAAGTGGTTACCCCTTCAAGGACTTTACGTGCCCCTGCAATACGCAAGGGCTCAATCCCTTCTTTTTTGGCCTGTGCTCTTAAATCATTGAGTGTGCAATTTGCACTGATCAACGACTTTGACTCCAAACTCACTGGCATGAATTCATAAATGCCAACGCGGCCTTTATAACCGGTCTGACGACACACCTCGCATCCTACAGCCTTATACATTGTAGTCGGCATATCCATCATATAGTCAAAAGTGAGATGTTCCCATTCTTGCTCATTGATGGCGGTTTGCTGTTTGCAATGCGGACAAAGACGACGCACCAAACGTTGTGCTAATACCCCTAAAATTGTTGCTGCGGTAAGGAACGGTTGGATTCCAAGATCATGTAAACGCGTCAAACTCGACGGCGCATCGTTGGTATGTAAAGTAGAAAGCACCAAATGCCCTGTTAATGCCGCTTGTATCGCCATATTTGCAGTATCGTGATCACGAATCTCACCGACCATGATAATGTCAGGGTCTTGACGCATTAAGGCACGAACCCCATCTGCAAAGCCTAATTCAATGTTTGGATTGACCTGCATTTGGTTAAAACTTGGTTCCAGCATTTCAATCGGATCTTCAATGGTACAAACATTGACCTGTTCGGTTGCCAGTTGTTTTAACGATGAATACAGTGTGGTGGTTTTACCTGAACCTGTTGGGCCTGTTACCAAAATGATGCCATGACTATGTTGTGTCAGTTGCTGCCAGCTCTGCAACAAATGCCCTTCAAAACCCAATTGCTGGAAACTACGGACCAACACTTCTGGGTCAAAGATACGCATCACCAACTTTTCGCCAAAGGCGGTCGGTAAGGTAGAAAGACGCAATTCTGTTTCTTGCCCTTTCGGTGTACGCGTTTTTAAGCGCCCATCTTGCGGTTTTCGCTTCTCAGCCACATTCATACGACCCAAGATTTTAATACGCGAAATCACTGCAGTGAGTGTATTGGCAGGCATGTTATAGATCGTGTGCAAGACGCCATCAATACGGAAACGCACCTTGCCTTTATCTTTCCTTGGCTCTAAATGGATATCACTGGCGCCTTGCTCGAATGCGAATTGCAGCACCCAATCCACCAGCTTCACAATATGCTGATCATTGGCATCTGGGTTTTGGGTATCGCCCAATTGTAATAATGCCTCAACACCTTTATTTTCCCGATCATAAATACTGGCATTTTGCGATGAACTGACCGCCCGACTGACTTGATAATATTCAACCAGATAACGTTGCAGTTGTTCTGGATTGAGCAGCACTTTCTCAATTTTCTTTGGTGCTAAACTCCGCTCCAAGTTGGTGAGCCATTCAGTGGTAAAGGGTTGATCTGTTCCAATGAGAATCCGATCCGCATGCACTTCCACCGCTAAAATATGGTTTCTTACCGCAAATTCTTGTGACATCACACTGGTTAAAGCAGCTACATCGGCTTTCAGTGGGTCAATCACAAAGAGAGGAACATCTGCTTTTTCAGCCAGCCACTGGCACAAACGATTGAGTGCTAGCGTAGAACCCAGATTAAGTTGATCTTTTAAATTAAAATTGGCAATCCACTGTAACGGATGCCATTTCAACTGATCTTTTTGACGATGCGTGGTTTGGATGAGTAACTTATCCCGTTCAGTTATACGACCATCTTTCAGTAGTTGCTCTAAACACCACGTCACGTCAATCGTAAACGAAAAGTTTGCAAATTTTGCCTGTGCTTGTATCACCGTCAGTTCCCCAAATATATGACTCAATTATTTTTTTAAAGTTTTTAGCTTTGCTCTACAGTGACAACTGTGACACTCCGATCATCCACTGTAAAACGAATATTCAATTCTGAAAAACACATACCATAGACCCGTTCCGCATCATCTTGATACGCAGGCCGTGGATCTAAAGATAACACTTGTTCCAATTCATCGAATATCTTTTTATCCAAAATCCTCTGCTTTAATAACTGTTGCTGTTGTGACTGTGCAGTTTCCGTCCAAAGCACTGTTTTACGGATTGGCTCTTCTTGCGCATAACCACTCTGTGAATCTGCAATCGCATCCGAATATTGGATATACGGTTTGATGTCTAAGATCGGTGTACCATGCAGTAGATCACTGCCCATAACATACAGGCGAACTGACTTAGCCTGCTTTTCAACACGTAAAAAACGTACCACAGACAAGCCCATTGGGGATGGACGATACATACTACGCGTGGCAAAAACACCTATTTTTTGATTACCACCGAGTCGTGGCGGCCGCACTTGTGGACGAAATTTAGACATTTGATTCAAAGAGTTATCTTGATTTTTGTTTTCATGGAACTGCCATAACAGCCACAAATGACTAAAATCTTCGATACCTTCAAAAGCCAGAATATCGTTATAAGGCTCCGCCATCTCTATATAGGACTCGACTTGTACGAGATTTGGCTGTCGTGGAATACCAAACTTCTCACGATAAGGCGAATGCATATGGCCAATGATCGGCATGACTACTGAGTTGCTCATCACTTTTTCTTATAAACACAATTAAATATATTCAGTTTATCGAGAATGATTTTAGATTAGAATAGCCATCTGTTTCTTTTAACTGTGATCGAGACCTTTAATGGCTGCTTTTAACGTTGAACGCATTACTCATGTTCACCACTGGAATGACACGCTTTTCAGTTTTAAAACTACACGCGACACCAGCTTACGTTTTAAAAATGGTCAGTTTGTGATGATCGGCCTTGAAGTGAATGGTAAGCCTTTAATGCGTGCTTATTCGATCGCGAGTGCGAATTATGAAGAAGAACTCGAATTCTTCTCTATTAAAGTACAAGACGGTCCATTAACTTCTATCTTACAAAAAGTACAAGTGGGCGACGAGATCCTGATTTCTAAAAAGCCTACAGGCACTTTAGTACACGACGATTTATTACCAGGTAAAAATTTATACCTTTTATCTTCTGGTACTGGCCTTGCTCCATTCCTTTCCCTGCTTCGTGATCCTGAAACTTACGAAAAGTTTGAAAAAGTAATTATGGTTCACGGTACACGTTATGTATCCGAACTTGCTTACCAAGATCTAATCTTAAATGAACTACCAAACCACGAGTTCTTTGAAGAATTAGGGATTAAAGACAAATTGGTATATTACCCAACGGTGACACGTGAACCGTTCCATACTCAAGGTCGTGTAACGACTGCAATTGAATCTGGCGAACTATTTGAAAAAATAGGTTTACCACGTTTTAACCGTGAAACTGACCGTGCCATGTTGTGTGGTAGCCCTGCCTTCCTTAAAGATGTTGCAGCACTGCTTGATGAACATGGTTTAGTTGAATCACCACGCATGGGCGTGATGGGTGATTATGTCATCGAACGTGCATTTGTTGAAAAATAAATTTCAATCAATAATCTAGAAAACCGAGGTATTAACCTCGGTTTTTCTTTTTTAAACATGAGTTAAATTAAGCTTAATTTTTTATTTATATTAATTTTCATAAAACCGTCATTAAAAAAAACTAAACAAAATAATTAATTAAGCCGCCTCTAAATGAATCAAACGCTCAATATAATACCAACACTCTTCGATTTGAGCATGATCCTTATTCACTTTTGCATAAGCCGTCATGCCATCTAAAATATTAATATACATTGCAGTAAGCACATGAGGTTGAAATACTTTAGCCTTTTCAAATAAATCTTCAACCAAAGCCATTAACCACTCTCGATATTCGACAATTGGCCCAATAATAGAGGGATATTGTTGTAGAATTTCTAAAGAAGCTTTTTGAAACATACAACCATGAAAATCATCGGAATTGAACCAAGATAAATGCCAAAAATAGACTGCCTTGATTTTCCCCAAATAATCATCTGCTTCGATTAAGCTAATTTCATGTTCAATGGCCGCCTGAATACTTTTATTCCTTCGAGACAAGCACTCTTCGATCAAGTTCTCTTTGGAAGGAAAGTATTTGTAGAACGTCATCTTAGCAACACCCGACTCACTAATAATTCGATCCACACCCACAGAGCTGTAGTTATGACGGTTAAAAAGGTCTAGAGCCGTTGCAATAATATCTTCTTTTTTTGACATTTTATTATCCTTGTAGAATTCTATCAAAAAACTTAATGCATTATTTAGACATAGTTTACATGCTGGAAAATTCTGGCCACTATGTATGTTTATGTTATTTTAAGAGCATTAATAGAAAAGTCGTATTTTCTTTATTGTTCCTTTTATAGGGTATGTAAAAATCAGTCTACATACAAGATCATTTGTAAAAAAATCTTTCTATTTTTAAAATATTTGTTTTTTCCGTGAAACACTTCACTGTTTACTTACAGTTAAGTTAATTCATAAACTTTCTTGCTATTTTTTAGCCGACTTAATAAATTGATTTCACAAAAAATTCATTTTATATTTAAATCATCCAATAAAAAGTTCTTTGGTTGAACTAATAGTTATATTCATAAGCAACCAAACAAAATCTAACTAAATAATTGGAAAAGCAATAATATTATTAATTCATCGAGTACAAGACTATGCCAAAAAAATTTGAAAACTTTAACGACCCAAGACAGAAAGCTATTGAAGGAATGAAGAATAGTATTTCTGCAGAACAATGGAACAAGAACCTGAACTTTCTGAAACAACTACGTGCAGAAATTTCAAATCACCCTGTTTCACGCCATCCAGCTATTCAACTTTTAAATGATGGTGTAATTGATAAAGAAACCTTAAAACACATTCATTTAGAATATCGCCATGCCATCGTACAAGTATTTACTGATGCTTTATTAATGGCTCAATTTCAAACCAAACAGTTAGAACCGCGCTTACTCTCTGGTTCAAAAATGTTCCCTCGTTTTTTACTTAATCTTAATATTCTGGATGAATTTGGTTTCCGTCCTGGTTTAGACGAAGAAGGTTACTATTCAGGCAATCCTGAGTATGCCCACTACCCACTATTTGAAGATGTGTTAAATGACTTTGAACTCAGTCAAGCAGAACGGAATGACTATCAACCTTCTCTTATTTCACAACGTGTTCGCAATTATCTGGAAAACTCATTTCATAGCTATCAAGCCGTTTCTGCCCTGTTAGCAGTCGCGGAAGAGGAAGTCATTTTATTTAGTCCTGCATTGCGTCAAGCAACCAACGCTATCGGCTTTGATGTTAATAGCGGTTATTACTATGTTCATGGTGTTTCACATGATGCCTCAGCGGAAGCGGCTGATGATGATCATGAAGACGATTTATGGTTCGTATTGGCACAGGCCTGTGTTGAATCTGAATATGCATCGATCCGCCAAATTTGCCTTGAATATTGCGATTTATGGGAACAGTTCTGGGATGAGCAAATTGCCTATTATGGAGCATTCAAAAAACTGGCTTAATCTCTTTCACACAAGGAAGCCATCTTCAACTTTTAGTTGAAAGATGGCTTTTTAATACTTTGGAGAATCTACAAACGTATGAGTGAAAAGGCCATCGCCTCTACTGTTAAAATGAATTTAACCGAAGTTAACCTACAATTTACGATATAATTCAACTTTCTTTCCCGCAAACGTTTCGCGCATGTTTTCACAATTTGATGTCAACTTATTGGTTCTGCTTGTTTTATTGGGTTGCGGTATCTTTAGTCAAAACACGGCAGTCACAGTCGCAGCAGCATGCCTGATCTTAGTTAAACTGACTCCTCTAAATCAGTTTTTCCCCTATATTCAAAATCATGGTTTGAATATTGGCATTATTATCCTGACCATTGGTGTCCTTGCACCGATCGCAAGCGGCAAAATCAGCGGTGAAAGCATTCTAAAATCATTTATCAGTATTAAATCATTGGCTGCGATTGCAGTTGGGTTATTAGTGGCGTGGCTCGGTGGACGCGGTGTCAAACTGATGAGTAATCAACCCGATGTAGTTGCAGGACTTCTGATTGGAACGGTTGCAGGCGTTGCGCTATTACGCGGTGTTCCTGTAGGTCCATTGATTGCCGCAGGAATCTTATCTCTTCTCATTGGCAAGTCTTAAATATTGAATGCTTGCATGCATTATCTTATTGCTAAAAGGTAGAAGGCTATTTCCCTCTACCCTTTAAATTGCAATCAAAACTCAATTATTGCTCGTAATAAACCGTTCGCATCTTAGAAAACTTTTCAAGTTGCTTAATAAAGCCCTCAAAATAGTTTTTTTCCTTATCTTCTGTTCGATAACCAGCATATAAGGTACGTCTCAATCCTTGTGGTGAAACACAGGTTAAACGACGGCTTACTACCCAACCTTTTTGCTCATACTCATTCACCACCCAATCAGGCAAAGCTGCAATACCACGCCCACTGGCAACCAATTGAATCAGCATCTGAGTAAGATCAGTAGTACGAATATGTTTGGGTTGAATATTGGCAGGGATAAACAAGTGCGCCATGATATCAAGACGATGCTTATCGACGGGATAGGTAATTAAAGTTTCTTCTGCCAAATCTTCGACTGAAACCTGTTCAGCACGCGCCAAGGGATGAGTGTTGGAAAGCACTAAACGAGATTCATATTCAAAGATCGGAAAGTACTCAATCCCTTTTAATGCAATCGGGTCAGCGGTAATCAATAAATCAAATTCCGCATTTTGCAATAACTCGTGCGGATTAGACTCAAAGCCTGCTGCAAAGTCTAGGTCCACATCTGGATATTGCAGGCGATATTGATTGAGTAATGGCATGAGCCAATCAAAACAGCTATGGCATTCCGATGAGAAAATAATTCGTCCCGTTTGCCCATGCACAATACGGGTAATATCGGTTTGTGCAATTTGCACCTGTGGCAGTACATCATCTGCAAGTTTCAGTAAACGTTCACCCACATTGGAAAAACTCACAGGACGGCTACGACGGTTAACCACTTCCACCCCATACCAGTGATCCAATTCTTTTAATTGATGTGAGATTGCCGATGGCGTAAGACATAAATCTGTCGCTGCAGATACCAATGAACCGTGCTCTCTTAAAGCAATTAACGTTTTTAAATGACGGAGTTCTAACACGACCACTACCATTATTGAATTTAATTCATCTTAACATGATATTAATTAGTTTGTCTCAACATGACTTTTATTTCATTATTTACCCGTTCACGGGCGTTTAAAAACTCAGCACACCAATTGCAATTGATACACTGGTGCTTTTGGTATTAAAAAATTTTCAGCATGAACTGAGAACATTTCATGGAATTAGAGCTCCACAGACGTTTAAAGCTTTTACAATAAACAATTCACTTTTGCAGACCATGCCGACGATGCCTCATCCAAGTCAAAAGACGCTTGAACGCCAAACACTCAGCCTACCTGAAGGACACGACAAACTGTTGCTGCATTCATGCTGTGCACCATGTTCAGGTGAAGTGATGGAAACCTTGATTGAGTCTGGCATCGACTTTTCAATTTTTTTCTATAATCCGAATATTCATCCAGTCAAAGAATACCTAATCCGCAAAGAGGAAAATATTCGCTTTGCCGAAAAGCATAATATTCCGTTTATCGATTGTGACTATGACACGGATAACTGGTTTGCCCGTGCCAAAGGTATGGAAAATGAGCCTGAGAAAGGCATTCGCTGTACCATGTGTTTTGATATGCGCTTTGAACGTACCGCACTATATGCCTATGAACATGGCTTTAGTCTGATCAGCAGTTCACTAGGCATTTCACGTTGGAAGAATATGCAGCAAATTAATGACTGTGGCCTGCGTGCAGCGGCGCATTATCCAGATATCCAATATTGGGATTATAATTGGCGAAAACATGGCGGCGCAGTCCGTATGCTGGAGATCAGCAAACGTGAAGAGTTCTATCAACAAGAATATTGTGGCTGTGTCTATTCACTCAGAGATAGCAATCGCTGGCGTATGAGCAA
This sequence comes from Acinetobacter higginsii, assembly GCF_000369845.1. Lineage (NCBI taxonomy): Bacteria > Pseudomonadati > Pseudomonadota > Gammaproteobacteria > Moraxellales > Moraxellaceae > Acinetobacter > Acinetobacter higginsii. Next base: position 661,185 of record NZ_KB850211.1, on the reverse strand, counting down.
TGGTCGTGATCGCATTAAATTGGGCGTTAAATTTTATAGTAATGCGATGGATGATGAGTCAAATCAATAAAATTGACATCAAAATAAAAGGCTAATTCAGATGAATTAGCCTTTCCGCTTCTTAATTTACAGCAACACTGATAATGCTATAGAACTGATTGCTTGGCTTTTGCTTCGCATCAACTGCTTCGCTGACCTCAATCAGGTACTCGCCTGCTTTAGCAAAAACTAAATCAGCACTGCCATCTGCGGCTGTCTTCAAGCTAATGCCTTGCTTATCGGTTGCACCTTTGGCACGAATGGCCACATTGGCATTGGCCAAAGCTTGATTGGCTTTCGATACTTTAATTTTCACCGTTTGATTGGCCTTTAGCTCACTTGGATGGGTTAAAAATTCAACTTGAATCGGTGCTGTGCTTACTTGCACTGGCGTATTCTTCTCTTTAGACACATAAGTCAAAAATGTCCATTCACGGGTAATTTCAACAGGTGTAAATTTTTTCGCTTTTAAATCTGAAGGAATGACAAAATCACGCTCAGCTTTAGCAGGTGCTTTGTCTGCGGGCATATCAAAGAACATTTTCCATTCTTTTTGATCTTGTACATATTTCAACGGATAACTGGCACTGGTTTTGACCGTATAAGTCCCTGCTTCAGGCAATTTCAAATCAAATACAGTTGCCGAACTGAGCTTAGAATCTGGCTCAATTGTGGTTTTCGTATTATTCGGTGCGGTAATTTCAAACTTCGCATTTTTTAATGCATATTCACTTTGTAAAGCTTCTTCTGCATAACCCGAGATAATTGCGACTTGGGTTTGTTCTGTTGTATAAGCAAGCGGCGCAACATAGGGCTCATGAGCAAAGCTATAAACTGAAACAAGCAACAATGGACTAATTAATAATTTTTTCACTCTTTTCCCACCCTTTATAAAAATTCAGCTAAAAATTTCTGCTTTGCATTATACACAAATGAAAATAATTATCATTCAATTATTGTGTTTTTATATAGTACCGCCCCCAAACCAATTGAGATAAAAATTGTGTTCTATTTCACCTTTCCCAAAGCGAGTCGAATATAATACGGCGGTACTTTTAGACTCGAGATATTATGTCCTCGTCAAGCTCTCCCTTGCACTCATCTCCCTCACCCAACTATTCCTTATTCCTGGTTATTTTCTCCCTTGCAGTGGGTAGTTTCTGTATTGGTACTACTGAATTTGTGGCAATGGGATTGATTCAAGAAATTGCCACCGATTTAAATGTCAGTGTGCCACATGCAGGCTATTTCATCAGCGCCTATGCACTCGGTGTCATGGTGGGTGCACCGATTATTGCGATCTTAGGCGCAAAAGTACCCCGTAAGACACTATTGCTTAGCTTGATGCTTTTTTATGGCTTGGCCAATGCAGCAACCGCTTTTGCCACTACACCTGAAGCCATGCTACTGTCTCGCTTTATTGCAGGATTTCCACACGGTGCTTACTTTGGCGTAGCGGCATTGGTTGCGGCTGAACTGGCAGGCAAACAACGCCGTGCCACAGCGATTGCACAAGTCATGATGGGTTTAACGATTGCTAATGTCATTGGCGTGCCGATTGCCACATGGTTGGGTCAACAATTTGGCTGGAAATCAGGTTTTGAGTTTTCTGCGGTGATTGCGTTTATTACCCTGATTGGTGTCAGTCTATTTGTTCCCAATATTCCATTGCAGAAAACGGCCAGTATCAAAGCCGAGTTGGCGGGTTTAAAAAATATCAATATGTGGCTGACCCTTGCCGTTGGTGCAATTGGCTTTGGTGGCATGTTCTCGGTGTATAGTTATGTTTCACCGATTCTAACCGAATATACCCATGCCGATATTCGTGTGGTGCCTGTGGCCCTTGCAATTTGGGGTGTAGGTATGGTGATTGGTGGTCTGGTTGCTGGCTGGTTGGCAGATAAAAATCTGTTTAAAACCATTATTGGCATCTTGATCAGTTCAGCACTCGCTTTTGTCGCTGCCAGCTTTATGATGTCTCATCTCTATACTGCGATTGCGGCCCTATTCTTGATCGGCTTTACCGTGATCGGTCTTGGTGGTGCCTTACAAACTCATTTGATGGATATTGCAGGTGATGCACAAACTTTGGCTGCGTCATTAAATCACTCAGCTTTCAACTTAGCCAATGCGCTCGGTGCTTTCTTGGGTGGTTGGGTCCTCAGTCATAATATGGGCTGGTTAGCACCGATTTGGGTGGGTTTTGTATTAAGTTTAGGTGGTCTAGCGATTCTATTGATTGCGCTAGCGTACGCCAAATATTCACAAAAAAATGAATCTGCCGTGTCTTAATGGCAGATTCATTACTGTAAAAATTACGACATTAACTCTGCTATTTGTCGATCATGCCATCGAGAGAATAACAATAAGGCTGTGATCGACCCAATCAAGGCAAAAAACATATCTGACTGTGTATCCCACTCATCCCCTTGTGTCCCCAAAAACTCTTCTGCCCCTTGCCCCAAAGACAATGCAGCCGCCCATTCAATCAATTCATAGCTGGCACTGATGGCCAATACAATACAGATCACAATGAAACTGAGCATTTTGCCTTTGCTTAAAATATGGTTGCGGATCAGGATTTCACGCGCAGCTATGGCAGGGACAAAGCCCTGCATAAAATGTCCAATTTTGTCATAAGGATTACGTTCTAAACCAAACCATTGTGCCATTTCAAAACCCAACGGCACACGCGCATAGCTATATGCCCCGCCCACAATCAGCACAATGGCATGCAAGAAAATCAGTCCATATAATAGAGGAGTGAGTGGAAAAGCTTTATAAGTCGCAAATAATAACGGGACCACAATCAATACAGGTATCACTTCAAGCCACCACGTGGTTCGATCAAAAGGCTGAATTCCGGAAATCAGCAGCAAAATGGCTAAAATCGCCGTACCCAAATACAATAAAGAAATACGCATGATGTTATAAAAGTAGTGATTTATTAAATCCCATCATATAAAAAACCCAAAGGAAGTCCTTCGGGTTTTTGTTATAAAATTAGCAGATTAAATTTTTATTTCACGGCATCTGCCACTTCTTTCAGCATCGCCTTCATGCCATCCAAACCATTGTTCATTAAATACCAGTTACTTGAATCTAGATAAACAATATTGCCATTTTGCGCGGCTTTAGTTTGGTTGATAATCTTATTATTCAACACTTGTTTTGCACCTTGCTGATTTTCAGTAATTGCAGCACCGCGGTCAATCACGAATAGATAATCTGGATTTTTCTGAGCGATAAATTCATGCGACACCGCCATACCATGCAAGCCCACTTTGATTGAAGGATCTGCAGGAGTAAAACCATATAGATCATGGATATTACCGAAACGTGAGCCTGGACCATACGCTGCAATTTTGCTGTTATTGACCAAGATTACTAATGCTGTTTTACCCTTAGTCTTGGTTTTTAATGCGTTAATGTCTTTTTCTAAAGTTTGCAACTGTTGCTCTGCTTCTGGCTTTTTACCCACCATTTCAGCGATATTTAGGGTTTGCTGTTTAAAGGAATTAAACTGATCGTTGTAATCCACATCAACAAAATAAGTTGGCGCAATCTGTTTAATCTGGTCCATCAAATTTTCCATACGGCCACTCATGAGAATCAGTTCAGGCTGACTGGCTGCAATTTTTTCCAGATTGGGCTCTTTGGCTGTTCCAATATCCAGATACTTCCCATCATTAAAATCTTGCAGTACTTTCGGTAAGGGCGTGCCTTTGGGTAAGGCCACCACTTTATCACTCGCACCCAAGGCATGAATGGTATTTAGGGCATTGGTATCCAGTACCGCAATACGAGACAAGTTTGCAGGAATCGTGATCTGACCAGCCTTGCTGCTAAAGCTCAAACTATCCTGTGTCGCAGTAGCATTTACATCCTGTTTTGCAGAAGGTGCTTCGGAATTACCACATGCAGCCAAGACCACACTCAGCATCATGACTGGCAATGTTTTTTTGAAAAGCATAACGAACTCCTAACTAATAAAATACAAACCTAATTTGTGCTGTTGAACCTGTTGAATCGGGATATGAAAATCAAAAATATCATTGAGAATACGTTCATCCATCATCTGCTGTGGATGACCTTGGTAGACCAGTTGCCCTTCTTTCATGGCAATGATGTGATCGGCATAGACCGAGGCAAAATTGATGTCATGAATTACCACAATGATGGATTTTCCATGATTTTCAGCCAGATCTTTTAACACCTTCATAATCTGTGAAGAGTGCTTCATATCCAGATTATTCAAAGGTTCGTCCAGCAAAATATAATCAGTGTCTTGTGCCAGAATCATGGCGATATAAGCGCGCTGACGTTGACCACCTGACAGCTCACTCAGTTGGCGATGGCGTAATGCTTCTAAATCCATATAAGCAATGGAACGGTTAATCACCTCACGATCTTCTGCGGTTAAGCGTCCTTGTGAATAGGGAAAGCGACCAAATGCCACCAAATCTTCAATACTCAGTCTTAACTCGGTGTGGTTGGACTGTTTTAAGATGGCCAGTTTTTTTGCAATCTCGGCACTTTTCATTTGGCGTAGATCCTGTCCATCCAGCAAAACTTGTCCTTGATCAGCCTCGATTAGACGGCTCATAATCGAAAGCACGGTACTTTTTCCCGCGCCATTCGGGCCAATAAAAGCCGTAAACTGACCTTTGGCAATACTGAGTGAAAGCTCTTGTACCACCTGCTGTTGCTGATAGCTTTTGCTTAAATTCTTTAGCTCTATTGCCATTTTTTATTTTCCTTCAGTAATATCCAGAAGAAATAAATTCCACCGACAAAATTAATGATCACACTGAGCGTGGTTTTAAGATTCAATAGATGTAATACGATGAATTGCCCAATCATCAGACACAGGATGCTGACCAAAATAATGCCGACTAATAAGATGTGATGTTGATGGGTCTTGAACAGCTCGAGGGTAATGTTAAGGACCAGCAAGCCAAGGAACATCATCGGGCCTGCCAAGGCTGTCGCAGAAGCAAGTGCCAGCACCACAAGGATGAGAAGCAAACGACTGGTCTTGTCATAATCCAGACCTAAGTTCAGAGCATGATCTCGTCCCAAGGCCATCACATCGAGCTTGTGGTAGTGTTTTAGACTGTAAAGCAGAATCGGCACAATGGTCAGTAAAGACAGTCCCACCGTTTCCATTTTCACCACATTAAAACTGGCAAAACCGGCATAGGCTGCAATCTGAAATTCATCAGGATCAAGTAAGACCTGAAAGAAGGTTGTCATGTTGTCAAATAAGGTTGAGCAGATCAGTCCCACTAACAGCAAGAAGTAAATATTTTGCTGTGCAACTTTTTGGAAAATAAACCGATACAGCAGTAAGGCAAAAGTCACCATTAACAGCAGACTGATCAGATAGTCTGTCACAAAGTTAAGTGACAATAAGGTCGTGGCACCAAAGAAGTAAATAATTGCCGTCTTAGACAATTCATATAATTTATCTAGCCCTAAAGCTTGTGGTGTCACGACCCGATTATTGACAATGGTATGAAACACCAAGGTCGACACACCTACAGCAACGCCTGCGACAATGATTGCGGCAACAGTTTTTAAACGCAGACCGAGTGCATATTGCCATGTCACACCTAAGCCCCACCCCAAATACAAGGCAATGCTGAGGATGACTAAAAAGGCTACAACAATTAGCTTGGTTTTATGTGGCATAGCGGTATCTCCTGAGCAATAACCACAGGAAAATCACACTACCAACGATGCCCATAATTAGACTCACCGACACCTCATAGGGATAGATCACCACCCTGCCAAAGACATCACACAGCAGAACTAGCAAAGCACCCAGGAGTGCGGTATGTGATAAGGTTCGGCGGATATTGTCGCCTAGATATAAGCTGACCAAATTCGGTACAATCAGCCCAAGAAACGGAATCGCACCCACGGTCACAATCACCACACCGGTAATCACCGAGACCAATAACAAGCCCAAAAATAAGGTCTGTTTATAATTCAGTCCAAGATTGGTGGCAAAATCCTGTCCCAAGCCTGCCAAGACAAAACGATTGGCAAAGAGATAAATCAGAATCAAAACAGGAACACTGAGATAAATCAGCTCATATTGACCATTTAAAATGGTGGAAAAGTCACCTTGTAACCAGCCTGCCAAGTTCTGCAATAAATCCATTTGCAAGGCGATAAATGTGGTAAAGGCCGAGATGATACTGCCAAAAATCATCCCCACCAGTGGAACAAAGACGGTATCCCGATGCTTGAGGGTTGCCAGAATGCTCATAAAGGCCATTGCCCCGATCAGTGTCACAGTTATGGCAAAACCTGTTTTTACAAAAATTGAAGCACTCGGTAGCAAGATAATCGAAACCAGTACACCTAAACGGGCACAGTCATACAAACCAGCAGTGGTTGGAGAAACGAAACGGTTGCGACTAAGGGATTGCATAATCAAGCCACAGACACTCAGGCCCGCACCAGCCACAACAATTGCCATAAGACGCGGCAAACGACTGGTCCAGAACAATTGCCAATCCTGTGGATTGCCTGCCCACAAACCGGCAAGACTCATCTCGCCTACACCGACAAATAAGGAAATCAATGCCAGTGGAAGCAATAATAAAATTAGATAACGCCGCTTAATCATGTTGGGAGAACTTCATCAGTTGCGTAAACTTAAAATAAGCTTAAAAATTACAAAACATTAAACAAGAAACTATCACAAATGATAAAGATTATTGTTAACTTTTTTAAATGAAATAGTATCTGCGTGAAGTAACGCTTAATGAACTGAACTTTTAATTTTAAATAGAAAAGCTCTAAATCCCAGTGCTGCTGAGCTTTAGAGCTAAATTGAGTGTCGCCTCATCCGAATAAATGGCTAAGCATTACCAATTTATACTGAAGCCTTAGGCTACATTTTTATAATAAATTTCAAATTATTCAGGAAGCTTTTCACCACAATGTGGGCAGTAACGGCACAGTTTCTTTTCCTGCTCCTGATCTTCAAGCAGCTTTTCTCTGACCAGTTGCATAATAATTTCATGGGTCTGCTCTTTGGGTAAACCGACCTTTTTGCGAATCCGTTCAATTTCCACTTGATCATGCAGCAGATCCAAACCTTTGGCCTGAAGTACTTCCCTAAACTCTTGCTCCAGTCGCTGATTACGCATATTTAATTCATTGGCAAGGCCAGAAGCCAAAATACCCGCAGGTAAAGCAGCAATACCGACGCCAAGAATGGTAATGAATGCACCGAGTATCCGCCCCAAGTTAGTTACTGGTGTTACATCGCCATAACCAACTGTGGTTAAGGTGACCACTGCCCACCACATCGATTGTGGTATTGAACTAAACGCCTCAGGCTGGGCTTTATTTTCCACCACATAAATCGCGGATGCCGTCATCACGATCATAATCACCAAGATAAAAATGACCGCTTGGAATGAGCCTTTTTCGCGTTGAATCACGCGCAATAAAATTTGCAGGGAAACAAAATAACGGGTTAGCTTGAGTAAGCGAACCAAACGTAAGACCCGCAAGAAACGTAAATCGATCGGAACAATGAAATTGAGATAAGCAGGTAAAATCGCCAATAAGTCGATAATTGCCCCGCCACTTTTCATCCAGCGAACTCGTTGTTTCCACGCAGCCTCTTGTGGCTCTTCCTCAACAATACTCCAGAGCCTAAGCAGATATTCACCACTAAAAATCATGATCGAGAGATTTTCAAAGATATCGAAATAAGGCTTATACAGTTGATAAAATTCGTTGACGGACTCCAACAGAACTGCAGCAACGTTGCCAATAATCAAAGCAATCAATAGATAGTTTACGCAGGTACTTACCGTACTTTTATAGTCATCATTGTGCAAATTGTCATAAACAAAGCGTCTTAATTGCTGCCATGAAAATTGAGTCATACCATACTTATTGTTTGATCAAGCAAGCTGAAAATGTAGCATGATGCTTTCATATTTAATAAGAGATTTTAAGTGAATGCCCTATTTTTCTCGAATTAAACAAAATCATTCGCCAACTCATTGCCCTATATAACGCGGTTTCAACAAAATTTTCTTTGCAGTTTGGCGCTCGCGTCAACGATAATAAAAGCTTAGTGGTTATTTTCTTTAACGATTCATTCATAAAGAACTATAAATTTTATTAAACCCGTGACAACAAGGGGAATTTACATGGGATTTAAAGCTCTCCCGACGCTGATCTCTTTATTTATTGCATTACTGATCTGGTTCGTGATTCCTGTACCTGCTGGCGTTGATCCTGATGCATGGCATTTACTGGCGATGTTTGTCGGTGTGATTGCTGCCATTATTGGTAAAGCCATGCCGATTGGTGCGATTGCGATTATTGCCATTACTTTGGTCGCCGTGACAGGTGTTACCAACGATAGTCCAAGCGGCGCCATTCAAGATGCGCTCAGCAGTTTTGCCAATCCACTGATTTGGTTGATTGGTATTTCAATCATGATTTCTAAAGGTTTGCAAAAAACTGGACTCGGTGCACGCTTAGGCTATTTATTTATCGCAGTTTGGGGCAAGAAAACCATTGGTATCGGTTATAGCATGGTGCTGTCTGAGCTGATTCTTGCGCCTGTCACTCCAAGTAATACTGCACGTGGTGGCGGGATTATTCACCCGATTGTTCGTGCAATTTCCACCAGTTATGACTCTGATCCTGCCAAAGGCACCGAAGGTCGTATGGGGAAATACTTAGCTTTGGTGAATTACCAAGCCAACCCGATTACTTCTGCCATGTTTATTACCGCAACCGCCCCTAACCCTTTGGTGGTTGATCTGGTGGCTAAAGCAACCAATAGCCAGATTTCATTGAGTTGGAGTACATGGGCACTGGCGATGTTATTCCCCGGTTTGATTGCCTTAATCATCATGCCGTTGATTATGTACTGGATGTATCCACCTGAAGTCAAAGAAACTCAGAGGTGGATCAGGAAATTTGAACAACACTTATAAGTGATATTTTGCTCCCCAAATGATGTTATAAACATCAATATATGGAGTATTTTATGGCACGTAGACCAAGAAGAAATCATTCAAATGATTTTAAAGCTAAGGTAGCACTTGCTGCGATTAAAGCAGAAAAAACACTTGCTGAATTGAGTGCTGAATTTGATGTTCATCAAAACCAAATTATCGACTGGAAAAATCAACTGATTTCAGCTTCCTCGCAAGCTTTCGATCAATCAAAAGCTCCAACAGAACCACCCATCGATCTAAAAAAACTACATGCAAAAATCGGTGAGCAGGCATTAGAAATTGATTTTTTAGAAGGTGTGTTGAAGAAACTGGGCCGCTTCAACCACAAAAGTTAATCGATGACTCACTTCAGATTTCAGTATCTAAGCAAGCTCAGCTGCTGAAAGTCTCCCGTGGTTGTTATTACTATCGCCCAAAACCTGTGAGTGCATCAGATCTGAAGCTGATGCGGTGTATGGATGAGTTACATATGCAATACCCTTTTGCAGGTAGCCGTATGATGCGTGATTTGTTGAATCGTCAAGGACATCATATAGGACGACGTCATACACGTACTTTAATGAAGAAAATGGGCATTAATGCGTTATATTGCAAACCAAATTTAAGCCAGGCTAATCAAGCTCACCGCAAATATCCATATCTGCTCAAAGGATTGGCTATTCAGCGCAGTAATCAAGTGTGGTCTACGGATATAACGTATATCCCTATGGCAAAAGGCTTTGTTTATTTATGTGCTGTGATTGATTGGCATAGCCGCAAGGTACTTGCGCATAGAGTATCGATTAGTATGGAGGTTACATTTTGCATAGAAACATTAAATGAAGCTATTGAAAAATATGGTCGACCTGAAATATTTAATACAGACCAAGGCAGTCAGTTTACCAGTGATGCATTTATTGATGTATTGAAATCAAATGACATCCAAATCAGCATGGATGGTAAAGGTCGATGGGTTGATAATGTGATGGTTGAACGATTATGGCGGAGCGTTAAATATGAAGAGGTGTATCTCAAAGCCTACAGCAATGTTTTGGATGCGAAGAAGCAATTAAACGCATATTTTGAATTTTATAATTTGAAACGACCTCATTCGAGTCTGGACAAAATGACTCCAGATGAGTTTTACTATGACCAGCTACCACAACAAAATAAGGTAGCTTAACTAGAGCAGAGTATCACTTATAAATAAGCTTTTAGTTGTTCAAACATGTGGGACCACCTCTCTCCGAATGCGGCTCAGTTTGCCAAAACCAAGTTAAAAGAAATGGGCCCCGTCAGCAAAAATGAAATCATTATGCTGGGTGTATTTGGTATTTTACTGCTGTTATGGGCAGGTATCCCTGCCATGATTTTTGGCTCAGCTTGGGCAGTTGATCCCACCACGACTGCCTTTATTGGTTTGGGCTTGCTGCTAATTACGGGCGTACTAACTTGGGAAGATATCCTGACGCAAAAAAGCGCGTGGGATACCATCACTTGGTTCGCAGCTTTGGTGATGATGGCGACTTATTTAAATAAGCTCGGTTTAATCACATGGTTCTCAGGTGTGCTAGAAACTGGGATTGGTCATTTAGGTCTCAGCTGGATGCCTGCCTGTTTATTATTAATGCTTGCCTATTTGTATGCACATTATATGTTTGCCAGTACCACGGCACATATCACTGCCATGTTTGCTGCGTTCTATACGGCTGGACTGGCATTGGGCGCACCACCGATGTTGTTTGCCTTAATGATGGCAGCAGCATCAAGCATTATGATGACATTAACCCATTATGCAACAGGTACATCGCCTGTGGTATTTGGTTCGGGTTACACCACTCTGGGTGAATGGTGGAAAGCTGGCTTTGTCATGAGTATCGTCAATATCATTATCTTTGTGGTGATTGGTGGACTTTGGTGGAAAGTGTTGGGTTATTGGTAGGATAATTTAGTTTAAAAAAAGCCCCTTACAGAAGGGGCTTTTTCATATAACTAATTTGAAGGGTACTAGAATTATAAACCTACACAGCGAATAAAATTATATCAGTTTCATTAATCAGGTTTGATATCATAGACCCAATTTCGTGCTTGTTGCTCTGTTGTCGTTTCGCAAACATAGTAATCTTGATGCCACGAGTCTTGATGGAAAATTTCCTTTTTGTAGTAGCTTACTTGTTTGCCATTTTCAACACAGATAAAACTTTCACCTTGGTCTTTCACAGCAGAACCATTAAGAAATCCACCAATACATAAGAAGCGGGATTGTTTGGGCATTTTACGCCCCTTCCTTTTCCAGTGAGAATGCGGATTTTTTCAATTTTCTATTTTTAAGCCAATCTTTATATGAATCATAATCCCCATTCACACTTAACATTTTATCCAGACATGTCTGCATTGTTTCTACACAATATACTCCAGATTTTTCTAAATATCCTTTTAGAACAGCCTCTTCATAATCTAAAACTATAAAACTTGCTTTATCATAGTTACGTATTTGAGATAAAATTTTCGATATTGGAATAAATCTAATTATTTTATTATTACCACTTAATACCATACCTACTAATCTTGCTTTACTATTAGCTTCAAAGTTATATATAGTGCCACCGCTCATTCCATTATGATCATAAGTTTTTCCATTAAATATATCTGCACACTTTTCATAATCTATATATGGGTGCCCATATTCATCGAAAAAACACACTCCAATATCATGATGACGCTGTAAGTTAGTTGCATGAGAAAAACCCTCTGGGACTACGTCAAATTCAAATAAATTAGCTTCTAATGGATAACCTGAAGCAGCTAAAAATTGACCTTCAAAAATTTTTTTTGAAGATAAAATTTCAGTACACTCTTCTTTTTGTGTTATATCAACGTAATTATCTGGTTCAAAATCTTCATGAGGATTAAATAATTCAATAAAAACTACATCCGTATAATCTTGCCAACCTTCTACTTCAGGAATTAACTCACCAATAAACCAAACCTTTTTTGGCATTAAAAAATCACTCATACTTTCTACAATTTTTTCTTTAGATCTAATCCAAAAAGGTGAGGTATTTTGTAATGGATTTTCAATTATTTCTTTAATTACATGATAAGCAGTTAAAATAAAAAATTTACTTTTATACTTTAAAAGTATTCCACTTCCCCCCCCACTCATATAATCAACATGAAACCCATCACTCCATATATCTGAATTACCAACATAATTAAATAAAAACCTTCTAGATGACATAGCAACTTTTGATTTTTGATTATCTAAAAACTTTACTTTATTAATTTTTTTCACCATTTGAAATCTTAAAAAATAAGGGCTGATTACTCAGCCCTTATTTTTAGCAAAAACAATCGATTAGGTCAATTGAGCAGCCTGGATTTTCTTGGTATCAACTTGATCAGCTTCTTTTGTATATTCGCTCATCTTGTCGAAGTTCAAGTATTTGTAGATGTCAGCAGAAGCGCTGTCGATTTGTGACGCGTACTGTTGATATTCTTCTGGGCTTGGTAATTTACCAAGAACCGCAGCTACAGATGCAAGCTCAGCAGACGCCAAGTAAACGTTTGCACCTTGACCTAAACGGTTCGGGAAGTTACGAGTAGAAGTCGATACACATGTTGTGTTCGGTGCTACACGTGCTTGGTTACCCATACACAATGAACAGCCTGGCATCTCTGTACGCGCACCAGCACGGCCATAGATGTTATACAAGCCTTCTTCCATCAATTGATGCTCGTCCATACGTGTTGGTGGAGCCAACCATAAACGAGTAGACAATGAACCACCAGGTACTTTGTCAAGTAACTGACCCGCTGCACGGAAGTGACCGATATTCGTCATACAAGAACCGATGAATACTTCATCAATTTTGTCGCCTTGAACGTCAGAAAGAAGTTTCGCGTCATCTGGATCATTCGGGCAGCAAAGAATTGGTTCTTTGATGTCAGCAAGATCGATTTCATAAACTTTTAAGTATTCTGCATCAGCATCTGCTTTCAACAAGCTTGGGTTATCTAACCACTTCTGCATGTTTTCAGCACGACGCGCCATTGTACGCGCATCGCCATAACCTTCTGCAATCATCCACTTCAACATGGTGATGTTAGAACGTAGGTATTCAGCAACTTTCTCTTCAGAGAGTGTGATTGAACAGCCAGCAGCTGAACGCTCAGCAGATGCGTCAGAAAGTTCAAATGCTTGCTCAACAGTCAAGTCATTTTCCATTTCTGATAAATCGATCTCAAGGATACGACCAGAGAAGATGTTTTTCTTACCTTTCTTCTCTACAGTTAAGTCACCCGCTTGAATCGCGTAGTAAGGAATTGCATGTACAAGGTCACGTAAAGTGATACCAGGCTGCATTTTACCTTTGAACTTAACCAGTACAGACTCAGGCATATCAAGTGGCATTACGCCAGTTGCAGCTGCGAACGCAACAAGACCAGAACCCGCTGGGAATGAAATACCGATTGGGAAACGTGTATGTGAGTCACCACCAGTACCAACAGTATCTGGAAGTAACATACGGTTTAACCAAGAGTGGATAATACCGTCACCTGGACGTAAAGATACACCACCACGGTTCATGATGAAGTCAGGTAATGTATGGTGAGTTGTTACGTCAACTGGTTTTGGATACGCTGCAGTGTGGCAGAAAGACTGCATCACTAAGTCAGCTGAGAAGCCCAAGCACGCCAAGTCTTTTAACTCATCACGCGTCATTGGACCTGTTGTATCTTGAGAACCAACAGTGGTCATCTTAGGTTCACAGTAAGTACCCGGACGGATACCTTGGCCTTCTGCTAAACCACATGCACGACCAACCATCTTCTGAGCTTGCGTGAAGCCTTTGCCAGTGTCAGCAGGTTGTACTGGTGTACGGAACAATGTAGAAGGTGCAAGACCTAATTCTTCACGTGCTTTCGTTGTCAAACCACGACCGATGATCAAGTTAATACGACCACCAGCACGGACTTCGTCTAAAAGTACAGGCGTTTTAAGCTCAGCTTCTGCAATTTGTGCACCGTCTTTGAATGCAGTTACTTTTGCAGCAGCGTGATCAATTTTCAATACAACTTCGTCGCCCATGTTCATGTTGGCAACGTCGATTTCTACAGGTAATGCACCTGCATCTTCCATTGTATTGAAGAAAATTGGCGCGATTTTAGAACCTAAGCACACACCACCATCTTTTTTGTTTGGAATGTGTGGAAGTTCGTCACCGAAGAACCAAAGTACAGAGTTAGTTGCAGATTTACGAGAAGAACCTGTACCAACAACGTCACCTACGTAAGCAACTTGGTTGCCTTTCGCGATCAATTCTTTGATTTGGTTTAATGGACCAACTTCACCTGGTTTTTCAGGGTTAATACCGTCACGCTCGTTTTTCAACATTGCGTTTGCATGTAATGGGATGTCTGGACGGCTCCAAGCGTCTTGAGCTGGAGACAAGTCATCCGTATTGGTCTCACCTGTTACTTTGAACACAGTGATTTTGATTTCTTCTGGAACGTCAGCACGGCTTGTGAACCATTCTGCATCAGCCCAAGATTGTAATACTGCTTTAGCAGCAGCATTGCCTGCTTTTGCTTTGTCAGCTACATCATGGAATGCATCAAATACAAGAAGTGTTTTCTTTAACGCTTCAGCCGCTAATTCAGCAAGCTCAGCATTGTCTAGAAGTTCAACAAGTGGTGCTACGTTATAACCACCAAGCATTGTACCTAGTAAGTAAACTGCACGTTCTTTAGATACGAGTGGAGAGGTTGCTTCGCCTTTTGCAACAGCAGCTAAGAAAGCAGCTTTTACATATGCAGCTTGGTCAACACCTGCTGGAACACGATTTTCTAGTAAATCTACTAAATAAGCTTCTTCACCTGCTGGTGGATTTTTTAATAAGGCTACGAGTTCAGCAGTTTGAGCATCATCAAGCGGCTTCGGTGGGACTCCGAGTGCGGCACGTTCTTCAACGTGTTGGCGGTAAGCTTCTAGCACAGTGTTATTCCTCTTTTTTAAAAAATTACTTGTAAGTTCCAGCTTGCTACAAGCTTTACAAGTAATGTGGACAGCAAAATTTTACTAGACTTCGCGTTAAATGTTAATGCAACTACCGTATTTCTACGTGATGCCCATTATTTTATAGCGAAATGTTCATCCCTTGGAAATACCGCTTTGGTCTTAGGTTAAAGTCTAATAAAACAATAAATTACACCCATAAAAAAAGACAAACGGTGTTGTCTTTTTTATATACACATTAAAAAAGTTTATAGTTAGGCAGCTTGTCATGTGGGGTAACCAAGCATTCTTCCATAAACTGTTTCTTTAAATTCTCACGTAATGCTTCTGGATCTTTTTTCAGTTGATCGGCAGGAAGTGCATAAACTGTGTCCAAAATTTTAAAGATAAACTTACGTGTGGTCTCATCTTCAATCTTTGCCGCATATTCCGTTGCTTGTTTTTGCTCAATTCCATTTTGACGATCTAGTGTAATCGAACGTGCAGCGTTACCCACACTGACACAATAGCCATGCCATTGTTCTTCAGGGGTTAACGGCTTTTTCTCAGCACAACCAGCCAAAACTAAACCTATTGCAATAAACAAAACTTTTTTCATCATCATACTGCGGCTAATTTGATGCACACATCATACTGAAACTTGTTTATTTTGCAAAAGGAAGCCTTTAAAACAATGCTTTCCGTAATAAAAACATACAAATCATTTGCTACAACGCATGTTATTGCCTAACTTTTGACATTTTCCTCCATTGGCAGAGAGATATGTCGTTCCTGCGACGAGATTATAGGACTTACCTTTCGTATCCCAACATCTGACCCCATTGCAGTTTTTGACAGGGATAAGTACGTCACTTGTCGCAGTAAGATTACTTGTGGCTGTCGTGGTTGCAGTTACTGGCTTGTTTGGTGTTGTTGCTGTAGTTGCAGTCACTGTTGTGATTTTTGGCTCTTTCGGTGCCGTTCCAGTTTGTACATTTGCCTGTTGAACGATTGGAGTATTGCTATTCTTTTTAACAGGATCGAGTTGAGGTTCTTGTCTTTGTACAGGTTGTGGCGTTGCTGAATAGGTGGTGACGCCTTTGGCATCGACCCACTTATAGTATTCCTTGGCATTGACTTGGAGTGTCGAACTGAGGAGCACTAAGCCAAGCACTGCCCAAAGCTGACCAAAAGTGACAGATTTCATTTATTTTCTCCAAAAAATGTCATAAATCATTAATTTTCAATAACTTATATCAATTCTATCACATTTTTATTTTCTAAAATCATTCATTATGAAATCTGTTTAAAAATCTCCCCAGACCATTAACACATCTGTCCTCATTAATTTTTATGTGAATGGTTTTTGGGGAGGTTCAAGTAATGTTACAACCATAAAAAAGAGGAACTATTTCATCGAAATAATTCCTCTTTCTGATGCTAAACCAAGCTTAGAGTCGGCTTAGAATCTCCAGTTATAGAATACGTCAATTGCACGCTCTAAAGACTGACTTGCTTCCAGATATAAACGACGGTTCATCTGATAACGCAAGGTCAATTTATTCACTGGGGTAAATACACCAATACCATAACGAATAAACAGATCTGGCGTGATATAGCCTGTCAGACTCACCTGCGTATCATCACCTGTACCCTGTGCATCCAACGCCAAACCACTCAAACCAAAGGTACGACCAATCTGGTTGGTCAAGGCACGCGTACCGCCTAAGCCCATACTGATACCCGCAGCAGCAATGGTGTTATTTACGTCAGACTTAAAGCCTTCAGTATTACTTAAACCACTGTTACCTTCATTAATACGACCTGTGAGTAAGGCATTCAAGGCTTCTTGCTCAGACAAACCTGCATCGTTATAAATCTGAATATTCGGCACAGTGGCTGTACCTGTGACACGCACGCCGACCATACTACCTTGAACCGGTTTATTGGCATCAATATCCAACGTCGGGTTGGCCAATGGCCCATTGAAACGTGCAATCGCTCGATTCAAATCAAGACTTTGACCATAGGCTTCAATCTTCACTTTTTGACTGACACCAATCGCACCATTGGCACGCATGGCAGTTTCTAAACCACGTTGCGATAAGTGCAAACGACCGACCAATGGAATGGTACTTTCAAAACCTTGGAAAATAACTTGGTTGCCTAAAGTCACAGTCATATCGGCACGGATATCCCACGGTTTAGCCGCTTTTAAAGTCGCCAGCAAGTCTTGGCCTTGTTGAACCACACGCACATCAGGTGACAAGTTCACCACCGTTGCAGAACTTTCTGGCATCGAAATACGTGCACGTGGCACATCAATTTTCCCTTTCAGGCTTAATCTCTGATCAAAAGGATAAACATCCAAGCTTAAATCAGGTTCTACAATCGCCGTGATCATCGGTGCTTGGCGTACCAATAGGTTGTCGCCTTTCAGGGTCAGATTTAAATGTGGGTCATTCTTCCAATCAAAATTACCCTTCAAACGCCCAACACCCTGACCACTATTAAATGCGCCATCAATACTGGCAGATTGCTGACGGATCGAAGAATAAAGCTGGATATTGCTCAAATTGACAGGTAGAGAGATCATCGAAATTGCACCATTTTTCAAGCGCATCTCACCGACAAACTCAGGTTGAGTCAAGGTTCCATTCATTTTACCAGCCAAAGCCAAAGTCCCTGACATTGAACGTACGTCTTTAATAAACGGCTTAAAGACTTTCAACTGCACATCATTAAATGCAACTTCACCGCGCATTGGCATATTGGCTTGGTACGGATTAACAATTACATTAGCATAACCTGTACCAATGTCTGGTGTTTTCATATCGACACGTAATAACAAACCTTCGCTGATACTTTTCGCAATCAGACTCAATTCATCATAAGTGACCGTTGTAGCAGGATCTTGTGGATCATCTGCCGCCAATCCGATTTCACCTTTCTGGGTAACTAAACGCGCATCCAATTTCGGATGAGTTCCCTGAGCCCAAGATGCTTTGGCATAACCATTCAATTGACCTGTGACCGCCAAACCTTCAGGCATAAATGCGGTAAAATCTTTTAAATCCAGATTTTTGGTAATGAAGGAGAAGCTGCCTTTGGCTTTGCTAAGACGTGCAGGCTGATCCAGACATAACTGGCTGCTCGAACTCTGCCAGCAATGCTGACCGACATACAATTCCTGTTGTGCCGTGGTATAGATAATCGGCGCACTTTGGTTTTGTACCAAACTGATATTACGTGAAGTAAAATTACCTTTTTGCAATTGGCCTAACCAGTCGTTCTTTGGATTGAAACCACCTGCCAGTTGTAAATAGAAATTCGATTGACGGTTTTTACTCTCCACCTTCAACACATGTGCCTTGCGCGTTCCCGCTAGATTCACGGTTGCATGTTCGATTTCACGATTACCATTACGCAAACGGTCTAAAGTTGCAGTCAGCTGAGTAGGTGTGGTTTCAGAAGTCGGTAATTCACCTTGCACTTTTAATGAACGAATCGTCACCAGATCATTAAAAGCAAAGTTATCAACCATCATATTTGCCGTTGCTTTTAAGCGTGGCTGCGACTGTACATTTAAGCTACCGTATGCGCGACCACGTAAGCCCGGGTAAAGCTCATATAAAGCAGGCGCATTCAACTTAATGCGTAAGTTTTGCGCATTGCCTGTGGCTTGCAACTGGTTCTGTGCATAGGCAAAAAATAAGTCATTGGCTTCGAATTGTTGTGGCAAGAAACCTTGTTGATTCGAATCAAGCAATAAACTCAGATTACCACGACCACGAATCGGTTTATTATTCAGGAAGCCTGCAAGATTGAGCTGACGGATATCAATACGTTTCAGTTTATCCGACCAAACACCAAGTGTTTTAACTCGCCCAGAAACTTCACCTTTGACGCTTGATACAAAATATTGTGGTTTAAAACGTACTAGCGAGGCATCTATATCCCAACCTAATTTATCTTTGAGATTGACTGCACCCGTTGCAAAGATTTTGCCTGCCACACCATCATGATTAAGTTCATTGATCTTGATGTAATCAGGTGTCCCTGCAACCTTGATTTTTAATACGCCGTTACCTTGGTTTAATGCATTTAAAGAGCCATTATAATCCACGGCAAAACTTTTAAAGCCGCCACCTGCTTTTTCATCATTAAAAATCAAGGCAGCCGTACTTTTCCCTTTTAGGGCAATGGTTTCTGTTTTATTATCTTGTGGTAATTGCCCTGTTAAATCAATCTGTTCAAGCTGAATAATTTGTTGATTCGGTTTGGCAAAACCCGTTGCTTTTATTTCACCATTTAATAAGTTAATCGGTGCAGCAGCGGCAACTGTTTGCGGATTAAAATCCTGAGCTTTAAGCTGAGCTTGCCATGAAAGCTGTTGCTTTTCGGTAGGCAACTTAACTTTGGCCTGTCCCGACAAGCTGCCTTTTTCCGCCTCATAACGGAAGCTTTCCACATCTAATAGATCGCCTTTTACATCTAAACGCGCATCATATTTTCCTGTTGGTAACAAAGCTTGTTCATGAGGACGAATCGTTGTTGTGAGATAGATGTCTTGCTGGCCTTCTTTTAAGGTCAGGTTAGTATGACCTTCTTCACTACTGAGCCAGCCAATATATGGCATAGCACGATCAATCCCTTTCCATGAAACATCCAGCAACATTGGTTGTGCTTTATTATCTTTTTCTTCCGTTTGGTCTAGCTTAACCGCCCAAGTTTCAAATTTATCAAATGCAAGTTGTGCGTTCAGCACCAAGCCTTTTTCCATTGAACCTGTAGAACTTAAATTCGCATCCAAGTTTGGTGGCAAGAAATCTTGTGCAATTTGCGGTACGGTTTTGTCTTTCGGGTCTAAGCGCTCTAAGCGACCTTTAACATCCCAAGACACATGATCATGCCAGTTTACAAAACCCAGTAAGCTGACCACACCACCCATCAACTGGCCATTAAACTCACGGATATTCAATTGGTGAGTTAAATCAGTATCCATCTGTGCTGTATATTGACCCTCCGGCACTTGCTCGCCTTTTAGATCTGTATCCAACCTTAAAATCAGTTTTTGGATATCCCCATTAAATTTCGCAATACCGTCCTTAGCAAACAGCTTTTGATCTTTGAGTAATGGCAAATGATAGTTTTTAAAGAACAACTCACCATTCATCGGTACATGATCACGAACTGGATGGACGACCGCCCAACCTGTGAGCAGGTCTGGGGTACGTGTTGCAACCCCTACTTTTAAGGTATCTAAAGAACCTCTGGCAGCAACTTTAATGACATCAATATCTAGGCTTTTGAGTGATGGAATAATCAGGTCTGCTTTGGCATTGATTGGATATTTTCCACTAAAGTCCATTTCTCCCGTTGCATTTTGGACGGCCAAATACTCCATCTTCATGCGAGAGTCTTCGAACTTTAATTTGGTTTCTGACCATAAAGCATCTTTTAAATAAATATCGCTAAAATCGACTTTAGATGTTGTGGTTTGAAGTTGCAAATGGTCTAGGCTGGCTTCATCAACGCGCAATACAAAAGGAAGTTTGATTGGATCAAATCCAAACGGTTTACCTGATGGTGGTTTCTTATCGAGAATTTTTAGATTACGTACATCAGCATGGCTAAGGTGTACTTCTTTCTTAAGAATCGCTCTCCACCCTAAAGACACATCCGCACGGTCTAAAGAAACGTCAATTCCTTCCAGTCGTACCAACACATTTTTTAAGATAATGCCTGAAAGCAGATTACCGCTTTCATATTCGTATTTAATGGTTTTCTGGCTTTGAAGTACACGGTCTAATAGAAAACGGCTCCCCTTATCCGTTGACATCATCACAACCAAAGAGCTGACCAATAATAAAAGAATGATCAGCACAATCAGCACAACATTTCGAGCAATGCGCCGCGGTGGTCTTGGTTTTGTTGGAGGGGTAAGTTGCTGTTCTACTTCCGTCATAATCAACCCGAGATTGTTTGCCCTGATCAAACACAGGGCTAAAAAGTTTTAAAGCTGTGGACCAATAAAGAAATGCAATCGAATTGGATTGTTATCATTAGAAATACCAGATGCGATATCTAATCGAATTGGTCCAATTGGTGATCTCCAGCGGATACCTACACCCACACTATATTCTGTTGGGTTGCTAAATTGTTTGTCATAAGCGTTACCGAAGTCCGAGAACACAGCAGCACGCCAGCCATCTTTAAATTGATAATTATATTCTATAGAGCCAACCCCTAAGGCTTGACCACCTATCTTATAGCCGTTTTCTTCAGGTGATAAGCTCTTATAGTCGAAACCACGCAAAGACTGATCACCACCAGTAAAGAAGCGCAAGTTATAAGGAACTTTATTAAAGTCATCGGTGAAAATATAACTTGCATCGCCACGACCGACAAATTGATGATTGTCATTTTCACCCAAGGAATAGATGAAGCGCCAACCTGCACTTACAATTGCCATATTGGCATCGGAGAGTAAAGATTCAGTCCCCAATTCGACTTTATAAGTCTGTTTAAATCCACGGGTTGGATTTAAACGGGTATTGGTATTGGTTTTTGATGCTTCATAACCCAATAGCAAAGATTCTTGCTCAGAATCAATTCCTGAAACTTTAAAAGCATCAGGTAATTCATCAACATTGACATCACCTTTTTTGGTGAGGCGGTCTAAACGATAACGTAAACCAAAAGTATGTTGCCAATCACCCAATGGATTCTTAATTACACGCTCACCACCCAGTACCGCTGATTCAACCAATAAGTTGACATCTGGACCAATATCGTCACGGGTTTCACGTTCATAACCGCCGACAAGGTTAAAGTAGTCATTTAATGGATGTTTATACGGAATGCTATAACGACCATCAATCGATTGACGGATTTCTGAAACCTCAACGTTGGCATCGAAAGAATGCCCATATTTATTCACAATGGCACGACGATACTGAGTACGAATACGTGCCCCCGTATCTGTACCATAACCAATACCGGTTTCAAGACTATTTAAACGATCGGCATTCAGCGTCACCACGACAGGAATTTTGCGTTCTACCCGTGCTTGCTCTTCGAGTTTTTGACGTTCTTCATCGTCATCATCATGTACAGGCGGCATTGGCATTGAACGAGCCAAAGCAGGTTGTGCAGGTTCAGCACCTGAAAATTGCGATTCATCCACGACATCCTGCGTCACTTCTTGCGCAGAGGTAATTTTTGCACGCGCAATATCTGCTTTTTGTTGACTGCTCATCAATTGTGATTCTTGCACACGTTGCTGATCAACCAAAGCTTGCAAGTCAGGTGGTAAATCAAGAGGCGGTTGAATGGCATCCGGCTTGATCGTATCAACCAAGGTATAGTTAAAATAACGCGAGTTGGTTAAGTTGTTCGCCAATGCATTGACACGCCAGAAGGCATAATCATCACCTTCTTTCCATGGTGCCAAACTATCTAAAACCTTCTGAGTGAGTGGCAACGGCTTGCTTGGATCACTCATCCGATACTCAACTTGCTTTAATTTATAACGCTCACCTGTTTCATAATTTAAATTAATCTCAGCTGTTTTTTCAGGCTGACTAATTTTGACATCATGCAATCGCCAAAAAGCATCGAAATAACCATTGTCCGAAGCCACCGTGGTAATTTTAGTTTTGGTTGCTTCATATGAACCATGATTAAAAATATCGCCTACATCTTGCTCTGGAATTAAGCGAATCACTTGGAATTGTGGTGTATTGGCGCCTGCACCAGTAAATTCAATATTTTGTTCTTTAATTTTAACGGGTTCATTTGGAACCACAATCACCTTAACTTTGCTCTCACTCTCTTTCACAAAGGTATAAGTGGCATTGTAATAACCTACTGCCTGTGCTGCCTGATTGGTCAAAGCACGCAGTTGCGGTAAGGCAACATTAAAATCTTCAAAGGATTCTTGAGTGAAGCTAGATAGCTTGGCTTTGATATTCAGTGCCAAAATCGCAGGTGCACCCGTCACATCTGCAGAAATACGTGGAATTTTGTCCGTATTGAGTAAATTATCTGGGCGGAAACGATTCACAATTCGCTTAAAGAATCCAACTTTTTCCTGTGGTTGATCAGACTTAGGTTGCAAATCAGCTAATGTTTTACCTGTTTCATTGGCCTCAACCACGATTTTACTGTCTGCTTGGATCTCACCCATCAACTGGTCAATATTCAGCGGTGCTTGCTTGATTTCCGTCAGTTCCGTCTGTGATGCATCAGCAATGATAGGTTCAGGATTTCTTGCCGTATTTTCGCGATATGCTTGTGCTTCATTTTTCGCATCTTCAGCAACACGGAAGATTTCATTTGCCATCCCCTGATCCACTGGAATCACAGGCAAATTTTCTAAATTGTCATCCAACTGAATCGGTTTCAATTCGTTAATTTGGTTAGTGGATTGTTCTTGTTCTTTTAATGCAGCCAAACTGTCTTGCCCTGGCAATACCCCTTGATCAGCAAGATTGATTGCTGGAACCATCGGCGCGGCCGCTGCAACGGCCAATTCGACCGGTTGTTCCGTCTGTTCAGCTGCCTGATTTTCAGGCACAGTTGAATTTTGTTCTTGAGCATAAGTAACTGATATACAAGAACTAATTAAAAAACCACTACAAATAAGTTTAGGAAAACCCTGCATTTTAAAAATTAAATGCATAGAATGAACCAGTGTCGACTGTTTAAACTTCGTTTTAGATGGCATGTAAAACTCTAAATTTGTTTTTTAATTTATCGTTTTTGATGGGTGAAATAACTTCAAATCTTTGATTTTTCATCCAATCAGACATAGGTATCATACATGCATTTCATCACATTTTTACAGTTCGTCACATTTTTTTATAAATCACAATGAAGTGAACACACGATGAAACAAGACGAGCACTTAATGACTTCGCGTCGGTTCGCCCCGATGTTTTTCACTCAGTTCTTTGGCGCACTTAATGATAATGTTTATAAGCAAGCGCTGCTGTTAGTTATTACCTATGGCTGGATTCAACAACAAAGTGCCCCTGTCAGTACCCTCAATAATTTAGCTGCCTTATTATTTATTTTGCCCTACTTTTTCTTTTCAGCGACTGCTGGTCAAATTGCAGATAAATACGAACGCTCGCAACTAATTCGCTTCATTAAAATATTAGAAATCGTGATCATGTTAATTGGTACTGCTGGCTTCCTGCTTGGAAACTTGTGGTTACTGCTGTTTGCCTTGTTTTTAATGGGCACTCATTCCACCTGTTTTGGCCCAATCAAATATGCGATTTTGCCTGAAATACTAAAACCACAAGAACTCATGTCAGGCAATGCCTTGTTTCAGTCAGGTACATCGATTGCGATTTTACTGGGGATGATTTTAGGTGGTGCCGTGATTGCCACGTCTGAAGGTAATTTACTCTGGATTAGTCTCACCGTCGTTACAATTGCTTGCTTAGGCTATTTATGCAGTCGATTTATTCTCCCACAGAAAGTCGCCGCACCTGATTTAAAAATTGACTGGAACTTTATTCGTACCAGTTTTCAAACCATTAAATATGCCAAAAGCATCCCTGTCGTATTTGTAATTTTGTTGGGTAACTCTTGGTATTGGTTCTATGGCGCAACCTACCTAACCCAGATTCCGCAACTAACTCAACAAAACCTGCATGCTTCGGAAAATGTGGTGAGCCTATTACTCACCTTTTTCTCGGTCGGTATTGGTGTCGGTTCTTTACTTTGCCGAAAAATTGGTGGGTCAGACATTAATATTAAGATGGTGCCCTATGGCGCAATTGGTTTAACCGTTTTCGCGCTATATCTGGCAGCAAGTCTAGCCTTTGTACCTGAGCGTACAGGTGACTTACTCAGCTTAAAAGATATGTTTACGCTCGGTGCAGTCTATTATCATGTGATGTTGGCAGTGACTTTACTGGGCATTAGTGGTGGATTTTATATTGTGCCACTCTATGCCATGATGCAGGCCTATTCACCACGCTCACATCGAGCACGAGTTGTCGCAGCAAATAATATTTTAAATGCTGTATTTATGGTCTCTTCCGCAATTTTCTCAATTTTAATCTTAAGCATTTTAAAAATTGATATTAAAATCTTATTTACCATTACCGCTGTTTTAAGTGCAATTTTTTCATTTTGGTTATTAAAACGCCTAAAACCTTTATTGGAAAATGCTCCCAATACTTTAGAGGATTAATCTATGCGTCATTACACAGGTCTGGATAAAGTAATTCATTCTTTTGATCAAGCCTTACGTAGTTTGGTACCAGGCGCGACCAGTGCACAACGGACGAATCCCGCCAGTGATGAACCATCACAACTTTGTGTCAGTGATGCCCGTCATGTTGCAGGCTTGATGCGAGTTAATCATAGTGGTGAAGTCTGTGCTCAAGCGCTTTATCACGGCCAGGCATTAACAGCAAAACTACCGCATGTCCGTGAAGAAATGCAGCAAGCCGCGATTGAAGAACAAGACCATTTGGCTTGGTGCGAAGATCGCTTAAAAGAATTAGATAGTCACACCAGTGTGTTAAATCCAATTTGGTATGGTCTATCTTATGGTATGGGCGCGATTGCAGGCATTGCAGGCGACAAATATAGCTTAGGTTTTGTGGCAGAAACGGAACGTCAAGTTAGTCAGCACCTACAGGAACATATCCAACAACTTCCTGCACATGATGAACGTTCACGTAAAATTTTAGTCCAGATGAATGAAGATGAATTGCATCATCGGGATACCGCCTTAGAAGCAGGTGGTGTGGACTTACCTGCACCTGTGCGGATTACCATGACTGCCATTTCAAAACTCATGACTAAAACCAGTTATTATCTTTAAGTTATCCAAGGGAATTATTGTGAGGTAATTCCCTTTGTTTTGCAGCACTCAATCAAGCTTAGCGAAATACAATTTTGCCTTTATCAGTCGAATAACGATCATTCCAAAAGCTTTGCGACTGCTTGTCCAAATCGGTAAAAATCGTGTAGTCGATTTTACCTTGTCTAAAACTCAACTGATCATTCTTCTTTACTGCAATAACACGCGTGTCATTGACCCAAACCCGCTGCTGTTGATCAATTTTAATCACAGCCAAAGCTGTGCCATCTGATCTTTCAGCAATCCACTGTGGTTGTTGTGAAGATATACTTGGATTTGGTACATCTACCGTTTGTTCGACAAATCCCGCCTTGCTATTTTCTTCTTTGCTTTTGCTAATATCACAACCCTGTGCTTCACTGACTTGGGTACAACCCGATTGTTCTAATTGTTGTCTATATTTGGCATCAATTGCATAGGCTGAGTTCATGCTGCCACAGAGGATAATCCCTAGAGCAATAAGTAACTTGGCTTGCATAAATAATTCCTTCATTATTCGCTTGTTATCTATTTAAACATCCCTGTATACATGCGTATGTAACTCAAATGTGTTTCGTCACAAACAAAAAATCCATGGGCTTAGCCATGGATTTTTAAATCATCACTCAAACATCACTGCTTAATACAAACCATGTTCGGCCTTAAAGCGTTCTAGATCTCTGACAGCCTGATGATAACGTGACTGTACCCAACTACTATTGATACGTAGATCATATAAACGTTTTTGATAATCATCCCGAACTTTGCTTGAGAGATCTTTTCGTTCTAGCTCTTTCAAATAACGGTTCATATCATTTTGGGAGCGATTAAACTCTGAATCTGCTTGATAATATTCATTGGCAACTTGGTAGTAACTGCGCAAGGATTCACGTTTTTCGATTGGACAAACACGAATATCGCCACGACCTTCGAGCGCTTCACTAAAGATAATTTCGGGTCGGCAATAATAGCCTAGACCTTTTTGATAGCCTTGTTCATATAGCTTTTGATTGGGCACAATATTGGCTTTTTGACAGGAAGAATAGTATTTATCTAAACGGGATTCATGCCCATCGGAGCCATCTCTTTCGCCCACATTAAACCAATTTGCTGTTTTGCATTGCTCGACACTCATGGCCGCACAACCCGAAAGTAAAACCGTTAAAGTCGATAAAATCAAAATAAGTTTCATAAAAAACTTCCTATTATTATAGTGTTACTTGATTAAAGTATTACATTGTAATGACAGGATAATGCATGCTTTGAAGATAGGCTAAATCTGCATGCTGCCATAAATCATATAAAGGAATTTTTACATCCAAAGCCAATGGTAACTTTTTTGGATTAAATTGCATATGATCTAAAGTTTCACCCCACGCAATCACATCAATATCCAAACTAATATGATGTGACGGGCGAACTCGACCAGACTGCATTTCTAATTGTTTAAGGATTTCTGTTACTTCATCGACACAAAGGCGACTCTTTAATAGGCAAGCAGAATTCCAATAATCAGCCCCGATCCCGTCTCGACATGGAATTTCATAAATCGGAGAAAATTCCACTGTACCCAAACTTGCGAGCTGCTCATAGGCAAAAGTGAAATTTTGTTGCTGCTGGACATTACTCGCCAGTGCGAGCGCAAAAATTGTTTCTGTTGCGTTCAAGGCGAATTCCTACTGCATTGGCTTGTGCAATGATGGCGGGTTTGCGAATGGTGATACTGATCGATTCGATCGAGGGGAAAGTCCTAAATAGACATTCAAGTACCAATTGTGCAGCGTGCTCAATCAGTTTCGGTTTCGCCTCTTGTATAACTTGGGCTGCAAGCTCACAAAGCTGCGCATAGTTGAGCGTATCTTCTAGCTCATCCGAATGGGCAGCGTGTGATAGATCATTATGAATGGTGAGATCTAGCATTAAAGGTTGAATAATCTGGCGTTCCCAATTGAAACAGCCAACCACAGTATCAACCTTCAACCCTTCAATTATAATGGCATCCATAATGACCTAATGAACCGATAAATAAATTAATGCTTTAAAAACGAAGCAGGTTCAATATTGTGAACCATTTTTAAACGTTGGTCAGCATAAATATCGGTATATGGTGCGAGAACACGCATGAAACGATCAAAATATAGCATTTGCTTAAATAACAAGGCGAAGTCACGCGGGAATTTGATGCCGTGACGCTCACCGACAGCCACCATATCCATCATGATGTCATTCAAATCTGCTGGATTGGAACTGAGAATTTCTTGCGGATCTGCCAATAACACGCCACTAAACAAACGCTCTAAATCATCAGCCAAGACTTGGGTATCAATTTTCTGATGGGTCATGCCCATTTTCAGCATGTTTTCAGCCATTGCGTTGTAATTGGTATGCTGTAAAGCATCCATAAACGCCATACATGCTGTCCATACCTCAGGGTTTAGCTGGCCAACAATACCGAAATCAATAAAGCCAATACGACCATCTTCCAGCAGCATCAGGTTGCCTGCATGTAAATCCGCATGGAAGCTCTTACATAACATTAAGCTGCCAAACCAAGTATTCATCGCAGTAATCAATACTTGCGTCGGGTCTTTGGCATATTGTTTCACCACATCAAAGTCAGTCAATGACACACCATATAAACGCTGCATAGTCAGCACACGGCGAGTCGAAAACTGGTGATAAACTTTTGGTGCAGTTGCCGCTTGGTTGCCAGACACATTCAAGTACTGAATGAAGTCATCTAGGTTCTGAGCCTCTTCAATAAAATCAACTTCACGGACCATACGTGTTTTGATCTCATCCACGATTTCAGAAAGCGATGCAAACTTGATTTTTGGCACAGCTTTTTCTAAAAGTTTTGTCGCCCAATGCACTACATTTAAGTCGGTATATAAAATGGTTTCGACACCAGGTTTTTGAACTTTTAATACCACATCTTCGCCCGTGACTAATCGAGCGGCATGGACTTGTGCAATTGAGGCTGAAGCCAAAGGTTTTTCATCAATAAAACTGAAAATTTCATTGAGATTGCGGCCTTCAAACTCTTCTGCCAATACTTTTTGAATATAGCTAAATGGTAAAGTCGGGGTTTGATCTAAACAGCCTTGGAATTCCTGAACATATTCGCGGGGAAATAAAGACGGCGTACTGGCAATAAATTGCCCCAGTTTGATATAAGTCGAACCAAGCGACTCAAAGGTCTCACGCATAAGTTTGGCGTTGCTTGGTTTTTCAGTTGCATATTTCACACCTGCTTGTGCTGCAACCACCACTGTTTCACCAATACGTGCAACAGATCGTAATCCATCGAATAAAATATTTCTTTTCATAATCTTTCTTGCCTCACAGATGGCATTAGTTTAGCAAATTTTGCTCAATTTACCGATCAAGTTGCCTGACAAACTGGACAATTTACATCTTTTTCAAATTTAAGAATGCGTTGCGATAGATTTAAGCCATTCCAAAGTAATAATTTTTGCTTGAGTGGCGTCAGACCAAGCCCTAAAAACAGCAAAGTGTGATGTGCTTGTAATGACGCTATCATTACAGGTGTGGTTGCCAATACGCCTGACTCTGCACAGCGTAGCCCTTCATTGGCATGATCTTCTTTCGGAAACAAACATTCATAACAGGCTGAATCCGATTCCACCATAAACATCTGCCCTTCAAAACCAATCGCTGAAGCACTGATGAGTGGGACTTGATGCTTTTTACACACCGCATTGACTAGATAACGAGTGGTAAAATTATCACAGCCATCTAAGACTACATCTTGATGCTGTACAAGTTCATCAGCATTCATTTCATCGAATCGTATATTTTGATAACTGAGCTGTATATGCGAATTAATTTCTTTTAGATGTTTGGCCAATATTTCGGCTTTATACCGACCCAAATCATTTGCTGTAAATGCGATTTGTCTTTGTAGATTACTTATCTCAATCGTATCGGCATCGACAATAGTAATCTTGCCCACACCTGCACGTGCCAACAGTTCAGCACTGGTACAACCAATCCCGCCTGCTCCGATGATCAGTACATTGGCGAGTTTGAGTTTTTCTTGTGCTTCGATATCCCAACCATCTAATAAAATCTGACGACTATAGAGATGCATTTCCTCATTACTTAGCTCAAATTCGTTTTCTAAATGGTCTGACACGTGACTTGCTTCTTTATCATCAAGGGTAATGCTGATTTTAAGTCGATGTAGGATTTGAGGAAAGTAATAAATTGGAACGAACATTGTTTTCTTTTGACAAAAAGCTATTTTTACCCCAATATTTTTCTTACTCTTTAACAGCTTAATAAAATCAATAAGTTACTATATCAGTTAAAAACTTTGGGTATTTCTGCCTTTTTGGATATAACTTGATGTTTTAGCTTATATTATTTTCATTATTTTATAGTTCATGACGGCATACGTCATTTAGAAATTGGACGACACATGCTTCCTTGCCAAGTTGGTGTTCATGACGGCATACGTCATTTAGAAAAAGCAATTCCACAACCCTGAATAGACTTAATTGTTCATGACGGCATACGTCATTTAGAAAAATTAAACAAGCAATCATTATTGACTGCAATGGTTCATGACGGCATACGTCATTTAGAAAAACAGTTGAAGGCAATAAATCAGGATCGTTCAGTTCATGACGGCATACGTCATTTAGAAATCCTCATGGTATTGTTGTTTCTGTAGTTGGTGGTTCATGACGGCATACGTCATTTAGAAAATCGACTTGGCTTAATCAAGAAGGCTGGGAAGGTTCATGACGGCATACGTCATTTAGAAAATCCCTTTTTGATATATGGGTGACTACTGACAGTTCATGACGGCATACGTCATTTAGAAAAATCCAGTCGAAGCTGCTCGTGCATGGGCAAAGTTCATGACGGCATACGTCATTTAGAAAATTAATAGTACCAAGCTGTAACCCTATATTCTGTTCATGACGGCATACGTCATTTAGAAAAATCCGTATTGCAGAAGCTTATGGTGAGAAGCGTTCATGACGGCATACGTCATTTAGAAAAGTGGAGTTAAGTGATGAAAAGGCAGATAGCTGTTCATGACGGCAATACACGGGGCTTAAATCGCAAACCAGCGCCTTGTTCATGACGGCATACGTCATTTAGAAATTGAGGCTTTCGCGGAAAGAGCAGGGACAACAGTTCATGACGGCATACGTCATTTAGAAATTTGGGACATACAATCATCGCAGTGTCAGCGCGTTCATGACGGCATACGTCATTTAGAAATTATCTGCGCTGTCTTGCATCAACAAATAACTGTTCATGACGGCATACGTCATTTAGAAATTTGGGTGAAGCCGCTATTCAAGCGGACTTTCAGTTCATGACGGCATACGTCATTTAGAAATCAATTTCCCCGTCTTGGGTTTCGAGATTGGTGTTCATGACGGCATACGTCATTTAGAAATTGAACTCATTGATTTAAGTGAAAAAGTGCAAGTTCATGACGGCATACGTCATTTAGAAAGAACCATCGCTGAAGCCAAGCGAAACATAAACGTTCATGACGGCATACGTCATTTAGAAAT
>NZ_KB850211.1:367065-628988 GCF_000369845.1 Acinetobacter higginsii | reverse complement strand
GGTTCATGACGGCATACGTCATTTAGAAAGCCCCACTAATCAGACCTTGTTCGCTTGACTGGTTCATGACGGCATACGTCATTTAGAAAAGTGGAGTTAAGTGATGAAAAGGCAGATAGCTGTTCATGACGGCATACGTCATTTAGAAAATTTCAGCAATGCATCACATGCCTGCCGATGAGTTCATGACGGCATACGTCATTTAGAAAAGTATTGCCGCAACTCGGGCATTTGACTTTATGTTCATGACGGAATACGTCATTTAGAAATTAGGCCGCTACCCAATTCAGCAGTCTTTCAAGTTCATGACGGCATACGTCATTTAGAAAATGCTTTACTATGTTTTATAAGATTTGGAGTTGTTCATGACGGCATACGTCATTTAGAAAAATTAACAGATGAGCGCATGTCAGCGCAGTATGTTCATGACGGCATACGTCATTTAGAAAATCCCTTTAGGTTGTTAAGGTGTAGTTGGATAGTTCATGACGGCATACGTCATTTAGAAAATCTGGTCTTATTACAAGTTGACTATCGATGGGTTCATGACGGCATACGTCATTTAGAAAGCGCAATCGATCTAAAACAGGTGGGCTATTCCGTTCATGACGGCATACGTCATTTAGAAATGTCCCTTTCCTCCAATGGTAGTGGTTGAGTAGTTCATGACGGCATACGTCATTTAGAAAAGCCGACCCTGCATGGCCTGAAGAACCACTTCGTTCATGACGGCATACGTCACATAAATTAATGTTCTAACTGGAGATAAGATTTAAACTGAAAACCACGATGTATCAAAGCGTTTAAAGAAATAGGAAATCGAATTCTGGCAGTTTGTAATACGTGAAGAACCCATGTTTTTTCAGCTAAAAATTCAAATAAGATTTTATCATCACATATCCTAGGGCCAGTAAAGATATCAGTCTGATAAGCCAGCCCTATCCATAATGACTCCAACAATATATTTTTATCCAGATCGACTAAGGCCAAAGTTAAAGTTTCTTCAAAGATACAATCATGGCTAAGGAAAAGAAGATAGCAGTGAGAATATACACAAACCACACCTTCTAACACTTTACCCTCAACCATAACCCCTGTGTTTTCCCCCTTAATCATCACTTCAGACTGAGGCAAACACTTATCTGTCATATCTTGGATCAATGCTAAACCAATATAATCAGCCACATACATATTCAACTTTGCCTAATAAAATGATTACCGATTATATTTCCATCTATTACTTTGACTCTACTTTCGATCATGCATCATTTCATATGACTGCGCTCTTAATAAATCTTCTTTAGTTCCAAATGATTGATTGCGTAATTGATTAATCGACTGCTGTTTACTGGCATCACTCGCATCACTTTTTAAAATTTGGTCACGTTCAGCCAAATATCCATTTACCTGCGTTTGCCATCCTGCTTCTTCTTGATCAACCTTTTCCAAACGGTCCGCTGCTTCAGGCCCTAATAAACTTTCACGCATATTACGAAGCTCTTGTGCAGAACCACCCTTTTCCCTAACTTCTTGAGTCAACTGCTGCAACTCAGCAAATTGCATCGAAACCCGAACACCATCAGCCAATGTTGTTGGAAGTTGATCAATCAATTTCGCTAACTCAGCCGCCTTTTGCTGAGCGCTCAGGGTTTTATTGGCATGAATACGCATTTGATCAATATTGAACTGGTTCAAATTACGTTCATTGCCAAATAAAGCATTGATCTCAGCGGCATTAAAAAACTGCTGTTGTACTTTGTACATCTGCTCAATTACTTTTTGATAACCATCAATATCACCCGTTTTAAAATTGCCCGTCGGTTTTATATTTTTCAAAGCGTGAGTATAAGCGACATATTGATCTAGCAGATAACTGGCATAACTTGAAGCCGTGTCAGGTAAAGTCGCACTGAGATACTGTCGAATATCGGCAATCAATTCCGTTTCAGTTTTTTCACCTAAACTAGAAAAGAAATAATCAAAACAACTGCGAATCCCAACGGTTAAAATCAATTTACCATTGGCATCGACCTGAATTGGACAATCAATTTCAGTACCTCGCAATGAAGAGGCTAATTCAGGCATTTTGCCTTTTTGATTATTTTGTGGACTTGCCTCTAAGCCATTTTCGGAGACCTGTGATTGAGCCTGCTGATTTGGCGCTTGCTGGCTATTTTGAGGATCTGGCTTAAATATCCAATAAATTAAAGCCAATAAGAGCAATAAACATGCGATTAAAACTATACTGATGGTTTTATTATTCAAAAATTTACCGTTCATCATCCCTTGCTCTATTTATCATTCTTTCTTTGTTTGAACCGTTAAAACCAAAGGAGCAACGGATTGCCCCTTTGGTAAATGAATTATAAGCCTTGATTTTTTAAGCGATTTGCTTGAGTACGATAAGGGGTTACTGGGTTCTGTAAGAATCCAACTAAACCGAGGATCTGATTCACTTCATCCAAATGGTTGAATGCATAATTGTCACGAATCACAGTGCCCAAATGACTCGAACAACGCGGCACTAAGCCATCATTTTCACCAGAAATCAGTAAAGAAGTTGCTGTTAATGCATAATCCATTGGATCTAAAGCATTGGTAAACGGACTGGTTCCACTCCATGAATAATAACGCACACCATTGACCAGTTCTGTTCCTGAACCACAAGCTGTGGTTGGTACACCTGCTGGAAAACGTTGATTAAAGTTTGCTGAACCGCTAGTGGTTAATGAATTTAAGCCCGCCAGTGCATCTTGATCATAATAATGTCCTGAACCAATCCCCACCAACGAGAAGAAGGCATTCACCCCTGCCGCAATAATCGGTGCAAGTGCTGGGCCCACAGGTGATTTAACCACTGAGTCAACCACATCTGCAACATCTGAGCCTTTGGTTGGACCACCCACTGCTGTGACTGAAGCAACTTTGTTAGGTAACAAACTTGCGACATAACGAACCGATTGAGAGCCATGACTATGGCCAATTAAGTTAATTTTCTCCGCACCTGTAATCGCTAATACTTGTTTCGCCTGTAGCAATAATTGCTCGCCGCGTACTTCCGAGGAATTAAAAGAAGCTTGCTGTGCAACAAAGACATTCGCACCATTACCCACCAAGTCCTCAGTAATGCCATTCCAATATTGCAAAGGGCCAACAGCAGAGAAGCCTGCCATCCCGTGCGCAAGTAGAATTGGATACTTGGTTTTTGCATAGCTTGATGTAACACTGGTGCTACCGCCGACTGAACAAGAGTTCACATTACAGTTTTGCCATGATGCTTTTGGTGCAAAAAAATCGAACAAACCTGCATGTACCACAGATCCACTACTCACCAATATGCCCGCCATTAGCGCCATGACATTTAAATATTTTTTCTTCACGTTTTGCTCCTAGCATTTTTCATTTTTATTACAACGATTTAGTCTTTTTCTTCGTATCTGGAATCATTCCGAGCATACAAACGACTGGCAAAAATTATACTCCTTCGAAATATTGTGTGATTTTTAGACTAAAACAAACTGTGCCAAAATCATAACAATTCGTGCCAAAATTACGCTGGATTGAAAAAATTCCGATGAATGTACATTTTCAAATCCATCACTCTGCTTTAATTTCAGAATGAATTGGATCAGCTTTAACATGGAATTTACTTCGCACTATGAGTATTCCCCGTCTTCATAATCAGCATTTTATTAGCAGCTCTTATGCACACCTACTGAGTGAGGTGGTATCACGATGGAATATTTCAGCTGAAACCTTATTTTGGGGCACTGGTGTTGAAATCGAAAAACTATCTGATCTCAATGATAAGATCAGTCTGAATGCTTTTAAAAAAGTGATTGCCCGAACCATTGAGTTAACACAAGAACAAGGCATCGGTTTTTATGCAGGTACACAATTAAAAATCAGTTCGCATGGCTTACTCGGTTTCACCGTTGCCATTTCAAAAAATGCCTTAGAAGCAATTGAAACCATTAATCAATTTGTCAGCTTGCAATGTTCATTTGTCGAATTAAATTTTAAAGTTGAAAATGAGCTCGCCTATTACAACATTGCCTATGATCGTTCCTTACTAAATTTTAATGATGAATCAGATACACAAGCCTACGAATTTAGCTGTATTTTCTTTCTGACCGGTTTTGTGCATTTAGTCCGTTTCTTTATTCCAGATTTCAAGCCAAGTGTTGATCTACAATGTAAATACCCTGATTATTTTTCTCGTTTTGATGAGATCTTAGCATCGACTTTTGAAGAAATACGTTATGAACAGCCGTATACCCGCTTAATTGCCGCTGCAACTTTTCTAGACGCGCCACTCAGTATGGCCGATCCACTCACCGCAGAAAAATTTAAATTACTGTGCCAAAAAGAGCTGGATGAACTACTTGCAACCCAAGATATTTTACAACGGGTCAAATATCTAATTGATGATAAAACAGAAGGCTTACTGAGTATTGATCAAGTTGCTCAAAAGCTAAACCTGACCAAAAGAACCTTACAACGGATGTTGCAAGAAAAAATGATCAGCTTTCAAATGTTGTACGATGAAGTCCGAAAGGAGAAAGCCAAGAAACTGATGCTAAATCCTTTTATGACCAAAGATGAGCTTGCTAAAAAGCTGGGGTATTCCTCTCTTTCAAGTTTTAATCGTGCCTATAAACGTTGGGAAATTGAATAAAAATTTGCTGAAGTTTATGTAACAATGGAGCGATGTCTCAACCTTGTGAATGTTATATGAGTCAGTCAGAAATTACCGCTGTTGAACTTTCTAAAGCCTATCGCCTGCTCAATCATGGCCCGACAGTTTTGGTTTCTGCTCAGTACGGGCAAGAACGCAATGTCATGGCAGCAGCTTGGGCCTGTGCTTTAGAGTTAACACCTGCAAAGGTCACTGTGGTCTTAGATAAAAGTACCAAGACTCGCCAATTGGTGGAACAAAGCGGTTATTTTGCTTTGCAAGTGCCTTGTTATGCGCAAATTGATATGGTGCATCAACTCGGAACCATCAGCCAGTTTGATCATCCAAGTAAGTTAGAAGAATGCAAAACAGAATTGTTTTACCAAGATGATTTTCCTGTCCCACTGGTAGCAGGTAGTCTGGCTTGGCTGGTCTGTAAAGTGATTCCAGAACCACACAATCAACAAGCGCATGATTTATTTATCGGCTCGGTGGTGGGTGCTTGGGCTGATTCACGGGTATTCCGCGATGGACATTGGCACTTTCAAGAGGCCAGTAAAGCGTTGCGCAGCCTGCATTACATTGCAGGCGGTACATTTTATCTGATTGGGGATGAGGTTAAGGCCAAATAATCTTTGATATAAGGCAAGGCCAAATCAGCTTTGCCTCTTTTATTGACCATTGATTTTCATCAACTCATGATACATAAGATCCAAGAACTGCTGCTGTTCTTGGTCATTTTTAAAGTAACGTTGATAGTTGGTACTACAGCTTTCAACATCCGCAATATTGGCTTTATTAAATGACCAATCCTTTCTGTCCTTAATGCTGATGCCTAGCTCATCATCACAACTCTGCCATAACTGAGAAAATCTGGTTCGCTTAGCTGCATCTAGTTTTTTAAAATTTGCATGGACAGAATAACCACGCATAGCTGAATTAAAAAACTGCGAAATCATGGTGACCGGCACACCACCCCAATCAATGCTTTGACCAATCGGCAATCGAATATCGGTCAGTTTACTTTCTGACATCATCTGGTCTTGTTTGCCTTTTTTGAAGTACTGTTCCTTATAGACCAAGGTCGTTCCTGCTGGAACATGAATTTTTTTAACCAACATCGGTTGCTGTGTCACATAGTAGGGATAATTCGGTCTTGAGTTACCCCCCGTCGGGTTCATATTGCCCACACAACCTGCTAAAGACACAGTCATTGCTACAGATAAAAAGATCATTGCTTTCATCGTTGTTATTATCATCCAGATCAATATTCTGATTCGACCTTAAAATGAAATCGATTCGGATACAATATCAAATACCAAAGTAAAAACCGTTGTGACATCCACAACGGCTTTAAATAAAATCAGAGTTTAATCTCCGAATTAAAATAAAACTTACTTGGCTGCCATACGGATTGCACCATCCAAACGGATCACTTCACCATTCAAATAAGAGTTTTCAGCAATATGCGCCACTAAACGCGCGAACTCTTCTGGGCGACCTAAACGTGATGGATAAGGCACCATTTGTCCTAAGGCATCTTGTACATTTTGAGGCAAACCTTTCAACATTGGGGTTTCCATAATCCCTGGAGCAATGGTCATGACACGAATACCATGCCGTGCTAACTCACGTGCAATCGGTAAAGTCATCGCCACCACAGCACCTTTTGATGCTGAATAAGCCGCTTGTCCAATCTGACCATCAAAGGCCGCCACTGATGCAGTATTCACGATCACACCACGATCTTCATCACCTTCAGCAACAGTATTTTTGCTCATGGCATCCGCTGCGAAACGCAACATATTGAATGTACCTGTCACGTTGATGTGCAAGGTTTTAGAGAACATCGCCAAATCATGCACGCCTTCTTTACCGACGACTTTTGCAGATGGACCAATGCCGGCACAGTTGATCAGACCATAAACGCTGCCATGTTTCGCCAATACATCTTTAAAAAACTGTTCTGCTGCCGCTTCATCCGTCACATCCAGTTTTACAAATTCTGCTGCTGCGCCCAAGGTCTGTGCTTGTTGTTCTCCAGCTTCGATATTCATATCGACCAAAGTGACGGAAGCCCCCTTTTCAACTAAATATTCTGCTGTTGCTGCACCTAGGCCCGAACCGCCACCTGTAATAACAAAATGTTTTCCCTGAATTTTCATTTACGTTTCCTATCAAATTAAAGATATAAATTTTTATAACTAAGCCTAAAGGCAAGTATTTTCCGATACAATTTCAAAAAGTAGCAAATTTGCTGCGGCTTTTGAGCATTCGATTTCATTTTTCTCCTGTATTTTATTGATATATGAACAAAAACCTCAACCTCGATCTTAATTCGGCTAAGGACACCATTTCAAATGCTTTAATCCGTGAAGCATTAAGTGTCGCAGCAAGTCGTGGTTTAAATATTGTCAATATCGCCAATCGAGCAGGTATTTCAGCAGAGCTCTTAACTTCCTCCAAGGCACGAGTGCCTGTGGCACAATGTGCGCAGTTATGGGTCGAAGTTGCTGAAAGTATGAATGATGAGTTTCTTGGTATGGATACTCATCCCATGCGCCGAGGCAGTTTTAGCCTATTAGCAAAATTAGCTTTTAATGCCGAAACCCTTGAGCAAGCCATTCAAGAAATTTTAAAATTTTTAAGTTTGGTACTGGATGATATTCGGGGTGAACTGATTCAAAAAGGCAGTAAAGCCTATCTGATCTTGCATGATCGTGAGCATCCGAAACGGATGTTTACCTATTCAACCTATTTAATGTTGGTGCATAGTTTGATGTGCTGGTTGAGTGATCAGCGCATTGGTTTCCAAAAAATGAGTTTTAGATGTCATCCACCTGTGGAAATACAAGATTATCGGGTACGGTTTTGCGAGAACATTCAATTTAATGCCGAGCAAAATCAAATCGAGTTTGACGCGCATTATCTCAAGCATAAAATCAAAAAAGATAAACAAGCACTCAAGGATTTTCTCAAACATACACCTTATAACCTGATTGTACGCTTTAAAAATGAGAACTCGTTAAGCTTGCAAATCCGCCGTCAACTGCTGCTACAGCCACCATCGCAATGGGATGAACTGAAAGAGATTGCACAGCAACTAAATATGTCAACCGCAACTATTCAACGTCGCCTTAAGCAAGAAGGTGTCAGCTATCAACAGCTTAAAAATGATATCCGCTGTGATATTGCCATTGAACGACTCAGTAAAAGCAATGATTCAATCCAGAACATCAGTGATGATTTGCATTTCCATGACCCAAGTGCGTTCCATCGTGCCTTTAAAAAATGGACGGGAGTCAGTCCGGGCAGCTATAGAAAGTCTTCACCCAATAAAAAGAAACGTTTGGGCCATTTAGAATAATCGAAGGAATAAGCAATGTATTTGCCTGAAATATTTGAAGAAACAGATCTTGAAAGATTATACCGACTGATTCAGGACTACCCTTTTGCCACACTGATAAGTCATAGTGCTGAAGGCTTAGAAGCCAATCATTTACCCTTTCATTTATTGCGTGATGAGCACAGCCAAACAGCGACACTGATTGCGCATATAGCCAAGAATAATCCACTACACACTCAAATTGAAAATGGCGCAGCGGTTTTAATTATTTTTCAGGGTGAACACGGTTATATCTCACCGAATTGGTATCCTAGCAAGCAACAACACCATCGACATGTACCCACCTGGAACTATCAAGTGGTTCATGTCAAAGGAAGCATCAATTTCTTACATGATGAAAAAGCACTACGCGGCATCTTGGCCAGACTGACACGTACCCATGAAGCCAAACAAGCAACGCCTTGGAAAATGTCGGATGCACCAGATGACTATATTGCTCAAGAACTGCAAGGCATTGTCGGGATCGAAATTCCGATCTCACAGATCACGGGAAAGTATAAACTCAGCCAAAATCGGGAAAAGCCAGATGCTCTGGGCGTGGTGGATGGACTACAACAACAAGGTGAAAGTCGTTTAGCCAATGCAGTACAGCAATATATCGAAGATTAAGCTGAGGATATCACGATATTTTCAATAGCAGCCCAACGTAATAATCAACATTGTTCGTGAATAAAAACAGTGTTTTGAGACCAATTTGATTTTTATCTATTATCATGATTTCTAAATCAAAATAACTCAGTTGGGATGCGCTGTGATCCATGTAAAGATCGCTGATATTTCATTATACGGCGCTGATTTAGCTCATGTCTTTCTTTTCTAAATTACCTCTCTCTCAGACTTTATTCGCTTTAGGCTTCTCTACGGTATTTATATCCTCCAGTTTTGCTGCCATTCCCACCACACTTAAACTTGACTATGCCTACTATGCGCCAACCAGCTTAGTGGTAAAAGATCAAAAACTGTTAGAAAAGGCCCTTCCCAATACCGAAATTAAATGGGTATTTAGCCAAGGTAGTAACCGTTCTCTAGAATATTTAAATAGCAATAGTATTGATTTCGCTTCAACCGCGGGTTTGGCTGCAGTGCTTAGTCGTGCAAATGGCAGCCCAATCAAGACGGTCTATATTCAAAGCCAACCTGAATGGACAGCATTGGTTGTTCCTGCAAACTCACCGATCAAAAACTTAAAAGATCTCAAAGGCAAAAAAATTGCTGCAACCAAAGGCACAGATCCTTTCCTGTTTACGCTCCAGGCATTGGATACAGTCGGATTGAATAAACGTGATGTTCAATTGGTTCATTTACAACACCCAGACGGCAAAACTGCATTAGAACGCGGTCAAGTAGATGCATGGGCGGGACTTGATCCCTTAATGGCATCTGCACAAATCCAATCTGGGGCTAAATTGCTTTATCGTAATGTTGCGTTTAATAGTTATAGCGTCTTGAACGTCAAAGAAGAGTTTAGTAAACAAAGCCCAGAAGCGATTGAGGCGGTAATTAAAGCCTACGAACAAGCACGAAAATGGGCCAAAGCCAATCCAGATAAAGTTGCAGCATTATTGGCACGTGAAGCTAAGCTCCCGTTACCAGTGGCACAATTACAATTGAGCCGTACCAACTTTGACCAAAACATTCCTTCAGTTACCCAAGCTCAAGCACTGAAACGATCAGGAAAAATCTTGACAGAAGAAGACTTGGTTAGAAAAGGAACTGATGTCAATCAAGTGATTGATCAGCTACTTGATCCACGCTTTGCTCAAAAAGTTGTGAAATAATCCATGAGCAATTCAAGTCACAAGGCTGAGCTAACCGATTTTCTCGCTCAGCAAAGCACACAAACTAATAAAAAGCGTTTTAGCCCAAACCTCATTCGTTGGCTAAAAGCATTGCTACTTCCTACTCTGCTGTTAATACTCTGTGAATTCTTAGTTAGAAATGGCGATATCGAAGCATATCTGCTTCCTGCGCCCAGTAGCTTGTGGCAATCTTTTTGGGATTTGGCTCAAACTGATTTACTGCAGCACATTTACATCAGTACTTGGCGAGTACTCATCGGTTTTGCAATCGGTAGTGGTTTAGCTTTAATT
Source organism: Acinetobacter higginsii (assembly GCF_000369845.1). Taxonomy (NCBI): domain Bacteria; kingdom Pseudomonadati; phylum Pseudomonadota; class Gammaproteobacteria; order Moraxellales; family Moraxellaceae; genus Acinetobacter; species Acinetobacter higginsii. Next base: position 618,814 of record NZ_KB850211.1, on the reverse strand, counting down.
TTTGCGATTTGGGTTGGCTTAAGCAAAGAAGTAGAAGCCTATTTAGAACCCTCTTTTTCCGCACTCAAATCCATTCCAAGCCTGGCATGGATTCCATTATTATTACTTTGGTTAGGGATTGATGAATCTTCTAAAATCACACTGATTGCGATAGGTGCTTTTTTTCCGACCTATACCAATACGGTCGCTGCCATCCATAATGTAGATCGAAAACTGATTGAAGTAGGAAAGGTCTATCGCCTCAATGCATTGCAACGGGTTATCTCAATTGTGTTGCCTGCCGCTTCTTCAGGAATCCTGACAGGTTTACGCAATAGCTTGAGCTTATCATGGATGTTTATGATTGCAGCGGAACTGATTGCCGCAACTCAAGGAATTGGTTATCTACTCAGTGATGGACGAGAAACTTCACGCCCAGATATTGTGATCATTGCCATTATTTTATTGGCTTTGCTTGGAAAAATATCTGATAGTTTGATGAAACTACTGGAAAATAGATTATTAGGTTGGCGTGATACCATTCACAAACAAGCTTAAATCCAACAGGCCAAGGTCACGCGGTCATTTTGTCCGTAGTCCTGAATTGTTTTAATCTGGCTAAAATGATGCTGCTCAAAAATATCACGTACTGCTTGGCCTTGGTCATAACCATGTTCAAGCACAATCCAGCCATTCGGTTTAAGCCAGTCTTTACCTTGGGTTATGATGATTTCAATATCTGCCATACCCTGCTTATCTGCAATCAATGCACGCTCAGGTTCAGACTTGAGCTTTTGCATATGCACATCATCAGGATCAATATATGGCGGATTCGATACAATCAGATCAAACTGTTGCTGTTCTAAAGCCTCAAACCAAGCACCACAAGCAAACTTGACCTGCATGAGACCATGTCGAACGGCATTGTCCTGTGCCACTTCTAAAGTCGGTGCATAGATATCAGTTGCAGTCACTTGCCATTGTGGACGCTCACTCGCCAGTGCCAAAGCAATTGCACCCGCGCCTGTACCTAGATCAACAATATTGGCATGTGAACTTAATGGCAGTTTTAATACCGTTTCCACAAGGATTTCGGTATCGGGACGCGGCACCAAAGTGTCATGGGTAACTTTTAAATCAAGCGTCCAAAACGGTTGTGAACCTGTGACATAGGCCAACGGTTCACCTTGTTCGATACGAGCCAGCCCATCTAAATAAGCTTGCTCCTGCATTTCAGTCAGTTCTTGCTCAAGTCTTAATTTGAGTTCTAAAGCATTGATCACCAAAATATGTTCGAGTAGCCACGCCGCCTCTTGACGTTCATAGCTATCAATTTCACCTTTGATCTCTAAGGCTTGAGCAATATTCATTAGCCGCCATTTTCCTGTGCAAGCATCGCCAACTGATCCGCTTGATATTCACGGTGTAAGCTATCCAGTAATTCAGTTAAATCACCTTCCATAATCGCATCCAACTTATATAAAGTCAGGTTAATACGGTGATCGGTCATACGACCTTGCGGGTAGTTATACGTACGAATACGTTCTGAACGGTCACCTGAACCGACCAAGTCACGGCGCATTTCTGAGGTGGCTGCATCCGCTGCTGCACGTTTCGCATTTTCTAAACGTGAGACTAACAAAGCCATCGCTTTGGCTTTGTTCTTATGTTGTGAACGTTCTTCCTGACATTCCACCACTACACCCGATGGGATATGAGTAATACGTACCGCTGAATCGGTTTTGTTAATGTGCTGACCACCCGCACCTGATGCACGGTAAGTATCAATACGCAAATCGGCAGGATTGATTTCAACGGTGGTATCTACATCGACTTCTGGCAGAATCGCAACGGTACAAGCCGAAGTGTGTACACGACCCTGTGATTCAGTCGCAGGGACACGTTGTACACGGTGTGCACCACTCTCAAATTTCAAACGACCATACACGCCTTCGCCATCGATACGGCAAATGATCTCTTTATAACCGCCATGCTCGCCTTCGTTTTCAGAAAGCACTTCAATACGCCAGCCTTGTGTTTCAGCGTATTTGCTATACATACGGAATAGATCACCCGAAAAAATCGCCGCTTCATCACCACCTGTACCCGCACGCACCTCAAGATAGGCTGCGTTGGCATCATTTGGATCTTTCGGAATCATCAACACGTTTAACTGCTCTTCAAGCGCAACCAAAAGTGCTTTATTTTCTTTGATTTCTTCCTCGGCCATGTCTTTGAAATCAGGATCTGATTTCATCATTTCAGCCGTTTCGATATCTTCTTCCGCTTGACGATATTTGCTCCAAACCTCGGTGATTTCAGTTAAATCATTGTGTTCACGGGACAGTTTACGAAAACGTTTATTATCCGAAATTACTTCTACATCAGCGAGTAATGCAGTCAGCTCTTCGTGACGATCACAAAGTTGATCGAGTCTTAAACGGAGTGATGCTTTCATGGGCGGAATATCTCAAAATCTAAAGACTCAGTGCCAATGAAGCACGAGCAAAATCAAAAAATTGCGCATAGTTTACAGACTATACTGCTTAAAAGACATAGAGAATCAGGGGAACTTACTATTCCTCACCCATTTCATCACAAATTGTTCAGTTTTAGTTTTCATTGCTTGTTCTCTGATCAAGGCTTATATATAAATAATGAAAGACAAATAGAAAGATAAAACAACAGGATAATCTATGAATAATTTTATAAACCGCCCCACCTCAGCCTTTATCGCTGCGAGCTGGGTGGCCTTACTCGCAGGTGGCGTTGGCTTTATGATTGGTCTATGGAATGCCAATATGCCCTTGCATGAAAAAGGCTATTATCTGGTGATCTTGCTTTATGGACTTTTTTCTGCAGCTTCTTTACAGAAGACAGTCCGTGACCAACTCGAAGACATTCCCGTTACGGCGATTTACTATGGGCTCTGTTGGGCTTCAATGGCGCTTTGTATCGGTCTTTTATTGGTGAGCTTATGGAATGCAGATCTGACCATGAGTGAAAAAGGCTTTTACATCATGTCCTTCTTATTAAGTCTGTTTGGCGTGGTCGCAACCCAAAAGAATATCCGTGACTTAAACTATCTACGTTTGCAAACTGAACTGAATCCTCGCCAGCTCAAAATTGAAGAACAAAGCAGCAAAGATGCTCCATTAGATTAATTCAAAAATGAATGGAACCTTAAAATAAGGTTTCATTTTTTTGTGCAGTGATTAACTATCTTATTGTTTAATCAAACTTAACCCTCATTCCTTACTATTCTCAGCAACAAAACACTACAATCCAGACACCAAAGAGTAATAATTCAGAAAAGCTTCTCCACACTTTCATACTCAAACTTTGTTACATTTGCAGCCATGAAAAAGAGGTCCGTCATGTTTCGGACACGGAGTCAAAAATGAAATTAAATGCTTGGTTATGTGCTGCTGTTTTTGCAAGCTCATCATTGGTTACTGCTGCTCATGCTGATAATGCAACCCGTGTTGCTGCAACTTCTGCGCTTGGTAGTGTTGTAGGTACTGCAATTGGTAAAGAAATGGGTGGAAACAGCGGCGCAATGATTGGCTCTGCACTCGGTGGTGCTGGTGGTGCAGCTGCTGCAAGTAGCAAACGTACCCGTACTGAAGCTGCTATTGGTGGTGGTTTAGGCGGCGTGGGTGGTTATACTGTAGGTAAAAACCTCGGTGGTACGACTGGCGGTTATATCGGTGCTGCTGCTGGTGCGGCAGGTGGTTCTGCTCTAGGCCGTAAAGTCGGTCAAGACCGTGACTATGACAATTACCAGTCTAAAAAATACAAGAAGAAAAGAAAGCACCGTCATCACTAATTCTAAAAAGCACCTTCGGGTGCTTTTTTATGGCCTAGATTTCCCCTAAACATCTATAAAATCCTGAGCAAAATGCTAGGTTGAATCCTTATGCTGAACTTTCTAAAATAATTCCTTATTTTTTATATGCCTTTTATTCCGCATCATGAATACTGAATTACTCTCTCCTGCTGGTTCACTTAAAAATATGCGTTATGCTTTTGCTTATGGTGCCGATGCGGTCTATGCAGGCCAGCCACGTTATAGCTTACGCGTACGCAACAATGAATTTGATCATGACAATTTAAAAATCGGGATTGATGAAGCCCACACCCTAGGCAAAAAATTTTATGTGGTGGTCAATATCCAGCCGCATAACAGTAAGCTCAAAAACTTTATCCGAGATATCGAACCTATTATTGCCATGCAACCCGATGCGCTGATTATGTCAGACCCTGGTTTGATTATGTTAGTACGTGAACATTTCCCTGAGATGCAGATTCATCTGTCGGTACAAGCCAATGCGATCAATTGGGCTACTGTAAAATTCTGGAAAGACTATGGTCTAAGTCGCGTGATCTTGTCACGAGAACTTTCGCTCGAAGAAATAGAAGAAATCCAGAAACATGTCCCTGAAATTGAACTAGAAGTGTTTGTACATGGTGCACTATGTATGGCCTATTCAGGTCGTTGCTTGTTATCGGGCTATATGAATAAACGTGATGCCAATCAGGGAGCCTGCACCAATGCCTGTCGTTGGGACTATAAAATCCACTCAGCGCAAGAAGATGCCAATGGTGATGTGATTCCTGTTCAGCAGGTTACTACTGAACAGCAATGTTGCGCACAGACTTCAAACAGCACAAATATGGCGCAAACTGTTTTAGTGCAGCGTAATGATGAAGACATGTTTGCCGCCGAAGAAGATGAGCATGGCACCTATTTCATGAACTCCAAAGACCTACGTGCGGTACAGCATGTAGATCGTCTGACTCAAATGGGTGTTGCTTCTTTAAAGATTGAAGGCCGCACCAAATCTTATTTTTATTGTGCCCGTACTGCACAGATTTACCGCAAAGCCATTGATGATGCACTAGTGGGTAAAGAATTTGATCCTAGCTTGATGACTCAACTGGAAGGATTGGCCAATCGTGGTTATACCGAGGGCTTCTTGCGACGCCATGTGCATAGCGATTATCAAAATTATACCGATGGTTCATCACATTTTGACTATCAACAATTTTGCGGTGAAGTGATTGCACGTCATGGTGACTATATTCGCATTGAGGTTAAAAACCGCTTTGTGATTGGTGATTCACTTGAGTTAATGACCCCCAAAGGTAATATCCACTTCAAATTAGAACAGATGCGCGATCTTAAAGGCAATGCCATTGAAAATGCCAAAGGTTCAGGTCATATCGTCGAAATTCCACTCTCCGCTGAGATCGATATTGAATATGCGCTCTTGATTCGTAATTTGCCTCACGCCACAACCGAGTTGCAATCTGCTGCACTTGCCTATTCGGCAGATTGATATGGCACTCATCATTACCAACGCATGTATCAATTGTGATATGTGCTTGCCTGAATGTCCCAATCAAGCGATTAATGAAGGTGCAAAAGTCTATGAAATCGACCCACAACGTTGCACTGAATGCATCGGTTTCTATACAGCACCTACCTGCCTTGCTGTCTGTCCCATCGATTGTATTCAGCCTGACCCAGCGTGGCAGGAATCTCCTGATCAACTGCTGATAAAATTCAATAACTTGAATCTATTCAAACATTAAGGACTCACTAAAAGATAGGCACAAGCATCGCTATCAAATTACAAAGTGCCTATCTCGCTTTTCATTGACTGCACTTCATCCTGATTTTGCTCTTCAGCATCCGCACTGGCATCAAAATTGCTAACTAGTATTACGTTTTATTCAATTAGTATTACTACGGGTGTGCACCTATGCATCATTCAGTATTGTCAAAAAGGAAAAAGCTTTACTTGAGTTTGGGATCTTTTCTGATTCCCATCTTAATCTGGAGCTGTGTCAGTTACTTACCTTTTATCTGGCATCCACAAGTTCAAATTACCGATGCAGGCTCAGCCACTTATCTACAGGCAGGCACCCGAATAGATAAGCAGGCTTATTATGCAGAGGCTCAAGATGCCGTCAATCAAGGCAAAACCCCGCCTATAGGTATTCTGGTCAATCCAATTTATTTGCCTGCTCCGCATCAAGTGGCGAAAGCACTTTTCACTTCGTTTACTACGCCCCCGCAACAGGCCGATGCACCTTGGTTACATCAAAGCCTGTGGCACAGTATCAAGATTGTATTTACGGCGTTTTTTATCTCTTCATTGATCGGTGTTCCGCTCGGTATTCTGTGTGGCTTTTCCAATACCATTTCTAAGCTAACCGAACCCTTTGTCGAGTTCTTTCGCTACTTGCCTGCACCTGCCTTTGGGGCATTGGCAGTGGCGATTTTAGGTATTAATGATGCCCCGAAAATTGCCATTATCGTGATTGGTACTTTATTTCAGCAAATTCTGATCATTGCCAATACCACTCGAATGGTTGATCGCGGCTTGGTTGAAGCTGGTTATACACTAGGTACCAATAAGCTTAAAAGCCTGTTCCATGTGGTAATCCCAGCGGCACTGCCTGATATTTATCGAGATCAACGAGTGTTGCTGGGTTGGGCATGGACCTATTTGATTGTGTCTGAACTGATTGGTGCAACATCTGGGATCACCTGGTTCATTACGCAACAAGCACGCTATCAGAACTTTGACAATGTTTATGCCGCCATCTTGATTATCGGGGTGATTGGACTGTTATGTGATTTGATTTTAATGAAACTCGGCAACTCCCTGTTTAAATGGAAAAAAGGAGTATAAATATGACGGATAATTTTGATGCCAAAGCCTATTTTGAGCATATTTATACGCGTCCCCTAATGTTGGAAACTAAGCAACTAACACAAATTTTTCAGCATGGTGATTCAGAACGAACCGTACTGAACCAGATTGATTTACGTATTCATAAGCGTGAATTTGTCTGTGTGATTGGTCCTTCGGGCTGTGGAAAATCAACTTTAAGCCGTGTGGTTGCAGGTCTAGATGACTACCACAGTGGTGAGGTTCTGGTTGAAGGACAAAAAATTAAAGGCCCAAGTTCAGAACGTGGCATGGTGTTTCAAGGCTATACCTTATTTCCATGGAAAACCGTCAAAGAAAATGTGATGTTTGGCCCTTTGATGAAAGGTATCAGTCAAACCCGTGCCGAAGAAATGGCGCGTGAATGGATCAATATTATTGGCTTAGAAAAATATGAAAATCAGTTCCCGCATGAGCTTTCTGGTGGGATGAAACAGCGTGTCGCCATTGCCCGTGCCTTAGTCAATGAACCCAAGATTTTACTCATGGATGAACCTTTTGGCGCACTCGACCCCTACACCCGACAAAAGATGCAAAAGCATCTCATGGACTTATGGCAAAACATTGATATCACTATTTTATTTGTCACGCATGACATGGATGAAGCCATTTTACTGGCAGATCGTATTGTGGCTTTAAAAGCCAATCCGGGTGAAGTCAAAGAGATTATTGAGGTCAATTTACCACGTCCACGAACTATGGAATTGATGCAGTCGCCTGAATTTAAACAACTACGGCAGCGTGTTGATCTGTTGGTACATCACCAAGAGGAAGCACTCGACCCTGCACTACAAGATTTACCTCAGATTCCACGTATGACCCCTGTTAGTCACAGTGAATAATAGCGATAAAACCAAAAGCTTCAGGACGACCTGTATCAATAGCTTAAAATTCTAAGATTGGACGACCAATCTCAAAAGTGAGCAATATCTATGAATGATGTTATTACAGATGAGAAACTGTTCCTTTCTCATCGAGCATTTGAGCATATTCCTGTCATCGATATCACGGGTTTATACAGTGACAATCCAATTGTTCAGCAACAAGTTGCGAACCAACTCGGTTATGCGGCAGAACATGTTGGTTTTTTCTATCTTACTGGACACCATATTCAAAAGGAACAAATCGATAAGCTACTGTCCCAAGCAAAAGCTTTCTTTGCGCTGCCTACAGCAGAGAAAATGAAATACTATGCAGGAAATTTCGGTATTAAACATCGCGGCTATGTCCCACCCGGTGAAGAACGTACTGAAATGCAAGGTAGTGTAGAGGTCGATAGAAGCATCAATAAAACCGATAATAAAGAAGCCTTTGATTTAAGTTGGGACCTCCCAGAAGACGATCCTGATGTCGTTGCAGGAAAACCAATGCATGGCAGCAATGTCTGGGCAGATCTTCCAGACTTTAAAACAGATGTTCATGCCTATTATCAAGCCATCATTCAGTTGGGACGCACCTTACTCCGAGGTTTTGAACTGGCATTAGGACTCAACACAAACGATCTAAATCGTTTGGTCAATAAGCCAACCTCTCAATTACGCTTAATGCACTATGCACACAATTCTGATGTAGAAGATGTGCTTGGCTTTGGAGCGCATACAGATATGGAACTGTTCACCATTTTATTGCCAACAGCACCCGGACTAGAAGTGGTCAACTCGGAAGGACAATGGATTGATGCACCACCAGTTGAAAATGCATTTGTGGTTAATATTGGGGATATGACCGAAGCACTCAGCGGAGGACGTTTTACTGCCACCTCCCATCGTGTAAGAAAAGTCAGTGAAGAACGTTATGCTTTTCCTTTATTTTTTGCTTGTGACTATGATGTTGTCATTCAACCCCTCCCTCAATTCGCGACACCTGAAGCTGTAAAAAAATATCCTCCAGTGATCGCAGGTCAACATCTTTTTGAAGTCAGCGCCAAAGTTTTTGGTTATATGCAGAAGATGATTCAAAATGGTGAGATCACGTTAACAGGACCAAACCTAAACTTTGGTAAACATTCCCATAATGACTAAGCCGCGTTATTGAGCAAGTTTATTTTCAATTTTGAGGTTTATATGCAATATATTGATATCGAAGAAATCGCTCAGCAAAGTCGAGATATCTCTGGTTTTATTGACTTTTTAACCACAGACCACCAGTTTGTCTGGGCAACCAATCAAAATACCCTACAGAAATTCTGTTTTGATCGTTTCTCCCCTATCTATCAAGCAGCAGTACCCACTGCTGCTGGTATCCCCATTTTTGCTTTTGATTCAATTTGGGTCGCGAGTCTATCCACTCAGTCGATTTACCGTATTGATGCGGATTCAGGTCAAATACTTAGTGTTATTGCAACGGGTTTAGCCGATTTAAGTGGTGAATTTAGCTTAGCTGCTGATCCTAATGGGGTCTGGGTTGCTTGTGCCAATGGTTTGATTTGCCAAATTGACCCACGCACGAATACGATTACTCAACACATTGAAGTCTTAGCCGAGTCATATAATCTTTGCTATGCTTTTAATTCACTCTGGCTCACCAATCCCAAACAGAATAGCGTTCAAAGAATCAATCCACTCACTAAACAAGTCAGCCACTGTATTCAGGTTGACCAACAACCATGGTTTCTCTGCGCCAGTAAGCAAGCGATTTGGACCCTGAATCAAACATATGGCACAGTCAGCCAAATTGATCCTCATTCAAACTTGTGCATCAAAACCATTCAACTGCCTCCGTTGGCACGCGGTGATGGTGGCGATATACATGCAAGTCATGGCAAAATCTGGATTCGCAGCACCCATATTCCACTGATTGAAATAGATGAACTCTCAGGAGAAATTTTAAGGGTTTTTCAATATGGACAAGCCGCAGGAAGCGGTGCAATTTGTACTTGCGATCATCGATTATGGATCACGGCACATGACATCGATAAGCTTTGGATCATTCCAATAAATTAAGCCTCTTTTAGCAACAAGCAAAGGCTGAATAATCAGCTTTTGCACTCAACGCCAATCTGAAAACTTTATGGCCACGCCTCAATCAAATTCGGATGAATTAACTGATCAACCTCTGGACTTTGAGCATATAGACCCTGTCGCAGATTAAATTGGTTAACGTAGTAAGAAGCACCATAAATCGAATCAAGCCCCGATCTTTTCTGAAAAATACGTTTATTCTCAGCAAGATTAAGTAGTTTTGTTCCTTTCATAATCCGTTCGTATGCAACTGGATCCATAGAAGCCCGTTTAGCCATGAGATTCACCGCATCCTGATGGGTAGCAGGATCATTAATATAATTCACCGTTCTATCCCATATCTGAATGATTTTCTTCCACTCTTCTTTATGTTGTTGCAAATGTACTTGATTCACAGACAAAGTATCGTAAATCAGTCCAGGCTTTTGACTGGAGTCATAGATAATTTTCGCATCGGGTACACTGGCCAAAGCTTGATGTGCGATCGGCTGCCATAAAGCGATCGCAGCAATCTCAGGAGATTTAAAAATTTGTGGAAGCTCATTGGTTGCGGCATTGATGACTTTGACATTCTTAGGATTAAGACCCGCGTCCTGCATCGCTGTAGTAAAGAGTAAATCGCTGACCAGACCTTTTTCCAATGCAATCGTTTTACCGCTTAAATCCTGTAATGACGTTATGCCTGATTTCGCGATAATGACATCATTGCCTGCTGAATAATCATGCGCCATGATAATGGCAGGACGAGCACCACCTGTCGACAGAATAAAGTTATCCCCGTTCGCTACCACAACAGCATCAAGTTTATTTGCCATAAATGCTTGTAATGATGCCGAATAATCAAACCATTTCAATTCAACATTCAGACCCGCCTCTTTAAACCATCCTTTATCTTGAGCAATTTGCCAAGCCAAAGAACCAGGCCACTCACTATAGGCAATCGTAATCGGCTGATCTTTTTGAGGGGTGATACTGTCTTTATTGGATTGTGGAATCTTGGCAGTATTATCGCAAGCCACCAATAAAATCGCAGAACAAAAGCATATAGGCAAACAACTCTTACTTAACATTCAACAACTCCATCATTACTTTAAAATCACAGTAGCCCCTTATTTATAAACAGCTTTTATTTCAACTCATCCACCAAAGCCGGATAGATCAAACCATCCACATCCACTTCAGTTTTATAAATACCATTACTGACATTGAATTGATTGACGTGATAGGTCGAACCATAAATCGAATCAAAGCCTGTTCCCTTCTGGAACACTTTCTTATTCGCTGCGATATCCAGTAAATGCGTCCCCTCAATAAATTGCTCATATTGTTGAGGATCAACACCAACACGATTGGCCATGATTTTTACTGCATCGGCGTGGGTGGCAGGGTCTTGGATATATTTCACCGTTTTATCCCACACTTGGATCAGCTTTTTCCAATCCTCTTTATGCGCAGATAAATGAGTTGGATTTACCGCCAAGGTATCGTAAATCAAGCCTGGTTTATCTTTGGAACTATAAATAACCTTGGAACCTGTAACGGCTTTTAAGGCCTGATTAGCCACGGGTTGCCAAACCGCAATCGCAGCAATATCCTGACTGCCGAACACTTGAGGAAGTTCATTGGTCACCGAATTGACCAATTTAATATTTGAAAAAGGAATCTTGGCATCGGTCAAAGCCGTCGATAATAATAGGTGATCAACCAAGCCCTTTTCTGTAGCAATGGATTTGCCTTTTAAATCCTGAATGCTGTTGATGCCATTCTTGGCAATAATCACATCATTACCCGCAGAATAATCGGTCACCATAATAATCATGCCCTTGCTTCCGCCCGAGGCATTGACCAAATTATCGCCATTGGTAATAAACACCGCATCCAGTTGATTGGCAGCAAAGGCAGAAATTGAGGCTGAATAATCAAACCATTTAAATTCGACATTTAAGCCTGCGTCTTTTAACCAGCCTTTTTCAATCGCCACTTGCCAAGCCACCCAACCCGGCCAATCACTATACCCAATCGTCATTGGAGTCGTTGATGTCGCATCTTTGGTCTCGGTTGCCTTCTCCGCCGTTGGTACCCTAGCCGAATTATCACACGCTGTAAGACCCAGTCCCAACAGTACAGAAACGGATAAAGTTACTATTGTTTGCTTCATAATCACCCCATATCTTTTTTGAAATTTTGCCCAGAGAACATGTGAATCCCACGTTTTGCGACAATACCAATGCCGACGCTTCCTATTCATTTTGCTGTAAGGGTGGCATCACGGCATCCATGAGTTCCAGATGCCCTTTAATGACTCCTTTTAAGGCAGTAAATTGCTGACTAATCTGTTTAAGGTCATTACTGCCCCCTTGTAACAGCATGACTTCCAATATTTTTTGTTGATCCAGTTGAATATGTAATGAACTGATCACCTGTTCTAAAAACTTCTGCTGTAAGTCTAAGAGTTGCATACGCAGCGGCATACAACTGGCGTCATACAACAATGTTAGTGTGCCGACCATGACTGCATTTTGCTGTGCCTGTTCAGCAATGAGATGCTTGTTGATCATGTCGACAATCGCCTGAGAGCGACTTTCATAATGCTCTTCGACAATGGTTTGATCTAAGGCTTCAACCGTCTTTTCAGGAACGGTAATACTGATTCGAGTCAGTTTAGGACGAGCATTCATAATGAGCAGACGACTATTTAGGAAGCTGAGTTTGCTTTACATACAGCCCCGCTCGGACGCTCAATAAATTAGCAAAACAGCGCGCTGCAACTTTGAAATACTGAATTAGGATTGATTGCGTTTTCATAACCACCTCAGCTTTAGTAATACCAAATTTATAATTCGTAATATTTAATGCAGTATCTATGCCAGTTTTTTAGCCAAATAAAGTAGAAAAAACCGTGTGAATAGCTGAATAAATGCACATAAAAAAAGCCCGATGTTTCATCATAGGGCCTTTTCTGCATCATGAATTTAATCGCTATCCAGCAGGCGCAAGCGTGAATAATGCCTGTCCTGTTTTTACCGTTTGCGCTTTATCAATCAAGATACTGTCGACTTTCATTTTTGCAGGTGCAAGGATTGGAATTTCAATTTTCATTGCTTCAATCACCGCCAAAGTTTCGCCTTCTTCGATAATCTCGCCTACGGTACATTCAATTTTCCAGACTGACCCTGGCATATGTGACTCCACGATCATGCCACCGTTCGGAACTGTGATCTCTGAATCGTCCAGTACCGCATCCATATTTTCAGAAACATATTCAGCCAACCCCGCTTCATGCCATCGACGGCGCTCGTCTTCAAAATTGCTTTGCTGAACCTGTTTAAAGGCCTGAATACTACTTTCATTGTCTTTCAGAAAAGCATTGTAGTCTTTGAGATTAAGTACTCCTTCTTCAATCCTTAATTGCAAACGACCTGCTTTAAAGTCTTCCCGCATTTCCAACAGTTCAGGCTCAGATACTTCATAGAAACGGATCTGGTCAAAGAATCTAAGTAACCACGGTTTGTGCGGTTCAAAATTCGGATTTTGACGATAACGACTCCATACCTGTGTGGTACGTCCTACAAACTGATAGCCACCCGGCCCCTCCATGCCATAAACACACATGTAGGCGCCGCCAATTCCAACCGCATTTTCAGGTGTCCATGTTCGTGCAGGATTATATTTAGTGGTGACCAAACGATGTCTTGGGTCTAGCGGTGTGGCAACAGGTGCACCCAGATAGACATCACCCAAACCCATCACCAAATATGCGGTGTCATAGACCACGTCTTTTACCGCTTGCTTCGAGGCAAGACCATTAATACGGCGAATGAACTCGATATTATCGGGGCACCACGGCGCATCTGGACGAACCAATTGCGTATATTTTTCGGTTGCAAGCTGCGTTTGTGAATCTTCCCAAGCTAGAGGCAAATACACAGTTCTAGACGGTACCTGCATATTTTCAATATCGGGTAATTCACTTTCAGCCACCTGTAACAAGCGCAGTAAGTCCAGTTGCTCTAGAATCATTGAATTATAATGAATCTGTAATGAACGAATACCTGGGGTTAGATCAATGATGCCCTGAATATTTTGTTGTTGTACCCATTGCATCAAGGCATGAATACGGAAACGTAAATTAAGATCCAAGACCAGTTCACCATATTCCACCAGCAGATATTGGTTACCTGCGGGACGATAGCTCACTTTGGGTTTATCAGCGCCCTGATCCAAAGTCGCCAACACCGCATTTTTTAAAGTAATAGGCTCAGCTTTGAATATCGATTCAAAATTAACCTGTGATGTGGTTTCATCCTGCAAGGCCGATTGATAGCGTTGTTCTAACTGTTGCGCCTGTGCATAACTAACAGGAATAAATCTGACTTTATCGCCTGCTTTGAGCTGTCCTAATTTCCATAACTCTGAGTTAATCACCACCGCAGGACAAACGAAGCCGCCTAAACTCGGACCATCAGGCCCTAAAATAATCGGCATATCCCCAGTGAAATCAATTGCACCAATCGCATAGGCATTGTCATGGATATTCGACGGATGTAGACCAGCCTCACCTCCATCAATCCGTGCCCATTTAGGCTTCGGTCCAATCAAGCGAATACCAGTACGACTCGAATTAAAATGAATCTCCCAGTCTTGATCAAAAAACATGGCAACATCATTTGGCGTAAAGAAATCAGGTGCACCATGCGGGCCATACATGACCGCAATTTCCCATTCAGTTTTAAAACTAGGGATTTGTTCAGGCTTTAATACAACTGTTTGCTCGGTTTTCGCCTCAGTGATTGGCAACATATCACCAATCAATAAGTTACGCCCTGCATGACCACCAAATTGCCCTAAGGTAAATGTGGCTAAACTGCCTAAATAAGCAGGCAGATTAAATCCATGTTTAATCCCAATATAACTGCGACAACCTGTACTGATACGACCACATTTTAACACCTGCCCTTTACGCACATTGATCGTTGACCACATCGCAACCGGTTGGCCATCCAAACTGACTTCCATCTCGCCGCCTGTAATGGCAATCTTAGTGTCACAATGAAATTTTAAAGTCGGTCCAAGCAAGGTACATTCTAGTCCCGAACTGTTAAATGTATTGCCCAACAATTGATTGGCAACATTCAGACTCAATGCATCCATTGCGCCTGAAGGCGGAACACCGACGTCCCAATAGCCCAAGCGACCTGTTACATCTTGCACTGCAGTTTGAATCCCTGCCTGTAACACCTCTATTTTTTGGGTTTTCCATTCAAAATGATTCAAGAAACGCGTGGTCTGTATGCCTTGCTGAAACACCTCTCCTGCAATGATTTCCTGTAAGTATTCGAGATTGGTTTCAATCCCTGCAATTTCCGTATTGCTTAGGCTATTTTGCATGGCAGCAATCGCCTGCTCGCGATCTGTCGCCGTGACAATAATTTTTGCAATCATCGGGTCATAGAATGAAGAAACATTTGAGCCTGTTTCCACCCAGGTTTCCACCCGTGATTGAGGGTCAAATTTGACACTGGTCAATAAGCCTGCGCTAGGTTGAAAGTTCTTAATCGGATCTTCGGCATATAAACGCACTTGAATCGAATGACCTTTGGGTGGCGCAATCTGTTGCGGTGCTTGCCAATCCCCACTGGCCAAATTCACCATCCATTCAACCAGATCAACGTCATAAACCTGTTCCGTCACCCCATGTTCCACTTGCAAGCGTGTATTCACTTCTAAAAAGTAGAACTGTTGTGTATCGGTATCCATCACAAATTCCACCGTACCCGCGGAACGATATTGCACCGACTGCATCAATTGAATCGCAACTTTTTGAATATAAGTACGTTGCTCATCATTCAAATGCGGTGCAGGTGTTTCCTCAATCACCTTTTGATTACGGCGTTGTACGGAACAATCACGCTCACCAAGTGCAATGACATGACCCTGACCATCACCGAAAATTTGTACCTCAATATGACGCGCATTTTCGACAAACTTTTCCAGATAAAGCCCTGCATCTTTAAAATTGGCTTGTGCCAGATAAGAAACAGTTTGATAGGCTTCTTTTAATTCCTGTTCACTCCACACCAGACGCATACCAATACCACCACCGCCTGCGGTGCTTTTCAGCATCACGGGATAGCCAATTTGATCAGCCTGAATCAGTGCATCATCCAAGTCGATGAGCAACTGACTGCCTGGTAGTAAAGGCACATTGTTTTGAATCGCCAATGCTCGTGCGGTATGTTTTAGACCAAAATCACGCATTTGCTGTGAGGTCGGACCAATAAAGGAAATCCCCTGTTGCTCGCACAAATCACAAAATGCGGCATTTTCCGATAAAAAACCATAACCAGGATGAATCGCTTCGGCCCCAGTGTGCTGTGCTGCAGCCAGAATTTTTTCAATATTAAGATAGCTTTGCTGTGCAGCTGAATCACCAATAAAAATCGCTTCATCAGCTAAACTAACATGCAAGGAATCTCGGTCTGCTTCGGAATAGACCGCAACCGATTGAATCCCAAGTTTCTTTAAACTACGAATGACGCGACAGGCTATCGCTCCACGATTGGCAATGAGTACTTTTTTAAACATTATGTCACCTCACGCGTCACGTATAACAAGTTGAATTTTGGTCGGGTTATAGGCATTACAAGGATTATTCAATTGCGGACAATTCGAAATCAGAATGATCAGATCCATTTCCGCTTTGATCTCCACATATTTACCCGGTGCAGACACCCCATCTTCAAACTTTAAGTGGCCTTCAGCGGTCACAGGTACATTCATAAAAAAGTTAATATTGGGTCCAATATGACGGACATTGAGCTGATGCTTTTTGGCAATTGGGTGCTGTGCCAAGGCGTACATAAAATTATTACGGCAACTGTGCATCGGATATTTATCGTGTGCATAACGTACCGTATTGCTTTCACATGAACACGCACCGCCTAAGGTGTCATGTCTGCCGCAATTGTCATCGACAATGCTGGCAATAGGACGGGCAAAATTACTAAATAAGGTTGTGCCTTTTTCCAGATAAAGCTGCTGATTTTGCGCCAAAGTATCTGTTGCGCTATAACGCTCTTCGGCATTGTTAGCGCTGAGAAACAAGGTATCAACGGCTTGGTTGCCTTCCAGATCAATAATGCGGAAGTACTGACCTTGTTTAACCTCACCCATCCACGCTTCGCCTGCAAGGCAAATCTCATCTAAAACAATCTGTTCAATTTTTGCAGATGCTGTCATTTTCTCGCTCCCCACCTTAATTCGACAATGCGTAATAGCGTGTGTTATTGGCAAAACCACGCTGATTTTGGGCACATGAATCCCGACAAACATCTTGTTCAGTTAAGGCCTTGGCTTTGAATAGGCGAAGTTGGATATCGGCAGGTTGATAAGGTGTGGATGAGTCGAGTGGATGTGGTGCTGCAGAAAGAAAGACCAAACAATCCATTTCAAAACGCAGTTCAATCTTTTGATTTTGATTATCGTCTGAGACATAACTTAATCGTCCATGATCATCAGGCTGGACTTTTGAAAATAAATTTACCGTCGCACTCAAATCCGCTTGGCCTAGACCAAACTTGGTCAATTCCACCAATAAACTATCTAGACCATTTTGATGCATGTCATTACGTGCATCCTGAAAGTTTTTTTTGCCAAAATTTTGTGCAATGTGCTGTGCAGTACTTGGACCGCAAAATACATCATTCCAGCCATGTTGATCTTGAACAATGGAGGCCATTACACGGCCCAGATCAGAATACAAAACATGCCCTGTCGAGAGAAAAGCAGTATGTTGGGCTTTCAGACTATCGGGCATATTAAAACGCTCCAGCTTGTCATCGGCATTGACACAGAACAAAGATACATTGGCCTGCCGCCCCAGTGCTTCAAGCTGCAAAACTGCACCACGTTGAACGCGACCAGACCAGTGATGCCCACCGGGTAGTGTTTCTTGCCACAGTATTTTATTGTCGTGATAGAACGATTGATTCATAACAAACCTCTTGCGGATGCTTAACCTCGTTATGGCAATATGCCTGTCCTCCCGGGCTTTTATCCCTCCGTGTAGTTCTATCGAACCGTTATCTCTCGGACCAGTCATGTCTCCATACGGACACATCGGAACCCTAGACAACTTTATCTATGTTGTTATGAAGCAAAAGACATGCCAAATAAGTAATACGATTTTGCATATTTGTAATACCAAAAGAATCATTTTTAGCTTGTTCTAGGTGCGCTTTTAAAAACAAAGCACCAATTTGATGCTGTGAAATTAGAATGATTGATATTTTTAGGTTTTCTTTATCCATAAAAAAAGCGCCTTGCGGCGCTTTTTTATATATACAAATTAGTTTGCATATACTGGGAATTTTGCACAAACAGCTTCAACTTTAGCTTTTACGTCAGCGATAACTTTCTCGTCACCTTTACTATCGATCACGTCAGCGATCCAACCTGCAAGTTCACGTACTTCAGCTTCGCCGAAACCACGAGTCGTCACAGCTGGCGTACCAATACGGATACCAGAAGTTACGAATGGAGAACGTGGGTCATTTGGAACCGCATTTTTGTTTACAGTGATATGCGCTGAGCCTAACCAAGCATCAACTTCTTTACCCGTTACGTCTTGTTTGATCAAAGACAATAAGAATAAATGGTTTTCTGTGCCACCAGAAACAACATCATAACCACGTGCAATCAACACTTCAGCCATTGCTTGCGCGTTTTTCACAACTTGTTGTTGGTAAGTTTTAAACTCATCAGACATTGCTTCTTTGAAGCAGATTGCTTTAGCGGCAATCGCATGCATCAAAGGACCACCTTGGTTGCCTGGGAATACAGCTGATTGAAGTTTCTTCTCGATTTCTTCGTTTGCTTTCGCAAGGATTAAACCAGAACGTGGGCCACGAAGTGTTTTATGCGTCGTTGTTGTAGTAACGTCTGCAATTTGAACTGGGTTAGGATATACACCCGCAGCAACTAGACCTGCAACATGCGCCATATCAACAAAAAGGTATGCACCCACTTTGTCTGCGATGTCACGGAAACGCTGCCAATCAACGATTTGGCTATAAGCAGAGAAACCAGCAACGATCATACGTGGCTTGTGTTCCAATGCTAAACGCTCTACTTCTTCATAATCAATTTCGCCAGTTTCAGTATTTAAACCATACTGAACAGCGTTATAGGTTTTACCAGAGAAGCTTACTTTAGCACCGTGAGTCAAGTGACCACCGTGAGCCAAGCTCATACCAAGAACGGTATCACCTGGGTTAAGAAGCGCTAGGTAAACCGCAGAGTTTGCTTGTGAACCCGCATGAGGCTGAACGTTTGCATAGTCTGCACCGAACAACTCTTTTGCACGATCAATTGCAAGTTGTTCAATCACATCCACATATTCACAACCGCCATAATAGCGTTTGCCAGGATAGCCTTCTGCATATTTATTCGTAAGTTTTGATCCTTGTGCTTCCATTACAGCTGGTGAGCAATAGTTTTCAGATGCGATTAACTCGATATGTGCTTCTTGGCGTACGCCTTCAGAAGCAATCGCTTGAGCTAATTCTGGATCAAATTCAGCAATAGAGATATTGGCAAACATTAGCGGAGGGTCCTATGAATTAGGGCTTTTAAGCCGTGCTAAAGATTGGTGCATATTGTAGCACGAAGTTTATGGTTTCACAGATTGATATTTATTTAATTATTCGTGAAATTTATTCATTCTTAGCAGGGGTTTTGATAGGCCAAAATCAACAAGCTATTTTTTATACATTTTTACATCTTAGAGACTAGCATTGAAAAAGCCCAATCTTCGCAAAATGGAAAATCGGGCTACTCTCTTCTCTTAATTATTGGCAGGCATCGCCGCTTTTACATCCTTGACAATCTCACCTATATTCAAGACATACGCCGTGCCATGATCCCATTCAGTATTGGTAATGTACTGGATTTTTGACCCTTTGTTTTGTGCAGTTAATACCAACGCATCCGTTGCAGCTTTAGGAACCGTTGTATCTTTTGCTCCTTGATAAATCACTACTGGTTGATCCAATTTCACCTGAGCTGGCTGCGAATCAGTATCCAAGAATGTTTTTACCAATGGAACCGTCATAAAATTGGTTTGTGTTCTTGGATAATTCGCTAAACTATTATTGTTTTTACTCGCATAATCTTTCATTTTGTCAGTAAATTTATCCTCAAGCGCATCATAACAATCTGATTCAGCTTGACTCGCTATGGTATCCGTTGGCGTTTTAAAAACATTAGAATAACTAAAACTTGGGTTAAGATTTCTTAATCCTGCCGTGATCAATGCAGTAAACGTATCTAGCTGTGCATACATCCCTATCTGTTGTTCAATTGGTGCATTTGCAACTGAGGCATTACCATTCACCAAAATTGCCCCTAGGTTAGAGGCAGGTGCAACAGCAATTGTCCCTTTATAGTCAAGCTTAGCACGACTTTGATATTGTGCTGCACCTAATGCGGCTTGCCCACCTTGAGAGTGCCCAACGGTCATCCATTGACGTGAAAGCAGTTTACCTTGCCCTGCTAAATAATAGCGTGCAGCAACCACCGCATCGGTAATTGAATATGCCTCACTTTTAACATTCAAGAAAGGATGAAGTTCGCGACCACTTGGCTCTCCTAAACCCTCATAGTCAGGTGCAACCACCACATAACCTGCTGCCAGAAATTGGCTAATCATATCTTTAATAGCAGGATTAGTCTCATTACGACTTGGTGCACATTGATCTGCAACCCCTGTTGTACCATGCGCCCAAACAACAATTTTCCAGCCACCTGCTGGCGTTGGTCCACCAGGGACAAACAATAAACTGGTTGCCATGGTCTCTTTACCATTTTGTCCTAGCATTTTATACGTTATGACCGAACTTTCAGCAGCCACAGCGCTAAAATCTGTTTTGGTATAAGCGACAGGAATACCCACCACAGGATTTTTAATATTATTTTCTGGAATTTCTGGCTTCGGTACAAACGAAATATTGTCGTCATCATCATTACAAGCTGTAAGCAACACACTTGAGCTCAGCAGTGCAACCGTTAATAATTTCATGTTCATGTCATGTTTCCCTGATTATTATCGTTTTCATTTTAGTGCTTAGTATTTCTTTTACTAAGGCAATTACTTCCATAAGGATGCGCTTAATATCAAATTGTTCAAGTATTTTTTTATTTTGCTGTTTATTTATTCAAACTCTTTTTGATAACTAGAAAATTAAATCGCATCCCCTTCATTCAGCACTGCTGACTATGAATTTCTTGTAAGATATTCGCACACTCAACTCAAGCTAGGTTAGTTTTATGCAAGCAATCATCTTAGATACTGAAACACATACACTGAATGGTTTGCCGATTGAAATTGCCTATGCCCCGATTGAAATTGAAAATGGCAAACTCAGTCTCGATAAAAACCAAATTTTTGATCAGCTTTATCAAGTTGGCCAGCCCATTTCATTTGCTGCGATGGCGGTACACCATATTTTAGAATCAGATCTAATTGACCAACCATTTTATAATGAGTTTCAACTTCCTGCTCATACCACTTATATTATTGGCCACAATGTTGATTATGATATTGCCGCAATTGCACGTTGTGGCGTAGACACCTCAAAGTTAAAACCGATTTGTACCTTGGCTTTAGCCCGCCATGTTTGGGAAGATGCAGAGGCACATAATATTTCTGCTCTGATTTATTTGATTTCAAAAGGTAGTGATAAAGCACGGGAAATGTTGAAAGGTGCACATCGAGCCGATGCAGACATTATCTTAACCGCCAACATTCTGATGCATATTATTCATCAACTTAACATTCAAAATATTGAGCAACTTTATCTTGCTTCTGAAGACGCCCGTATTCCTAAAAGCATTACCTTTGGCAAGCATAAAGGCACTGCCATTCAAGACTTGCCTGCTGACTATATTCAGTGGCTGATGCGTCAGGAAGATCTTGACCCATATTTGCGCAAAGCATTAGAAACTAAATGAGTGAAATAAAGGATAAAGTTCTCAATTTTTAGCTTATTTGCCACTTACTTTAAACAAGACAATGATATTTAATAAATTGTTAACATTATTGTCATTTTTTAACCTTATCTTAATCTCCGTCTAGATCTTGATTTGGGGGAGATTAAGAGATGTCACATTTTTTTAAAACAGAGCTTGGGCAAACTGCACTACAAGAACGCAGTATTGCATTGACTGCACGTCAACGTCGTCTATTACTTTTAATTGATCATGAAGATTTTAAAGAACTAGATCAAGACTATAAGGAAAGGATTGCACCGACCGAACTGGTTCAACAACTGATTGATATGGGGCTCCTGGCTGAACAAGCAACACCTATTGTCCAAAAAGAAAATGTAGCGTCAGAATTAAAAGTTAATGATCTCAAAACACTATCAGAGCCCGTTACAGCACAAGAAACGCTCGCAATCGCACCAAGACCGATTGAAGTTGAACTAAAACCTGAAATCGAACCTGAAATTCTTGAGTTAGAAAAATTACCTTTTGTTGAAATCCAGCAAGTCATGATTCAAACACTCACGACCTATTGTGGTTTGATGGCGCGTCCATTGATACAAAAAATTCAGTCGATTAGTTCTTTACAACAACTCAAAGCCTGCCAAATGCAATGGATTACGTCCTTGCAAGAATCACGGATTCCGCCGGCTCAACTGAATCAAACTTTAAAGTTGATCAATTATTCAGTGCAACACTTATAGTTGAATATGCAGAATCTCGATAAGTTGAGAATAAAATTGATGTTTTAATAAACAAGAAGTACCTTTATTGAAAGGTATATATTTACCTGCCTGTATTTTTTGCCTATGATGTGGTACGCATATATGCGCTCATAGCTCAACTGGATAGAGTACAGGTCTCCGAAGCCTGTGGCGTGGGTTCGAGTCCCGCTGAGCGCACCATTGCATCTCCTTCCCTTCGCTATACCCTCTTATTTTTATAATCGTTCTGTTTTTAACACGCCATAAACCTATTTTTCTACTTGGTTTATTTTTTCATATCGCTCAAAATACCCGTTCTATTTAACAACGTGAGACGTTTATGACTGATGCTTTGGTGTTGAGCGGTTTGTCCAAAACTTATCGTAATGGTTTTCAGGCGTTAAAAGGGATCGACCTTACCGTACCTGAAGGTGAATTCTATGCATTATTAGGACCTAATGGTGCAGGAAAATCGACAACGATTGGTATCATCAGCTCTTTAACCAAAAAAACATCTGGTTCAGTTGAGATTTTTGGGCATAACTTAGATACCCATCCCTCACATGCAAAACAATGTCTTGGTGTTGTTCCTCAAGAATTTAACTTTGGTCAATTCGAAAAAACTTTCGATATTTTAGTGACCCAAGCGGGTTATTACGGCATTCCGAAGAAATTAGCCGAACAACGTGCTGAACATTATTTAGAAAAGCTCGGTTTATGGGAAAAACGTAATATTCAATCGCGTATGCTCTCTGGTGGTATGAAACGTCGTTTGATGATTGCACGTGCGATGATGCATGAACCTAAACTGCTGATCCTCGATGAACCGACGGCTGGCGTTGATATTGAGTTACGTCGTTCGATGTGGGACTTTCTCACCGAAATGAATGAAAATGGCACATCCATCATTCTCACCACACACTATTTAGAAGAAGCAGAAATGTTGTGTCGTCGCATCGCAATCATTGACCGCGGTGTGATTAAAGAAGATACCTCGATGAAAGGCTTCCTCAATCAATTGAATGAAGAAACTTTTATTTTTGATTTGGCAGAACCAATCGAATCTTTTGACCTAAATATTATTGGTTTTAAATTCAATCTGATTGATTCAGTGACCTTAGAAGTGACTATGGACAAAGCGCATAGCATGAATGATCTGTTCTTGTTATTACAGTCGCAGAATATCCAAGTCAGCAGTATGCGGAATAAATCGAATCGCTTGGAAGAATTGTTCGTGAAAATGGTCGAGAAAAATCTTGCAGGAGCGGATCAATGAATTTCAGTCAATTACAAACCGCGCTCTGGACTTTAGTTGTTAAAGAAATTCGTCGCTTTATGCGAATTTGGCCACAGACCTTACTCCCACCTGCTATCACTATGAGTTTGTACTTTGTGATTTTTGGCAACTTGGTGGGTTCACGTATTGGTGAAATGGGTGGCTTTAGCTATATGCAGTTTATTGTGCCTGGCTTGATTATGATGGCTGTGATCACCAACAGCTACGCTAACGTTTCTTCAAGCTTTTTTAGTGCGAAATTCCAGAAAAGTATTGAAGAACTGATCATGAGCCCAGTACCCTTACACTTAATCTTATGGGGTTATGTGATCGGTGGTGTTAGCCGTGGTGTATTGGTTGGTTTGATCGTCACGATAATGAGCCTATTCTTTACGCACTTAGAAATTTATAATGTATTTGTGACGATATATACCGTCATCATTACTTCATTATTATTTTCATTGGGCGGTTTCATCAATGCTGTCTATGCCAAGTCCTTCGATGATATTTCAATTATCCCGACTTTCGTATTGACACCACTCACCTATTTAGGTGGTGTGTTCTATGCCATTAGTGCACTCAGCCCATTTTGGCAAAACGTCTCTTTAGTTAATCCAATTGTATATATGGTCAATGCCTTCCGTTACGGTATCTTAGGTCATAGCGATGTCAATGTATCTTTCTCTTTAGGCATCGTGACGTTGTGCTGTGTTGCCCTCTATGCAGTTGCCTATCATTTATTAGCTCGTGGTTCAGGAATGCGTGAATGAGTGTTGAACATTCTTTATTGGGTAAAGACACCCAATACCCAACTCAATATCAACCCGATGTTTTATTTCCGATTGCTCGTGCCGAGTCACGTCAGCAATATTTACATGTTGACGGAATTACGCAGGGTAAAGACTGGTGGCATGTTTTTGAAATTTCATGGTTGAACCAACTTGGCTTACCACAAGTTGCGATTGGCCGTTTGACATT
Source organism: Acinetobacter higginsii (assembly GCF_000369845.1). Lineage (NCBI taxonomy): Bacteria > Pseudomonadati > Pseudomonadota > Gammaproteobacteria > Moraxellales > Moraxellaceae > Acinetobacter > Acinetobacter higginsii. The sequence continues at coordinate 594,132 of NZ_KB850211.1, read as the reverse complement.
ACCAGCCCATTCACCCAATTTAATTGAATCAAAGTCGCTTAAACTTTATTTCAACAGCATGAACTTCACCCAATTTGAGTCTCAGCAAGCCTTTATTGAAACCGTTGAAGGTGATTTATCTAATGCTGCGGGTGCTAAAGTCGAGCTGCAACTGTTTCAAGTTGATGATTTAGTGATTTCTAAACCTCAAGGGATCTGTATTGACGATCTCATTCCTGAGCGTTTATCAGAACATCCTGATTCGACTTTGTTGCAGTTAGATACAAGCGCTGAAGATGAGGTTGAAATCGAGTTGTATTCACATTTATTGAGAAGCAACTGTCCAGTGACGGGTCAGCCCGACTGGGGCACTGTTTTTATTCGTTTGCAAGGTAAAAAACCTTGTTATCGCAGCGTTTTAGCTTATATTATCTCGTACCGTCAGCATAATGGTTTCCATGAACAATGTGTTGAGCAAATATTTGCGGATATTTGGCAACTTCTAAAACCAGAAAAACTGATGGTCTATGCAACTTATACTCGCCGCGGGGGCTTGGACATTAACCCATGCCGAGTATCAGATTTGTCATGGATGCCCGAGCCAATTCGCTTGGCACGACAATAAAACGAATAAATTTGATATAGAGGACGTTCTTCAATGACCAGTTATTTCGGGATTCTTCCGTCAGCAAGTTTGAGTCAGGACATTCAACTTGCACAAGCCAACCGTGACAGTAAAGAGCCTCAATACCCTTTACGTGACAAAATTTCTCTACAGCTAACTGATGAGTTAATTGACACTATGTTGGTTCACTTGGTTCAACAATTTCCACCAAGTGACAAACGTGATACGACTGAAGGTCTTGCAATTAAAATTCGCGGCATTGTTGAAACCTTGATGAAGCAGCTATTAGGTAAAGCTTCAAATGAACAAGTGCTTGAATCATTAGCATTCATGGAAAAGAGCTTATTCATTGATAATGAAGGTAAACAACGTATCGGTACTGTATTACCAGATAGCCTTGTTGCAGAGATGAAAAAGAGCTTTGCAGAAGTTGCTGCTGGAAACGGTAAAGAGCAACGTGATGCTTTAACAAAGCAGTTTAAATCTTTTGCTGATGCCCTCATCCATCACTTTATGACTGAATTCAACAAAACCCTTGGTCTAGGTATGGTGAAACGTGGCGTAGCCAGCGTTGCGACCAGTGGTGTAGAAACTGCTGTTCATATCGTGATTAAGAAACTGATTCCGAGCTTAAGCCAAGTGGAACTTGAAGTCTTTACCAAACACTTCGACCAACTTTTGGTACAAAAATAAGCCTAGAATGCTGAGAAAGCGACGATTGTCAAATCGTCGCTTTTTTTATGCCAAATTAATCTCTTATAAATGTCACAATTTCTAAATTTGCATTGTCTAAATCAGCGTTTATGTTAGCATTCGCGAAGCGTTGATTTACCTGATTTAGAATCGCATGTCTCCAAGCCCGCAATACAAATTTTTACGTCAAGCACCTCGTGATGGCTTGAGCACAGCCAATCAGCCTTCTCGTTGGCAACAACTGCATATCGACCCATGGCTTTGTCTATTTCTGATTCTCAATGCCATACTGGGGCTCACAGTCTTATATAGTGCATCTGCACAAGACGTTGGGCTTGTAAGTAAACAAGCCATGAGCTTTGGTATCGGTTTTGTGGTCATGTTTAGTTTGGCCCAGATCCCACCAAAAGTGTATCAAGCATTTTCTCCCTACTTTTATGTATTTGGGGTGCTGTCGCTGCTCGCAGTGGTGATTTTTGGTGAAGTTCGTATGGGTGCTCAGCGTTGGATTGACATCCCTGGCTTTGGTAGCGTGCAACCCAGTGAGTTTATGAAAATTGGTATGCCGATGATGGTAGCGTGGTTCTTGTCACGTAAAGCTCTGCCTCCAAGCTTCTCACAAGTCATTCTGTCTTTATTGCTGATTGTGGTGCCTTTTCTCCTCATTGCTGAACAACCCGACTTAGGCACCTCCTTATTGGTACTCGCCAGTGGGATTTTCGTGCTTTTCCTCAGTGGCTTATCATGGAAATTGATTGCAGGTGCAGCGGGTGTAGCAGGTGTCATTATTCCGATCGCATGGGAATTTTTACTACATGACTATCAGCGCCAACGTGTTTTGACTTTATTTAACCCAGAAGCCGATGCTCTAGGTACAGGTTGGAACATTATTCAATCTAAAACAGCGATTGGTTCCGGTGGCTTTTCAGGTAAAGGCTTTTTAGAGGGAACTCAATCCCACCTGCACTTTTTACCTGAAGGTCATACTGACTTTATTATTGCCGCCTATTCGGAAGAATTTGGCTTGATTGGCGTTACCCTGCTGATCTTGCTTTATTGTGCAATTATTTTTAGAACATTCCAGATTGGCCTACAAAGCTTCCATAACTATGGTCGTTTGGTTGCTGGTGCCTTTGGTTTGTCATTTTTTGTTTATGTATTTGTAAATGCAGGCATGGTCAGTGGTATTTTACCTGTAGTAGGTGTGCCTTTGCCGTTCATGAGTTATGGCGGAACTGCAATTATTACCCTTATGTCAACTTTTGGACTGGTTATGTCTATTCATACACATCGATAATGAGGAATTTTATAAACTTATGTTTCTTCCTACTTTGAATAAAACTTTTAAATTTTTAACTTTAAGTGCTGGTTTATTCTTGAGCAGTAATTGGGCACAAGCAAATGAATTTTACAATCACCCCAATTACTTTGCTTTCAAACAAAAGGCAATGACAACCTATGGCTTAAGCAGCGAACAAATCGATGCTGCGATGAGTGGTGCGCGTAATTTACCTAATATTTTGAACATCATGACTCGCCCTGGTGAAAGTAAACCTTGGTATCAATATCGTTCAATGTTTTTAGTTGAAGGTACCATTCAACGTGGTGCACGTTTTAAAAGCCAATATGAAGACGTACTGAATCGTGCTGAACAGCAGTATGGTGTACCTAAATCGGTGATTCTCGGCATTTTAGGTGTAGAAACGGGCTATGGTGCCAATAAAGGTTCTTTCATCACCAGAGACGCCTTAGCAACGCTTGCCTTTGGTTACCCTCGCCGTGCTGACTACTTTAGTGATGAATTGGCTGCATTAATTTCATGGACATATAAAGAAGGCTATCCAACCAATAGTATCGTGGGCTCCTATGCAGGTGCTATTGGTTACCCGCAATTCATGCCAAGTAATATTCAAAAACTAGGTGTGGATTACGATGGCAATGGACATATCGATTTAAGAAACTCTGCTGCTGATGCAATTGGTTCAATTGCCAACTATTTAGCTCAACATGGTTGGCAGCGAGATCGTCCAATTGGCTTCCCTGCTCGCTACTTAGGTAACAATCCAGATAGCGTGATTGCTAAAGATTTGACCCAGCCAGTTCCTTATGGTGAATTGAAAAAATTGGGAGTCGCACCAATTGACCCTTTGGTAAAAATTGATGATCTTGATTTAGTCAATGTTATTCAATTACAAGACCAATTTGGTCCAATTTACTATATTACTTATCCAAATTTCCAAGTCATTACCACCTACAACAAGAGCCGCATGTATGCAACTGCTGTATGGTTATTAGGCACCGAAGTAGCTAGCCGATAGGCTAGCTTTTTTACAACATTATGAAAAGTCAATAAATTTTTTATTAAAAAAGTACACTTAATCAGCAAAATTTATAAATTGTTACAATATTGGTTATTTTTTAATCAGAAACTGTAAGTTTTTGCCCTTTTTGTAACTATTTATCGTTAAGGACTAGACACACTTCGTAAGTGATGAATATTATCGCCGCAAGATAAAGTAATTGCAAAAGTGAATAATTAGACATGTGCACTATATTTCAAGGTGTTTTTATTGAAATAGAAAAGCATGTTCTCTAGGAGTTTATACAATGCAGTTTTCGCTAAAATATATTATAGCGCTGACGGCAGGCTTAAGTTTAAGCCCGTTACATGCTGAAATGGTACAGTCTTCATCATTAACCAATGATGTGGAAGGTTCTAACTTGGCTGCCCGCGTACTAAGCAAAGATTCTCAAAATTTTAATTCTCGTTTTTCAAACGTTAATAGTCTTTCAATCACTGAGAGTTCAGGTGACAAAGTACGTCGCCAAACGATCGCTGCTAAGATCGATATCCCAGCAGAAGAGCCTTCAGTGATTGAAAAACTGAATACTGTTGCTTCGAACACCGTTCGTAAATTCAGCCAAAATGGCGTTGCATCATGGTATGGTCGTCAATTCCATGGTCGCAAAACAGCAAGCGGTGAAACATTCGATATGAATGCCATGACTGCTGCACACCGTAGCCTTCCTTTGAACTGTTATATCCGTGTAACAAACAAAGACAACGGCAAAAGTGTTGTTGTAAAAGTTAACGATCGTGGTCCATTCCATGGTAACCGTGTTCTAGATTTATCTTATGGTGCTGCAAAGCAACTTGGTATGTCTAGTTCAGGTACGGGCAATGTGAGCATTGAACGTGTTGATGGTCCTAATTCTTAATCATTAAGACCATTACTAAAAAGCCGCTTATTGCGGCTTTTTTATTTTTATCTATTACATTTGTTAATGCTTTACGCCCCATCCTATTCTTCGGTATATTGAATCAAGAAAAATGAATACTGCAAGGAGTGCGCTGTGAAATCAATTGACGAATGGTTTGATGAATATAGTGACAGTCACCAAAACCAAACCAACAAAAAAATCCACTGGGTCTGTGTTCCTGCAATCTTATTTTCGATTATCGGTATTCTGGCGCACTTTAGTACGCTACTCACCGCGCTATTGCTGATTTTAACTTTGGTGTTTTATGCACGTCTGGACATCGTACTTGCAATCGCAATGGCTGCTTTATTAGCCATCATGGCGTGGCTAATTGTGATCCTACCTGTGGGGATTGGGTTCTATATCGGTGTTTTTGTGATTGCGTGGATCGGACAATTTTATGGGCATAAAGTTGAAGGTAAGAAGCCTTCATTCTTTAAAGACTTGCAATTCCTTCTGATTGGCCCTGTATGGTGCATGGACGCTTATTTAGCTAAAGTCCTACCTAAATGGAAAATTCGTCAAAAATCAGCGCTTACAAGCTAATTTAGCGTACATCTTGCAAACGACCAACCAAGGGAAACTATTATTGATAGATTTTCCCTTGGTATTTTAGCCAACCGTCAATGTGTTTTCCACGCGGATCATGATGGGTCCAGTGAATCACTCCACCTTTTTGGCTGTATTCATATTCACCATAAAACTCCACCGTAGCGCCCTTTTTCAACCCTTCGATTCTTGGGGCTAAATCAATGTTGTGTGCGATCAATACGGTTAAACCATTCTCCAGTTTAAGAATCATTTTCTGATGTCTTGAACCTTCATTGTCATCTGGCAAAATCGCCTTTACAACACCTTGTGCTTGAACTTGCACATTACTTCGCTGCTGCTGATAGGCTTGCATGATCTTATGCTGATCATCCACAGACACATTGCTATTTGTAGTCGGTGATTGACTGCTTGTATTTTGTTTTTGCTTTAAGTCAAAGCCGAAATAAGCTGCAATCAACACAATGATCGCAATAATGATCAGATTATTTTTTTGAGTTTTCATATTTACCTTTTATCAGACACAAAATAGCAAAATGCCAATCGAATTGATTGGCATTTTGATCATACAACGTCTATCACATTTAGAATAGTCGGTTCATACCATTCAAAGCCGCAACACGATATGCTTCAGCCATGGTTGGATAGTTGAATGTCGTTTCCACGAAATACTTCAAGGTATTATTTGGACTGTGCATCACCACTTGCCCAATGTGAATAATCTCTGCTGCATTGTTACCAAAACAGTGAATACCCAAGACTTCTAAAGTATCACGATTGAACAGAATCTTTAATTCACCGACGGTATCACCAGTAATCTGTGCACGTGCCAAATGACGGAAAGAAGCCTGACCAACTTCGTAAGGCACTTTCTCTTCAGTCAGTTCTTGCTCAGTTTTACCAATTGAAGAAATCTCTGGAATGGTATAAATACCTGTTGGTACATCACGGATTGGCTTCACATTCTTTTCGCCTACCATGTTTGCACCTGCGCAACGACCTTGGTCATACGCAGCGGAAGCGAGTGAAGGCCAACCAATCACATCACCTGCCGCATAAATATTTTCAGCTTCAGTTTGATATTGATCATTGACCATCAACTGACCACGACCATTCGGTACTAGACCCACATTTTCCAAGCCTAGACCATCGGTATTACCTGAACGACCATTACACCATAAGATTGCATCTGCCTTGATCTTCTTACCGCTGAGTAAATGTAAGACCACATGATCATCAAAAGTTTCTAAACGATCAATTTGCTCATTGTGACGAATCAATACACCTTGTTCACGTAAGTGATATGACAATGCATCGGCAATTTCATCATCAAGGTAGCTTAAAAGCTTTTGCTGGGTGTTGATCAAATCAACTTTATGATCAAGTCCGATGAAAATAGAAGCGTATTCACAACCAATTACGCCTGCACCATAAATAATGATTTTCTGGATTGAATAATCAAGATCAAGAATCTTGTCCGAATCAAATACGCGCGGATGATTGAAATCTAAACCTTTCGGTTGGTATGGACGGCTACCTGTTGCAATCACGATTTGCTTGCAAATAATGGTATCTTTGATGCCATCCTGACCAAAAATCAGTACGGTGTTTTTATCTTGGATATACGCACGACCATGGAAAACTTCGATTTTATTGCGATCATAAAAACGTGTATGCGTATCAACTTGCTGTTGAATAACTTTATGCGCATTGCGTAGTACCTGTTTCATGGTGAATTGTTTCCACTCACCTACTTTTTGAAACATTGGGTCACGTTGATAACGAATAATACTTGAAACTGTTTGACGTAAAGCTTTACTTGGAATTGTGCCTACGTGTGCACAGTTACCACCGAGTTGATCACGAACATCAACGATTGCAACACGTTTACCTGCTTTTGCAAGCTTCATTGCCGCGCCTTCGCCAGCTGGGCCAGAACCGAGAATTACTGCATCATATTTAACAATATTCCCACCAACGACCTCTTTCTTACGTGGCATTCAAAGCTCCTTTGTCTCTTAACCGTTTTGCTATATATATGATAACCAATATGCAGCCAGATGATGTATTTCACAACTATATATTTTTATATATTTACATTTTCAAAATGAATACCACTTTTCATGCTTTATTACGGTAAATTTGACTATAATAACGGGATATCTCAAGTCAAAGGCTGTAGAAATTATATGTCTGAACACCGTAAACCTGAACAGGGTATAAAACTTCGTGGCGCGGAAAAAGTCGCGAGAATTCCTGTAAAAGTTATCCCTACGGTTGAAGTACCTCGCAAACCTGACTGGATTCGAGTCAAGATGACCGCTCCAGAAGAAGTTCAGCGTATCAAAACAACCTTGCGCTCGCAAAAACTGCATACCGTATGTGAAGAAGCGGCTTGCCCCAACCTACCAGAATGTTTCGGTGGTGGTACAGCAACTTTCATGATCATGGGTGATATCTGTACCCGTCGCTGTCCATTCTGTGACGTTGCACATGGTCGTCCAAATGCTTTAGATCCAGATGAACCACGCCACATGGCAGAAACCATTTCCAATCTTGGCCTCAAATATGCCGTGATTACCTCGGTTGACCGTGACGACCTTTTGGATGGTGGTGCGCAACACTTCGTTGATTGTATCAAAGAAGCCCGTGCATTAAGCCCAAAAACCCTATTGGAAATTCTGGTGCCTGACTTCCGTGGTCGTATGGACATTGCCTTACGCATCATGACTGAATGTCCGCCAGATGTATTCAACCACAACATTGAAACTGTGCCACGTTTATATAAAGCGATGCGTCCAGGTTCTGATTATCAGCACTCTTTAACGCTGTTAAAAATGTTTAAAGAATACTGCCCTGATGTCCCAACCAAATGTGGTTTGATGGTCGGTATCGGTGAAACTGAAGAAGAAGTGATTGCCCTACTCGATGATCTTAGAGCACATGATGTTGACTACATTACCATTGGTCAATATCTACAGCCATCTAAGCAACATGCGCCGATTGACCGCTTTGTTACACCAGAAGAATTCGAGCGTTATGCTGAGCATGGCCGTAAACTTGGTTTTAGAAATATCTGGTCTGCACCAATGGTTCGCTCAAGCTACTTTGCTGATCGCCAATACCACGGTGAACCTGTACCAGCAGTACGTCGTAAAGTTGATCCTGCCAAGAAAATTGCAGTTCAAGCAATTGAAGCTTAATGTTGAGATGGGCGTACTTCGGTGCGCCCCTCGATTGCATTCTTAGCAAGTCATTGAGAATTAACACTCAATCCTAAAATCCTCTAAACTTTTTCCCTTTTCTTGCAACAGATGATAGACAAAATCAGTATCGAACTTAAGCATCAACTTGATTGCATCATGAATTTTCCAAAAATATAATTTAGGGTCATCCATCATTTTATCCAGATGCGTCTTTAATAAGGGAATATATTCCCTATATTGTTTCTTTTCGATCACCCAAAAAATACTATTAATTTCAAAAGGCGCAGTATTCGATTGCTCAATAATTTTTGCAACATAAGGAAAAATTTTCCCTCTCGCCAACTCATCTAAACCCGCATCCGACTTTGCTGCCCAATAACTGACAAATGCACTTAATACATGCTGCAAAGTATCATCATAACCATGTAAGCGATGGTCTATCCAGCCACTCAATTGATTTGTATCAAATAAGTGTGTCAGCGCATTAAAGCCCTCATCCTGCCCCCAATGGGTTAACAGTTTAGCGGCATCAAAAACCACAACATCTTCTGTATGAAGAAGCAGCTCAACAACCCGATCAATTCGATCTTGAGAAATATCTACCAAGTCCAATTCTTCAGCAGTACATGCATAATCTGCGTGATCAGGAATATCCGTTAATAAAGCCAAAATTTCTTGATTCATCAATCTTCCTAATACAAAAAAGGAGCAAATTCTTGCTCCTTAATTTTGATTATGCTAAACACTTAAGCAATATGCTTTTGCACTACAATCGAACCGACAGAATAACCAGCACCGAATGAAGAGATCACGGCATACTCACCATCATTGACCTGCTCACCAGTACGATGCATCGCAATAATCACACCTGCAGACGAGGTATTGGCAAACTCATCCAGAATGATCGGTGCACGCTCTAAATCAGCCTCTTTACCGACCACCAATTTCAAAATCAGTTCATTCATATTGGCATTGGCTTGGTGCAACCAGAAACGCTTGATTTGTTCAGCGCTTAATTCAAGTTTTTCCAATTGTGCAGTAATGATTTTTGCAACCAGTGGACAAACTTCTTTAAAGACTTTACGACCGTCTTGACGGAATAACTTGTCGTCAACAACTGCATCTTCACTACGGTTTAAGAAACCAAAATTGTTACGGATATTATTTGAGAACTGCGTAAACAAATGGATATCTAGGATTTCATAACCCGATTTAGTTTCAGTTTCTTCAATAATTGATGCCGTCGCAACATCACCAAAGATAAAGTGTGCATCACGTGTACGATAGTCTAAATGACCCGATGTAATTTCAACATTGAGCAATAACACACGACGTGCGCCACATTTCACTGCATCGTAGGCTTGTTTCAAACCAAACGTTGCAGCAGAACATGCCACATTCATGTCATAGGCATAGCCTTGAATACCCAAAGCTGACTGGATTTCAATTGCAACCGCTGGATAGGCACGTTGCATATTTGAACATGCCAAAATTACAACGTCGATATCTTGTGCGGTAACACCTGCATTTTCCATCGCCTGCTTAGCAGCAATAACACCCCACTCTGCTTGAAGTGAAAGTTCATCATTACTACGCTCTTGCAAGCGCGGACGTAAACGTGTCGGATCAAGAATACCTGATTTTTCGGCCACATAACGGCGTTGAATACCCGATGCTTTCTCAATAAATTCAGGGCTTGAGCCACGAAGTGCTTCAATTTCGCCAGCTTCAATTTGCGCTGCGTTATCTTGGTTATACTGTTCTACATAAGCATTTAAACTTTCAACCAATTCTTCATTGGAAATAGATTCGGTTGGGTGGAATAAACCTGTACCTGTTATACGGATGCCCATGTAAAACTCCTGTAAAGAATGCTTCTAACTTTCATATTTCTCAGTTTAACCGATTGCTAATCGATCCCATAGTTTTTGTAATCTAGTTGGTGAAATAGGCAGCTTTGTTTTCATCGGCTGAGAAAACAAAGAAATTCTAAATTCTTCCAACATCAAATACAGTTCTTTGATTTTAGGATCATTTTTAAATTTAAATACTTTGTCCATCCATGGATCGACATCATCAATTGCAGCAAGGTCTCGTTGTAGATTATTGGGCAAACGATCTAAACGCAATAGCAGCGCTTTTAAATAACGCGGGTATTCCTGCCAAATTTCAGCAGGACGGCTATAAACAAAGTTTGCTAATGACATTAAATCAAGTTGATCTTCAATATCATCCACACTTCGACCAAAGATGCTTTGATCCAACACCAATAACTCACGGCGGATCTGCTGCCATTGGGTAAATATTTCAGTTAAATCATTTAATGTCTGTTGACCATTTGCTAAAAATTGCTTTTTAGTTTCAGTGAGTAACTGCTGAAACTCAGCCGCATTTTTTGGTAGATCTTGAATTGAAACCTGCAAGGTTGCATAGATCAGCATTTGTTCCAGTTTTGCTCGATCACCTAATGGTGAATAAGCCAAAGCCAAGGGCTTGGAAATCTGTTTTTTCAATTGACGGATTAAATCCCCCAACTGCATATGCACCAAGCGAATCACCCCTTCTCGATGTTGCTTAATCGCTTCATCTTGGTCATTAAAGGTTTGAATCACCACGCCAGATTCATCTTTGGCTTCAAGCTCAGCAAATAGTTTAGTTGGAACCAAAGCCTGATATTGCTTGATCACAACACCTGTTACTTTTTGCGATGCTTCGAATACAAAATTTTCAGGGAAGGTCTGGAACTCACCTTGTTGCTGTTTCACTGGACGATGGGTTTCAACGCGACAACGTGCTTTTAACTCGTCTAAATCACGCCCTTGTGCAATTAACTTGCCTTTCTCATCTACAATCTTAATAAAAGGAATGAGATACTGATCGATACGTTCAAAAGAAAAGTCTTTTTCCGTAATCTGCTCACCGCGTAATGCAAAAGCTAGGTAACTAAATAAATGCTCGCGCAAATGGACCGCATCAATCCCTTGCATCAATTTTCTGGCAGTATCTGGGATCGGCACCAAATTACGACGCTTGTCTTTAGGCAGTGCCTTTAACAAAGCCTCAATCAAATCCTGACGCCACCCCGGAATACCCCATGACCACTGCTTTTCATCGACTTGTGGCAATGCTTGAACGGGAATTTTGACGGTTGCACCATCTTCGTCATGACTTGGGTCAAAACGATAGCTGGCAGCAAGTCGCAGTTGTCCATTATGCAAATAATCAGGGAATTGTTGCGTGGTTGGTCGATCATTCATCCACAATGCATCATCTTCCACAAAGAGATAACGCGGATTTTCTGGTTCTACTGTTGCGCGCCAATCTTCAAAACTGCGACGACTGGCAATTTCCTCAGGCACTTTTTCTGCATAAAACTGATAAATGGTTTCTTCATCCACCACCAAATCACGACGACGTAATTTATCTTCAACCCGTTCGACTTCTTCGAGTTTGAGTAAGTTGTGCTTTAAAAATGGCGGTGTAATACCCAAATTGCCCGTGGTCAGTCCATCACGTAAAAAGATTTCATGTGCCGCAGCTTGATCCACTTTTTCAAAGTTAATCATTCGCTTTGGCTCAATGATTAAACCGAATAGCGATATTTGTGCATAGGCATTTACAATGCCCGCTTTTTTCGACCAATGAGGTTCAAAATAGTGATATTTCAATAAATCACGCGCAGCCAATAGAATCCATTCAGGATCAATTTTTGCCAAAGTCCGTAAATACACTTGTGAGGTTTCCACCATCTCAAATGCCATGACCCAAGCGGTATTGGTCTTGTGTAAGGTACTGGCAGGAAAAACTTTAGCCTTCTGTTGGCGCACTGCCATAAAGGTATTACGTTCATCGGTTTTATTTGCAATAAATGAAAGTAAGCCCGTGAGTAAGGCACGATGTAGGTTTTCATAGTTGGCTGATTTTTCATTAAAACTAAGTTTTAAACCCTCTGCCAATTCAACCAATTGCTGATGGGTTTGCTTCCACTCACGAAGGCGTAACCAACTTAAAAAGTGCTGGCGTGCAAATTGACGACGCTTATTTTCAGTTTGTGTTTCGGGACTGGTTTGCAGCGTATTCCAAAGTTTTAAATAAAATAAAAAGTCTGAGTCAGCTTCTTTAAACAGTGCATGTTTTTGATCTGCCTGCATTTGCTTGTCCGCAGGACGCTCACGCGGATCTTGAATGGCTAAAGCACTGACAATAATCAAGGTTTCTTTGAGCACACCAAAATGAGCCCCGCCAACCAACATACGTGCTAAACGTGGGTCAATTGGCATACGCGCCATCATTTGACCGACTTTGGTTAAATCATTCTTACGTTCATTTAATGCACCTAACTCAACCAAGAGCTTACGTCCGTCATTCACCAAACGGAAATCAGGTGGCTCAATAAAATCAAAATCTTCTAGATTGCCCAAACCTAAGCTTTGCATTTGCAAAATAACAGAGGCTAAGTTGGTCCGTTTAATTTCAGGTTCAGTAAACTCAGGACGACTTAAAAAGTCTTCTTCACTGTATAGACGAATACATACACCCGCAGCAATACGACCACAGCGGCCTTTACGCTGGTTGGCTGCAGCTTGTGAAATCGCTTCAATCGGTAAGCGCTGTACCCGAGAACGGTAGTTATAACGCGAGATACGAGCAAAACCACTGTCAATCACATAGCGAATATTCGGAACCGTCAATGCAGTTTCAGCCACGTTGGTCGCAATAATAATGCGTCGACCTTTGCCACTTGGACTAAAAATCTTTTGCTGTTCAGCCAGTGCTAAACGTGCATATAAAGGCAACACCTCAGTATGACGAGGACCATATTTTTGCAGCGTTTCCTGCAATTCACGGATTTCCTGCTCTGTACTGGCAAAAATTAAAATATCCGCATATTCAGGATGACCTTTTGCTTCAGCATCGGCAAAACACTCTTCTACTGCTTGTACTACAGCACGCGGTAAATTTTCTTCGAAATCATCAAATTCATCATCATCACTACCGACAATACTCAGTTCAGAGATCGGACGATAACGCAGTTCAACCGGAAAGCTACGGCCTTCTACTTCAAAAATAGGCGCATCATAAAAATATTGGCTAAAACGGTTTACATCCAGAGTCGCCGAAGTCACGATGACTTTTAAATCAGGACGTTTTGGCAAAAGCTGCTTGAGATAGCCCATGATGAAGTCAATATTGAGTGAGCGTTCATGCGCTTCATCAATAATGATGGTGTCGTATTTCGAAAGAAAACGGTCATTGGTCAATTCAGCCAACAAAATACCATCGGTCATCAAACGGACGATCGAGTCTTGCGAGCCTTGCTCATTAAAACGAATCTTAAAACCAATTGATTCGCCAAGCTTTTCGCCCACCTCTTCTGCAATACGTTGCGAGACACTTCGAGCCGCCAATCGACGTGGCTGAGTATGACCAATCATCCCAGTGAGTCCACGCCCTGCCAGCATCGCGATTTGTGGAAGCTGTGTGGTTTTACCCGAACCGGTTTCACCAGCAACAATAATGACTTGATGCTTTTGAATTGCCGCAATTAAACGATCTGCGTATTGAGTGACAGGCAGGTCTTGATTCAGCTTGATCTTGGGAATACGCGCTAAGCGTAGTTTGACTTTATGGTTAGACTGTTCAAATAGTTTTTCAATTTCTGCTGTTTCTGTTTTTTTATCTTTGCGCAGTCGATTTAAACGGTGACGGTCACGTGCCATAACCAATTGATCTACATTTAAATGACTCTGCACTGAACAGCTTTCCTGAAAAATAAAATAATCGGCTATTTTACGCCTTAAGCCCTTGCTATGCAAAGAAAGCTTTTCATTCTCTTCGCGACAGAATGCAAAACTTAGCTTATTTAGCCCATACCTCTTTTTATTCCCTGATCGTTTTACACATACATACGATGTAGAAAATTTAATCGTATATCTTGGTTTTTTATATATTTTTATCTTTTTTCAATTTTACCCTTGAATTTTGCTGACGTAGACTTCATGTTGTTATGCACATTAGTTTTGGATCTTTTGTCATGTTTGCTTCATCTCGATGCAGTCAAATAGGACAGATATTCTTGGGTGAAAGTCGTTTTTATTGAGTTATTCAATTTTCCGATTTTAGTCATGTAAAAATACTATTTCCCCAATAACTAAAAATTATTTATTCTTGACCACGTAAACAAGTAAGGCGTTAGCCTCTCAATAAAACCTCAATCATGGAGACAATGATGAGCTTAATTAATACTGAAGTTAAACCATTTAAAGCAACTGCGTACCACAACGGTCAATTTGTTGACGTATCTGAAGCTGATCTTAAAGGCAAATGGTCTGTTGTATTCTTCTACCCAGCTGACTTCACTTTCGTATGTCCAACTGAGTTAGGCGACCTTGCTGACAACTATGCTGAATTCCAAAAATTAGGCGTTGAAATCTATGGCGTGTCTACTGACACTCACTTCACGCACAAAGCTTGGCACGACACTTCAGAAGTTATTGGTAAAATCCAATACCCATTGATCGGTGACCCAACTTGGACACTTTCTAAAAACTTCGACGTATTAATCGAAGCTGCTGGTCTTGCTGATCGTGGTACTTTCGTAATCGATCCAGAAGGCAAAATCCAAATCGTTGAAATCAACGCTGGTGGTATCGGTCGTGATGCTTCTGAACTTCTTCGTAAAGTTAAAGCTGCTCAATATGTTCACGCTCACCCAGGTGAAGTTTGTCCAGCTAAATGGAAAGAAGGCGAAGCTACGCTTGCTCCATCTATCGACTTAGTTGGTAAAATCTAATTATTTAGATTAGACCAATTGGTTTGAAACCACCCTTTTTAGGGTGGTTTTTTTATTGATTATTTTTATCAATCCAAGCCCTATTTCACACCCAAAATTTATAGCTATTTTTTTACAATTCTTATACTTATAAATTTATAGCAAGCTTCATTTATGAATTGTCAGACGGTTACAGTTGGAGTACTGTCAAAGAATAGAACACCAGAGTTATTAACCATGTACTAAAAGATCAAATCAAAATGGGGACAAATATATGGAAAAACCAGTTGTTGTAACCTCTTGGAAATATGATGTTTCTTCACGCTATTTAAAAATTTTCTATAGCAATGGCTCAGGTGAGCTTTATCATCCCGTTCCAGAGTTTATCTACAATAATTTACTTCGCACCAATGATAAAACTGCCTTTGTGCATAAATATCTAGAATTTGATCTGCATTTTAAACGACTCTGTATTTCAGCTTAAAAAACAAAAAATCAGCCCGATTGGGCTGATTTTCGTTGTATCTCACTTCAGCTTTAAGCAGCATCTTGCTGTTCAGCATATTTCTCTAACATCTTCTGTTTGGCTTCAGGATGGACATTTATTCTGTCCAAATTACCTTTATAGTGTTGCACCACTCGATCATCCATAATTTTTGACCACCAAGATGGAATAAATGCTGGCAGAATCATGGCACCATAACCAGCAGGTAATTGTGGCGCATCTTCAAAATGACGCAAAGTTTGGAAGCTTCGAGTCGGATTGGCGTGATGATCTGAATGACGTTGTAATTGATACAAGAACAAATTGGTCACCACATTATTATTGTTCCAGCTATGCTCTGGCAAAGTACGTTCATATTGGCCATTTTCTTTCTTTGCACGCTTTAAACCATAATGTTCAATATAATTCACAGACTCAAACAAGGTAATTGCATAAGCAGCTTGCGTGACTTGGAATGGTACTGAACGCATACCAAACTTGCTAAACATGGCAGCATGATATACAGCTGACATTGCCCAACCATGAATTAACTCATTTTCCTTACAGAAAAAAGGTAGTTTCTTACGTTCTAAACGGTTTTTCTCAATTTCGATCGCCGATTTGAAGCTACCAATCACAGTACGCGGTAAAAATTTCCAAAAGCTTTCGCCAAATTGTGACGATGCAGGATCTTCAGGTGTTGCAACGCGACGATGATGTCCATAAGGATGTTCAATTCGGAAATGGTTATAACCCGATGGCGCTAAAGCCAAATGCGAAAGATAATGCTCTAAACGTCCGCTCTTATGGCTCAGTTCATGTGCAGTATTAATCGCAATTCCATTGACCATGCCCACCAAAGTTCCCAATAAGACTTGATCTGCAACTGGGGTGTCTTTACGACTGGCTAAATAAGCCCCATAAATATTGGTTGCATATTGTAATGGAATAAAAAGTTTAACAATTCGAGCGTAATACGGATCGGCTTCTAAATCCGCGATTGCATCTAATGGCGGGTTTTCGGTGTCTTCACCAATCAATTTATCTAATGTTGGAATAACGCCATGAATAAATAATGGCCCAAATGAAGCGAAGAACTTTTTCGTTTTTTTAGGGCCAAATTGATAGCCCGCCAAACCACCCATTGCAATGGTCGGTACAGCCAAACCTAATAGCCATAAATGACGTTTCTTATCCTTAAATGTTGTTGTCGCTTGCTCGACATCCAGTTGAGTATGCATATTCATTAGAAATTCCTCAATCAAACACAAAATGTTTTGCTTGAATTGATTGTGCCCCTTCACCGGTCCTCTATATTATCATTTTAAGACTTGCTATTATCATTTTAAGACTTTACTGAGTTTTTCTTGTGCAAAAGCAGCAGATCCCAGTTATTCCATCACGTTATTATTTACGACTGATTGAAATTTTAATCGGTACGCATCAATACGATAATGATTTGTTGATAGCTGTGCAGCGAGAACTGGCAAAAACAGAATTATTATCGATTCGGCAAATTGAACAATTCATTGAGATTGGTTTAAGTCTGCCCAATACCCAAGACTTGGCCTTTGAACTGGGTAAAAATATAAAGCTCAGCTCACATAGTCTCGTCGGTTATGCACTCATGACCAGTCCTAATCTGGAACATGCACTTAGGCTGATTGCACAATATTTTAGACTGATTATGCCAAGTTTTAAGCTCAGCATTCAGTTTCCAACAGGCTCACAAAAAGTTGAACTATTATTTGAACCAATTTTGCAGATGAATAAGCAATGTTTGGCCTTTCATATTGAAGCGATTGCCGTAGCGTTCTACTACAGCCTATTAGAGTTGGCAGGTCAGCAATTACAACGTTATCAAGTCTATTTGAGTGTTCCAGAGCCAAGCTATCAAGAACGTTATTTAACCTTAGTAAAAGCCAATTTCCACTTTAACTATACTTGGCTTTCAGGTATCCGCGTGGTGATTGATCAGCAGCAATTAGCACTCCCCTTACCTTTGGCAGATGCACATAGTTTAAAAATAGTTGAACAACGCTGTCAGGAACAAATCCAGAAGATCTATCATCAAGGCGAAATTGTGGAATGGGTCAGCATGATGTTACGACAAGCCAATCAAGTCCCAACCCTCATGGAATGTGCCAAAGTCTTAAATATTTCCACTAAAACCTTGCAACGCTATTTGCAGCAACAAGGTGTGGAATTTCAAGCGTTAAAGCAGCAGATCAGCACTGAGCGTGCGATTGAGTTATTAGAAAATTCTAGCTTTACCATTACCCATATTGCCTATGAACTGGGTTATTCTAATCCTGCCAATTTCACCCGTGCATTTAATAAAGTGATTGGCTGTAGCCCTCAAGCATATCGACTACACCATCAAAGTAAAATCAATTCACTTCAACACCACCATACATAAACCTGCACCAATCGGCAGAATGGTGCTCATGTAATCTTCATCATCTTTAATTAGTTCGAGGAATTCTTTCACCTCTGCGGCGTGAGAAATCACATTATCAACAATTAAAGTACTTCCCGAAGACTGCAATAAACGCTTTAAGTCTTGCCAGTAGCTCACATAACTACCACGTTCAGCATCAAGTAAGATCAAATCATAAGGTTCAGTCGCTTGGGCCAGATAATCAGCAGCATCCCCCACCCAAAAATCAATAAACGGCTCTAAGCCAAATTCTTCAGCATATTTTTTTGCTTGCGCACTGCGAAAGGCATTAATTTCTAGGGTTTGTACAACCCCACCAACGCTTTTACCTGCTTCTGCCAACCAAAGTGTTGAATAGCCTGTAGATGTCCCAATTTCTAGAATCCGTTTTGATCGTTGAGTACGAACCAACATCGCAAGTAGCTTAGCTGACTCAGCTTCAATATTTCGGTAGCGTCTTAAACGATCAGACTGTCGAGCATCATGTTGTTTAAACTCATCATATAAATCAGAGATACGTTTTAAAAATACAGTGCTGGTCATATCTGATCCCCCAACTACGCTTATGCAAAGTGTATTGAATTTAAGTCGTTTGTATTAGTTTAAAGCGTGGCAGAATTTGACCATCATCGAGCTGAACGGTTTCGCTAAACATTGCCAATGGACGTACCCACATTGAGTAATCACCATATAAGCATTGATAGACCACCAATTCCTCTTCGGTTTCACTATGACGAGCCACATTAAACACTTGATACAGCTGACCTTTATAGTGTTGATAAATGCCACGTTGTAAGGTCATATTACTTACCCTTTATTTATGCCACGAAATGATTGCAGTTATATAACAACTTTGATTGTACTCAAATTTTTTGTGAAAGAAATGTTCAAAAAATAGTAAATTTATTAAAAATTCAAAAAACCGATCAAACTCATAAAAACATACTGTTTTACCTATTCAGTACTTTTGCGTACTATAGCCTCATTGAATGAATTTAGCTGATTTAAAAGTCTTAGCGTTTGGAGAAATACATGTTAGATCAAAATATTAAAACTCAATTAAAAGCTTACTTAGAACGTTTAGAAAGTCCAATCGAGTTGGTTGCTGCTTTAGATGACTCCGACAAAGCAGAAAAAATTAAAGAACTCGTGACTGAAATTGCTGAACTTTCTGACCAAGTTACGGCGCGTTTTGACGGTTCAAACGCTCGCCGTCCTAGTTTCGGTGTGGCCAAAGCTGGTGAACAACCACGTGTGTTCTTTGCTGGCTTACCGATGGGACATGAGTTTACTTCTTTGATCTTGGCATTATTACAAGTATCAGGTTATGCGCCTAAAGTCTCTGATGAAGTACTCACTCAGATCAAAGGCTTAAACTTGACTGCCAACTTTGATGTGTTTGTATCGCTTAGCTGCCATAACTGTCCGGATGTGGTTCAAGCACTCAACTTGATTGCGATTAACAATCCAAATACCACGGCAACCATGATTGATGGTGCCTTCTTCAAAGACGAAGTTGAAGAACGCAAAATCTTGGCTGTGCCAATGGTGTTCCAAGACAATCAGCATATTGGTCAAGGCCGTATGACCTTGGAAGAAATCGTTGCCAAGTTGGATAGCAATTCAGCTGAGAAAGATGCAGCCGCAATCAATGCCAAAGATGCATTTGATGTATTGGTGATTGGTGGTGGGCCTGCAGGTGGTACAGCGGCGATCTATGCAGCACGTAAAGGCATCAAAACGGGTATCGTGGCTGAACGTTTTGGCGGTCAAGTGATGGATACCATGGACATTGAGAACTTCACCACAGTACAAAAAACTGTGGGTCCTCAGTTCGCTCAAGACATGGAAGCACATGTCCGTGAATACGGTGTCGATATCATGAACTTGCAACGTGTCAGCAAGATCACTGGTGCAGATCAAACTGCCAATGGTCTAGTTGAGGTTGAACTAGAGAATGGTGCCAAGCTTGAATCGAAAACTATCATCCTGTCTACAGGTGCACGTTGGAGAGAGATGAATGTACCGGGTGAAGCTGAATACCGTACTCGTGGTGTCGCATACTGCCCACACTGTGATGGTCCATTATTCAAAGGCAAACGTGTTGCCGTGATTGGTGGTGGTAACTCTGGTGTTGAAGCAGCGATTGACCTTGCAGGGATTGTTGAGCATGTGACTTTGGTTGAATTTGATACCAAACTTCGTGCGGACCAAGTATTGCAGGACAAGTTAAATAGCTTGCCAAATACCACGGTAATCTTGAATGCACTCAGTACTGAAGTGGTTGGTGATGGTGCACAAGTAACGGCATTGAAATACAAAGACCGTGCCACTGATGTTGAACACACAGTTGAACTTGCAGGGATCTTCGTACAGATTGGTTTATTACCAAACACAGATTTCTTAAAGAACAGTGCGGTTGAGTTGAGTAACCGTGGTGAGATCGTGATTAATGATCGCAACGAAACCAATGTCAAAGGTGTCTTTGCCGCAGGTGACTGTACTACCGTGCCGTACAAGCAAATCATCATTGCCACAGGTGAAGGTGCGAAAGCATCACTGTCTGCCTTTGATTATATGATCCGTTCTGGCGTATAAGTCTACTCAGAACATGTGCACGCACTTACATTTTCCGATGTAAGTGCGTGTTTTTTACAAGTTATCAACAAATTTTCAACTTTATTATTCATCAAGTTTATGTTTATATTTTCGGTATCCATATCCAATTGGATGCCACAAAGAAAAGGAAATAGACAATGAATAAATTACTTGTTGCATTAGGTCTTGCTGCTACTGTTGCGCTTGTAGGCTGTAATAAAGATAAAGCACCTGAAACTGGTGCAACCACGGGTGAGCATTTAGAACATGCTGCTGATCAAGCTGGTGCAGACGTTCAAAATGCGGCTGATGCAGCTGCGAGCAATGTTGCAACTGCTGTAGATACTGCTGGTGATCAAATTGATGCTGCTGCTGATCACACTGCAACTGCAACGGCTGAAGCTGCTGCTAAAACTGAGGCTGCGGCACGTGATGCAACAGCTAAAGTTGCAGGCGCTGTAGAATCAACTGCTGCTGATGTGAAAGAAAAAGCTCAACAATAATTGAGTTGAAATAAAAAAGCCTCTGTTTACAGAGGCTTTTTTATTGGTCTGAATTAACTTAATAAACCTTCATCGCGCATTGCAATTTGTACAGACTGACGTTCAGCCACTTTATTACGCAATGCAATAATATTGATATAAGGCGTTAAGTCATGCTCAATGTGATTTGACCAGTTGGTAAGAACAAATAAATAGGCATCCGCAGGACCAAAGTTATCATCGACCAAATAATCACAATCCGATTCAGCTAAATAGTTGTCGATATATTTAAGCAAACGATCAACTTCTGCATATGCTTTGGTTTTCTCATCATCAGTGAGTTTACCGCTAAAGAATACTGAATAGGCATCATGCAATTCTGAGTTCAAATAGCCTAACCACTCTAGGACTTTGGCACGCCCCATCCCCGATGGTGGGATTAAATCCTGTTTTGGATCATGCTGTGCTAAAAACGGCAAAATTGCCACATTCTCAGTTAAAATTAGACCTGGATTAATTTCCAAAGCAGGTACATAGCCTTTTGGATTAATCTCGTAATAATCTGCACCTTTTGAAGTTTTATGTGTTTTTAGATCAACTCGTTCTAAATCAAAATCGACATTTATTTCATTTAAAATAATATGGGCTGCCAATGAGCATGCACCAGGTGAATAATACAACTTCATAATTGATCCTTGTTATCTAACAACTTATGCCCTAGAACGTTCCTACGAAACTCGAGAACAGAAATAACCAAAATTTATAATAGCTTTCATGCTAAGAACATCTACACCACTACTATTAATGAATTTTTTTCTGCCTTGCAAGTTATATTCCGTGACGATTGATTAATTTATGAAAAAACAAACCAAACAATGTCACGGAAATCAAGATTACGCTCGACCAAAAAGTTTGCCTAACCATTCAAATAATGAGTTTAAAAATTCAACGATGATATTCTTCGGATTATTGGGCTCAAGTTGAGAATCCGAGCTTTTCATATCCAAATCCACAATTACAGGGTCATGGTCTGAAGAACGATAAGCATCTGCCGAGAAGAACAAGGCCTTTTGCTCATCGGTTTTATATTCTTCGTTATAGTCCAATACTGTTGGTTCATCGGCATTGATATGCCATGCAAAAGTCTTGATTACACGTTTATACAAATTGGCATCGGCAATGGCATGATCAAGGTTACCTGCACCACCATAACCATCTGCATCACTCGCCACACCAAAGACATAGCTATAACCTTTATTACCCTCACCGACTTTGCTGTCATTGAGCAAAACTTTATAGTTGGCTTTCTCAAAACTTAAGATTGGATCTTCTTTGGCATAACTGTTCATATCACCTAACAGTAAGATATTCGGATTCTTCACTTGGGTTGGATTCTTGGCAATCCATTGGGTGAGTTGCTCAACCGCTTTCACTCGGGTCGGGTTCCAGCAGCCCTGACCATCGCGTTGATCTGCATCCAGAGAGTTTTCATCGACACCTCGACAGCTCTTCGATTTAAGATGATTTGGAATCACTGTAAAGATTTGTCCGCCCTGTACAGGTTTGAAGGATTGTGCGATGGTCGAACGGCTTTTATCCCCTAAATCCAATACCGCAGGCTTATTCACTGGCTGAACACGTTTACTGTTATAGATAATGGCAACCGCAATCACATCAGTACCGAGCTGATTGAGTCCTTCTGGAATCACATATTTCCAGTCTGGCCCTAAAGCTTTAGTCAAGTTAGCAACTGCACTATCACTGCCATAACCATTATTGGCAATTTCCATCAAACCATACACATCTGCATCGATTGATTTTAATGCATTGACGATTTTGGCATGTTGCTTATCAAATTCAGCCTGACTGTTGGCACCACGTTCCGTTGGGAAACCATTCTTGCCATTGTCATAGTTCAGCACGTTAAATGCCGCAGCACGAATATGTTTGCTTTGTTTAGCAGTAATTGTTGGACGCGGATTGGTCGTAGTCACTACTTCTGGCAAATTTGCCCCTGCAATCGGTTGTACACGCCAAGCATTAAAACGATATTCTAAAATACCTTGTGCGTTCTTTAACTGATAGCCCGAACGTAGCGTATTCAACGCACTAAAGTTTTGTGGCAACCACGGTGCACGGTTTTGATTGTTATAGCCATCATCAAAGATAATCTTAGAAAGTAAATTTTGTTGTGCTAAAGCCTTGGCTTCATTTGAAAGTGCAGGATAAAGATTGGTCGGAATAAATAAGCGACCAAGGCTTAGAGAAAGTTCGCCATAACGACCAAAATTATAGTTTTCACTTACCGTCAACGTTTGCGGTAATTTCACCAACATCCCTTGGTAACGCTTAGGTGAATTCCCTGCTGTATCGGTCAAACTGCTAAATGGCAAGTTCAAGTCCAGTGGTTGGATCAGCGATGCCATGTTCTGGTTACAGGTCTTAATATCCTGCTGCAACTGATCCAATTGAAGTTGGTTTTGATAACTGGTTAAACGACCACGCAGGATGACTTCATCACCAATTTGTCCACCTTTGACTGCACTGCTTGCAGGAATATAAACAAAAATCGCATTACTGACATTTGGCGTGGCTTTGCTATCAGGTGTTTGCACATAGAAACCTGAGAAACCATTGCTATAGCGATAATCCGCTGTGATTACACCACGAATGGTATAGTTTTGATTCTGAGTCGACTCGGCTAAACTGGCAATCGGTGTATCACTACTGCTACAGCTGACGGCATCAACAGGCGGTGTGGTGGTTGAACCGCTTAAATTCGAAAAATCATTTCGATCTGTCCATGCCTGCCAAGATTGGTCGAGGTCAAATGGACTAGTCGGATCAACACTCACTACAGGATTGTCTGTTTGAATGCGTTTAAAGCTATTCGCAGTACTGAATACCGTTGTACCCCAACCTGCCGTTGGACGCTCACCAATACGACCAAAACGATCTACGGGCGTACCGCGATAAAGCAACACAATCGCATCATCACCATTAAAAGATAATCCCGCAACTTGATTAACTTTATCGCCCAACTGCGCCTGTAATTCTGAACGACCAATCAGGAATTTTTGTTTACTGGCCAAGCTACCTTGTAAAGGAAAAGCCGCGGTTTTAACTGTGCCACCATTATTGAATTGCTGAATTTCATAATCGGCTAAATTCACTGTTGTGGCATCGGGGTTATAGATTTCCAGTCCCTTTTTATTGCTGCTGCCATCGACATATTGGCTAAACATCAATTGTGCATGCGCAGCAGAAAAGATTGAAGATGCGCCTAATAAACCTAGGCAAATGGCGATCGAATGGTATTTAAAATTGTTCATCGTTTTTTACTTAGTGTTAAAATTGTAATTAGGCTATGCAATTTCTGTGACAGCTACATGAAGCTTTTTTGACAAATTTTAAGCAATTTCAAAAATGACTGGCTAAATAAAATCACTTAAAGTTTGACTTGACCACCTGAACACTTAAAATACGGCATTTCTATATTTATATCTCCAGAATCATGTCAAACGATCAGTTAGAAACGCAAATTACGGAACTCGACAATTTGCCTGAGCACCGTGAAATTGTGACGTTTATGCGTCGTTCAGCTCCGCTCAATACTTCACAACGTACTGCTTTAGAAGATTATCGTGATTTAATTTTGGAATATCCTGTTGGTGATTTACGTCAACACTTTGAACATCCTGAGCGTCCATTAACGGTTGAAATCGGTTTTGGTATGGGTCGCTCTTTGGTGTTAATGGCGAAAGCTAATCCAGAACGTAACTTTGTTGGAATCGAAGTTCACGTACCTGGCATCGCACAATGTGTCTATGAAGCAGGTATGGCAGGCTTAAAGAACCTGTTTGTACTGGATGCCGATGCAATCCAAGTGTTACGTGAAATGCCAGACAACAGCATTAACTGCGTACAGCTTTACTTCCCAGATCCTTGGCAGAAGAAACGTCATTTTAAACGCCGCTTTGTGATTCATGAGCGTATGCAACTGGTTGAACAGAAGTTAGAGCTTGGTGGTACCTTCCATTCAGCAACTGACTGGGAACCGTATGCAGAGTGGATGCTTGATATCCTAGATAACCGTCCAGATATGGAAAACTTGGCAGGTAAAGGCAATAGCTACCCTCGCCCAGAATGGCGTCCAGTGACTAAATTTGAGCGTCGTGGTCTTGAATCTGGTCATAAGATTAATGATTTTATCTTTAAGAAAATTAAATAAGCTGATTTAGTTTTCGAAGGAAGCCACTCATTTTTAGTGGCTTTTTTATTAGATTTAAATTTAAATAATGCTTCTATTGCACTTCCTCTTTCAGAACACTATAAGGTAAATACATCTTTAAGCCTATATTGTATAAGGTAAAACTGGAGATAAAGAAAAAAATACCTGGCATGATATAGAATTCATAAGGAGCTGAAATTTTTAATATCTCTTTCAGAACAGCAATCCAGACCATTTGAATTAAAATAAATCCGAAAAATATCAACCACCCATTTATCTTACACTCATACCTAGTCAATAAAAATATAAAACCATATAAATCAACTTCCTCTTTTTTGTTAAGACCTTTAGTAAACTCATTTAGATATTGCTTGCTATCTAGCATAGCACTCATTTCAAATCGAATAAGGATATTAAATAAGATATAAAGTACGATATAGCTCCAAAAATATATTTCACCAACATTCAGTGAAACTGAAAGCGTGACCAACAGAAAAGAGAAAGAGGTCAAATATCCCCCAAGCAAACGATGCTGCGCATATAAAAGTGCATCAGGTTTAGCCTTAGCACGTCTATAAAGAAAAATACAAAAAAAGAAGTAAAGTAGACAAGAAGAAATAAATAAAAATTTTAGAAAATATGTACTTAAATCAAAAATTGTAATAAAACTCAGAAAAGCAAGTACACCTAGAGCGAAGTTCAATACAAAATGGTTTTTCACAAAATATTGATAATCAAATTCTGATATTTTTATCGACATTAAAAAAACACCTTTAAAAATCCTGCACCAGCCTAATTTAAAATGGCTAGTATGACTAAAAGCAGAATCTTTTTTAAAACCAATTCCAAAAAGCTAAATAGTCTGAAAAACGAATGGGTAAATCATTCCCTTTAACTTCAGCAACCTTATCAAATATCCATAAAAAACCATAAATACTGAAATAACATAAAAAGAAGGTGATGGTTTTAACGATTATTCCTAAAGCTGTTTCCTTAGCTTTCGGATGCCCCTGATTTGGATGCTTTTCATAATTATATGGATCATTAGTATCAACTACACACGCATCTTCAACCTGTTTAGACCATTTGGGTCTTTTGGCTATATGCATCACAAATGGACGGCCAATAAAAAAGATTAAGATAATAAAAAAACCAATACCGTTCACCAATAAAGCAAGAACAGTTTCATTGTATGTTTTTTGCACATCAACAATATAACGTGTTCCTTGAGCGGTTTTAGTTTCTTTAAAGCTATATACTTTAGCGGTAAAATACCAAGCCATTTTCATACTTTGTAGCAAGCTTTCTCTTTTCTTATCTAATGGAATCAACTTCCTTACTGCTTTATAACTTTCCTCAACACCGTCTTCCATATAACAACGAATATATTCCCAGTTTGATGCAAACCATAATGCTTCTGCATCCAAAGAAAATTGATAACCATCTTCTTCTGTATACTCAATTGTATGTGCAAATTTTACAAAAGGAAGACAAAATGCATCCTCAATAGTTCCATCCTCTGCGATTTTAGAAAAGCGGATGTCATATTCAGGTTTACGACGATTACCTGTATCAATACGTGTAAAAGCCACTTTAAGGTAATCCCAATCAAATACTCGAATATCATCTTTAGTTTTAAAAACATAAACTTTTCTATTTTTTCGGTTAAATCGAATCGGATAATGGGTATAACCAAACAGATCTTTTTTTAATAATATTTTATATATAAAAAATAAAAGCCCAGAAAAAGCAGCAATCAAAATTAAACCAAAAATATCAATCAGCTCAAATCCATCTAAAGCAATAACAAAAAACATTAACACGATCATCAATATAAAAAGAATCGATAGACCAATAGAAAAGAAATTAACCCCACCTCTCCAATTATAGGCTTTGTCTAGCACCTCTAAATAAGTTGAGTTAAATTGAATGGTGATATCTGCATCTACAGGTTCCACCCCTGTACTCTGCTTTTGATCCAGTTCTATTTTTTCTTCGATTTCATTGAATTTCTTCCCGATATAATTTCTATACGGAATAATTACACCTTGATAATTCGCCTGAATCATATAACACCTATTTTATACTGTATTTTTGCATCAGGTGGTTTCCATTTTCATCTGGTCTAAAACAAGCCAACATTGATCAATTCAGTTTTATCCCTCCTTAATCAAAGGAGGGAATTTTCAAAGAATAATAAGAAATGGCTACTATGATTAAAAGCAGAGCCCTTTTTAAAACCAATTCCAAAAAGCTAAATAGTCTGAAAAACGAATGGGTAAATCATTCCCTTTAACTTCAGCAACCTTATCAAATATCCATAAAAAACCATAAATACTGAAATAGCATAAAAAGAAGGTGATGGTTTTAACGATTATTCCTAAAGCTGTTTCCTTAGCTTTCGGATGCCCCTGATTTGGATGCTTTTCATAATTATATGGATCATTAGTATCAACTACACACGCATCTTCAACCTGTTTAGTCCATTTGGGTCTTTTGGCTATATGCATCACAAACGGACGGCCAATAAAACAAATCATTACAATAAAGAAAAATAGGCCTTTAAATAAATTAGAAAGAAATGCATCGCTATATGTTTTTTGAATATCAAGGAAATAACGTGTCCCTTGAGGTGTTTCTATTTCTTTAAAGCTATAGTCTTTAGGACTAAAATACCAAGCCATCTTCATGCTTTGTAGCAGGCTTTCTCTTTTTTTATCTAATGGAATCAATTTCCTTACCGCTTTATAACTTTCTTCGATATCCTCTTCCATATAACAACGAATATATTCCCAATTTGATGCAAATTGCGCAGCTTCGCCGCCAAAAGAAAACTGATAACCATCTGCTTCTGTATATTCAATCGTTTCTGCAAAATTTGTATAAGAGAGACTAAATGCATCCTCAATTGTTCCATCTTCTGAAAGTTGAGATAGACGGATATCATAGTCACGCTTACGAGAACTCCCAGTATCTATACGTGTAAATGCAACTTTAAGATGATCCCAGTCAAATATGCGGATATCATCTTTAGTTTTAAAGACATAGACTTTTCTATTTTTTCGGTTAAACCGAATCGGATAATGTGTGTAACCAAATAAATCATTCTTCAATATTTTTTTATATAAAAAAAATAACAAAGCAGAAAAACATGAAATTAATAACAAACCAAAAATATCAATTAGTTCAAATCCATCTATTTGTATAACTGCAATCATTAAAGCAATTCCGAACATACAAAATATAGACAATCCAATTGAAAAAAAGTTAACCCCACCTCTTAAATTATAAGCCTTATCTAATACTTCTAAATAGGTCGAGTTAAATTGAATAGTGATATCTGCATCTACAGGTTCCACACCTGTATTCTGCTTTTGATCTAGCTCTATTTTCTCTTCAATTTCATCGAATTTTTTTCCCACATAATTGTTATATGGAACCATTACACCTTGGTAACTAACACGTAGCATACTTAATTTACTCTAATTATTTAGCAATTGCTTTCATGGCTTTTTCAAACTCACTTTGCATCAGATTATAAGTACCATATCTTTCTTTTGATAATGTACCAAAACTACAACGCTCAACCCAATCTTGTAGTGCATTGTCTTTCAGTTTAGAAATACCGATTGAAATCAAGATCATTAGACCTGCACCAATGGCAATAATCCAACCAAGCATTGGGATACTTAAACTACTAATAGCAAGGACGGCTAAGCTTGAGCCAATAATCATATTTGCCCCATATAAATAAGATAAACTCCTATTGCCTTCCTGATAGGCATTATAGCCTGCATAACCATCTATAATCGCTACCCCAAAACCAGCAATACCTCCTAACAGTCTAGCAACGAGGCCTACATTTCTTTGTAAACTAATTATGTTGGTATTTGGTGTTCGATACACACCCAAACTTTTTTCTATCGTGGTTGCAATTGCCGCACCGACAGCGGAAACACCAAGACCAAAACGAATCATATTTTCAGTTTCATCATTTTTCATCGTGGTATCACCAAAAGCGTCGTCATACAACTTGGTCAATACCCAGCCTTGAAATGCGCCAACCAGTGCTGACGAACCAATTGCAAAAGAGGACTTTACACTCGCACCAACACCACTAACTCTAGTCTGCATGGTGTTTTTCCAGTCATCATTCCATTTTTGAATAGATGTTTCTGACTCTAAACTCTTTGCAAAATCTGAAACACTGACACCTTTTTTAAAAATACTTTCAACAACAACCAACTCTCTTTTTATTTGTGCTTTGCTTAATCCAGTTTCGTTGACCAAATCATCTATTCTATACTTTAACTGGACTTCTAATGCTGCTCGATGTCGTTGTAAATATGCAGCTGAACTTCCGCCTTGTTGTAGACTTAAAGAAATCATTCGGCCTGCGACTGCACGTGCCATTTTTTTGGTTCGAACCCCACGTACATCTAATACACGAAGTTTTAAGTTATACATCATTGCCATACTCAGTACAGCAATCCCGCCTTGAGTTGCCTTTAATAGACCTTGGCAGAGCATATTAAACAAAGGACCAAATGTTAAGGCAATGGTTGCACCCAGTTTATCTAAATGGATTCCTGTGGTATTTGAAACATTTTTTTCTAAACTATCTGAAAATGCACTAAATAGAGCATCCCAAGGAATATCTCTAAATGGATTTTCTACAGCAGGTTTTAACTTTGAAAAACTATCAATAATCTTGCTTTTAACCACATCAAAATTAAGTGCCAAAGCATTTAAAACAAAATTGTCATCGCTAAACTTTTGTGCTCTGAGTTTTTTTGCAAGTTCAATTCTCACAGGATCTAAAGCACAGCTTCCCCCCAATGCTAGCGTTGCTTCATGCGCATAACACACACCACTGTCAATATTTTTAGAATCAAATTGATACTTAAAATATGAAATTGTTCTTTCAAAGTTTATCCATAGCTTTATCATAATCGCCAAAGGATAAATATGGCTTTTGTCATACGCCATTTGATTGTTTTTTATTTCTGTAATTTTCGCTGTTCTTTGAGTAGCACTAAACTTTTTTGCATATTTAGCCCACTCACTTTCAATATTTCCTCGTAGTTCTTTTTGCCGTTGTTCATCAAATTTTTTTTCGGTCATTTGTGCAGGATCAAAACCAAACCGAGCTTGCCGTTGGAGTCGTAATTGCTGCATACTTTTTAATTCTGATTCACGATTTTCAATCGATTGTTTGGTGAGACTCTGCGGAATCCCTGCTTGTAAAGCGGATAATGTCACATCAGAAAAAAATGCTCTTTTTACATCATCCTGATTTACAAACTTCGCCCCTTTTTCTTCAATGGCGACTTGAATATCAACCATTAATGCCACTGGATCATGCAAAGCAACAATAATGCCCTTGCCTTTAGCAAGCCGTTCACTTTCATTAATCAACGATTGAGTAACAGTGCTGTTAAAATTCGTATTTTTAACTTTAGACAACTCTGTAATTGGACAGTGAAATTCACCCTTGCTTTGCCCGACAATAACGGGGCTCATATGAGCCGCTCTATATGCTGGTTTTTTATGAAGCTGTATGATCCGACTAGTCCATAAATGAGCGCTGTACGCTAACCAAATTTTTCTAGACACATTCGCCTTCGGAATCGTAATAAGCATCCCATTCATTAGTTTCCGCATTTCTTTTTTGCAAGGTTCATGCATCTTTGTTGTTGTTTCTACATTAAGAAAAGTACCAATTGTTTTTTTTGCAAATGTGCCAAATTGATCTTTCACAAAATAATAAAAACTGTTATCCAACTCATCAAAGACATAAATATATCCCGTTTTTCGAATTGGCGTTACTTCGTAAGTCATCCCACTACTAGATAATTTAGGGTAGTTTTTAGGAATTGTAATAGAGGGTTTTATATTAGAAACATTTGAGCTAAATCCAAAACGACTCACAAATATAGGTAGTCCCTGTTTATCACATACATTACAACCTTTATTACTCGCCATTTTCTTTCTCACTTAACTTTTCTTTATATATAAAATTAATTAGTTCATTCATATTTTGGTTAAAATCTTTAGAAATTTCATTTCCAAGGTCATCGTAGTCTGTGGTTAATTCACTTCTAATTTTTGAATTAATCAGGTCAATCTCATCAAAATTTATAACTGGTGCTTCGACTTTTTGTTTATTGACTTCAAAATATTGATGATTTATTGAAACCACCCATTTAGAAATATCATCTTGTAATTTCTTATAAATTGACATATTCAACAAAGCACTCAACTGGGAGAGATGAATTGCAACTCTTGGATCATAAAATCTAAATACAAATTTTTCTGATTTTCTTTTATAAACCATTAACTCAGCTAAAAAATCTTTGATCTCTTCAATTTGTTTATCTGAATAAAGATAGGTTTGAAACATGCTCATTTGATCAAAGCCACTAAAAGCATTGGTGTGAGTTTTTTTACCAACTAAGTTCCATAGTTGTTCTTTTTTCTCATTGGAAAGATTCTTTAAATCTATCAATGTGGGAGTGAGTTCTGGGCGTCTAAAAACATTTAAACCAATAAAATGGTGTTCGACGTTTAGGTCTTTTAATATTGAATGTGCACTGCCCCATAGTGAAGCATCAAAAATAATATAATTCGCTTCAAAAATAATGGACTCAGGCGCATCAATTTTAGTAACAAAGTTTTTTGGTATATCATCCATATCAATTAACTAACCTTTATCAGCGGAGATCCATTTTCTGCTGCATTTTGAGCTTGAATATCACAATCTAATGACTTTAATTCTACTGTTTTCATTTGTGCAGTTTGCCCGCCCATAAACAAATGCTGCCCCGCCTTCACCTCAAACTTGCCGCCTGTGATTGGAAAAATACCCGAACCATCCAGCTTAATTTGAGAACCACCCGAAGTAATCACAATCTCTTTCGGACTGGTAATCTCAATACGATCTTCAGTCGAAATGATTTGAATCCCTTGCTTAGCAAGTAAATCTATTCCATCCGACTGTGCCTGCACCTCATACTTGCCTTTGGCCGCCACCTGTTTAATCCCATTCTGTGCGGCAAAGAGGCTGATTCTGTCTTGAGCATGACTAATCATGTTCTTTTGCGTACTTAGATTGATACTGTCGCCTGCAAACTGATTGATCTGTCCATCTGCCGATAAATGAATATCTTCATTGGTACTCAGAGCAATCCCCTCAGGTGAGCTCAGTAACAGCATCGCTTTATTAAACTTGGCAATATCAGATTCAATTTCTTCTGCAAAAGCTTTCAACTGATCCAGCGATTCTATTTCATCGGTCTGCTGATTCTTCGCAACTTCACTTAAGGCTTTGGCATTGTTTTGATTGCCTTCGAGTTGCTGTTTAGCAACTTGGGCATCCAGATGTTCGCCTTGGGCTTGATCCTGTTTATGCGTGGAAACGAGAAGACCTTCACCTGCACGTACTGCACCCCACTGGTCGGTGCGCAGCTCAAAACCTTCACCGCGATCTTCACTTTCTGCTGTTGCTTTAGGGTGACTCAGCTTGCCAAGGTTGAGTTGGCTAGCAGCATGGCTGCTTTGCAACTGAGCACTGATCTGACCTGTGGTGTCATCAAAGCGTAGTTGGTTAAAACCTTCGCCCTGATATTCTTTGGACTTAATTCCTGCCAGTTTCTTGGTGTCAGGCAGCTTGCCTGCATGGTCGAATTTGGTTGGGCTACGATGGCCTTCATGAATTCTTCCCACTACAAAGGGACGGTCGATATTGCCATCAAAGAAGTCGATGACTACGATTTCATCAATACGTGGCAAGAAGCGTGCACCATAGCCTTCACCAGCCCAAGGCGTCAGTACATCCACCCAAGCCGAATCGGTGTCGTTGTCATTGGCACCCGCACCACCATCGTGGCTGTGATCGTCATTGCGAGTAAATAGGAAGCGGACTTTAATTCGTCCCCATTCATCTACATAGATTTCTTCACCGCTTGGCCCAACCACTTTGGCACGTTGTGGTGAAGCTGTTGGACGGTG
Source organism: Acinetobacter higginsii (assembly GCF_000369845.1). Lineage (NCBI taxonomy): Bacteria > Pseudomonadati > Pseudomonadota > Gammaproteobacteria > Moraxellales > Moraxellaceae > Acinetobacter > Acinetobacter higginsii. The sequence goes on along the minus strand of NZ_KB850211.1, from coordinate 560,802 downwards.
TTGTAAGGGATTAAATTCAGGAACAGTTTTGATATTTCGGCGTTGCAGAATCAGCTGGTTGGCTTGGCGTTCTTCATTATTAGATTGAGTCGGTTGCCAGTTGCTTTGTGCTAATAATTGATTGATCTGTTGATGTAGATCTTTAGGCAAGTTGTTTTGGTTATAGAAGTTTTTGCCTGTAATCAGGAATTCTTTATCACTGCCATCATGCTGATCAATTTCAGGGTGTTCAGCCAATTCAAACCAGTAACCGACATGGGTATCGCGCACGGTAGTATGGGCTGTAAATTGTTTGGATTGTAAGTCGTAGTATTGACCCAAGTTCCGATTCAGCTTTTCAATTTGAGCATTGCCCGATGGGGTTGCGCCATCTTCCCCATTCAGGTCTTGCATCCATGCAGGTGAAAAGTGCCATGCCTGCTCTAGTCCTAGGCTGGCATTGTCATATTGTTCACTGTGTTTATGGGTACTTTGTACACTGCCTGCACCATCTTCTTGTTCCAGTGCATCGGCTTGCCAGCGTTGTACATGCACACTGCTCGGCTGTAGAGAGCGTTGCCCGACCAGACTGGTCATGCTGTCATATTGTTCAGTGGCACTACTACGGTGGTAACGAATCTGACGACGATCGAGTGCTTGGTATTGGCTATTGTCATCAATCAGACGTAGTTTTTGCGGCTGAATCGCGGCACTGCTTTGCGCGACGGTTCGTTCAGCTTCATCAATGAGCCAGTTAATCGATTCGCTCCGTAGCAAACGCGTCAGGAAGTCGTAATCAACTTCCGAATGTTGCATGATAAAGGGACGAACATCGTAATCTTGGCTCAGTCCACTTAAATCAAGCGTTAAGCTTGATGCAAATAAGGGACTTTTTTGTTGCCACTCTTTGAAGATAATTTCCACCACATCACGCACGCTCTTGTTCATAAACACGCGGCTGTTGCGGCGTTGTTTCCACAGTGCAGTTGGATCTTCTAAAGTCAGTTTATAGACAGTGAGGCTGCCGTCTGATTGTCCTTGTAAGGCTTGAGTAATAATCCCTGTGACACGGGTGAGTTGACCTTGATCAGTGACGCTATCAATTGCTGCTTGGCTGCCGATGAACTGTTTCAGGGGAATGGTCGCATTGGTCGATAGGCAAATCAGTTCTGCCTTAAATCCATCATTCAGTTGATGCTGACCATCAATACGTTGTAGGAAGACTTGAGTATTTAAATTTTGATTGGAAAATTGAATATGAATTGCACGTTTTTGTGCAGTCAAACCTAAATTGTCTAAAGCTTGAAATATATTAACCAACATCTTTTTATATAAAATTAAATCAAATTTTAGGCATGGTATACAAAACAGACTGATTTGTCTATTTTGTATAATTATTGTTAAATCGATTTAATGATGGCGTTTTAAAATAGATTCACTGATAAGACCATAGATATTCTGCAAGTCTGGCCGATTAGAATCTGCTAATAATTGGCTATGCATACTTAATATATTTTGGTCGCCTCGCATCGCAGGGCCTGTCTGCATATCCTTGGGATTATTGGCTGTGGCTTTATTTGCGGTCTCTAAAATCAGTGGGTAGAGCAAACTAAAATCAACCTGCTCTGCATCAACGATCTGCTTCGCCATGTCATAACAATAATTACTAAAATTGCAAGCAAATACCGCCGCTAAATGCAAGGTCAAACGTTGTGTAGAACTATATTGGTAGACACGTTGGCTTAAACTGTTGGCTAATTCGGTTAATAAGGTTAAGTCCTGTTGCTGTACTGCCTCCACAAATAAAGGGGTATCTGCCCAATTCACATCCCTTTCCATACTAAAGGTTTGCAGAGGATAGAACACACCCACGCGTGGATGTCTTTGTTCCAGTATCGATAAAGCAGTACTTCCCGAAGTATGTACAATCAGATTTTCAGCGAGATGGGGCGCAATCGAATCAATCACGTTGCGAATCGCCTGATCACTGACTGCAATAATCACCAAATCGGTTTGCGTATCCAACTGTTGCACATCGTCAATTGCTTGGGCATTGACTTGGTCTGCAAGGGTCTGAGCATGTTGTAGATTCCGACTAAAGATTTGTACAACCTGATGCTGCAACTGCAATACTTTGGCCAAATGGGTTGCAACACGACCTGCTCCAATCAATGTAATTCGCATAATATTTATCTTAAAACCATCGCTGTGCTAAGCATGCCAATAAAAAAAGGACGAATCAATTCGTCCTTCTTGCTGTTGCTTACTTAATTGACATTATTGAGATAGACAATGCGCTCAATGGTACGTTGGGTAAAGCATTTGGTGTACTGCATCTCTTGATCTTGTTGACGCATTGCATCATTCCAATAGCGTGATTGCTTTTGATAAGTTTCCAAGTCTTTTTCAGGAATATCAGATACATGCTTTTGAGCAAGTACCTTACAATCAACATCACGTTTTTCAAACCAATCAGACTGGTCTTGCTGCAACTGTGCTTTTTGCTCTGGACTAAACTTGTCCCAAGTTTGATTTAAGCGTTCAACCTGCTGTGCTTTTTCAGCATCCAACTCTTTCTTGCGAATATCCATTGCTTTTTGAGCCAAGCCCATTTGTGCCGACTCTTCTGCATCATATTGCTGCTGAGCTTGCTCATTGCTTTGTTCAATCAAGCGGTTTTCTTTTAAATAAGCCACATATTGCACAGCTTTGGTCGCCATAAAGACCACACCATCAATCACTGCATTTTGATCAGGAATATTAAACACTAAACCATCTTTGTCGGTCTTAGTGATGTCATAGAAAAAGCTACCTTTGAGCTTGTCATCTTCTAAAGTCAGAGAATATTCATTATCGGCAAAATAATCAGCTAAAGTACTGGCGCTATAATCGCCTTCACACTCTTCACAATTTTTTTGCTGCTCAGCATAAGCATTCTCCGCACGCTTTTGTAAGCCTTTCGGGAATTGAACAATTAACTGACTTTCACAGCTCAATTGTGTTTTTGATGCTTGCTCGCCTTCTGCTGCATCTAAGGTACGCACATTTTTAATTTCGAATTTCAGACCTTTATTGATTTTGTCCAGAACATCATAGTCTGCCTGATACTGACTTTCTCTTAGACTACGCTCGATTTGTTTTAAATAATCTTTTTTGAGTGCCGCTTGAATATTATTCAAGTTATCTTGATTAGTACAACTCCACTCAGCGACTGCCGCATCCGTATTTTCAACTTTATCTTTCGGTTTGAACTTATCACACCCTGTTAATAACACTGCTGCGGTTAATGTTGTGAATATAAAAAACTTATTCATATTAGTGCTCTGTTATCTTGTTTTTCGCGCGTATTCTACTCAATTTAAATCCATACTTTCGAGTCTTTTATTTGACTTTATTTAGGTGTTCGCATTTAAAATCATATTCACTCAAATAAACAATTAAAATAAAAGGAGTTATTTTCTCAATAACTCCTTTAGAACTTCAACAAACCATCAATTAAGGAGTAATTGAAAACTCAATACGGCGATTTTTAAAACGTCCTTCTTCAGTTGCATTATCTGCAACAGGATTATCTGCACCATGCCCCACCGCTGTGAGTTGAGCCGCATCCACCCCTTGACTGACTAAATAATCAACCACCGCCTGTGCACGTTTTTGTGATAGCGTTTTATTGCTATTGGCATTACCTGTTGAATCGGTATAACCCGCAACGGTCAGTTTTGCATCTTTGGTATTTTTCATTAAGCCAGCGGCTTTATCCAAGATTGCTTTGTTTTCATCTGGAATCTGGTTGGATCCCGTTGAGAAATTAATAATCTGTAGATTAAGTGCTTTAATTACGGCATTAATATCAACCTGATTGGCATCAATGCTTGCCAATGCATCCTGTGCTGCATTTAGACTATTACTTACCGAATCAGCAGCACTAACAGGCGCTTCGACAACCACCTCGGTATTTGGTACTAATCCTTTAATCTTGCCAAGCAACTCATTGAGTTTAGCTGCATCTGCACCTTTTAAGGTGATCTTATCACCCACCCATTCCAAGGAAACATTTGGAACCCCTTTAAGCAATCCCAAAACACCTGCTAGTCCTGCTTGATCAGTAAACGAGCCTACATGTGTTGCAGCCGTACCTGCTGTATCTACCGTACAGTCCTGATTAGAAGAAAAAACTTCTTTGACCTTGGCCTGAATACTGGCAAGGAACCCTTGATCACCAACCATGACCTGACACTGTGCAACATGACCATTAGCATCGGTGGTTAATGCCAAGCTCGCCGGCGCAATCATCGTACCGACTTGTGATGCCGGTGAATCCTCATTACTTACAGGCACTTCCATTTGTTTATGTTGACATGACTTCCACAACCATGCGACCAACAATCCCAAAATAATCAGCGCTACAATCGGTAGCCAAGCACGTGACTTACTTCCTGTCGTCGCAGTTGCGCTGGCGAAGCTGGTTGTGGAGGCTGTAGCACTCGAAACGAGACCTAAAGGTGCAAGCAAACCTACCGCCCATGCAGGTAACAGCGCACGAATTGAATCAGCATGCTGTTTTAAATAATTAACAATGCTTTGGGTATCATTACCCGCTTCACTGGTTAAAGCAGCAAGGCTGACTGGAAGCGCTTGGTTTAATGTTTGCTCTGCTTCAGCTATGGGAAGCTGACCGCCAGTAAGATTGGATAATAATGCATTTTTAACTTGATCATTATGACCAAATAAATCGAATAAGGAAGGTGAAATCGACTCTTTTAGTTTCTGAATCAATTCAGGTTTTGCAGCTAAAATCGAAAGAAAAATCGGGTAAAATTTAGATAACAGCGCACTTTTCTCGTTCGCCAATCCGTCTTGACCATTCACAAGCACAGAAGTCACTTTCTGCTTTAGCAGTTCTATTGGGTTTATTGACATTGTTATTCTCTCCAACACATTAAATTTATAATATTCAGATCGCTTAAGAAAAATGCGAAGCACAAGCAAACTGATGCTTTTTCATTCTAAACATTTGTGTGTTTTTTATTCATTTTTATATCATTTAAATACAATACTTACATCACACTTTACAAAACCGAGTAAAAGCCAAATCGCTTTAGATCATCATTCAGTTGAGTTATAAATTGTGCGATAAGGAATAATTTCATCTTCATAATAAGGCATTTTACTTGCTTAATTGATATAGAAACAGCAAGGAAAAACTCGCAAAAATGAGTGTAAGAAACGGAAATAAACGATAAGATTTCTTTTCAGGCGCTATCTCAACCGGCTCAGTAATTTCTTCTAATGACACTGCTACGCTTGGAACATCATCTAATAGAGCAAGCACCTCCTCCGACCAATTTGGCAACAGTCCATTTATCGATTCTTGATGTTCACGAAGGTAATGAATAATGCTGATTGCATCATTTCCGATTTCATTTGAAAGTACTGCTAGACTCTTCGGGATCGCTCGATTTAATGTGATTTCTACCTCTGCAACCGAAACTTTACCTGCTGCCAACCTTAACAGTAATGCATTTTTTACTTTTTCATTTTCTTCCATCAGGTCAAAAACAGAAGGTGTCAGCTTCTCTTTTAACTGATCAACAAGTTCTGGTTTCTGTAAAAAACGATGCAAAAAAATAGGATAAAATCTTGATAAAACATCATTTTTTTCATTTACTAGACATGTTTGATCATTGACAATAATAGAGGATACTTTTTGCTTAAGCAGCTCCATTGGGTGAATAGCCATATGATTTAGCTCCAATTATTTCAATTGTTTAATTCTCATTTTTTATAATTTTATGTAAAGCACATCTCATTTATTTTCTTACTTTAATCTAATTTTTTTATTTTTATCAGTTTTGTAAAATTTAAATACAATATCTACATCACACTTTACAAAGCAGAATAAGACTTGATCGCCCTATTCTGCCGTTTGCATATCATTTATGCGAAGGTCGTCATCACCTTACCTGTCAGCTGTTGACCAAGTAATGGCGTATTTTTACCTTGAGACAGGATGCTGTCTTTAGACACCGTCCACTGTAGTTCTGGATCAATCAACACCCAACCGGCTTCTTGCAACCAACGATCCGTCATATTGGCCACTTGTGCTGGAATAGAGGTGACTTTCTCCACCCATTCCAAAGGTTCAAACACACCTTCTTGAATCAACTGCACACCTAAACCGACATAGGTATCAAAAGCAGTAATCCCTGGCTGTGTTTCAGCAAATGGAGCCATTTTCGCTGAGCTACTAAGGGGTTCATGATGGGTACAGATTGCATCAATCACGCCTTCTTTCACACCTTGGCGCAATAATGCTTTATCTTGCTCAGAACGTAACGGTGGGCGTACATGGGCAAGTGAGTTAAAACCATCGGTCAGTTGCTCAGTTAGATGTAACTGATGCATTGCAACATCGGCAGTGACAGGTAAACCTTTGGCTTTTGCTGCACGGATCAAATCAACCGAAGCACCACAAGACAGTAGACCAAAGTGTGCTTTCACGCCTGTTGCTTCAATCATGATCAAGTATTTGGCAATCGCAACAGTTTCAGCAATCGCAGGAATCATGGGTAAACCTTGGCGAGAAGCAATAAAACCTTCGTGTGCACACCCATCTTTGGCAATTTGTGGTTCTTCTGCATAGAACACGACCGTCAAGCCCAAACCTGCTGCATATTCCAGAGTACGAATGACCACATCATCATTTTCAAAGCTTGCATTGGCATTTGAAACCGCAGTACATCCACCCTTCTTCAATCCCGCCATATTAGCAGGTTGTTTGCCATTCAGACCTTGGGTCTGCGCACCGATAATTTGTAGATAAATGCCACCATCCAATTGTGCTTTTTCAATCAAGCCATGAATTAAAGCGCCATTATCTTGAACAATTGGTTTTGAATCAGGTGGTGTTATCACATGCAAAATACCATTGGCACGCGCCGCTTTACCTTCTGACTTTAAGGTTCCATGCTGTTGTTGCCCTGGTTCACGTAGACGTGCACAAAGATCAACCATGGTTGGCATTAACCATTTGCCTTGACCATCAATGGTTTCATTGACTTGATCTACTGCATCAACCAACTTGCCATTTTCGATATACACCGTTTTGACTTGATCAGTTTTTTGAATTGGATCGAGCACACGGACATTTTCAATTTTTACTATACTCATGTGATCTATCCTTTACAGCGCAATCGCTTCAATTAAACCTTGTTCTTGTAACTGCCCTTGCATCGCAAGTGCCAACACTGCCATACGAACTGCAATCCCATTGGTGACTTGCTTCAAAATAACAGATTGATCACCATCGGCAACGCTTGAATCAATTTCAACTCCACGGTTCATTGGCCCCGGATGCATCACGATGCAATCAGGCTTAGCCAATGCCAAACGCTCTTTGTTTAAGCCGTACATTTTATAGAATTCAGCTTGTGAAGATAATGCAGGTGAATCAATACGTTCATTTTGAATACGTAAGGCAATAATCACATCACAGTCTTTTACGCCTTCATCCATTTTGTTAAACAGACGTACATGTTCGCCATATTCATCAAAGGCCACTGGCAATAAGGTATTTGGCGCAATCACACGAATGTCTTTACAACCCAATGTTTGCAATGCCGCTACATTTGAGCGTGCGACGCGTGAATGCTTGATATCACCAATAATCGCAACCGTTAATTCTTCAAAAGGCTTTTGGGTTTCACGACGGATGGTCAACATATCCAGCATGGCTTGGGTAGGATGCGCATGACGACCATCACCTGCATTGATAATGGCAACTTTAGGGCACACATCTTTGGCAATAAAGTGTGCTGCACCAGAAGATGAATGACGTACCACAAAGATATCCGCCGCCATGGCTTCCAAATTCCAAAGCGTATCGCGTAAAGTTTCCCCCTTAGAGGTACTTGAACGTGCAATATCAATATTTAAGACATTGGCAGACAAACGCTTTGCTGCAGCCTCAAACGTAGTACGGGTACGCGTGGAGTTTTCAAAGAAAAGATTCATCACAGTCAGTCCTTCAAGCAACGGACGATTGATCAAGTTATTATTTTCATCTAAGAAGCTTTGCGCTGTATCTAGAATCTTGGTTAAGGTTTCTTTAGAAAGACCTTCAATTGTTAAAAAGTGCTTGAGATTTCCTTGTTGATTGAGCTGGATCTGACTCAAAGTATGCAATGCCGCCAAGTGCATAAGAGATTCCTAACACGTTAAGTTAACGCATTATACAGACTTTGGATTTCATTCGCAGTTGAACTTTTCAGCACTTAAGTAAAAATCTTTTAGATCTTTTCCATGATCTTATTTTTATTCAATATCAGAACATAGATTCTGAATATTGATCCAATACAAATACTCCAAAATAAAGATAAGGATGTAAGCATCATCTCTACATCCTTTTAATATTCTATTTTTTAATGACTTATAATTTACCTTAATGCACCAATATAGTGATGATGTACCTGTGCTTGATAAATTTCTTCATCGGTAACTTCCATGGAATAAGTTTCCAAAATCTCAGCCGGTTGTTTCTCAGTTGCAGTTTTTGTCTCCACCACCAATGGATTTGGCTCAGGATATAAATCAATCAATGGGCTTAAACGATGTACAAAACGTTCCAACTCTGGGTCCTGAGTTGTTAAGGCGATATCCAGCACATGCTTGGCATAATCTTTATTGTTAACGAGATACATTACATCGATCACACGACCACAGACACGTCTTAAACGGACATACATTTGAGTTGCAATCGTAAAAGCTTCAGCGTTGACCAATACTTCGTTATTCATGCTTTCTTTCATAAAGTCCTCACATCATTGGGAGAAATATTTACTGATAATTCATCAAGAGAAAAGCAAAAGCTGTACCAACTATTAAAATAAAAAAATAAAAATGCACTTGATCACATTTTTGAATCACCCAAACACAGATAAAATTATTCAAAAAATATCGATTAATGCAGAATAAAGCTGACAATCACACAAATATGCACCGACAGAGCAAGCAAAAATCAGTTAAAATATGCGATTGCTAAAAATGTTTTTGGAAATTTGAATGAATGCTAAACAACGTCTAACAGACTATTGGGTGACCTGTGCAGACGGGCTTGAAACCTTATTACAACAAGAGCTTGAAGATTTAGGCATTCAAAATATCCAACGTTTTGCTGGGCGTCTAGTGTTTAAAGGCACACTTGAAAATGCATATCGGGTTTGTATGTGGTCACGCCTTGCCTCTCGCGTGCTTTTACCGATTCATACCCACGAACTTGAACATACCCATGACGCACGTGATGTCGCTGAAGAACTCTATGAAGGCGCGATTAGCTTTGACTGGTCACTGATTTTTGCACCACAAAGTACCTTTGCAGTCCGCTTACATGTTGAACGTGAAATCAAGGTTAATACACAGTTCGCGACCCTACGAGTTAAAGATGGTGTAGTGGATTCCTTTATGGAAGCCGTTGGTAAGCGTCCGAGCATTGATATCAAGCAGCCTGAAATTACCCTATACGCTCTAGCAGGTAAAACTGAACATACTTATTGCTTAGACTTATCTGGTGATTCTTTACATAAGCGCGGCTACCGACGCTATATGACCGATGCACCCATTAAAGAAAACTTGGCAGCAGCGATTCTACAAAAAGCCCAATTATCAAAATACCAACCAGATATTATTCTTGACCCAATGTGTGGTTCAGGCACATTTATTATCGAATCTCTACTCATTTTAACAGACCGTGCACCAGGCTTAGTGCGTCGTTTTGGCTTTAATGGTTGGCATGGTCATGACCATGAACTTTGGTTAAGATTAAAAGCTGAAGCTGCTGAACGTCATGAAAAGGCTTTAGAACAGCCACTACCTAAATTCTATGCTTATGATGCTGATTGGGAAGCCGTAAAAGCAACGCGTCAAAACATCATTGCGGCTGGTTTCGAAAAATTACTCGATCAAATTCAGATTGAAGAACGTACCTTGGCCGATTGGGATAACTTCCATGCCGAAGGTAAAAAAGCATTTATCGTTACAAATCCTCCTTATGGCGAACGTTTAGGTGATAAAGCCTCTAGTCGTGCATTTTATCTAGGTTTATCTGGACTGTTACAAAAGAATTTCCCAAATCAGTCTGTGGCTGTCATTGCGGCACAAATTGAACAAGCAGATGTACTTGCTATTAACGATCCCCAAACCTTACGTTTAATGAATGGTAAATTACCAATTTATATCCGTTTTGGTACCGTTAAACCTGCAACAGTGACACAACCTTTCCTTGCCACTTGGCAGCCACAACAGTTTGAAAAAATTGAAGGTGCCGAAGACTTTACCAATCGCTTGCAAAAAAATATGCAAACATTGAAAAAATGGGCAGTCAAAGAAAATGTCTTCTGTTTACGTTTATATGATGCCGATTTGCCTGACTTTAACGTCGCAGTCGACTTATATGGCGATCGTTTGCATGTTCAAGAATACGCGCCACCAAAAACCATTGATCCAGAAAAAGCAAAAAAACGTTTTAACCTTGCTCTTGCTGCCATCCGTGCTGTGACCGGTTTAGGTCGTGATGCCATCTTTATTAAAACACGTGCAAAACAAGCGGGTGCAAACCAATACACGAAACAGAGTACTGCCTCTAAACGATTTATCGTTCAGGAAGGCAAAGCACGTATCTTGGTAAATTTGACTGATTATTTGGATACGGGGTTATTCTTGGACCATCGTCAGATGCGTTTAAGAATTGCCAAAGAAGCGCGAGGCAAGCATTTCTTAAATCTTTATAGCTACACTTCTACAGCAAGTCTACATGCCGCTTTAGGTGGTGCAGCAAGTACGACCAGTGTCGATTTATCCAATACTTACTTAAATTGGTCGAAAGAAAACTTTGTACTCAATGGTTTGACTGTCGATCATGCAGATGAACAGCACATGTTCTTTGCAAGTGATTGCTTTGAATGGCTAAAAGAAGGTCATGAGCAATATGACTTGATTTTCATTGACCCACCAACCTTCTCAAACTCTAAGAAGTTCTATGGAACTTTTGACGTACAGCGTGACCACGTTTCACTTCTTAAACGTGCCATGAATCGCTTAACCAGTGATGGAACCCTGTACTTCTCAAATAACTATCGTGGTTTTGAGTTAGATGAAGAAATTGAGGCGATGTATCAGGTTGAAGAGATCACCTCTGAAACAATTGGTCCAGATTTTAAACGGAATCAAAAAATTCATCGTGCTTGGAAAATTCAACACCCTGCTATTTAATCACTAGCTCGGCTTTTACGTCATCGTTATAAGTCACATGAACATTGCCTGACTCGAACTCATAAATCATGTAGCGATCAGGTGGCTGTTCATGTGGTTTGATGGTCGCAGCCCGCTTATCTCGATTATCAACAGCCAACACTTTCTTCTGCTCTTCATGAGGTGATAAAACGCCTCCTAAGATCGTACTGACACGAATATCACCCAAGTATTTATCACTCAAGATCCGTTGCGAACGCCAACGTTCTTCTTCAGGCTTTAAGGCATCTTGTTGCGCTTTAATGAGAATACTGGGAAGTGCATTATTCAGCATAGCAGTTTGTAAGGCGAGCGTCCCTTCACTCAATGGTTGTGCGGCATGCACCATTGAAGATAAGGCAGTCATCAACAAAATTACACAAGCATTTGTGCAATGATGTCTGTTCTTTTCCATTGCAATTCATCCTGAATTTTTTTCTTATTTGTTCCGAAACTATCAAGTTTTTCACAAAGTCGCAATGTTATTGGTAATATTCCTGCAAAAATCTGACCAGTTGCACTGATACAAAAAAAGATGGTGATTTTCATCACCATCTTTTTAGCCAAACGTTCAAATTTCGCTTAACTCAGTTTCATTTTATCAAAGACCAGATGACCACTTTCACCTTTGATTAAAATGTTATCCCCCGGCTGGAATTCCCCAGACAAGATTTTCTGAGCCAAGTTATTCTCCACTTGTTGCTGAATCGCACGTTTTAATGGACGTGCACCGTATACAGGGTCAAAACCAGCATCGATCAATAGATCAAAAGCGCTATCATCCACAGTTAAGCCCATATCACGATCGCTCAAGCGTGAACGTAAACGATCTAACTGAATATCCGCAATGCCACGAATCTGTGCCTTTTGCAGTGAATGGAAAACCACCAACTCATCAATACGGTTAATAAACTCTGGACGGAAATGCTGTGTAACAGCATTCATGACCACAGCACGAACCTCGTCATCGGTTGCGCCTTCACCCAGTTCACGCACATCTTGTGAACCAAGGTTCGAGGTCATCACAATCACCGTATTTTTAAAGTCGATCACACGACCTTGTGAGTCAGTTAAGCGCCCATCATCTAACACCTGTAGCAGGATGTTAAATACATCTGGATGCGCTTTTTCCACCTCATCAAATAACACCACACTGTAAGGTTTACGGCGTACAGCTTCAGTGAGTACACCACCTTCTTCATAACCAACATAGCCCGGAGGCGCACCGACCAAACGACTGACCGAGTGTTTTTCCATGAACTCAGACATATCAATGCGGATCATGGCATCATCACTGTCAAACAAGAAGTTCGCCAATGCTTTGGTCAACTCAGTTTTACCCACACCTGTTGGTCCAAGGAACAAGAATGAGCCACTTGGACGATTCGGGTCAGATAAGCCCGCACGTGAACGACGGACTGCATTGGAAACAGCAACCACTGCTTCATCTTGTCCAACCACACGGTTATGCAAGAACTCTTCCATATTCAGCAGTTTTTCACGTTCACCCTGCAACATTTTCGCCACTGGGATACCTGTTGCCGCACTGACCACTTCAGCAATTTCATTCTCAGTCACTTTGGTACGAATCAGTTTCGGCTCTTCATTTTCCTCAGCAACCTCAGCTTGTTCCAAGCGTTTCTGTAACTCTGGAATCACGCCATATTGCAAACGTGCAGCTTCCGCCAAATCACCTTCTCGTTTTGCTTTTTCTAAAGCAACACGTGCTTGATCCAGTTCAACTTGTGCTTTTTTATCACCTTCAACCAGCGTTTTCTCGGCTTTCCAAATCTCTTCTAGATCGTTGTACTCTTTTTGCTTTTCAGCAATTTGATGTTCAAGATGATTGACCTCGGCTTTACTACCAGCATCTTCATCTTTTTTCACCGCTTCCAATTGCATTTTCAATTGGATTAATCGACGATCAAGTTTATCCAAAGCTTCAGGCTTCGAGTCGATTTCCATTTTGATCCGTGATGCTGCTTCATCAATCAGATCAATAGCCTTGTCAGGTAATTGACGATCCGTGATATAACGATGTGACATTTTCGCCGCAGCAATAATGGCTGAGTCTAAAATTTGCACCCCATGATGGGTTGCATATTTTTCTTTTAGACCACGTAATATCGCAATCGTGTCTTCTACACTCGGCTCATCAACGAGCACTTTTTGGAAACGGCGTTCAAGTGCCGCATCTTTCTCGATGTATTGACGATATTCATCCAATGTCGTTGCACCTACACAGCGCAATTCACCACGCGCTAAAGCAGGTTTCAACATATTACCTGCATCCATCGCGCCATCACCCTTACCAGCACCGACGAGAGTATGTAACTCATCAATAAACAGGATGATCTCACCTTCATGTTTAGCAAGGTCTTTGAGAACCGCTTTTAAACGCTCTTCAAACTCACCACGATATTTTGCACCTGCAAGCAATGAGCCCAAGTCTAATGACAGTACACGCTTATTCTTCAAGCCTTCAGGCACTTCACCATTGACGATACGTTGTGCTAAACCTTCCACAATTGCGGTTTTACCTACCCCTGGTTCACCAATCAGGACAGGATTGTTTTTGGTACGACGTGATAAAACCTGAATGGTACGACGAATTTCATCATCACGACCAATCACAGGATCGAGCTTGCCCGCTAAAGCACGCTCAGTTAAGTCAATGGTATATTTATTGAGTGAGTCACGTTGATCTTCGTGATTATTGCTCATAACTTTGTCATTTCCTCGAATATTTTCAATTACTTTGCGTAAGCTTTCTGGTGTTACACCAACACTATTTAAAATGCTTTTGGTTTCACCTGTTTCTGTCAGCCCCAACAACACCCAATCGGTTGATAAAAATTCATCACCTGCTTTTTGTGCATAGCGGTCAGCTAAATTCAGTGCCTTTACCGCTTCAGGATTCAAATTGATATCACCAGTAGGATTCGCCAACGTTGGTGCATTCTCTAACGCTTGTTCAAGTTTTTGCTTTAACTCTGGTAAACGTGCGCCCGCTTGTTGCAATAAACTCAGATTGGCAGGTTCTTTCAAAAGAGTCGACAAAATATGAATCCCTGCAATCGCAGTATGATCCTGACCCATTGCCAATGATTGCGCGTCTGAGAGTGCTTGCTGTAAACGGTTTGTAAATTTTTCAAATCGCATTCTTGTTATTCCTCACAACAAATTCTTAACTTATCACTTAGATGGGAACGCTTTTTAAAATTTCAAATAAAATTTATATATTTTTCAATATTTTATAAAAATTTAAAGAAATAAAACTCAGTATTAATATGGGTGTATAAACGATCCATTTCAAGTATATTTTGTATAATTTTTCTGTCTATTCGGTTTTGCACAAAATCCTTATTGTGATTTTAAGGTGAACCTTTTAGTTTAACCCTTTGCTTCAATTAAAAATGCCCATCATGTCTCTAAAAACAATTTTGCTCAGTGTTGCTTCCCTGCTTCCACTTCATGCTACTTTTGCACAACTACCACAGGACTCAAGACGTGCTGGTGGTGTTGCTGTGATCCCGCTTCCAACAAACACCACACAAGTTTTTTATGAACAAAAACCCGTCTTGATTACACAACAAGGGACACAACGCTATGCCGTGTTTGGCATTCCACTTTCCGCTCCCTTAGGTGGCTTGACCTTAACAAGCAATACCACACCAATTCAAATCGAAGTAAAGCCTTATCAATATGCCGAACAACGTTTAACGGTTAAAAACCAAGACTATGTCAATCCCAGTCAAGATCAACTCGACCGTTATGCTCAAGAAGCAAAAGAGCAAAATGATATTTATAGCTCTTTTTCCCAAAGCCACTGGACCCAGTTTCCTAACTTTATTCGACCTACGGCAGGTAAATTTAGTAATTCATTTGGCAGAAAACGCTTTTTCAATGGCGAAGAACGAGCTCCTCACTCCGGTTTAGACATTCCTGCGCCTGTTGGACAAAAAGTAGTAGCGCCTGCTGATGGGGTCGTCGTACAAACAGGAAACTATTTCTTTAATGGCAATACTGTACTGATTGATCATGGCCAAGGCTTAATCAGTATGTTCTGTCATTTGAGTAAAATTAATGTCGTAAAGGGACAGCAGATTCATCAGGGTGAAACACTGGGATTGGTTGGTAAAACCGGTCGAGTCACTGGACCACATTTACACTGGGGAATGAGCCTGAATAATGCGCGAGTAGACCCACAATTATTTCTAAAATAAAAAGAAAAGCTTATAAAGAAAAGTGATCTATAAAAATAGATCACTTTTTAGAAAAACTTAATAATTTATTGTTTAAGCAGCTTCAACAATTTCAAAATCATGAGTAATTTCAACACCGCCATCTGAAAGCATTTTACTGGCTGAACAATATTTTTCTGCAGAGAGTTCAACAGCTTTTTCAACTTGCTTACTTTTCACTGCTTTACCTGTCACCACGAAATGCAAATGGATTTTAGTGAACACCGCAGGAATGGAGTCTGCTCTTTCTGCTTTGAGGTGACATACAACATCCGTCACATCTTGGCGAGATTTCTTTAAAATGGTCACAATATCAAACGAAGCACACCCACCAAGTCCCATTAAAATCAATTCCATAGGACGTGGACCACGGTTTTCACCCCCATATTCAGCAGAACCATCCATCACCAAAGTGTGGCCACTTTCTGATTTTGCCTCAAAAGCAACATTCTCTAACCAATGTACACTTGTTTGCATTGCAACTACCCGAAAAACGTTATAAATTTACTCTGTTCTTGTACACTAACATAAAATGAGTTGATAAGGAATTTCATCTCTTCTGTGTAGAAAAGGCTCTACCAAGGGCCTGTGCGATCGGTTTTATCCAAATTCGGAAATTTTAAGCATGACTTCAAATTTTTCACAACTTAGCACTGATGCTTTATCTCCAGGTCAACTACCTGAATCAGTTAAAGCTTTGCTAAAACGTGCTCATATTAATAGATACCCTAAACGCACCACGATTGTTGACGCTGGAACGGAATCAAAATCACTGTATTTAATATTAAAAGGTTCAGTGTCAATTATCTTACGTGAAGATGACGAACGTGAAATTGTAGTTGCCTACCTAAACCCAGGCGATTTTTTTGGTGAAATGGGGCTTTTTGAAAAGAACCCTCAACGTACTGCAGAAGTACGTACACGAGATGTCTGTGAAATTGCAGAAATCTCTTACGACAATTTCCACGAGTTAAGTAAACAATACCCAGATCTAAGTTACGCTGTGTTTGCTCAACTGGTCCGTCGTCTTAAAAATACTACACGTAAAGTCACTGATCTAGCCTTCATTGATGTGTCAGGTCGTATTGCGCGTTGTTTAATTGACTTATCGGCTCAACCTGAAGCAATGATTTTGCCAAATGGTCGTCAGATTCGTATCACTCGCCAAGAGATTGGTCGTATCGTGGGTTGCTCTCGCGAAATGGTTGGACGTGTCCTCAAGACACTTGAAGATCAAGGTATGATTCAAACTGATGGTAAAGCAATCTTAATTTTTGATGCTTCTTTAGAAGAAAATAATTTTACAGAAGAAGAATACGATGACGAAGACTAATTTGATCTAAGATCGAATTAACTCTTAAACAAAGCCAGTGCTCGTCACTGGCTTTCATTTTTTAACAAAGAATAAGCCTTACTGATTACATAATTACAATGATTATAGAGATATTCAGAATATTAACTGCTGCCAACATTTTCTATAATCCACCCTAATCAAGACTATATTCATAAGATACTGATTTGGAGAGAATAAGTATGAAGAAATTAGCTTTAAGCCTTTGTGCCATGACCGTAATGACAATTTCTGGCTGCGCATCTTTCGCAGACATGGCTGGCGCAGATAGCGCAACTTTAAATGCTCAATCTGCACAGAGCTTCGCAAAAATGACGCAAGAAGCACGTGCTAAGAACCAACTGGATAGTAGTTCAAGTACTTATCAGCGTATCAATACTGTATTTAATCGCTTAAAACCGTATGCTGATCAAATGAACCAGACTGGTCAACGTTTTCAATGGCAACTTGCAGTACTCAAATCGGATACTGTTAATGCCTATGTAGCACCAGGTGGTAAAGTTGTTTTCTATACAGGGATTGTGAACAAGCTTAATTTAACCAATGATGAAATTGCTGCGGTAATGGGCCATGAAATGACCCATGCGCTCGAAGAACATGCCAAAAGTAAAATTGGTGCTCAAGCTTTAACAAATCTTGCGATTGGCATTGGTAAATCGTATGCAGGTAGCAGCATAGGTGATCTAGGCAGCGCAGCAATCGATTTAGGCAGTCAAGTGGGGATCGGCTTACCATACTCACGTAATTTAGAGAGCCGTGCCGATTATGGTGGTTTAATGCTCATGGCGAAAGCAGGCTATAACCCAAATGCAGCAATCAGTCTATGGGAAAAAATGAATCGTTTAGATGGCGCTGGTGGCGGTTCATTCTTATCAACTCACCCATCAAATACTCAACGTATTGGTGATATGCGTAAAAACTTACCAGCTGCTTTGGCTGTTTATAACCAACGCCGTTAATCAACAGCCCCTTAAATTCTTAAGTTCGGATTTAAGGGGTTTTTCGTATCAACTCATTTATTACTGAATCAAGCTCACATTAATCGCAAGTGCAACATATGCGTTGCGATGGTATGACGGATATGATCAGGCCGAGCATGAAAATAACGCTCACTTAAACCATCACCTGATAAATCCTCAGTAACGATATACCCCATTTTTTCTACAGCCTGATGTAGTGTCTTTGGTCTAAATTGCCCTTTTAAGGGTTCTTTTAAAAACCGAGTAAATTGCGACACAAACAAGGTGCCTAAACGCTCTATACCCTCCAACTCTCGATAGTCAACCGAGTAATCCAAGACCACTTCACTTCCCTTTGCTGCTATCTGACAAATACTTGCCAAAGTATTTAAGGTCGTTGCTGGTTCTAGATAATGTGTTGTCCCCAACCATGAGAAAAATGCAGCTTGATCCTGCTTAAAGGTACTTCTTGTTAAAGCATCTGCAATCGATTCTTTTTCAAAATCAATCGCAACAAATTCAACATTCGCTGGAAGTGCGCCATATTGGCGTAATTTGCGTTGTTTTGCTGCTTGGGTATCTGGATGGTCAACTTCATAAATCTTCAACTGCGGATACTGCTGTGCTTGTCGCAGGGTAAATGAATCTAATCCCGCCCCGACCAATACATATTGTACTACGCCCCGCTCAATCGCTGCGTGGAGTTGATCTTCGGCGTAGCGTGAACGCCCAACCACCTGTCCAGTCAATAAGCCAAAAGTACGGTTAAACACCGATGAATTCATCACTTTCACAGTTAACGAAGTGGTTAACAGTTTCTTCCAGCCCGTACTGGTTAACTCAAAAGCAAAAGGGTCGGAAAAGACTGGATTTTCAGCATTTTGAAAATGATTGGCACGTAATGCTGCAGCTGCTTCAGCTGTACGACTCGATTGTCCTTCTTTCATTTTGATTCCCCATTTTTATTACTATCTTGCAAAAAATAAGCAGCAAATTCCATCGCTAGACAAAATTTACTGCTTATTAATGACCAAATCAAAAATTATTTAGTTTTTTCAGTTTGATACGTCACTTGATAATCATTTAAGTCCATACGTTTCAAACGTTGCTTTAACTTTTTCAATGACCACGGCCATGCAGCAAAGTTACGGCCATTGGCATCCAAGTAGTAACTCTTACAACCACCGGCATTAAACACGGTAGTTTTAAGATGTTTTTGCACCAGTTCATTATGATGTTTGATCACTTCAGGCTTGATATTCAGCTTGGCGATGCCTTTGTCTCTAATTTTGAGTAGACCATCCACAATATAATCGAGCTGTGCTTCAGCCAAACCAATGAATGAGTCATATACTAAGACATTTGGCCCTAAAACCAAAAAAGCATTCGGGACATTTTCAATGCTGGTACCCAAATAAGCTTCTGGTGAACTACTTTTCCAAAGATCATTCAGGCATTCGCCTTTTTCATTTGAGACACGTTTGCCAATCGGTGGATGCGATACTTCAAAGCCAGTTCCCCAAATGATCACGTCCACTTCATGACGTTCACCATTCGCAGACACCACCGTATTACCTTCTACTTTTACCAATCCATGTGGAATCAGTTTGGTATTCGGTTGTTGTAATGCTGGATAGTAGTTGTTGGCGAACAACAGACGTTTACAGCCGATAGTAAAGTTTGGTGTTACATTTTTACGTAACTCAGGATCTTCAATTTGGAAACGTAAAATCAATTTCGCCAATTCGCCAACAGGCTTGAGCACTGCTGGGTTACGTAAACCAAAATTGATCGCATTTAAAGACTGAGCAACTGTTTGACGCCACGTCTTTTGAATCAATGGAAATTTTTCAATCAGGGCTTTACTAACATCACCTAAATCAGTGTCGGGCTTTGGTACCACCCAAGGAGCTGTACGTTGATAGACATACAACTCTTTCGCCAAAGGCTGGATCTGAGGAACAAACTGAATCGCAGAAGCTCCTGTTCCAATCACAGCAATACGCTTGCCAGTTAGATCGTAATCATGGTTCCATTTCGCAGAATGGAACATTTCACCTTTAAAGGTTTCCAACCCTTCAAGTTTTGGAATTTGCGCCTCGGTAATTGGACCCGTTGCAAAAACCACAGTTCTCGATAAGTATTGACCTTTATTGGTATCAATCACCCATAGATTACGCTCTTTATCCCATGCTGCATTCAATAGCTCTGTACCAAATTCAATTTTTGAGCTGACATTAAAGTTTTCGCTCACTTCTTCTAAATAGCTCAGAATCTCTGGCTGGCGAGCGAACAAATGACTCCATTTTGCGCTTGGTGCAAATGAATATGAATACAACGCCGATGGTACATCACAGCCACAACCTGGGTAGGTATTTTCGCGCCAAGTTCCTCCTACGCGTGTCGCTTTCTCAATGATCTTGTAGTTGCTATAACCTACTTGATCAAGACGAATTGCAGTTGCGATACCCGAAATCCCCGCGCCTACGATAAAACTATCATAGATGTGTTGTGGTAAAGCCTTTCCTTCAGCTGAGTTTAATTTTTTTGCTTGAGCTGTCATTTAAAAATATCCTTTATTCATACAACTGAAATAAGCCTGTCGCTAATCGAATTTCGTCTTATCTCAGTATTTAAAATCTTTTATCCGAGGCAATTACTTCATGAATCGGTACGATGTGCCTAAGAATTTTGCATACAAATTTGGCGCAGTACGTTTCATTAGCCAAAACAACTTAGCATCGATTTGTGGAATGGTATAAAGCTCACCTTTATCCAAACGATCCAAGGTCAGTTTGGCCACCTTGTCACTGGTAGTAAAAGCCAAATTGGTTAAGGCATAATCTAAAAGCCCTTTATGCGGGACTTTGCCATTTTTAATGATATTGGTCGGTACTAAAGTTGGACAAAGCACATTGACCTTGATATTCGATTTTCGCAGTTCAGCCGAAAGTGTTTCTGACAAGGCACGAACACCTGCTTTAGATACGTTATAAACGGTCATTTCTGGTGCTGCAGTATAAGACGCTGCTGATGCCACATTAATAATTGCACCATGCCCAAGTTGTTTAAACTTCGGTACAAAAGCTCGGCAGCCGTGGATCACACCCCATAAATTAATATTCATGCACCAATGCCAATCTTCAGAAGACATTTCATCAAACTTGCCTCCTAGACCAATCCCTGCATTATTAATCACCAATGTGACTGGATTCTGCATCAATTGTTGGGCCTGCTCAGCCAACTGATTGACTTGCTCTTCTTTGGCAACATCACATTGCACAGCAAAGGCCTTGGCTCCAAGTGCCTCAACTAAACTGACTGTTTCTTTTGCTGCATCAAGGTTAATGTCCGAACACACCACTGTGCCGCCACGTTTTGCCAGTTCAAGTGCAAAACTACGACCAATCCCACTTCCTGCACCAGTTACCACAGCAAATGCTTTTTGGCTTGGCTTGGATTTTTTCCCGAATAATTTCATCTTTGTTTTCCAATCTTTTCGTATGGATATGGACCAAGTTATGCAGTTGCTGCACGTACAGGGGGTACAAACTCTTTAAGGAAATAAGGACTTAATAAACCTGTTTCAGGGTTTAATAAACGTTCTTTGTAATACGCCATATACGCGGTGGTATCATGGTCATTGGGATGAAAACTTGGACGTAAATATTCAAGAATGTGCATAAAGCTACTTCCAAATACCCCACGCTCGCTACCGAACAGTAAAGCTGTGCTTTCCACAATATCTTTCATATAACGAGGATTAATCAGGTTGCTTGGCTTACGGACAAATGGCATTAGATAACCACCCAATGACACACCACCTAGGATGGTTAAGCTTGCCAACAAGAAACCTGTAATTCTGAGCCAATAATTACCAGATAACTCAAGAAAGACATCGTACGCAATATCTTTATGCTCAGACTCTTCCAACATGTGCCACATCCACATGGCACGCTGTCTTTCGTCTTGAGAACCTAACAGGTATTCTTCGTGCTGCATCATGAATTCGGCAAGTACAGCGGTATAATGTTCAATGCCTGCCATCAATGAAAGTTGTAACGATTGTGGAAGTTTATAGATGCCATATTCGAAAACTTTTCCTGCAATTGCGCGAAGTAGCTCAACTGGATAACCATTTTCTTTCAAGACTTCATCATTAAACTGATTGTGGATTTTTGAATGAATCGCTTCTTGTCCAATCAAAGATGTGAGCCGTTGTTTTAAAATCGGATCTTCAATAAAGTCACGATGATGACGTGCAGTATCAATTACTACATCTTCACCAAAAGTGAGAAAGATGGATAAAGCATGAAAATAAGAGGTGGCAAGCTCTTTATTTAAAAAGAACCTTTCATCCAATTCTGCTGGGTTGAATTTGAAATCAAAATGGCGAATTGGAATCGGTGACTTATTCGCAAGATTTTGAATAATGCCCTGATATTTGGTACTGAGTTTGTCTGAGAAGACATTTCGAAGAACTTGAGCGACCATGTCTTAATTCCCATAGAGAGAGTAAAAATAAAATCAGACAGCAATGCATCCATCAAAAATCGTAAAGTTGTCTATAAGATTATTTCTGCAACGTTAACAACTTCAATTCTTCAACTTTAAGTTGGGATGCCCCCATACACGGGTCAGCTGAGAATGGTTATTTGCATAGTGCATGAGCAAAATAACGGCAACAAGAACCAAACTGCTCATAAGACATTGAGCTTTTTTGCCAACTCATTACCTTTATTTCACAACATATTGCTTACCTATGATTCAACAATTAAGCCGCTTGTACCTTAGGCGTAAACTCTTTCACAAAGAATGGATGCAATGCACCGCCCTCGGATAAAAGTTTCTTTTCGTAGTATTCAAAATAAGCTGTCGCATCATGATCATTTGGATGAAAATCAGTGCGTAAATAATCAAAAATACGGCCCTGAGTACTTCCAAAAACGCCATCCTTCGGACTAAAGATCAGCTTGACACCACGTCGTGCATCTTTCCAGAATTTCGAAGTCAACATTTCTTGTGGCTTACGTAAGATAGGTACCATGGTTGCCGAAAATGGGATCAATCCAAGAATGGTGAAATAAGCAAGCAAGAAACCTGAGATCCGTAAGGCATAGTTACCATTCAGTGTTTGATAGACATCATAGGCAACATCTTTATGCTCTGATTCTTCAAGCATATGCCACATCCATAGTGCACGTGTTTTCGCATCATCAGAGAAATAGAAATTCTGCTCATGCGCCATCATGTACTCTGCCAGTACAGCAGTAAAATGCTCAATCCCAGCCATTAATGACAGCTTCAAAGGTTGAGGGAATTTCAAGAAAATGTGATCAAAAAATTGTTCACCCAAGAAACGATAGAGTCTTACTGGATAATCCAGTTCAACAATTGCATCATTAAACTCATTATGTAGTTTGGAGTGAATTGCTTCCTGACCAATTAATGAAGTCACACGCTGTCTTAAGATCGGGTCTTTCAATTGATCACGGTGGTGACGTGCTGTTTCAATCACCAAATCTTCGCCATAAGTTAAAAATACTGACAGGGTCGCGAAGAAAATCGTGGCGAATTGATTATTCATATAGAATGAGAGATCAACTTGTTTGCCTTCAAATCCGATGGCCAAGTGACGAATTGGAATACTTTTTTTACTCGCAAAATCAATTTGCTCAGTTATTGGGTTAGATTTAAATAAACTTAAACCTTTCTTTAATGTGCTGCTAATCATGGCTACACCTACCTACTTCACTTGAGCGTCATTTGCCCTTTGACATGCGTTGCATCGGGTTCATCTCTTTTCATCCTTCTCCTCATTTGAGAAGTCTGAAAAAATATTCGGGAGATTTTTTTGAACCTGATCCTAATATGAAATTACTTTAAACCGATCTTATGTTCGGATTCAATTCGGGTAATTTTCGACGTTTTAACAGGTAGATTTTTCATAAAAGTTGTTCGTTGTTCATTTTTTAAAACAGAAATAAGTAAAACTTAATTTTAACTTTTATATTTAATATCAAATAGATAGTTAAAATTAAAAACAAATATTATTGATGTAAATCCGTATCTGTCTTTAAGAAGACAGATTTTATTACAGATAAAATACAAATATTAAAAAGCATGTAATTTTATTTGTTCGGATTAATTTACTCTGACTTCCCCTGCTTTCAACCGCATGTTAATCTGAAGTTATGTTCGGATTTTAATAATAAGATTTTATGGCAACTCGTAAACCACGTCAGTCACGTTCTAAAGTCACAGTAGATACCATTATTGAAGCAGGCTTTATTGCAGTAGCAACCAATGGTACCAGCGGGACCACCACGCGGCATATTGCTGATATTGCAGGGGTCAGTGTTGGCTCGCTGTACGAATACTTTAAGAATAAAGAAGAAATTTATGATGCGATGGCCAGAACTTTTGTCAAAGAAGTCTTGGATATGGTGAAAGAACTCACACCGATCATGATTGAGCAGGAACTCGAACCTTTATTTGAGATGATCTTCTATACCTTCCGTGATCTGCTGACACGCGATGATGACCGCTATCTGATCTGCCTACGCTATGCGACAGAACTCAAATATGAAAAATATATAGGTCAAATTGAGATGGCACTGATGGAAGTCTTGATGAAGTATATGATTCGCCACCCTCGTTACCTAAAGGTCAATAATCTTAGCGTGACAGCTTATATCAGTATTAATAGTAGTATTTTCAATGTCGCTCGTCATTTGATCTTACCCAATCCACAAATTAGCTTTGATGAAATGGTCAAAGGTTTAAGTACCATGATTATTAGTTATATCGAAGCAGAATTAGCAAAAGCAGGAAATTAAAAGCCAGCTTTCGCTGGCTCAGTTTAACTTTAGAATGGTCTTGCACCCGCCAAACTAACACGTTTCAATAAACGACGTTGCTCGGCTGGAAAAGCTGTGCGCGAATGTAAGGTCAGTTGGTTATCCCAATAGACAATATCCCCAATTTCCCACTGATGTTCATAACGATATTGAGGTTGCACAATATGGGCTCTTAAGCGGTCGATCAATGCAGCACCCTTTTGATCGTCATAACCTACGACTTCCACTTCGGTTTGCGCATCCAGATAGATACCACGACGACCACTTTCAGAATGGGTACGAACTAATGGATGCGGGAATGCAGCGCCTAATATCGGTTGATCAGAAAAGCGATATTTTGGAATTGGGCTTTTATCCTTTAAGCGTAAAAATGGATTATACGTAATCAGTTGCAGCCCTTCGATCTCATCTTTGGTTTCCTGATCTAGGTCTTCATAGGCCTGAACAGTATTATACCAACTGGTCGCGCCTCCATCTTTTGGAAGTTCAATTGCGTAAAGCAAGGATCCACTAGAAGGCTGCGGTGTCCAGTGATGGTCACTATGCGGGGTGAGTTCGCCATGACCGGTATAATCGCCTTCTCCAACCGCATTGGATACCGGCACGATATCAGGTGGTGCATTGGTATCGTTGCGCGTTGCCAATACAGGTACATCTGTTGGTGGACGGAAAATTCCGCCAAAGTAACTGGCAAAAGCAAGTAAGTCATTGTCTTGCAAGTCTTGCGCCTTGAAAACCAGAATTAAATGTTCATGTAATGCCTTTTTCAGCTTGAGAATCACTTCCCCGCTTTGTGGTTTGCTGGCATCTAAACCAGTTACAATCGCTCCCAATGCGCCTTCGATTGGTGTGATTTGTACGGTATCTAAACTATGTTTCTTGTATTCATGCCAACGCGGTGCATTTTCGATCGCGGCTGAAAGCTGTGTGAGTACGGTCATTTTGTTTCCTATAGATCATTCATTATATTTTTCAAAGCATCGAGCTTTATTCATGATTCCCCAATCACAAAAATAGTGATTCAGTTAAATATATGCAAACCGTGAAATATAAGAACCAATATTTTTATATTAATTTATTTATTTTTATGATTATAAAATTCAGCTTACCTGGGATTACCAAGCAAACTGAAATTGATGAAAATCGTTAACAACAGGAATAACTAAATGATCTTCGACTGCATGACTAAAATCAGTCAAAATATCATTTCTAATCGCAGCAAGTCGGACATCTTCACGAACACGTGGGTGTGGCAAATGAACAGGAACAATCCGCTTGATTCGACCTGGATTCGGTTGCATCACCACCACACGATCACCGAGGAAAACCGCCTCCTCCACATCATGCGTCACAATAATCATGGTAATTTTTTCGGTTTGCCAGATCCGTTGTAATTCCTTTTGTAGATTGGCGCGTGTTAGTGCATCTAGTGCGCCAAAGGGTTCGTCTAGCAACAATATTTTAGGTCGATTAATCAGGCTTCTCGCAATCGCAACACGTTGACTCATGCCCCCTGAAAGCTGTGCTGGATAAGCATCTTTAAACTTAGTCAAACCAACCAACTCAATATGCTCATCAATCAACTGATTCTGTTCCGCAACCGTTAATTTACGATTTAACAATGCAACCCGAATGTTATCTTGTACATTCAACCAAGGAAATAATCGATGATCTTGAAAGACAATACCTCGCTCTAGACTGGTGCCTTGAATCGGTTGTCCATCGACTAAAATCTTACCTTCAAATTGATCATCCAAGCCGACGAGTAACCGTAATAAAGTTGATTTCCCGCAGCCACTACTGCCAACGATACTGACAAATTCCCCCGCTTTAATCTCTAAAGAAATATCATCCAATACAGTTAAGGCATGTTCTTGGTACTGTCCATATGATTTATTGAGATGATTAATTTTTACTGAACCAACATTTAATGATGTCATTTTAGCCCCCTAAAATAGAAATAAAAAATATAATAAAAACAATCTTCACTATATTTTTGATATGACTTTCTATAGTTTTGCCAAAGCAACTTCTGTCGACTTAATTAAAACAATGACTTCACTACCTAATTCTAAATTTAGATTTTTCACTGATCGTGTCGTAATCACTGAAGTAAAAACTCCCGCAGGTGTTTCTACATCCACCTCAGAAACTACACTTCCTTCAATAATCTCTTTAACCACACCACGAAACTGATTACGCACATTAATTTGAGGAATACTCATCTTTCACCACTTTGCATCTGTTTATTAAATTGTGTACTACCATATTAGGCAAAGCATAAATATTTAGAACTATTATTTTTGAATATTTTTTGATTAAAAAATTATATTTATTTTCAATCATTGATTATTATTTTTTTAGCAAAGTAATTTCCAACCAATAAAAAGGTGAACTTCTGTCACCTGATTATTTAATACAACTAGCCCAATAACTCTTCCAACATAATATTGACTACTTTATCGTTTCCCACTAAGCCGTATTTGACCAATCGTGCACGCACGATATTGCGACTAATCCCTAAAAGCTTTGCTGTTTGCACCTGATTACGATGGCAATATTCATAAGCAATACGAATCGTGGCTTCCTCAATCAAGCGATCAAGATTTTCATTTTTCAAGGCATGGGAGGACTCAAATAAATTCAGAAGTGCATGCTGCAACATTTGTTTAGGCAATAAATCTGTTCGTGGAATGGTTTGCGTACTTTTTTCCAAGTCAGAAATTTGTCGTAAATTTAGGCTACTGGATAAGGATGCAAAGCAAAAATCTGTAGGTTGGATTTGATGGTTCTTGCAGACCAGTAAGGCATGATGAATAGCATTTTCCAATTCTCGAATATTACCCGGATAGCCATAGGTCAATAGTTTCTGAACTGCGCTTGGGCTCAGTGTCGCAATCGGATAACCCAAACGCTTACAATATTGGGCAATAAAAAAATTAGCCAACGGCAGAATGTCCCCTGGACGTTCGGCCAAAGGTGAAACCTTAAGCAGCGCCACATTTAGTCGATAAAATAAATCTTCGCGAAACTTACCTGCTTGAACTGCCTCATCCAGATGGACATTGGTTGCGGCAATGACACGGACATTCAGCTTAATTGGTTTGAGTGAACCCACCCGAACAATTTCACGCTCTTGCAAGACCCGTAACAATTTCACCTGCATCGCAGGAGATAAATCACCGACTTCATCCAAAAACAATGTGCCATGATTGGCCGCTTCAAACCAACCCGCCTTGCTATTGATTGCACCAGTAAATGCACCTTTTTCATGTCCGAAAAGTTCACTTTCCGCCAATGATTCTGTAAATGCACCACAATTTACTGCCACAAAAGGACCACGACTACGCTGGCTCATCATATGTACCTGACGGGCAACCAATTCTTTCCCGGTCCCAGTATTGCCAATAATCAGGACGCTGGCCTCACTTGGTGCTATCTGT
Source organism: Acinetobacter higginsii (assembly GCF_000369845.1). Lineage (NCBI taxonomy): Bacteria > Pseudomonadati > Pseudomonadota > Gammaproteobacteria > Moraxellales > Moraxellaceae > Acinetobacter > Acinetobacter higginsii. Next base: position 532,683 of record NZ_KB850211.1, on the reverse strand, counting down.
TCGATACGATCCAGCAAATCTCTTGATTTTTGATCTTCAAAAACCATTGCTGTGGCACGCTCAGTTCGCGATAAAGTCTGATTTTGTGGATAAGTAATGAATGACATGCATTTACTTCCCTATTGTTCTAAAAGAGAAGTTATCTTGCATGACTATTTGCTCAAATAGAAATCAGTAATTCACCTTTGTTATTTCCATTTATTAAAATAGAAACAAACGTCAGTTAATCAAACCACAAAGATAATTAATTTTGGCTATATTCATTATATTGATTGCTATATATCTTTTTATAATCAATCTGATTTTGTTTTAACTGACCTTCTTCAATTAAATTATCCACCCATATTTTAAAATCATCATTTTTAAATTTTCCAGCAGTACTTGGAATTCCCCACTGTGTCCAATATTTTAACATGGCATTATTTTCAGGGCGTTTACGCCTCTCCAAAATCTGCTCGAAGCGTGCGATCACCTGATCCCTCGGTTGTTGCCTAGACCATTCAATCGCTTTGGCAATGCCTGTGACCACTTTACGGGTAGTATTCGGATGTTCAGCTACATAGCGATTTGCCATAACATAAGTTCCAGTCGTCAGATCGCAAACGAGGTCATAATCACGATAAAGACGACGTACACCACCTCGTTCAATTGATGGGCCTGTCAATGGTGCTAAATCTACATGACCATTTCTTAGTGCTTGCTCTGAAGAACCTGGAGGCAATACCACCAGCGTGACCTGATTGATTTCCTCAGGGCTGAGTCCTCCTTTTTTTAAGTACGTCTTGAGCATATATTCCACTTGTGCGCCTAGAATATTAGTGCCGACCTTTTTACCAATTAAGTCTCTGGCTGAATGAATTGGACTATTTTCAAGAACATAATAGCCAGCAAAAGGATCATCGAAAGTCCCATAGGCAGCAATCACAACAGTGCCGGGTACGCCACTGGCGACCATTTTAACCGCTGAACCTGCAAAACTTGGACTACTAATATCACTATCACCTGACAAAGCAGATTGAATACCTTGTGGCCCGCCTGTGGAAACACCCTGATAGCTTAATTTGATTGGTACGAGATAACCTAAATCCTCAGCCAATTCCAATGGTGTAACCACGCCCGGTGAACCTAAATATTTAAATTCTAAAGATTCAAGTCCATCCACTGCGTCCAGTTTCGATTCTTGTTTCACACATCCCAACAAGATGAGTGACATTGTCACCATACAACTCAGATCAAATAGATGCTTTGCCCAGCCTTGCTTAAACATGTCAATCTACTCCTGACTAGCGTTCAATTTTCCAAGCGGTCAAACGCTTTTCGATCGCAAGCAGACTGTAATTAAACAATAGACCAATCGTGGTAATACTAATGATGCCAAAGAACATTTCAGGAATCTGGAAGTTATATTGCGCATAATTAATCAGATAACCCAGACCTGCTTTTGCCCCCACCATCTCAGCCGCAATCAGCATCAATACTGAAAAAGATCCTGCCAAACGCACCCCCACAAAAATCGTTGGAATTGCAGCAGGCAAAATCACTTTACGGAATAACTGAATCGAACTCAGCCCCATGGTTCGTGCAGACTTGATCAACAATGGATCGACATTTCGAACACCACTAATCGTGTTCAGCAAAATTGGCCATGTGCAGGCATAGGTCACCAATGCAATTTTCGAACTTTCACCAATCCCAAGAAAAAGAATAAACACGGGTAATAAAGCTAATGCAGCCGTGTTGCGGAACACTTCCAATAAAGGACTCAGAAACTCGGAAAAGCGTGTGTACCAACCAATTGCCAGTCCCAAAGGAATCGCGACAATGATCGCAAAAATAAAACCACTGAGAGAACGGATTAAACTGGCTTGCAAATGCGTCAAAAGTTGGCCATTTTGAATCAAGCCCCAACCACTGAGCAACACGGTAGAAAATGCTGGCAAGAAAGCGGAATCGACCAAACCAATACGCGGTACGATTTCCCAGATGGCTAAAAAGAGTAAAATCGCAGCTGATCGTTTAAAACTTGTGGAAAACCAGCTTAGATTGAGATCGGACCTAAAGGAACTCACCTTTGGCGAAGAAGAAATTGAACTAGACTGAATTGTTTTTGGAAACGTTAATGTCTCTTTTGTACTCGACATAATCACCTCTACTTCTTGTTAATCTTTAAAATACATTGTGCTTAAGCAACCAACTGCTTCTGTTTTTCCTGCTCTTGGGCTTTTAATACTTCTTCACGTAATAAGCTCCAGATCTGATGGCGCAGTTGGCTGAACTCTGGACTGGAACGTACATCCTCCTGATCGCTTCGTAGCTCAGCAGGAACTTCAATCACCTGTTTGATTCGCCCTGGACGTGAGGTCATGATGGCAATGCGCTGCCCCAAATAAATGGCTTCATCAATACTATGGGTGATAAAAATGATGGTCTTCTGAGTCTGTTGCCAGATTTTGACCAATTCAGCCTGTAAGGTTTCACGGGTCTGCGCATCAAGTGCGGCAAAAGGTTCATCCATCAATAGAATGTCTGGGTCATAGGCCAGACTACGTGCAATTGCGACTCGCTGTTTCATACCACCTGAAAGTTCATTGGGATAATGATGTTCAAACTCTGCAAGCCCCACTAAATTTAAGAAGTACTTTGCCGTTTGATAACGCTGTTGTTTATCAACACCTTTTGCATCCAAGCCAAACTCAATATTTTCTAGGGCCGTTAACCACGGAAATAAAGCGTATTGCTGAAAGACGATACCGCGATCCAACCCCGGTTTTTTAATCGCTTGCCCATCAATAGTGATTTGGCCTGAGCTTGGTGTGGTTAAACCAGCCAGAAGATCCAGCAATGTTGATTTTCCGCATCCACTCGGACCAACAATGGCGACAAACTCACCCGCCTTCACGTCTAAAGACAGATTTTCAACCGCTACAAAATCTTCTGCTTGGACTTTTGCTCCTTTGACTTTTTTGGCGGCAAAAGACTTATAAACATTTTCAATTTTTAATTTTGTGCTCATTGCGTATGCTCCTTACTGCGCTGATCGTCAGCTACATTTTTGTTTTCACTGGCATAGGGATTAAATTGGTTGGTAAATAAGGCATCTGCCTTGACCTGATTAGGTTTGAACTCTCCACGTTTCTCAAATAGGTCAATCCAACGTTGATATTGCGCTGCGTTTAACAATCCACCTTGGCTCACTACGCCATAGCTGCGCCAGTACTGCATCAATACATCGCTTTCATTGCGTTTTCTTTTTTCAATAATGCTTTTAAAGCGGGCTAAGACTTGTTCACGAGGTGTTTGCTTAGTCCATTCCACAGCTTTGGCCACACCTGTGACAAATTGCTTGACCACTTCTGGATGCTGTTGAATAAATTTCTCGGTAAAGACATAACTGCCTGCGGTAAAACTGCCATACAGATCCGTATCTGAGACCAGTTTTCTTAGACCACCGCGTTCTAAGGCCTTGTCTTGGAAAATAGAAACCAGTGCGGCAGCATCTACCTGCCCAGCACGTAAAGCTTGTTCGGTATTGGTGGGAGGCAACACTACGAATTCAACTTGGTTGATTTCATCATTACTTAAACCTTGGCGAGCTAAATAGTCTTTTAAAACAAACTCGTAATGTGCACCCAAAGTATTTACTGCCACTTTTTTGCCGATCAAATCACGCGCTGAATGAATCTGACTATTATTCGGGACGTAATAGCCGACCCAGCTTTTGTCGTCACTGCCATAAGAGGCAACCACTGCTTTGATCTTAATCCCTGCCGCAGCAAGCTTAATGATTGCACCATCAAAAGCAGTTGCCACATCTACATCGCCCGTAGTTAATGCTTGTAAGTCCTGCGGCCCACCTTGCACACTCCCCACATATTTCAACTTTAAGTCACCTAAATAACCCAAGTCTTCAGCCAACTCAGGCAATGACACCACACTGGTTAAGGATTGATAGCGGAGTTCATGTACCTGATTGGCTGGAGTGTCAGATTGTTTACTACATGCAATAAGACTGAGCGCCATTAAACTTAAAACACTGAGCTGCCCAAGCGATTTAAAACGACGTTTGAAAAACTGCCGAAAATTCTGTTGTTTCATTTTATTATTCTCCTAACGTCGCCAAACCAAAATACGACGCTCAGCTAAATTGGCGAAGCTATTCCACGCCACACCGATAAAACCAATCACAATTAAGCCAAATACAATCAGACCAACATCTAAAGCAGCCCGCCCACGAATCACAATATTTCCTAGTCCAACACCATAGTTAGCCAACAGAAACTCTGCCCCGATAGTTGCCACCCAAGCAAAAATTAAACCGAGTTGTAAGCCCAAAAAGATTTGGCTGGCTGCCGCAGGTAAAATCAGTTTGCTCAAGGTCTGCCAAGCATTGAATTGATAGACTTTGGCAACTTCGTATTGATGCAATGGAATTTGTCTTACCCCATCGATGGTATGTAAGGCCACGGGATAAAAGACGGAAAGCACGATAAATAAGATTTTTGCGCTATTGCCATAATCCAAAAAGGTGGTGATTAACGGTAACCAAGCAAACAAAGAAATCTGCCGTAATACATTAAAACTAGGTAAAAATAAATAATTGGCCCAGCGTGAGACCCCCACGACAATGCCAAAAGTAATGGCTAGAATACTGCCCAAGACAAAACCCGTCAGATCACGGAACAGACTTGCACCTAAACCTATCCAAAACTCTTGCTGCTGAAATTGATGAATTGCAATCTGCACCACCTCAAATGGTGCTGGAATGAGTTTAGGATTGACCCAATTCAACTTGGATGCGATCGCCCACAATACAATGAACGCAATCGGGAGCACCAAGCCGTAAACATTTAAATAACTGAAATTAAATCTTGTTTTTGATGTAGACCTAATAGACATATTCAATCCCCTTTAAAATGCACTGCGTTGCCAATGACTAAACCAGCGTTCAACCCAGCCCAAGATATGATCTAAAACAAAACCAACAATCCCGATCACAATGACAGCCATAAAAATAATGTCAGGTTGGATCAACTGCCGTCCCCACACGATCAGATAGCCAATTCCTTCACTACTGGCTAACAGCTCGACAAAAACCAGAGACAACCACGCTTGCATAATCCCCTGACGTAAGCCACTAACAATATTCGGCAATGCAGAAGGCAAAATGACACGGCGAAATCGCTGCCATGTACTAAAGCGATACACCTGAGAGACTTCTAATAAATGCGGAGGTACATTCAAGACACTTCGATAAGTCGCAACCAACACAGGTACAAATACCGCCAGTGAAATCGCTGCAATTTTTAGACTTTCATCAATACCTAAAAAAATCATCAGTAATGGAATCCAGCCAATCACTGGAAATTGCGCAATCAGATTAAAAGTGGGATAAATAAACTTGTGTGCGATACGTGATAATCCAATCAGGAAACCTAAGAACAACCCGACGCTACCCCCGACCAAGACACTCCAAGCAACCCGTTTTAAGCTGATCCATAAATTATCCTGTAACTCATGCGTATCAATCAGCTCCAACGTGGTTTGCCAAACTAAGGCTGGGCTAGGCAAAATTTGTTCAGGTAACCATTGCTTCTGAAAGGCATAATGCCAAACCGCCAATGCAATCGCAGGTAAAACCAAAGCCAATACAATACGAACTGCCCATATGCCGATTTGCTTGAAATAAGGGGCTAAATTGATTCGCTGCCAAGTGTGTTCATTTTCTAATTGAGTTTCGATACTACTCATTTTATTGACCCTCTATTTCTGAATACATTTCAATCTCTAGCGGCGGTGCTATAAAAACTTGTGTAAGTTGCTGAGAAAAGCCGATCAGCCCGCCAAATAAAACCGCTGAAATAAGAAACATCGACTGTAAGCCCCAGTAGTGACCTAACCAACCTCCCACAATGCTTCCCAATAACGCACCTGCAGGTCCTGCCATCGCGGTTAATCCAGACACCTTTGCCATTCCCAAGCGTTCACCCACATTGGCAAACATGGTGAAATTGACGATATGCAGCATGGCGAGACCCAAGCCCAGAATCACAGCACCCACCCAAAGCAGCACGGAAATTTTAGGTATGCCCAACATCACAGATGCCACCGCAACAAAAGCAAAACCCGTTTGATAAAAGCGTTTTATTCCCCATCGTGTCAGCAAAGCTCCCGTCGTAAATAAGGCTACGACAAACACAGCCCCCTGTAGCGTCACCAAACTGGCAGCAATCGTTTCACTCAAACCAAAATCCTTGATTGCAATAACAATAATGAAAAAGCCGTAGTACGCCATCACCGCATTGCTCGCCATTTCAATCAAACTGGTGCGGCGTAAAGCCTGATCTTGCTTTAATAAAACCAATTGCTTGGCAATAACAGCAAGGCTAAATGCCTGGTCCCGCTCTGCCTGATTAATTTCAGTTGGGCCTGCGCCAAAGGCCAAGGGTGCAAACAATATCGGTAAAAGAAAAAGTCCAGCAATCCACCAAAACGCACCTGAGAATCCCACCACACTTACCAAGCTTACTGCCAGTAAAGGGCCAACCAGAAAGAACCCCATCATATGCGTGCCTCTAAACCATCCCGCCTTAGCAGCACCTATGCTTTTTAAATGCTGCATATACACCGTGTTGAGTGAAACAAACCGCATTGGCATGCATAACCCAACCAAAAATGTAGCGAAAATCAGATACCAAACCGTTGGATAGAATGGCACCGTGACATACACCACCGCTGCGAGGAAACTTCCAAGCACAAACATTTTCTTTGGCCCATGCCGTTGTACTAACAGACCAATTGGCAATCCGAAAAGCAAAATTCCGAGACTCTGTACTGCAGCAATCAAGCCCATTTCAAACTCATTGGCTTGTAACTGCACCGCATATAAAGAGGTCACAATTTTTGCAATTCCAATCCCCAAACCTGCACATAAGGCCAAGCCAATAAAGCCCAATACAAAGTGCCCCTGATCCAGTTCGACCTGAGCAACCGATTCCTGACGCATAGGTCATTCCTAAAATGGTGAAAAAATAAACTGGCTAGCCAAAGGCATACACGCCCTTGGCCTAACCCAAATCACAATTACTTTTTACGGTTGCCATTTACATCAAATTTTGGCCAGAAGTTTTCTAGTTTGAGCTCTTGAATCGCGGTATTGAGATACTTCGGTTCAATCCAAGAATCCACATCCACTGGACGGCGAATCAGCTTGTAATCAATTGATTGCTGAACCGATTTCTTTAAAGAATTCACTGCATAATCATCAAAATATGGTGAGTTACGGTCTTTCAGCGAGTAATCATCCCAGTCTTTTTTATAGTCTAGATAAGGCACGCCACTTTGAGCCCATAACTTGTACTGGGTATCACGATTCTTTTCATCGGAACTCCACACGTTATCTTTAATAAATGTGGTCACCACACGCTGCACAATTTGTGGGTATTTCTTCTCAAAATCCTCGCTCACCCATGCCACCAATGGACCATTCAGATTTGGATCTTTACGTACTTCTAAAATACGCTTTGCCACACCACGTGCTTCTAATGTCCAAGGACTGGTAATCAAACCATCAATATCACCCGTGGAAAGCGAGGTTTGAGCTGAATAAAAGTCCTGACTGATCACACGGAAATCTTTTTCAGTGAAACCATATTTCCGTAATAAACGACCGAGAATTAGCTGTTGATTGGTGCCTTTAAACACAGAAATGGTTTTACCTTTTAAATCCGCCAGACTTTTCGCACCTGAATCTGATGGCACTGCAAAATACACAGGTCCAAAACGTCCCGTCACAAATAAAAGTTTGGATTTCAAACCCGTTGAACGTCCGACAATCGAAGGTAGATCGCCATGCCCGATACCAAAATCGACCTTTTTATTGGCTAAAGCTTCATTTAGCGCGGGTCCTGCACCCGGAAAAAATGACCATTTCACCTTGATGCCATCTTTGGCAAATTCTTTTTCCAAAATGCCGCGTAGATTGGCACTTGCATAAGCACTTCCTCCGACTTTAGGTTTTCCGCCTACACCTGCACCGGGAACCCCCAGTCGGATTTCTGTGGGATTGGTTTCAGCAAAAGCTGAGAAACTGGTGGCAACCAGCAAACCTGCCGCTGCACCAATAAATAAATGTTTCGTCAAAAATTTCATTGTGTCATTACTCATATTGGAAAATTAAAAGGTGTATTGGAATTGCGCTTGCACTTCCGAGAAGTCTTTTTGCGCTGCTGTCTCGTGGTCATAGCTCCAGCGATTCAGCCCTAATTGGAATTTGGTGGTTTGTGCGAAGAAGAAATTTAGGCCCAAGGTATGAATATCGACTTTGCCGAATCCATGCCCTGCAATCCCAATCACATCTGCGCCTTTATTTGGGTTATAGCTGTCATAGCGATAGAAGCTCTGAATTGATTTCGGCCAGAAATCATCAAACTTGGCGACGGATTTCACGCTGTTATAAAATTGATCGCCAAAGGTATAAAACAGGGTTGCGGTATGTCCTTCAGACTTTACTTCTGAGGTTGAACCTGTGGCAGTGGCATAATCACTGAGCCCTTTGACATATTCATAAGTCACACCAAACGGTGCATGGTTGTAGTAAATATCAAAACCCAAGCGATCATTGCGACCGTTACCATCGAGAACATTACTGCCTGCAATAACGTTTTTACTGCCTTTGAGATACGAAGCACCAAATTTCAACTCACGAAACCAGCTGGCATAATCAACAGGTAAAGTGAAAGCCACTCGTCCGATATAATCTTTCTTGTCATTGTCATCGACTTTATTGGTGCCATTGCCATTGACGACACCCAGCGCATATTCAAATAACGGTGCGCGATAGTTTGATGAATAATCAACAAATGGTTTGACATCACCACGCACAATCAGACCAGTCTGGCGATTGAATAGACCCAATTGCGCCAATCCTGTTGCAACATTAATGGTTGGTCGTAAATCCTCTGGAGATTGTGGATCTAAACCAAATGGAATCAATTGCTGACCAAAGGTCACATTCAAACGCGGAACTTCTGGCCCCCCATTGGTCGAGGTGAAGTTATAGCGCAAGAATGCATCTGCCAAATTCAGGTCACTGGCACTGCCTGCTGTCCCGACACGTTTGCCATAACTAAAAGAAAGTTGGTAATCGAGATTTTTCCCCTCCTTATAGTCTTTATATAAATTTCCTCTGACCCCGAATAAAGCGGTTGGTACATCAAAAGTATTGCGACGTGGGGTAACGGGCGCTGGATTTCCAGAGGCCGTGTCTTGACTCTGAGCCTGTGCCCGAACTTGTACAGTTCCATATAAAGTCGCATCTCGTGTCGACTTCACCGAAGTCCGCTCATATTGACGAGACTGATCATATTTATAGTTTTCTAGATCGCTACGGAAACCGGCCAATTCGCTTTGAGTCGCAAAGCTATGTTCGGTATTTTCTTCTTCCTGAATGCCTGCCGTTGTTTCCTGTTGTGCATTCAATGCTTCTGTTTCAACCAGCTCAGTTGAAGCCTGTTTCTTTTGCTTTAATGCATTGACTTGTTGTTGCAAAGCCGTCAATTGCGCCTGTAACTGTGCTAACGTAGTATCAATATCTTCTGCCGCCTGAGCTGTGCCGCTTCCCAAAAGCGTTGCCATGCTCAAAGCAATGGATAAAGAGAGATGATGTTTTTTCACCAATAAAACCCCTAAAACGAAAATGCTAAAATTTGAGTCAAAAAATCCTGTGTGCGATTGAATCTGCAATCACACTTCAAAAAAATCCCAACGAAATAAATTAAAAAATAAGAGAGAAATTAACTTTCCATACAACAACGCAACATCTTCATCCTGTGCTCCTCAGCCTGCATAAAATCAATCTTTGATTTATCTATCTTGATCTTTGCAAGCCTTATGCCAAAATATAAACAATTGTTTTATATCAATATTAATAAATTAACTTCTTATTTTTCTGTTGATCAGGTGTTGCAAATTCAACACCCTGCTTATGCTAAAACAGCACATTTCAAGGTTTCTATTTCTTATTTTTAGATATATAGGTTAAGTGGTTTTGTTCTGAAAATAAAAAAAGACAGTTGGATTAACTCAACTGTCCTGAACAAAACCAAAGTTAAATTGTAGAAGATGATCTATGCCTTAAGGTGCGGGATTAGGATGGGCTTGATGGATTTGCTCGATTCCCTGGATGACCTCATCAGTTAACTGCAGGTCAATACTTTCAATATTGGTTTTAAGCTGATTGAGATTGGTGGCACCAATAATATTACTGGTGACAAAACGACGACTATTTACATAGGCCAAAGCCAATTGGGCAGGATCTAAATCATATTGTTTGGCCAATGCCACATAACGACGAATTGCATCTTCAGAGGCTTGCCCTTTATAACGGGCAAAGCGTTCCCATAAGCTTAAACGTGCACCTGCTGGTTGTGCACCATCTAAGTATTTTCCTGTCAAAGCACCAAAAGCCAAGGGTGAATAAGCCAGTAATCCCACCTGTTCTCGTATGGCGATTTCGGCATTCCCAATTTCAAAACTACGGTTCAATAAGTTATATGGATTTTGGATAGAAACGACCCGCGCTAAACCCAATGTTTCGGAATACTTTAAAAACTGACTCACGCCCCAAGGTGTTTCATTGGATAAGCCAATATGTCGGATCTTGCCTGCTCGAATCAAATCAGACAAAACTGTCAAGGTTTCTACAATTGGAACCGTGTCTTCATTTTCAACATGGGTATAGCCCAATTCACCAAAATGATTGGTACTGCGATCAGGCCAATGCAGTTGATAAAGATCAATATAATCCGTTTGCAAACGTTTCAGACTATCATGTAACGCCGTTTCAATATTGGCTCGATCCAACTTGGTTTGACCCGAACGGAAATGCGAAGCCTGAGTTAATTTCCCTGAACGCCCCACCACTTTGCTTGCAATCAATACTTGGTCTCGTTTCTGTGACTGCTTTAACCATGTGCCAATATATTGTTCAGTTAAGCCTTGGGTCTCTGGTTTCGGTGGTACAGGATACATTTCAGCCGTATCAATCAGATTTACGCCACGCTCCACTGCATAATCCAACTGCTCATGCGCTTCAGATTCAGAATTCTGCTCGCCCCAAGTCATGGTACCGAGGGCGATGACACTAACATCAATATCAGTTTGACCTAATTTTCTATATTGCATTTTTCACTCAATTCAATTTTGATGACACAAGAGTGACGCTTAAAAGTCACTCTTGTTACTTTGATTCATGATTTAGTTTTAACATGATTTTAACTGGCTTTGTTTTTTTCAGCCTGTCGAGCAATGACATATTGATTTTCTGGACGTGCCAAACCTAGGTTTTCACGTAAGGTCGTGCCTTCATATTCAGTACGGAATAGGCCACGGCGTTGTAGCTCTGGCACAATCAATTCAACAAAATCGTTTAACCCAGCAGGTGTGCTTGGTGGCAAAATATTAAAACCATCCGCGGCTTCATTTTCAAACCATTGTTGTAATTGATCTACAATCTGTTCAGGTGTGCCAATCAGTTGCCAATGTCCACGTGCACCCGCCACCCATTCATACAACTGACGGATACTGAAATTGTTTTTCTTGGCAATATCTGCAATTAGCGCAGGACGACTGACCATGCCTTGGCCTTCACCCAATTCAGGAAATGGACCATCCAAATCATAGCCTGAAAAATCAAAGCCGCCACTTAAGCCACTCAACAAGGCAAGCCCTGCTTCTGGATGAATCAGGTCCGTAAGCTGTTGGTATTTGGCACGCGCTTCTTCTTCAGTACGACCTACAAACGCAGAAACGCCCGGTAAAATTAAAAGTTCATCGGCTGAACGTCCATATTTGGCTAAACGACTTTTTACATCACGATAAAACTCTTGCGCATCTTCCAGCTTTTGATTGGCGGTAAAAATGACTTCGGCATAACGCGCTGCAAGATCACGTCCTGGCCCTGACTGTCCCGCTTGTACAATCACTGGATAACCTTGTGGTGTACGCGGCACATTCAAGGCACCTTTCACCGCATAGTATTTACCTTTGTGATTCGGATTATGAACTTTCTCAGGATCATAAAACACACCTGATGCCTTATCATGAATAAAGGCGTCATCCTCCCAGCTGTCCCACAGTTTTTTAATCAAATCAACATATTCCTGTGCGCGCTCATAACGCTCTGCATGTGGAATTTGTTGTTCATAACCGAAGTTAGCTGCGGCAGCTTCCGAAGCCGAGGTCACTACATTCCATCCTGCTCGACCATGACTGAGATGGTCCAAAGAAGCAAACTTACGCGCCAATAAATACGGTTCTTCATAGGTGGTTGATGCCGTAGCAATAAAACCAATATGTTTGGTCACCGTTGATAAAGCCGCAAATAGTGTGACAGGTTCAAAGCCCGCCACTTTATCGCTATACCCTGTTTTCTCAGCTTGTCCAAAATTAACGGCGAGACCATCTGCCAAGAAATAAGCATCAAATAAGCCTTTTTCCGCAAGTTGTACCTGCTCTTTAATAAAATCAAAATCCACTGCTTTGCTTGGTTGCGATTCAGGATGTCGCCATGCGGCAACATGTTGTCCAGTGGCAGGGATAAATGCACCTAATCGAATTTTTCTACTCATGTTCTGCTCCAAATTTGTTGTTAAACACAATTTATCTTTCACTGTGGTTAATACAAATTGAATGCCAGTTTTTTTATTTATAAATATTAAATACTTAGATCATGAAGTATTTCAGCGCTGCTTGAGCGACAACATTATTCTGTTGAGCAGGTGTTGCAGAATCAACACCTGCTCTTTTATTTGCAGCAGATATTGGCTTAGAACAGCAATACGATTGGAATCGCGTAAATAAACTGGATTAAGAGTGAACAGGTAGCGCGATACGAAACACACTATTATGATTCGGATTGCGATATTCAATTGTACCTTTATGTGCAATCACAATGGCATGTACAACCGCTAAACCTAAGCCAGTCCCACCAAACTCTTTATTTCTAGACTGTTCCAATCTAAAGAAAGGATTGAATAAATCCTGTTGATAATCCTCCGCAATACCTGGTCCTTCATCCTCGATTTGTAAGATCCATTCATCCGAGACTTGCTTTGAGGAAATTTTTAATGTGCCTGCATTGGCATAGCGAATTGCATTTTCAATCAAAGCAATCAAAACCTGCTCGATACGCCGACAATCACAACTTATAAATGTGGCACTGACCTCCAATACAGGAATAAGTTGAGCTTTTGCCAAGCGATCTTCGAACAGTTTTAAAACTTTCTCCGCATGCAATTTAAAATCAATCTTTTCATAATTTAATCTCAGCTGCTGATTTTCCACCAAGCTGAGTGTCCGCAGGTCTTCAACCAAATGTGATAAGCCTTCTACCTGATTGAGTAGGCTTTTAAATAATGCTTCATCAGGTTGGAACACCCCATTTAAAATACCTTGTAAGCGGCCTTGCAAAATCGTAATTGGGGTTCTCAATTCGTGTGCGATTGCAGCATTCCAGACCTGTGCATTTTCAACCGAACTTTCCAGCTGCTGCGCCATATGATTAAAATTCTGCATCAACTCAGCGATTTCAGTGGAATGAATTTGACTATCATCTGCCCGTGCGGAAAGATCACCCTGACTGATTTTCTTTGCTGCGTCTGCCAAGAAATTAATCGGCTTAATAAAACGCTGGGCCAAATGCATCCCGATAATGATCGAAATGACACCACCACAAAAAATTACCGTAGATAGCCAAATCCAATCGACAAAATGAAACTCGGTCCAATCTTCCTGCAAGGAACTTAAAGTGATCCAGCCCACATCAATGGCATAGTTATAAATAAAATAGCCAAGCAAAATAGAAAACAGCGTCACGCTTAAGTTCACGATACTTAATGCGATAAACAACTGTTTGCTAATACCTGACTTATTTTTCATTGGTTTTTTCCAATCAATTACCCTAACTTTCTCACATGATACGCTGATTTTTTTAGTGATTTACACACTTTTTCCACACATTCAAGATCATTGCTCCTCAAACCTTTCCAAAAATAGCAGCATCAACATTTTATTGATGTGACCAAAATGCAAAAACCAAAACTCAATCTACGCAAGAAAATAGGCTTCGTGCTTTTGGCCATAGTCATCGCTTACTGGCTTGCCTTTCCTATCGTTCCATTCTTAGACATCCCGCATAAAGCGTTGATCATGACGGCAATGGCGATTGGGGGTGAAATTCTACTGTTAATCGTGATTGCCTTATTGGGAAAAGAGTATTGGGCAAAGATTAAAAATGGATTTAAACGCTTGTTTAGATTCTTCAGGTCGCAGAACAAAAAATCGGATGGCTTAAATTAAAGCCATCAACTTTCAAAAAACGCTCATTCCACAGGATGATCGAGGCGATAACCGACCCCACGCACGTTAATCAACATCTGTTGCAAGCCGTGTTCTTCCAGTTTTTTTCTGAGCTTACTAACGTGGCTATCAACGGTGCGCTCTAAAGCATCACTATCAGGTAGGCAATGATTCAGCAGTTCACTTCGGGTAAAGACTTTATGAGGATGATCAATCATTTGTAGCAAGATTTTATATTCAGTCAGGGTTAAATTCAGCACCACCTTCTTATGCTGCTGATGAATATAGACACTATGAATATCGGTATTAATTTCAATATTTTTATAACTTAGATTTTTATTGGGTGCCTGCTGGCTTTGCTGAGCGCGTCGCAGCACCGCTTGAACACGCGCCACCACCTCATTCGGATTGAATGGTTTGACGACAAAATCATCGGCACCGATCCGTAATGCCATGACTTTATCAATTTCCTGATCCAATGCGGTGAGCATAATCACGGGGGTTTGCGTCTTTTGCCGAATTTTGCTTAATACTTCCCAGCCATTCAGTTCAGGTAATTTAATATCCAACACTATCAGGTCGATTGTTTGTGCAGCATGGATTTCAATCGCCTGTTTACCATTCATGGCACGAATCACGCGCATCCCTTCACGCTTAAGATAGTGCTCAATGATGTCCCCAATATCATACTCATCCTCTACCACAAGAATAAGTTTGTCATGGCAATCGAAAGAAAAAGAGTGCTCAAACATAACCATCTAAATCAATAAAACAATCGATTCATCATACGCTGATTTATCTGTTGATCTCCACACTTTTTCCACACTTCAGCGATGATCGTTACACAAAGTTCGAAAATAATGCCAGCATCAAAAACTCCCAAGGTTTGGACAGAATGCAAAAGCATCTATTACTTCCATTATTTTTATCTATCGGACTTGTGCTACAAGGCTGTGGTTCTGAGGAGACAAAGCCAGCAGAAACACCCCCTGCGAAAGTGAGCGTTTTAAATATTCAGCCGCAATCGGTGAACTTTAGCGAAAACTTGCCAGCACGGGTACAGGCTTTCCGAACTGCTGAAATTCGCCCACAAGTCGGTGGCATTATTGAAAAAGTGCTATTTAAACAAGGCAGTGAAGTTAAAGCAGGTCAAGCACTTTATAAAATTAACGCGGAAACTTTTCAGGCTGATGTGAATAGTAATCAGGCCTCTCTGAATAAGGCCGAAGCTGAAGTGGTTCGTTTAAAAGTTCAATTAGAACGCTATGAGCAATTGCTTCCAAGTAATGCGATCAGTAAGCAAGAAGTCAGTAATGCACAAGCTCAATATCGTCAGGCCTTAGCAGATGTTGCGCAAATGAAAGCTTTGCTTACCCGTCAAAACCTAAACCTTCAATATGCCACTGTTCGTGCCCCGATTTCGGGCCGTATTGGGCAATCTTTTGTGACTGAAGGTGCATTGGTCAGCCAAGGTGATGCCAATACTATGGCAACGGTACAGCAGATCGATAAAGTCTATGTCGATGTAAAACAGTCAATTAGTGAATACGAACGTTTGCAGGCTGCGCTACAAAGCGGTGAGTTGTCTGCCAATAATGAAAAAACCGTGCGCATTTCTAATAGCCATGGTCAAGCGTATAACGTCACCGCCAAAATGCTATTTGAAGACATTAATGTTGATCCTGAAACAGGTGATGTCACTATTCGTATTGAAGTTCAGAATCCGGAACGAAAACTTCTCCCAGGCATGTATGTCCGCGTCAATATCGACCGCGCTTCAGTGCCTCAAGCTTTGCTTGTCCCTGCTCAAGCAATTCAACGCAATATCAATGGTGACCCGCAAGTTTATGTGATCAATGCCAAAGGTTCTGCAGATATTCGCCCGATTGAATTGGGACAACAATATGATCAATTTTACATCGCCAATAAAGGTCTTAAAACAGGCGACAAAATCGTTGTGGAAGGTGTTGATCGTATTCAGCCGAATCAAAAACTTGAAATAAGCACCTGGAAAATACCTGCACCACAAGGAGCTCAATGATGATGTCACAATTCTTCATTCGCCGCCCTGTTTTCGCATGGGTGATTGCGATTTTCATTATTTTATTTGGGGTACTCAGTATTCCGAAATTGCCGATTGCCCGCTTTCCAAGTGTTGCACCACCACAAGTCAATATTAGTGCGACTTATCCAGGTGCTACACCCAAGACCATTAATGACAGCGTAGTTACCTTAATTGAGCGTGAAATGTCAGGGGTAAAAAACCTGCTGTATTATAGCTCAACTACGGATACCTCAGGTACTGCGGAGATTTCTGCGACCTTTAAACCGGGTACAGATGTGGATATGGCACAGGTTGATGTACAAAACAAAATCAAAGCCATTGAAGCACGGTTACCGCAAGTGGTTCGTCAACAAGGCTTGCAAGTTGAGGCATCGTCATCGGGATTCTTGATGTTGGTCGGAATCAATTCACCCAATGGAAAGTATTCCGAAGTTGATCTCAGTGATTATCTAGTTCGTAACGTAGTCGAAGAACTTAAACGTGTTGAAGGCGTTGGTAAAGTTCAATCCTTCGGTGCTGAAAAAGCCATGCGTATTTGGGTTGATCCCAATAAATTGGTGTCATATGGTTTATCGATCAGTGACGTTAATAATGCCATCCGTGAAAATAACGTCGAGATCGCACCAGGACGATTAGGTGATCTCCCTGCAGCAAAAGGTCAATTGATTACCGTCCCACTATCGGCACAAGGTCAATTAGGCGATGTTGAACAATTTAAAAATATCAGCCTAAAAAGTAAAACCAGCGGTAGCGTGATTAAACTTTCTGATGTGGCTGAAGTTGAAATGGGTTCACAGGCCTATAACTTTGCCATTTTAGAAGATGGCAAACCTGCTACTGCTGCCGCAATCCAGCTTAGTCCAGGCGCCAATGCCGTCAAAACCGCTGAAGGTGTAAGAGCAAAAATTGAGGAATTAAACCTGAATTTACCTGAAGGCATGCACTTCAGTATTCCTTATGACACCGCACCTTTTGTCAAAATTTCGATTGAAAAAGTGATTCATACCTTACTTGAAGCCATGGTACTGGTTTTCATTGTGATGTATTTATTCTTGCATAATGTTCGCTATACCCTGATTCCAGCCATTGTTGCACCGATTGCATTACTCGGTACATTTGCGGTGATGCTACTGGCAGGTTTCTCGATTAACGTCCTGACCATGTTTGGTATGGTGCTTGCGATTGGTATCATCGTCGATGATGCGATTGTGGTGGTCGAAAACGTTGAACGAATTATGGCGACTGAAGGACTTCCTCCAAAAGAAGCAACTTCCAAGGCTATGAAAGAAATTACCAGTCCGATTATTGGAATTACCTTGGTCTTGGCAGCGGTGTTCTTACCGATGGCCTTTGCCAGTGGTTCGGTCGGCATTATCTACCAACAATTTACCTTAACCATGTCAGTCTCAATTCTGTTTTCAGCATTATTGGCATTGATCCTGACCCCTGCACTGTGTGCCACAATTCTTAAACCAATTGATGGCCATCATCAGAAGAAAGGCTTTTTTGCATGGTTTGATCGCAGCTTTGATAAAGTCACTAAAAAGTATGAGTTGATCCTACTTAAAGTGATTAAACATACCATTCCAATGATGGTGATCTTTGTAGTGATTACCGGCCTTACCTTTGCAGGTATGAAGTATTGGCCTACAGCATTTATGCCAGAAGAAGACCAAGGCTGGTTCCTGACGTCTTTTCAGTTACCATCAGATGCCACTGCTGAAAGAACGCGAGGCGTGGTCAATGAATTTGAAAACAGTCTAAAAGACAATCCAAATGTTAAAAGTAACACGACCATCATGGGTTGGGGCTTTAGTGGTGCAGGTCAAAACGTGGCTGTGGCTTTTACCACATTAACCGACTTTAAAGACCGTACGTCGACAGCAACTGAAATGACCAATGCGGTTAATGCCACGATGGCACACAGTAAAGAAGGTGCAACAATGGCGGTATTACCTCCTGCCATTGATGAACTTGGGACTTTTTCGGGCTTTAGCTTACGCTTACAAGACCGTGCCAACTTGGGTATGCCTGCACTTTTAGCTGCCCAAGACCAGCTCATGGAAATGGCCGCCAAGAACAAAAAGTTCTATATGGTATGGAATGAAGGCTTACCGCAAGGCGACAATATTTCTTTAAAAATTGACCGTGCAAAATTGAATGTTCTGGGTGTGAAGTTCTCTGACGTTTCTGACATCATTTCAACGTCAATGGGTTCAATGTATATCAACGATTTTCCAAATCAGGGACGTATGCAACAAGTGATCGTACAGGTCGATGCCAAATCACGGATGCAACTCAAAGATATTTTGAATCTGAAAGTGATGGGTTCAAATGGGCAATTGGTTTCTCTGTCTGAGGTGGTGACACCTCAGTGGAATAAAGCACCACAGCAATATAACCGCTATAACGGTCGCCCATCGTTGAGTATTGCAGGGATTCCGAATTTCGATACCTCATCAGGCGATGCTATGCGTGAAATGGAAAACCTGATTGCTAAATTGCCAAAAGGCATCGGTTATGAATGGACAGGTATTTCCTTACAGGAAAAACAATCTGAATCTCAGATGGCCTTTCTGCTGGCGTTATCAATGCTTGTCGTGTTCTTGGTCTTGGCAGCGCTTTATGAAAGTTGGGCCATTCCCCTTTCCGTGATGCTGGTGGTGCCACTCGGTATTTTCGGTGCGATTGTGGCGATTATGTCCCGAGGTATGATGAACGATGTATTCTTTAAAATTGGTCTGATTACCATTATTGGTTTATCCGCCAAGAATGCGATCCTGATTGTCGAATTTGCCAAGATGCTGAAAGAAGAAGGTATGAGTTTAATTGAAGCCACTGTTGCTGCAGCAAAACTCCGTTTACGCCCGATCCTGATGACCTCACTTGCCTTTACTTGTGGTGTGATTCCATTGGTCATCGCTTCTGGTGCCAGTTCAGAAACCCAGCATGCCTTAGGTACAGGTGTATTTGGCGGCATGATTTCAGCGACGATTCTGGCAATTTTCTTTGTCCCAGTGTTCTTTATTTTCATTCTGGGTGCAGTTGAAAAGCTGTTTTCCTCGAAACAAAAAAATCCATCTTAAATGACATAGAGCAGAGGGAATCAATGGGTTTCCTCTGACTCCTCCTCAGTATCTATCCTCATCTTATTTGGAGAAGACCATGTCTAAAGCGACTGTCTTATCTCGTGGCCTGCTAGTCTCTACGCTTTCGATTGCCTTAACTGCATGTATGAATCTGCAGGCACCAAAACCTGTGATCAAATCGGATATTCCACAAAATTTTTCTCAAACCACAACTGGAAATTCGATTGCCAATCAAGGTTATCAACAATTTTTTTCTGACCCGCGCTTATTACAAGTAATTGAAATCAGTTTAAATCACAACCGTGATTTACGTACTGCAACACTGAATATTCAGCGTGCCCAACAGCAATATCAAATCAGCAAAAATGACCAGTTACCTACTATTGGGGCAAATGCCAGTGCTGTTCGACAGGTGAATCCATCTGCGAACCCAAGCAATCCTTATTCAACTTTTCAAGTCGGTCTAGGGATGACGGCTTATGAGTTAGACTTTTGGGGTCGTGTACAAAGTTTAAAAGATGCGGCCTTAAATAATTACTTTGCGACCCAAAGTGCCAGAGAAGCCACTCAGATCAGTTTAGTCAGTCAAGTCTCGCAAGCTTGGTTGGATTATGCCTTTGCTCAGGCCAACCTTAATCTTGCAGAACAAACCTTAAAAGCACAACTTGATTCCTATAACCTGAACAAAAAACGTTTTGATGTCGGTATTGATAGCGAGGTTCCACTGCGTCAGGCACAAATTTCAGTTGAGACTGCACGAAATGATGTTGCCGCCTATAAAACCCAAGTGTCGCAGGCTCAAAACTTACTCAATTTACTGGCTGGACAAAATGTTCCTCAGCAGCTCTTACCGAATCAAGCTGTAAAAATGATTAGTACTGAAACCACATTTGCAACTGGTTTAAGTAGTGATTTACTGAATAACCGCCCCGACCTCAAAGCGACTGAATATCAATTACGTGCTGCTGGAGCCAATATTGGCGCAGCCAAAGCACGTATGTTCCCTACGATTAGCCTGACAGGTTCAGCTGGCTATGCCTCAACCGAACTTAAAGATTTATTTAAATCAGGTGGCTTTGCTTGGTCAGTTGGACCAAGTATCGACCTGCCTATTTTCGATTGGGGGACGCGTAAAGCCAATATTAAAATTTCAGAAACTGAACAACAAATTACACTGGCAGATTATGAAAAAGCCATTCAATCCGCTTTTCGTGAGGTCAATGATGCGTTGGCTGCACATGCCCATATTGACGAGCGTTTAGCGGCACAACGCCGTTTGGTCTCTGCCACTGAAACCACTTATAAATTATCCACGGCTCGATTTAGAGCGGGGATTGATAGTTATCTGACCGTGTTGGATGCACAACGTTCTGCTTATGCAGCACAACAAGGCTTACTGATGCTTGAACAAACCAAGTTGAATAATCAGATTGAATTGTATAAAGCTTTAGGCGGTGGATTATCTCAGCATTCATAAACGCTTAAGTCTGTTATTGGGGGCTGATTTTTACATATTCAGCCCTTATAGTATTGAGCTTTAAATGAAAAATAACAGTTGATCTATGTTTACACTTTCGATTACACCCAGATTCTATGAAACCGATGCTTTTGGACATATCAACAATACTGTCATTACAGGCTGGTTTGAAACTGCACGTGAACCTGTTTTTCGCTTATTCAACCCAAGTATGGAAATCAAAAATCTACCTTTGATTCTCGCTCGGGTTGAAGTTGATTTTGTTGCACAAATCTATTACGGCGCGGATATCGAAATCAAAACATGGATTGAGCATATCGGCAATTCTTCTTTTATTGTGGCGCATGAAGCTTGGCAAAATGAGCACTGCGTTGCACGTGGCAAAGCGGTTCAGGTGTATTTTGATTTCAGCACGCAAAAATCAGGTCGTATTCCAGATCAATTCCGTGACCCGTTGCAACAATATCTGATAAGCCAATAAAGATTTTCCGCTGAAATAAACCGATTGATTTCAGCGGATTAAACTTATTCGCCTAAATCTTCGAGAAAATCAAAGGTCGGTACAAAGAATAGGCTACCTGAAACAGCGGTACTAAAATCAAGTAGGCGGTCGACATGACCATTTTCCTTGCCAAGGAACATATTTTCAAGCATGGTTTTGGTGATATTAAAAGAGCGTGAATAACCGATAAAGAAAGTACCGTATTCCCCCTCGGACGGATTTGAAAACGGCATATTGGCTCTGAGAATTTTCAACTCATTGCCCTCTGCATCAT
Source organism: Acinetobacter higginsii (assembly GCF_000369845.1). NCBI lineage: Bacteria > Pseudomonadati > Pseudomonadota > Gammaproteobacteria > Moraxellales > Moraxellaceae > Acinetobacter > Acinetobacter higginsii. The sequence goes on along the minus strand of NZ_KB850211.1, from coordinate 510,921 downwards.
GGGCTTTACTGACAACGTTATGGGCATTGAGCGGCTTGACATCATCCCCTAGCTCCACATCATCATACTTTTTACGACCAATCACTTTCTCCTGCTGTTCTGTGGTCAGCCCTTTCCACATCTCCATGTTATGCAGATATTTTTGGATAAACACATAACTGCCGCCAAGAAATTCAGCATCTTCCGAACCAACATAGGCAATTTCTTTGGCAATTTCATGCTCAGGATTCTCTGTACCATCCACAAAACCAAGAATGGCACGACCATCAAAGTATCTAAAACCTTTGGTCTCGCTAATTGGGTAGGTATCTTCTTTTAATTGCTCATGCAAAATTGAGGCAAGTTCATAGCAAATTGCCATTTGATTGGCGCGAATATGAAAGAATAAATCGCCTGTTGTTGCGACCGCAGTATGCCGTGGCCCTTTGATCTCTTGAAATGGCGCAAGTTCTTTCGGCTTATTTAAATCAGGAAAAAGTAAATCCCAAGCATTTGAGCCAATTCCCACCGAAGCACTAAAATGACTATTCGGAAAACGATTGGTCAGACTGCGTACCAATGCGGAAAAATTCGCAAGAAAATCAATTACACCTGAATGATCAGGATTGCTATTGATTCCGAGTACGATAAATAAAGCATTTTCACCTGAAAGATTATTGATCACAGGCTGAGGTCTTAAAGGTGTATTCATAATATTTGGGAATAAAAAACTTAATGCTCATATCCTACACAAATCAATGCATTAGAGATCAGACAAATCACAAATTTTTACCATTATTCGGTATATAAAACAAAGCTCTCACCACGGCAAAAACTGGCTAATGTGAGATTTAATTGTTTTGCCATCTCAATTGCCATACTGGTGGGTGCCGAAATGGTCGCCAATAGACCAATATTGTATTGCGCACATTTACGAATCAGCTCATAACTGGCACGGCTGGTCATCACCACAAAACCATCTGCAACATTCATTTTCTGTTCAGCCAAGTAACCTAATAATTTATCCAAGGCATTGTGCCGACCAACATCTTCAAATAACGCTACGATTTGCCCTTTCACGACCCATGCTGCGGCGTGTGCTCCACCAGTGAGTTCACTGATTTTTTGTCTGACTTTTAATTGAGCAATCGCATTTGGAATTTGGCTTAACCATGTCGAAGAAACGTGGGTACTCACCGCAGGTAGATTTGCATAGAGTTGCTTTAGACTTTCAATACCACATAAGCCACAACCTGTACGCCCGACCATCATACGTCGATGCTCTTTTAAAGCCATGAAAGCACGGGATGAAATGGTCATGTCCACTTCAACCCCCAATTCATTTTGACGAATATCGAGTGAATACAACTCGCTTAAACTTTGTAATATCCCTTCCGAGAGACTAAAACCTTTGGCAAAGACCTCAATATCCGATGGTGTTGCCATCATCACGGCATGTGAAATACCATTATAAATTAAGGCAACAGGATACTCTTGGACAATATAATCCAGTTCATTTTCAGAGACATCGCGATGGAAACGATGCACTTGCATCGTTTCATAACCTCGTGTTTTTGTATCCACACTTACCTCATTTGCATCACTGATTCGAGCTATGCACTACTGACGCGTTCATTAGCATGCTCAGGGTCAACTTCAACATTCAAATTAAAATGTGCTGGTGCATTACCTGCATGCAAAATCACAGGTATGCTTTTAGACGCTGGAATTTTGGCGTATTTATCATGACTACCCAAAGCCACCAATGGATTGGTTTCTGGATAATAAGCCGCTAGACTGCCTTGTGGAATGTTATATGGCACAATACGGAAACTATGTACAATCCGTTTCACACCATCCGAGAATACACTCTCAATATCAACCCATTGGTCTGCTTCAAAGCCCGCTGCATCAATATCTGTTTGATTCATAAACAACACACGGCGTTGCCCGAATACACCGCGATAACGGTCATCCAAACCATATAAAGTGGTGTTGTACTGGTCATGCGAACGAGTGGTCATCAAGGTATAAACCTGCTGTTCACTATAAGCGGCTGCATATTGGTTTTCTTTGTCTTCGTAAACTTCGGCCAGTGGTGTAATCAAAAACTGGGCTTTACCACTTGGTGTATTCCAGACATGCTGATTGGCAGGATGTTCTAAATGGAAACCACTTGGTTGATAAACTCGTTGATTGAAATCATGAAATTCATCAAAAACCTCGGCAATCGAATCACGAATACGGTCATAACTTTCGATATACCAACGCCATTTCACCTTACTCTCAGGTAGAGCGGCTTCCGCCATACGCGCCACAATATCGGGTTCAGACAAGATATTTTCAGAAATCGGTGGATTACGTCCTGCTGAAAGATGCACATTCGACATCGAATCTTCCACCGAAATTGCTTGTGCGCCATGCACTTGCATATCTACTTCAGTACGCCCTAAGCAAGGTAGCATCAACGCATCTTTGCCACAGACCAGATGGCTACGATTCAACTTGGTGGTAATGTTGACAGTTAAATTACAACGGCGTAATGCTTCTTGGGTATAAGGTGTATCAGGCGTTGCGACCGCAAAGTTTCCGCCCAAACCAATAAAGACTTTTACATCACCTTCATACATCGCCTTAATGGTATCCACCACACCAAAACCATGTTTACGCGGTGACTTGATGCCAAATACCCGATCAATACTATCTAGCAAGGCTTCACTTGGGTTTTCATTAATTCCCATGGTTCGGTCACCTTGCACATTACTGTGTCCACGCACTGGACAAAGACCAGCCCCTGGACGACCAATATGTCCTCGTGCCAGCATCAAGTTCGCCAACATATGAATATTGGCTGTACCATGACGGTGTTGGGTAATACCCATCCCCCAACAAAAAATAGCAGTTTTTGCATCCAGATACATCTTGGCAATTGATTCTAAATGCTCAGGTGAAAGTCCAGTATGTTTATGAATTTCAGACCATTCAGTACGATCTATCTCCGCCAGCATCTCATCAAAACCAATGGTATTCATTTCAATGAAGTTACGATCAAAAACGCTTGCTTTTCCTTTCGCAAGCGCCTTTTTATCCCATTCCAGTAAATGCTTCATCACCCCAAACATCAGGGCATAATCCCCTCCAATTTTGGGCTGGAAGTAATAACGACTAATTGGAGTACTGCCATTGGTCATCATTTCTAGCGGCGCTTGTGGGTCTTGAAAACGCTCTAAACCACGCTCTTTAATAGGATTAATGGCAACAATATTACCACCACGACGCGAAACCTCTCTTAAGGTTGCCAACATCCGTGGATGGTTGGTACCTGGATTATGCCCAAAGCTAAAAATAGCATCTGCTTGATCAAAATCATCCAAAATAACCGTGCCCTTACCTAAACCAATCGCATCTTTTAAGCCAACACTGGTGGTTTCGTGGCACATATTGGAACAGTCTGGAAAATTATTGGTGCCGAAACTGCGGACAAATAATTGGTACAAAAAAGCGGCTTCATTACTGGCACGACCAGAGGTATAAAATGCCGCTTGATCAGGATGATCAAGCGCCTGTAGATGTTTGGCAATCAACTGAAAAGCTTCATCCCAAGAAATCGGTACATATTTATCCGAGACTGGGTCATAACGCATCGGGTCAGTTAAACGACCCAAATCTTCCAGATAGAAATCATTCTGTTCAGCGAGCCAGCTCACGGTATGCTGTGCAAAAAATTCAGGTGTTACCGTTTTACTGGTTGCTTCGAAAGCCACTGCCTTGGCACCGTTTTCACAGAAGTTAAAGGCATGCGCATCTTTCTTCTCAGGCCATGCACAGCCCGGACAGTCAAAACCAGTCGGCTGATTAATATTGAGTAAGGTGATTGAACCTTTTTTTAAAATATCTTGCCTTTTTAGGTTTCGGGCGACACTCAGTAATGCGCCCCATCCACCTGCGGGTTGGGTATAGGGTTCAATTCTGGCAAAACTGGTATTTTCTTGCTTATGAATGGTTTGTTCTGAGTTATCCATCATGTTGCCCTCATCTGAGCTATTTTTTAACATTTGCTACAGATAGGATTAACATGAATTGTGCTTCTTTTCTATTCTTGATTTGTCTCATTCGATCAATTAGAGCGTTAAAATCTCTCTTGATTTTAACAATTACAACCAAGCCCAAAACAAAAAAAACTTACTGGCAAGTGCTCAAGATCACCAGTAAGAGAGAAAAAACAAGCTTCGGATTAAAAAATAGTTATTTATTTGATTGAACTGTTGATTGTACATGAGCAGCATTTTGCTTCTGTTGCGACGGCATATAATCAGGTTGGTTGCTCACAGCCAGAAAGAAAAAGACTAAGAATAAACAACCCAATAAAATACTGATTCCAACCGCAAGGTATGGGAATTTTGATTGCTGTTGAGACATGAGCTCTGCTCCTATTGAAAGACTAAAACTTAATTCATAACAATTACATGGTGGATAAAGCCTTAAAACTAGCGCCATTTTGAATACGGGTTTGCATGTATTCGGCATAGACCGATAACTTTTCAAAAATATGTTCCGAATAGAACATATCCTCGATTAAATGAGCCGCTTGGGCTGGGCTAAACTGACCAATCTTCGCGACTAGATTTGCATTAAGACTGGAAAACAAAGTACACAGGTTTTTATGTGCTTCATCTTTGTTTTTAAATAGCAGTTTGCGCGTATTAATCAATTCATCATTGAGCATGCTTGGCCTACGATCAGCATCAATCACATCAATTTTTACATCAAAATACTCTTCTAGGATCTGAATCTGTTGCTGATCTAAGGATAAATGCGTGACCAAAAAAATATGAAAAACATCTGTACGACACAGTGCCTTGACTAAACAACGGAACAGAAAATCTTGCTCTGCTTTTGCATCATCGACCAGCTCGATATACAGTTTTAGGCTATGAATCACATCTTCGATTTTAAGATTGACGCTTTTATCGGCTTGATAGTATTGATTCAATATCTTAAGTACAGAGGACGAGACTGGCGTGGTATAAATCACCGGCTGATTTAAATTGGCAATCATAAATGGTGCAAATAAATAGGCGAGATTATTGTCATTTTCCACTATTTCAGCTTGAGCAATATAAGCGACCTTCTCCTTAGAAAAATCTCTCAGTACCTTGCCTCTTAATAAGGTTGCTTCAAGATTTACATATTCAAGACTTAGCTGTTGTTGTACTGCTTGCGAAGGGACTTTGCTTTGAAAAAGCTGAGTCAACGCATTAAGTTCTTTAGTGATAAACATAGTCATACGCCATTCAGTCCGAATTAGTGTCATTCAAACGACTTACAATGCTTGATCAATATTTAACACACTGCATCGTTGCTTGATGCTATTTTGAATCAGGTACAAACAACTGAATAGCTACAGAGTTTCGCTAAAAAAATATAACAGATCATTTATGGACACCCCATCTGTTATAAAAAAACAAAAAGAAATTGTACCTACTCATATACAACAGAAGATTAGATGATGAATAAAACTTAAATCGCTTTTAAATATTCAAGCCACAGCTTTTTCAGGTTCTGCTTATTTTCAAACATTTAAGTCCATTCTTTCACATTTTCCTAGCGACTGCTTTTGCTGGTCTGTTATAGGAGAGGATATATGGATCTCGGTCTCACTGCTTTAGAATTAGCCCGAATACAGTTTGCATTTACTGTTTCATTTCACATTATCTTTCCCGCCACCTCGATTGGTCTCGCCTGTTTTCTGGCCATGCTGGAATGGAAATGGCTGCGTACTCAAAACCCCATTTATAAAGATTTATTCAAATTCTGGATCAAAATCTTTGCCGTGGCCTTTGGGATGGGTGTGGTATCTGGCGTGGTGATGAGCTACCAGTTTGGTACCAACTGGAGTGAATTTTCCCGTATTGCGGGAAGCGTGACTGGCCCTTTGCTCACTTATGAAGTATTGAGTGCTTTCTTCTTGGAAGCGGGCTTCTTGGGCATCATGCTGTTTGGTTGGGGACGAGTCAGCCCCAAAGCCCATTTCTTTGCCACCTTGATGGTTGCCATCGGCACCTGTATTTCCATGTTCTGGATTCTATCCTCCAACAGTTGGATGCAGACGCCGCAAGGTTTTGCGATCGAGAATGGCATTATTGTGCCAACCGATTGGTGGGCGATCGTATTTAATCCCTCCTTCCCTTATCGCTTTGCGCATATGGCCGCTGCTGCATTTTTAGTGTCTTCCTTACTGGTGGTGGGTACTGCTGCATGGCATCTGATCAAAGGCCGTCGTGATGAACTGATCAAAAAATCATTTTCAATGGGGCTTTGGATGGTGCTGGTCACTTCCTGCTTGCAAGTGGTGATTGGTGATAATCATGGCTTAAATACCTTGAAGCATCAGCCGGCAAAATTGGCCGCAATGGAAGGTCATTGGGAGACCAATTATGATGAAGGAATGCCACTGTACTTATTTGGCATTCCAGATATGCAAGAAGAACGTACCAAATATGCAATTGCTATTCCAAATCTAGGCAGTCTGATTTTGACTCATTCTATGGATGGTACAGTCAAAGGCTTAAAAGACTTCGCCCCAGAAGACCGACCAAACTCAACCATTGTGTTTTGGAGTTTCCGTGTCATGGTCGGACTTGGCATGTTAATGGTACTGCTTTCATTTATTGCCTTATGGCTGCGTAAAAAAGGCAAGCTTTATGGTTCATCTTGGTTTCATAAATTCGCTTTTGTCATGGGGCCTACAGGCTATGTCGCCTTACTGGCGGGATGGGTCACCACCGAAGTTGGCCGTCAACCTTGGGTAATTTATGGGGTGATGCGTACCAAAGATGGTTTGTCGCATACAGTAACTGCCGATCAAGTCGGTATCAGTTTGATCATTTTCGTGGTGGTCTATGCCATCGTGTTTGGTAGCGGTATTTATTACATGCTGAAACTACTGAAAAAAGGTCCTGAGTTTATTGAAGCGATTGATCTTGAGCCAGCCGGCCATGGACACTTCAAAACCCCAATGCGTCCTTTAAGTGCGGTCGATGAAAGCATTGATCAGCAAGACCCAAACAAGGAGAAGCACCATGATTGATTTATCTCTGATTTGGGTCGGTATTATCGGTCTTGGTGTTCTGATCTATGTCATTCTGGATGGTTTTGATCTCGGTATTGGCATTCTGTTCCCTTTCATCAAAAGCCGTGAAGAACGTGATGTGATGATGAATACTGTCGCACCGGTCTGGGATGGTAATGAAACATGGATGGTGCTTGGTGGTGCAGGTTTGTTTGCGGCCTTCCCATTGGTCTATTCAACCGTTCTTTCAGCCTTATATATGCCGATTACCTTGATGGTGATTGCATTGATTTTCCGTGGCGTTGCCTTTGAGTTTCGTTTTAAGGCCAATCGCACCAAACATTTATGGGATCAAGCCTTTATCTGGGGTTCAATTCTATCCAGCTTCCTGCAAGGCGTAATTCTAGGTGCTTATATTCAGGGCATCCAAACCACCAATGGTATTTTTTCAGGTTCAGGTTTAGATTGGTTCACTCCTTTCGCCTTATTTACCGGACTGGGTGTGGTTGCCATGTATGCAGCGCTCGGTTGTGGCTGGTTGATTATGAAAACCGACCATGAGCTACGAGATCAGATGTATGCACTGATGCCTAAACTGATCATGCTGCTATTTGTGGTTTTTGCAGGTGTCAGTCTCTATACCCCACTGACCCATCCTGAAATTGCAGCGCGTTGGTTTGCCTTGCCGAATCTGCTGTATTTTAGCCCTGTGCCCATCTTAGTACTGCTATTTACATTCTTGATTTTAAAAGCATGTAAACAGCGTCAGGACTTTAAACCTTTTATTTATACCTTGGCACTCGTGTTCTTGGCCTTTACTGGATTTGTGATCAGCCTCTGGCCGAATATCATTCCACCATCGGTCACGATTTGGGAAGCAGCAGCACCACATTCTAGTCAGAAATTTGCATTGGTTGGTGCGGTAATTCTGATCCCGATCATTATCGCCTATACCATCCTATCGTACTGGGTGTTTAGAGATAAAGTACGGGTTGGAGATACGGGTTATCACTAAGGAGCAGCTTTGCATGAAAATTAAATCTCTGCATTTAAGCCAAACGCAATGGTTTATAATCTTATGGTTAGTTGGTTTTTTTGCACTCGCCATCATTGCAGGTCTCTTTAGACTGCTATTGATGTTTGCTTATTAAAAAAGAGATGGAGCAGCTTGCATACCAAGCTGTTCCATCAAGATGGATTCACTTTACTTTATGTATAAATCAGAACAATTAGCGCACAACCTGAAACTTCTCATTGAAAATGGATCATGGCAGCCGCACAGCAAACTTCCTTCTTTACGTGAGCAAGTACAACGATCAGGGTTTAGCTTAATTACCGTGATGAACGCTTACCAAGAACTGGAAGCGCAAGGATTGATTTATTCCAAAGAAAAGTCAGGTTATTTTGTCGCAGAGCAAAATAATATCCAAATTCCACAAGCTTATTCGGTGGTCTCTTTAAACCCCAAAATTGAAATTAACTCCTTGGTGTTTAAATACCTGAAATCGATCCAATCCAAACAGGTCAGCCCACTAGGCTCTGCATTTCCAGATAGTCAGTTACTCTATCCACCCAAACTGATTCAGATCATGGGACAACTTTCCCGCAATCGCCATAGTTATGATCAAACCACCAACCTACCGCCTGGGAATTTAGCACTCAGAAAACTCATTGCTCAACGCTATTGTATGCAAGGGATTCCAACCGATGCAGATGACATTGTCATTACATCTGGTGGTTTAGAAGCTTTAAATCTCTCCCTGCAAGCGATTACTCAACCAGGCGATTATATTTTATTGCAGCAAACTATCTTCTATGGCGCATGGCAGGCAGCTGAACGTTTGGGGCTCAAGGTGATTACCCTCCCAGAACATCCACAACATGGCTTTGATATCGAAGCTTTTGAACAAGTCATTAAAAACTATCCGATCAAAGTGTGCTGGTTTATGTTGAACGCACATAACCCGATTGGCTTTACCGTCAGCGATGAGATCAAATATAAAATTGCCAAGCTGTTGCATGAACATCAAATTCATTTGATTGAAGATGATGTTTATGAAGAACTGTTTTATGGCAATCAAAAGCCGCTACCCATGAAGTATTTTGATCAACAGAATCTGGTGTTGCACTGCTCTTCTTTTTCCAAAACCTTGGGTTCAGGGTTCCGTATGGGATGGGTCTATGCTGGCAAATTTTCCGAACATATTCAGCATTTGCAATTGATGAGCACCATTTCAGCCAATGCGCTGATCCAGAATGCGCTGGTGGAGTTTCTCTCCCATCATCATTATGAAAAGCATCTAAGAACGCTTAGACGGGCTCTGGAAAAGAATAAAAAACAATTCTTTCAATATCTCAAACAACATCTACCGAAAGACTGTAAGGTCTATAACTATCCAAGTGGCTATTTTCTCTGGATTCAGTTACCAGACAAAGTCAGCAGTATGCAAATCTATGAGCAGCTTATTCAACATCAGATCGGAGTTGCGCCAAGCCCTTTATTTAATGTGTTGCCCTCACATCAACATTTTATTCGTATGAATTGTTCCTTCGAATGGACCGAACAGATTCAGCATTCGCTAGAACGCTTTATTGAAACGGTTCAGTTGGCGATGTCGGATGAATCGGCCTTGGACAAATAGCTTTTCCGATACTGACTCGGTGTTTGCCCAAACATTTTTTTAAAGGCGCGAATAAAATTAGTGGCTTCTTCATACCCCACCAGAGCTGCAACATCCTGAATACTATATTGTGGCTGTTGCAGTAACTTTTTGGCTTGACTAAAACGTACCTCAGCCAAAATCTGTAAAAAAGTAGTTCCTTGTGCCTGTAAATGTCGCTTGATGGTTCGTTCAGACATATTCAATCGCTGTGCAATCAACGCTAATGTCGGATATGTATTACCAGCTTTATACAGCAACTCAGAACGAATACTTTTCTGCAGGTCGCGTGCCGATTCTTTGAGTAATTTCAATTTGTCATTTTCGCAATACAATAATGCCTGCTGGAATGCGACTTGATCAGCATTGGGATTTTTACAATGCAGATATTGCTTGGGAAAACGCAGGCCATTGCGTTGCTGGTTAAAATGAATCTTGATCTGAGATAAATCGATACTTTTATAATTCTGTGCATCAGCCCAATCAACAAAGACCTCACAACGTTCAACAATGTTTTCAGAAAACAAAGCTAAAAAATGAATCGCCCCAAATAACAAACTTTCAATCATAAACTGCCGTAATTGATCAGATTGCTGCTCATTGCCAAATTTAACAGGATGTACACCATCCAAATAGACATAGACAAAGTCTGCATCTATGTACGATTCAGGGGTGAAGTTCTGGATTCGTGTACAGAAATACTGCTGGCACAGCGTTAATGCAGTTTCAACATCCGTACAGCTCAGAAATGCAAAACCTAAGGCTCCATGTGAAGTGGGACGTAATTTAAAACCATATTCAATCCCAAGCCGTGGATTCCCCGTCAGCCTTAAAGCATTGACCACCAGCTTTGACCATTGATGGGCACTCATTTTGGCATCGGCTTGTTTCATTTCTGTCAGCACTAATCCTGTGCCAGATAAAACTGTTTCAATATCAATCGCATAATCATGCACAATTTCTAATAATAGATGTGCATAAGAAACCGAGATGGTTTCTTGAAACAATCCAAAAGGATCTCGCATCGCACATCCACTGTCCTAAAATGATCATCAATATGGCATAGTCACACCTATTGTGCGAGTGTTTTATTCGAAATAATGACTGCAATCAATCAACCATCGCAGAATGAGGAAGCGCTTCAATGACCACCATGACGCTTGATCAACAGCAGTCAATTTATGTTCTCACCTTAACCAATGGCGATCAGGACAATGTCTTAAATCAAGATGTGCTGAATGAATATATCGAGATCTTTGATGAAATCGAGCGTCATTCGCATAATGCTTGCCTAGTCATTCAAAGCGACCATCCTAAAACATTTTGCAATGGCTTAGACCTCGCTTGGTTAATGCAGCAATCCATGCAAGATAAAAAAGCTTTTACCACGCAACTGGAAAATATGCTGCTACGCTTGGCCTTGCTTAACCTCCCTGTCATTGCGGAAATTAATGGCAATGCTTATGCAGGTGGTGCAATCTTGGCATCTGCATGTGATTTTCGCTTGATGCGAGCAGATAAAGGACGTTTTTGCTTTCCTGAAGTCAAACTGACCATTCCTTTTACCGACTGTATTGCAGAAATTGTGCAACTCCTTCCTAATCAACATGCCATTTGGGAAATGTCCTTAACAGGCAAATCTATGACTGGGATTGAGTGCTTAGACGCACATGTGGTTCACCAGCTTCATCCTGCCGAATCATTAAATGCTGAAGTCTTTAAGTTTGCAGAAGAAATGTCACAAAAGCATCGTCTAACCTACGCCGTGATCAAACGTCAGTTGCGCCATCGTATTGTTGAGATTGCCAAACAGCGACAACTCTACAATCCAGAAAAATTTGCACATCCTTTTATGATTTAACGACATATTGATAAAAATTAAATATAGGACATCGACATGAGTAATATGCAAGGAAAAACCATTTTTATTACGGGTGGCAGCCGCGGAATTGGCAGAGCCATTGCGCTGAAAGCAGCTCAAGCTGGGGCAAATGTTGTCATTGCGGCAAAAACTGAAGTGGAAACAGCCAAATTAACTGGCACGATTTATAGCGTCGCCGAAGAGATTGAAGCTGCTGGCGGCAAAGCACTGCCCTTACTGTTAGATGTACGAGATGAACAGCAGATCCATGCCGCCATGCAACAAGCAGCCAAAAACTTTGGTGGTATTGATGTATTAATAAATAATGCAGGTGCGATTGCGCTCACGGGTGTCGAAGCCACTTCATTAAAACAATATGACCTGATCCAAAGCATTAATCACCGTGCAACCTTTATTTGTACGCAGGCTGTCTTACCCTATCTCAAACAAGCTGAACATCCGCATATTTTAAGCTTATCGCCACCTGTGAATATGTCACCAAAATGGTTGGGGATGCTCTCGCCTTATGCCTTGTCTAAATATGGTATGACAATCCTAACTTTGGGTATGGCAGAAGAATTTCGTCACTATGGTATTTCATGTAATACGCTATGGCCTGAAACCTATATCGCTACAGCAGCAGTGTCGAAGAACTTAGGTGAGGAAAATACGCGTCAATTGAGTCGTAAACCGGAGATCATGGCGGACGCTGCTTTTGCAATTTACAGTACGGTCAAAGGTGAACTAACGGGACAAAGCCTCACAGATGAACAAGCACTGGCACGGATCGGGATCACTGATTTCGCTCAGTATGCCTGTGTCAGTGGCAACACCCAGCTACAAAAAGATTTCTTTCTGGATTGATTCAGCAATAAAAAACGACCTTAAAGTTTACACCTTAAGGTCGTTTCAAAAGCACAGCTAAAGTAAGTGAGTATTCTCTAATGCAACTTCATAGAAAGAACTCTAAAATTTATTTAAAAAATATACTTCTCTAATCCTACACCCAAGAGTAGAAGACATGTACCGAGAATTCCTGACAAAATAACCAAATAATGAAGGTAGAAAAACACTGGAGAGCTCTTCAATAATTCATTTAACTGAGAGTCACCTATTTTTTGATATACATTATTTCCATAACGGGCTTTAAAAGAGGTATCAAACTTTATATTTAGTATTTCCCTCCAATATGCACTAGGTAACATACTTAAATAAAAAAAATCAAATGGCTCCATCAATCTTTTAAATTTTTTCTCATCCTTATATACAATTTTACATATTTCTTTTATATAAATGTTGCTATAAATATAAAGACTTATGAAGAATATCCATAATAACAAAAAGAAAAACAGACCTATTAAGCTAATAAATAAACCTGGTCTATCTTTAGACATGGACAATAAAATTCCCAACATTATTTATTCCTAACGCCATCAATATAGTCATAGGCTTCACCTACACTTGCATCCAGCACCTCCATGTACTCTTTCTTTTATGAACAATAAATCTAGTAACTTCTAAAGGATTGAGAGTTCATACTTACAAGTATTTCTCTAAGAAGTAAGCAAAAAAAAGAAGCAATGTACCTAAAATTCCTGATAATATAAAAAAATAGTGAAGAAAAAAGAAAAAAGGATAGTTTTTCAGCAATTCCATTAATTGGGAATCATCTATTCTTTGGTATACATTATTTCCATATAAAGCTTTAAATGAGGTATCAAACTTTAAATTTAATATTTCCCTCCAATATGCACTGGGTAACATACTTAGATAAAAAAAATCAAATGGCTCCATCAATCTTTTAAATTTTTTCTCATCCTTATATACAATTCCACATATTTCTTTTATATAAATATTTGTATAAACATAAAGACTTACAAAAAACACCCATAGTAAGATAAAAAATAATAAACCGATCATTCCCACAAACGTTGATGGCTCAGCTTTATATAATTTGACAATAAAATCTATCATTTATTTTCCATTGTCCTCTCAATTAAATCATAGGATTTTCCAGCAAAATGACCTGCAAGTTCTGTTGTGGCTTTTCCTGCTACCATCGCTGAAGCAGCAACAATCCCAATAACAACTAACCCAGCCCCTCCTGTGGCTAAACCTACAATTAATACTCCCGTTCCAATCCCAAAACCAATTCCAACCCCAACTTTAGTTGTCTCAACAACTGTGGTTCTCGCCTTATCCTCTGGTGCTGCTTCATAAACAGCAACACCAGAACTAACCACATCCGCCGCAATCGACATATAACCTGCAATTTTCAACTGACTGGCAAATTTTCCAATTTCACCCATTTTTTTCACATAATCTTTAATCCCGCCTTGATAGCTACTGTCTCTTACAAATGCAGATTGACTCAGCATTCGACGCATATTATTGGTTCGAATCGATTGATCCCATCTTAAAAACCTTTTTACCGATTCCTGATCTAGCTGATTATATAGGCTGGCGTATTTTTGTTTGAATCTGGCAAAATTTTTCGGATTTGCAAGCCCTGAACCGCTGGCTCTTTCTTCCGCAAATTTTTGTGCAAGTTCACCATGAATTCGATATATTCGAGTTGCTTGCCCTTCCACCATCACTAAAGCTGCATCAGCCGCCATTTTCTGCTCAAAAAAACTGTCCTTCTTTTCATCTTGATCAAATAAGATGGTTAAAGGATGTTCATTGTCATTTAATACTTTTTTTCCAACAATTTTTGTATTTTCGCGTAATAGTGCATCATAGAAAAATTCATAATTCTGAGCAAAAAATTCGGCATCAAAATCTTTATCCTTTTTCATTTGCTCCAGATTTTGTTGGGCTTGTTGTGCCTGTTTTTTATATTCAGATAATTCCTTCGCCGTGGTTGAATTCGCAATAATGACCACCTGCCCAGGCTGTAAAACCCCCATGGAAACGAGGTTAGATAAATGCGGGTTATTTGCCTTTAAAATTTCCCAGTCTTTTGCACTCAATGGTTTTTTAAAAATACGCTGTGACCACGTCATCACGGGTTCAGCTTTTTTAATGAGATACCATGCAACTTCACCATCATGAATCTGGATTTCTTTTATATTTTCCTTAGCTTTTACTGTTGCTTCAACAGTCGTTTTAAACTCAAATAGACTCCACTTATTGGGCTCAGGATATGCTTTGGCTGTAACAGTTTTGATGACCTCACCACGATATTTAATTTTATACATCAACAATCGATTGGGTTGATAGATATGAAACCATTTGCCAAAACCATGATCGTCAAAATTTCCCTCGTCTTTAAAAACAGTCTTGCCAAGTTCTCGGTTCACAACCAAGAACTGAAAGCTGAAATCTTTAAATTGTAAGGGCGGCTTGAGCTTAAATTGCAATCGGGAATAATGTGTTGCCATACTATTCTTCTCCCGCTTCTTGTGCTTCTTCCACTTCACTCACCATTACATGCGTAATCAAATTTTGAGCTGACGGTGTTGTCGTGAGTTTCATTAAACCCTCGGCGCTTGTGATACCTTTTTGCAAATTTCCCGCTTGGTCAATCATGAGATACGGCTTATTTGCCAATGGAATGTTGTCTTTATTCTTCACCAAATATTGAAGAATATAGGGTTGATCCACCACAGCTAATCTGGGAAGTTGAACAGAAACCTTCTGCCCACCAACGAATTTATGTTGCCCTGCTTTTGCTTCAAATTTTGCAGGGGTAATAAAAGTAATTCCATCTGTATTAATAATTATTTGAGACCCACCAGCCATAAACATCCCTTTATTTGACACAACTCTCCAAAATAATACAATAATATTATCTACCACAGTTAAAATTCATCGTATGACTTTTATTATAGCCATTCAATTACAAGACAGTATTATTGTTGCTACAGATAATAGAAGTTCAACCGTTGATTATAAAATTCATTCAGATCAAACACCTAAACTATATGCATGGAAAAATGGGATTATAGTGGGTTCGGGTGAAATGACTGTTATATCTCGTGCAGTTGAATTCTTTATAAAGTTATCAAAATCGAATATCAAAGACCTACCAAAATGTCTTAAAATATCAATGCTTATGAGAGAATTAGAAGCAAAACACTTCCAAATAACAACGACAAAAATAATGTATTCCAAGAGCACACCATCAGGGGCTCAGCTTTATACAATACAGCCAAACAAGAATGATGAATATCGCTTAGAAAAATTCCAAGTCAATGAAATTATATTATGGTTCTTCAATCCAGATATTTTACATATTAGGACTGAATTAAAAACATTATATGCCAATCTAAAACCTTGTTACTATTTTAATAATAAAAATGAATGGATAAATTATTATCTCGAACAGTTAAAAACAATATTTAAAAAACAAGCCCAAATAGATCAGATGATGAGTGCGAGTTTTGATATATTTTTTCAAACAAAGGATGATTATTTACATGAATATATTAGTACTCCAAGTACAGTATCAGTGAATCAAGAATGATCTAAAATCAAAGAAGCACTGAACAATAAAAAAACGACCTTAAAGTTTACACCTTAAGGTCGTTTCAAAAGCACAGCTAAAATTAGCCTGGGAAAATACCACGCTCTTTACGTGCTTTTAAGATACGCTCACAACCTAAAATGAAGGCTGCTGTACGTAAAGTACATTCTTTTTCGCTTGATTTGTGCCATACATCGTTAATGGCTTGAATCATCAACTTATCCAGTCTTTCATTAATTTCTTCTTCAGACCAGAAGTAGCTCGACATATCTTGAACCCATTCAAAGTAAGATACGGTTACACCACCTGCATTACAGATCACATCAGGAACAACAGTGATACCACGTTGAACCAAAACATCATCCGCTTCAGGGAATGTTGGGCCGTTCGCGCCTTCAAGCACTAACTTCGCAGTTAATTTTTGAGCACGTTCAACTGTGATTTGGCTTTCCAATGCAGCAGGGATCAAAATGTCCATCTCTACATTCCAGAACTCTTCATCACTGATCACTTGCGCACCAGCAAAGCCCCCCACACCTTGATGAGTTTCCATGTGAGTTTTTAATGCAGCAAGATCGATCCCTTCAGGGTTGAAAATCGTACCGGTGTGATCTTGAATCGTCACAATGATCGATTTCGAGTCTGCAAACAAATATGCAGCTTCGCTACCGACGTTACCAAAACCTTGAACCGCAATTTTCGCACCGTCTAAAGGTAATTTGATTTTTTCAGCAACTTGTTGACCTGTGATAAATACACCACGGCCTGTTGCTTTAATACGACCAAGAGAACCACCGAGGTGTACCGGTTTACCTGTTACAACACCAGTCACTGTATGACCTTGACCAGATGAATAGGTATCCATGATCCAACCCATCACGTTTGGATTAGTACCCACGTCTGGTGCAGGAATATCTTTTTGTGGGCCAATGATATGGCTGATTTCACTGGTATAGCGACGTGTTAAACGTTCTAATTCACGTGGTGAAAGTTGACGCGGGTCAACACGGATGCCACCTTTTGCACCGCCGAATGGTAAATTTACCACCGCAGTTTTAATTGTCATCCATGCTGAAAGAGCCATTACTTCATTTAAATCTACATCTGGGTGATAGCGAATACCGCCTTTACCCGGACCACGTGACAAGTTGTGTTGTACACGATAACCTTCAAAATGACGAATTGTGCCATCGTCCATAACAATTGGCACGTCGACAATCAAAGCACGTTTTGGGCGCTTCAATGTGTCCACATAGTCTTCTAAACCATCTAGATATGGAGCAACACGCTCGATCTGTTCAAGATAAGTTGCCCATGGACCGTCATTTTGAGAGACATAAGATAAATTAGACATGTTTTAACCTTTTGATGAATTCACATGATCCATCAATCAAATATGTAGTTAAAAATTATATAAGCGGCTAATTTGGCAGTTCTACTATCCAAATCAAACCGTGGATTACATTCCGCCACATCAAAAACTTTAATCTTTCCGGTTTCCTTAATGGCCTCTAGTAATGGGTCAAAGACAGATAAATCAATCCCTTTAACCGCAGGTGCGCTTACACCTGGCGCAATGCTAGCACTAAATACATCAAGATCAACTGTAATATACAAATAGTCAACTTTTCCGGTAAAAGCTGTCAACTTTTCGATTAAAGTTTCAACATTTTGTTGCTGCAACTCATAATCGTAAATATAAGTACAATTCAGCCGATCTGCGGTTTCAAATAAAACCTTGGTGTTTGAATGTTTCGCTACGCCAATGCACAAATAATTAAATTCTTGTTGATGCTGTTCAGACAGTTTTGCTGCATTTAAAAAAGGTGTGCCAGAAGTCACCTGTTCAGCTTCACGCAAGTCGAAATGTGCATCGAAATTGATGATGCCGATCTTCTTATTCGGCTCATGATTTTGCAGATATTGAAACAGACCTGAGAAGCTACCAAAAGCCACCTCATGGCCACCGCCTAACACAATCGGCTTCATGCCCTGTTTGAGGCTTCTTTCAACTTGTTCAGCCAATTCAGCCTGTGCTTGTTCCAGTTTGGAGCCGTCACATACCACAGTGCCAATATCGGTAATCGTGACTGGTTGATGCACAGGTAAATTAGCCAATTGCGCACGAATACTGTCAGGTGCATCTGCTGCACCCAAGCGCCCTTTGTTACGCTTAACGCCCTCATCCGAGCTAAAGCCAATCAAGGCATAATCAGCTCGTGGTGTGGTATTGACGACTTGGTGAATCCTTAAGTGTTCAGCACCCTCACCATCTTTACGCCCCTGCCATGTAAATGAATGATTCATTATGTCTAGCGTCCTTTAAAAATGAGCTTCGCTGTTAGATTGAGATTTCATTGCCATGCTGAATAATCCGCTTCGGTAAATCGCCACCCAACCAGTAAACAATCTCGGATGGATGCTCAATATCCCACGCAATAAAGTCTGCAACTTTACCAGTCTCTAAAGTGCCGTGAGTCTCTTGTAAACCCAATGCATGTGCCGCATGCGTCGTCACACCCGCCAAAGTCTGTTCAGGTGTTAGACGGAATAAGGTACTCCCCATATTCATCATTAACCGTAAAGATAAGGCTGGTGATGTGCCTGGATTTAAGTCACTGGATAGCGCAATGCGTACGCCATGTTGATGCAAACTGTCTAAAGGTGGATATTTGGTTTCTCTCAAGAAATAGAATGCGCCCGGTAATAACACCGCCACCGTTCCAGCAGCGGCCATCGCCTTGACATCATCCTCAGTCATAAACTCTAAATGATCTGCCGATAAGGCATGATAACGTGCCGCCAAACTCGATCCACCCAATGCAGATAGCTGCTCAGCATGTAACTTGATCGGAAGATTTAAAGACTGGGCTGTTTTAAATAGACGTTCGACTTGAGCTGGCGAAAATGCCAAATATTCACAAAAGGCATCCACTGCATCAACTAAACCTTCTTGATGCAGTTTAGGCAGCATCTCATTGCAGATATGCTCGATATAAGCATCACTTTGATCTTTGTACTCAGGCGGCAAAGCATGCGCTGCCAAGCAAGTACTACGAACGGTCATTGGCAAGGTATCTGAAATTTGACGAATCACACGCAGCATTTTTCGTTCATTGGCATAATCCAGACCGTAACCTGACTTAATCTCAATGGTAGTGACACCATCTTTAAGCAAGCAGCGAACTCGTTTCAATGCTGATGCAAGCAACTCTTGTTCACTGGCTTCACGCGTGGCACGAACCGTACTGGCGATCCCACCACCGCTGGCTGCGATCTCAGCATAGCTGACACCTTGCAGGCGTTTTTCAAACTCAACACTACGGTTGCCACCAAATACACTATGGGTATGACAATCAATCAAACCTGGTGTGACCCATGCGCCATTCAAATCAATGGTTTCGGAATAAGCATCGGCAGGAAGATCTTCAAATGTTCCAATCCAGTGGATATGCTGCCCTGAAGTGACCATCGCAGCATGTTCAATACTGGAATATTGCCCATTTTGCATGGTGGCGATATGACAGTTTTTCCAAAGCTTTTTCATTCACAGTTCCTCTCACTGCTCAGGCGGAATAACACCTGAGCAGCTTGATATTTAACTTTCCATTTCGATATTTTGTTGCATGCTTTGATTTTCTTTTACCGTGTTTTGCTTGGGCTTCACCCAAATGGTATAAGCAATCCAAAGTAAAACTAACCAGGTTGCGCCAACATAAATTGCAGGTCGTGAGTCTGGGAAATAGCCCATCATCGCCAAAATAAACAACATGAATGCAATTGCAAATGCAGGGGCATATGGCCAGCCAATCACTGGAAAATCGAGGGCTTTGATTTCTGCTTTAGACAACTTACGACGCATCGCAACTTGAGCAAGTAAAATCATCAACCACACCCAAACCGTAGCAAAGGTCGCAATTGAAGCAATGATAATGAATACATTTTCAGGAATCAGATAGTTCAGCAATACGCCGATCAATAACACCCCTGCCATCACCACAACCGTCATCCAAGGCACACCATTTTTGGAGATTTTTTGGAATACTTGCGGCGCTTGTCCACGATTCGACATACCATACAGCATACGCCCAGCACCAAATACATCACTATTGATCGCAGAGATCGCCGCAGTAATCACTACGATATTGAGAACAGTCGCCGCAGATCCAATCCCAAGATTTTCAAAGATCTGTACAAATGGGCTACCTTGGCTACCAATTTGATTCCATGGGAAAATCGACATCAGTACAAAAATCGTCATTACATAGAACAACAGAATACGTACTGGCACCGCATTAATTGCTTTAGGAATCGAGGTTTTCGGGTCTTGTGACTCACCTGCGGTAATCCCGATAATTTCAATCCCACCAAACGCGAATACCACCACAGATAAACAAGCAACTAAACCGGCAATACCATTTGGCATAAAGCCATCGTGAATCCATAAGTTTTGAATGCCTGTGGTAAAACCACTATGATCCGCATGGAAGCCATAGAACATTAAACCTAAACCACCGACAATCATCGCAACAATCGCCGTCACTTTGACAATCGAAAGCCAGAATTCCAGTTCACCAAAGACTTTGACATGAATCAGGTTAATTGCCCCAAGGAACATGATCAGTGACAGAATCCAGATCCAGCGCGGCACATCGGGGTACCAAAACCCCATATAAATCCCGAAAGCAGTGACGTCGGCCAAAGCTACAATGATCATTTCAAAAACGTAGGTCCACCCTGTAGTAAAACCTGCAAGTGGACCAATATATTGTGAGGCATAGTGACTGAATGAACCCGATACTGGATTATGTACAGCCATCTCACCCAATGCGCGCATCACGATATAAATTGCAATCCCTGCAACGATATATGCGATTAATACAGACGGACCTGCCATTTTGATGGCTGTTGCCGAACCGTAAAAGAGTCCTGTCCCAATGGCTGAACCCAATGCCAAAAAACGAATATGGCGGGTGTTTAACCCCCGCTGTAATGTGGAGTGTTGTGACATTATAATCTCCAATCCTTGAGGAAATTTAGTTAGATTCGGCCACTCCATGTGACCGATTTATTGATCACACTTCAGACAAACTCGGTAATAGCTGTGGAATGAGTAATTCGTTCAAGCAGCCACTTGCAAGCAATTCACTCGCTTGCTCAATATCTGGCGCAAAGAAACGATCTTCACTGTAATAAGGCACTTGGTCACGCAGCACTTTACGCGCACGCTCAAGTTTTGGAGAACTCTTCAAACCTTCACGGAAATCAAGACCCTGACATGCCCCTAACCACTCAACTGCAAGAATGCCGCGAACGTTGTCAGCCATATACCACAAACGTTTGCCCGCATTCGGCGCCATAGAAACATGGTCTTCCTGATTTGCAGAGGTCGGTAAACTATCAACACTGGCAGGATGTGCAAGTGCTTTATTGTCACTTGCTAACGCAGCGGCTGTTACTTGAGCAATCATGAAGCCTGAGTTGACTCCACCATTGGCGACCAAGAATGGCGGCAGCTGTGACATATGACGGTCCATCATCATCGAAATACGGCGTTCTGACAGTGAACCAATTTCGGCAATTGCCAATGCAAGGTTGTCCGCAGCCATTGCCACTGGTTCAGCGTGGAAGTTACCACCTGAAATCACATCACCTTCAGCAGCAAAGACCAATGGGTTATCAGATACCGCATTTGATTCAATTGCTAATACTTCGGCAGCTTGACGAATTTGAGTCAAGCAAGCACCCATCACCTGTGGTTGGCAACGCAGTGAGTATGGGTCTTGAACCTTGCTACAGTCCTCATGTGAATGTGAAATTTCACTCGATTCAGTCAGTAAGTCACGATATGCAGCAGCAACATCAATTTGGCCACGTTGACCACGAACTTCATGAATACGTGCATCGAATGGTGCCCGAGAACCCAGCATGGCTTCAACACTTAAACCACCACACACCGTTGCAGCAGCAAATAAATCTTCTGCCTCAAACAAACCACGTAATGCGTATGCTGTAGAAACTTGTGTCCCGTTTAAAAGTGCTAAACCTTCTTTCGCAGCTAAAGAAATTGGCTCTAAACCCGCAATTTTAAGTGCTTCAACCGCTGGTAACCATTCACCTTTATAACGTGCTTTGCTTTCGCCTAATAACACCAAAGAC
This sequence comes from Acinetobacter higginsii, assembly GCF_000369845.1. NCBI lineage: Bacteria > Pseudomonadati > Pseudomonadota > Gammaproteobacteria > Moraxellales > Moraxellaceae > Acinetobacter > Acinetobacter higginsii. The sequence continues at coordinate 488,722 of NZ_KB850211.1, read as the reverse complement.
ATATGTGCTAATGGTGCCAAGTCGCCTGAAGCACCAACAGAACCTTTTAATGGAATATGCGGATAAACTTCTGCATTGATCAACGCCAAAATGGCATCAATTACTTTACGGCGGATACCCGAAAAGCCACGTGCCAAACTATTTGCTTTGAGCAACATAATCAGACGCACCATCGCATCATCAAGCGGCTCGCCCACGCCAGCTGCGTGTGATAACACCAAAGAACGCTGTAATTGCTCTAGGTCTTCTGGTGCAATTTTAGTTGATGCAAGTAAACCAAAACCCGTATTGATCCCGTAAGCGGTACGGCCTTCATTGACGATTTGTTCGACACAAGCAACACTCGCATTGATGCCAGCAGAAGCGCTGTCATCGAGTTTCACTTTGATTGGATTTAAATAAGCGTGGCGCAGATCTGCTAAGCTAAGTTTGCCGGGTTGAATTAGAAGTTCCATTATTGGCGTCCTGTTTTGCACTCTATTGTTCGCTTACGATGCTGCTTACACAATTGCAAAAAGCATCGTAATGTCCTTGTCTGTTTATTGTGTGATCATCGGCAAGTTCAAGCCTTGCTCTTTGGCACAATCAATCGCAATGTCATAACCTGCATCAGCATGACGCATTACCCCTGTTGCAGGGTCATTGGTCAATACACGTGCAATACGTGCTGCTGCCTCATCTGTACCATCACATACGATCACCACACCTGAGTGTTGCGAGAAGCCCATACCTACACCACCGCCGTGATGTAATGACACCCAAGTCGCACCACCTGCAGTATTGAGCAAGGCATTTAATAACGGCCAGTCAGATACGGCATCTGAACCATCTTTCATTGATTCTGTTTCACGGTTTGGACTAGACACAGAACCTGAATCGAGATGATCACGACCAATCACGATTGGTGCTGAAAGTTCACCGCTACGCACCATTTCATTAAATGCCAAGCCAAGTTTTGCACGTAAACCTAAGCCGACCCAGCAAATACGTGCTGGTAAACCTTGGAAGCTAATACGTTCACGCGCCATATCTAACCAACGATGTAAATGTTCATCATCAGGAATGAGCTCTTTTACTTTGGCATCTGTCTTATAGATATCTTCTGGATCACCTGAAAGTGCAGCCCAACGGAATGGACCAACACCGCGACAGAACAATGGACGGATATAGGCAGGAACGAAGCCTGGGAAATCAAAGGCATTTGCTACGCCTTCATCTTGTGCCATTTGACGGATGTTGTTGCCGTAGTCAAAGGTTGGAACACCCATTTTTTGGAAATCCAGCATCGCTTGAACGTGCTGTGCCATCGATTGTTTCGCCGCTTTCACCACAACTTCTGGCTCAGTTTTAGCGCGTTGACGGTACTCTTCCCATGTCCAGCCAATTGGCAAATAACCATTCAATGGATCATGTGCACTGGTTTGGTCAGTCACCATATCTGGATGTACACCACGGCGAACTAACTCAGGTAAAATCTCAGCAGCATTGCCATGTAGCGCAATCGAAACCGCCTTACCTTCTTTGGTATATTTTTCAATACGCGCCAAAGCATCATCTAAATCAGTTGCTTGCTCATCGACATAACGGGTACGTAAACGGAAATCGATACTGCTTTGTTGGCATTCGATATTGAGTGAACATGCGCCTGCCAATGTTGCAGCTAAAGGTTGTGCACCGCCCATACCGCCTAAACCAGCAGTCAAGACCCAACGACCTGTCAAATCACCGTTATAGTGTTGGCGACCTGCTTCTACAAAAGTTTCATAGGTACCTTGTACAATGCCTTGGCTACCAATATAAATCCAAGAACCCGCTGTCATCTGACCATACATTGCCAAACCTTTCGCATCCAATTCATTGAAATGCTCCCACGTTCCCCAATGTGGAACAAGATTCGAGTTTGCAATCAAAACACGCGGTGCATCTTTATGGGTTTTAAACACACCCACAGGCTTACCAGATTGAACCAACAAGGTTTCATCAGTTTCTAAATTCTTTAGCGTTTCAACGATCTTGTCAAAACATTCCCAGTTACGTGCAGCACGACCGATACCACCGTAAACAACAAGCTCTTTTGGATTCTCTGCAACATCAGGGTCAAGGTTGTTCATCAGCATGCGTAAAGGCGCTTCTGTTAACCAGCTTTTTGCATTGAGCTTTGTACCACGTGGTGCGCGAATTTCTACATCACGAAATTTTGTTGTCGTTGTTGTCACAATCGGACTCCTTCCATTGAGTTTGAATCAGCAAATTAACCTGCTTTACTGTATAGCAATGTATTAACTTGTATATACATCCATATACTACACAAAACTTTTATATTGAAAAGATGCTTTTCAATTCTTTTATGAAAATAAATTACAAACTAATGAAATAAATAGATTTATTTTTTGATCGGCAATAAAAAACACATACAACCTGTAGTCATATGTGTTTTAAGAAAAAGTGAAAAAATTAGATTTTTGTGAGTTCAATCAGACAAGCTTGCTTAAAACGCTCAGATTTTAAAACCAGTTTTTTCAATGATTTTTGCTGCTCGATTTTAAGACTTTGCTGGTGTGCTAAACAAAAAACCTGCCGATCCACTGCAATTTCTAATGGTTCTAGACTCTGATTAAAAATAAAAATCAGATCGGCTGAACTGAAAATCTCAGCGCTTGCTGACTCAAAAATCCATTGATAGTGAGAATGCCATTTTTCAGGATTATAAATCAAATTAAAATCCCGAATTGGCCCATCGATTAGTTCGCAACTAGTCGTGCTGTCCCCACTGAATTGGGCGGATTCTAAGGTTTTCAAATGCTCTGAATCATCGTCAATATTCAATACGATGCCAGTACCTTCCAATACTGTGAGGATGCGCTGCATGCCATTAAACTTGGAAAAATCCCCCGAAGTTTTGACATCCGCCATGGATATACGCCAATCAAACGTATCCAAACTGTCACCGTCACTTCGGGCAAGCTCAATGGTATAACCTGCACCATTCTTCCACAGCATCTGTTTATAGTCAGCCAAGTCTAAGTGTTGAATCATTGAGTAAACTTACCTTCCAGATAATAACGACTACCCGGATAAATCAAACGTGCACTTGAAATGAGTTGTTTATTCGACCATGTCCTGCGACGAATCAATAGACATGGTTCGGTCTTATTGATTTTCAGCCATTTGCATTCTTGTGCTGATGCAAGAATTGCGGTCACCACATGTTCACCTTCGGTCACAGGTGCTTTCGACATTAAATACGCATTGGGTGTAATGCTTTTAAAGTCTTGTGCCAAGTAATCTGGAATCAACATCGGATCAACCAGTCGATCTTCGATTTGTACAGGCACATCATTTTCATAATGCACGATGATCGAGTGAAATAGTTTTTGTCCTTCACGAATCTGCATCAGCATACTTTGTTCAGCATTGGCCTGAATCTGTTCCAGTACCAAAACTTCGGCATGATGTTTATGATTTCGGGCAATGATTTCTTCGGCAATATTATTGACATGAAACAAAGCGGTACGCCCTTGTCCTTCCGCAACAAAAGAACCAACACCTTGGATACGCACCAATAAACCTTCACTGGTGAGTTCGCGCAAGGCACGATTCACGGTCATGCGACTACAGCCGAGTAAATTAACCAATTCACTTTCTGATGGAATTTTTTTATTGACGGTCCATGTTCCTTCATAGATTTTTTGCGAAATCATTTGTTTCACACGCAAATACAAAGGAACAGGGCTGTCTTCTTCTAGGGACAAATCTAAATCGTTTTGCTTTGTCGCTCTTGACATTGGCTAAAACTCATACTAAATACTATAAGTCATTGTATATTGAATTTAGTGAAATTGTATATACAAGCCTATACAAATAAACAATTTAGGCTTAATAGAAGATAAACAACTCCGATTTAATCTCTTAAATATCCCAAATTTATTCAAGCTAAACCGTATAGCGTTTGCTTAACCCCCATTCAGCCAAAATACGGCGATACATGGTCGAAGAACGGTCTGCTTCAAAATGTGCTTCCATACCAATATCTAAGGGTAATTCTTCTGGCTTTTGTGCCTCTACCATCTCTTGATCTTCGGCAAAAATCTGCGCATTAAAATCATAGACGGCCTGTAAATCTCCCGTGGTATCGAAATTACGGGTTAACGGTACAAATAAGCGAGTTTTATTATGTGAGATGGGACAGCAGGCATTTAAAATCTTAAGTACCCCGTTATTCGGGAAGTGAATGGTTAGCACTGCTGAAAATGGCGGATAAACATCAAAGATCCGCTCCCACACAAAATCATCGGGTGCTAAATGTTGCATGCCATGCGGATAGTTGCTGACATTACTGGTGTAGTTTGTATGCAAGCCATATTCAGTACGTTCAGTCGAATATTTAGGTACAACAGGATTATCTCGATCGGCAAAGGCCTGATGATGCACCCAAGCAAAGTGTGCCACATCAATAAAACCTTCCAATTGACGACCGCTTGAACCGGCAATATCCACAGAAGGCGGTAAAATGGCTTGATGCTCCTCCTGTGCCCATGTGTCTAATACAGGGAAGTTTGCCAAACTTTCATCTCTGCCCAAAATGCTGGTCCAGACCAGTCCATATTTTAAAACTACGGGAAACTTGGTCAGCGAAAAGCGCTCTGAGATTTTAGTTAAATCAGGCTGAGCTGGGATTTTAGAGCATTTGCCATCTTCATTAAAATGAAGTCCATGATAAGGACAAATCAAAGTATCTCCCTCAACCCAGCCTTTACTCAAAGGCACACCGCGATGCGGGCAAATATCTCGAGCTAAATGAATCTGCTCTGTTTCGGTCTTATACAAAGCTAGATTTATATCCAATAAGGTCACTTGCTGCGGTTTGCTGCTCACATCTTCAATACGTGCAACGGGATACCAATGTTGTGCAAGAATCTGCCAATCCTGATCATCAAATTGGCTATGACATGGCTTATTTGGAAGATTGATGAATGGAATTGCGTTCATATCCTGTGCTCATTTTTAAGATTTTTCTCTTCAAGAGCAGTGTGGAATAGATCAATATTCTCGTCTATTAGAATGATTTATATGCATCATTCTAAAAATTAGAACAGCCTAGGCACTAAAATTGCTTTTGTATTAAAACCTGCTTTATCTCAAGTGAGTTTGCAATGGCCTTGCCATTTTCACGTTTTGCCGATTATTTTATTGCCGTTGCCAAAACAGGTAGTTTAAGAAAAGCGGCCGATCAACTTTTTATTTCTGTCTCCGCAGTGCATCGGCAGATTGTTTTGGCAGAAGAAGAACTCGGTGTGGCTTTATTTGAACGTTTGCCCAGTGGACTCAAGCTGACCTTGGCTGGTGAATTACTCTATGCCGATCTACGCAGCTGGCAAAAAGAGTTTCAAATCACACAGAAACGTTTGAATGAAATCCAAGGCATACAACGCGGTTCAATTGATTTTGGGATGATTGCAGCACTCAGTGAAAGCTTTGTCAGTGCCGTGATGCAGTCTATTGTTCAGCAATATCCGTGGATTAATTTTAAGGTTCGTGTCTTGGACAGTGATCGTATCGCTGATCTGGTGATCAATGCTGAACTCGACTTTGGCTTGATTCTGAATCCCAAACATCAGCATCAATTGCAGATCAGCGCCTTTATTGAAATGCCCTTGGGTTTCGTGATTCCCAAACAGCATCCTTTAGCCCATAAAGAAAAAATCTACTTCTCCGATACACTGGAATTCAATCATATTATTCCTGCCGAGCCTTTGGTTATTCATGACCATGTTACGGCCTTATATAAAAAGCAGGACTTTCACCCACGCCATACCATCGAATGCAACGATATCCATATGATGATTTCATTGCTTAGGCAAAACTTAGGTATCAGCATCATGAGTTATCTGGATGCAGCCCCTTATATTGAAAATGCTGAATTTGAATTTAGAGCGATCAATGACCATGGCCTACATCCAATTACGGTCGCACTTTGTGTTGCACCAAAACGGCAACTTTCTCGGATTGCGCAAATCATGATGAATCAAATCATTATCGAGATGGAAGCACTAAAATCGCGCATGCTAATGAATATTCATCAATAACATGGTATTTTTGCACCAAAATAAAACACACAAGCTATTGATTTAAATCAATATAGTGTTTGACACCCAAAGATTTAATCGGGTAAGTTGATGTGAAGATTCACCTTTTTCACGATTTAGGTATTGCTATGGTTTGGCCCAATACAGACACTCATTTAACAGCAGATTATCCACGAGATATGGTCGGTTATGCCGATCAACCGCCCCATGCCCAATGGCCCAATCAAGCAAAAATCGCGGTTCAATTTGTGCTGAATTATGAAGAAGGTGGTGAAAAGCATATCCTGCATGGCGACGAAGGGTCAGAGCAGTTTTTGTCTGAAATTAGTGGCGCAGAAAGTTATCCTGCACGCCATCTTTCGATGGACTCGATTTATGAATATGGCTCACGGGTCGGTTTTTGGCGCATTCAGCAGGAATTTGCCAAACGCCAATTGCCCATGACCATTTTTGCTGTGGCGATGGCTTTGCAACGGAATCCATTGGTGGTCGAAGCGATCAAACAACACCATTATGATGTGGTCTCGCATGGCTTACGCTGGATTCATTATCAAAATATGGATGTTGAAATTGAGAAACAACATATGGATGAAGCCATGCACATTCTTAAAGATTTGTTTGGTGAAATGCCGACAGGTTGGTACACAGGCCGTGATAGCCCGAATACCCGTCAATTATTGGCGGAATATGATCAGGTGCAATATGACAGTGATTATTACGGTGATGACTTACCTTTTTGGACAACACTCAGCAATGCAGCGGGTGTAACCCGTCCGCATTTAATTATTCCCTATACACTTGATACCAATGATATGAAATTTGCCTCACCAACTGGTTTTAATCGCAGTGAGGATTTTTTTGAATATTTAAAAGATGCTTTTGATGTCCTGTATGCAGAAGGAGCAACCTCACCCAAGATGCTTTCGATTGGCATGCATTGCCGAATTTTAGGACGTCCTGCCCGCTTTAAAGCATTACAGCGTTTCCTAGACTATGTGCAAAATCATGATCGGGTCTGGATTTGTACCCGTCAGCAGATTGCCGAGCATTGGTATACACATCATCCTTTTCAAGCTTAGGTTTATTAAAGCGTCATCATGTGTCGTATATCCGATTTAAACAATTTATCCAAAGAAAATAAGCTTTAAGCTACTCCTTTAGAATAAGGAGATGATCAGGATGAAAGTACAATATTTTGCAGCGAGTAGCCTAGACGGATTTATTGCGACCGAGGACGATTCTTTAGAATGGTTATTTGCATTAGGCGAACTAGATAACTCAAGTTATCCCACGTTTATTGCAAATGTTGGTGCTTTGGTGATGGGATCGGCAACTTATGAATGGATATTGAATAACGCAGATCAAGTTGCAGCCGAAACAGGTTCCCCTTGGCCTTATACTCAGCCAACTTGGGTATTTTCCAGCCGTAAACTGCCCTTGATTGAAGGTGCAAATATCCATTTTGTACAAGGAGACATCGCTCCTGTTTATGCTGAAATACAATCCATCATTGGGGATAAGAATATTTGGATTGTAGGCGGTGGCGAATTAGCGGGTCAGTTCTATGATGCAAATTTGCTTGATGAACTCATTATACAAATTGGTTCGGTTACTCTTGCAAAAGGAAAAGCGCTTTTCCCCCGAAGAGTACTTGCTCCAACACTTAAATTGATCTCCGCTTATCAAATGGGTGAAGGTATGGTTGAATTACATTATAGCGTTGAACGTAAAAAAAATTAGTAAAATGTTGAATGCCTTATCTAGCCTGTAAATACTGGTAAAACAATTAAAGAACTCCCCCAACTCAATCGAATTAGCCCATTCTGTCAAATAAAATGGGTTATTCGGAAGAATTTTCCAATCGTTGAACTGATACAATTTTATGACCTGATTGCGAATCGAGGAGATGCGTTTATACGACATTTCTTAATGCCCAAATAGGAAAAATTAAAAAGGAAAAATGCTTATGGCGCTTATTTCATGCCCCGAATGCAGCCGTCAGGTTTCGACCCAAGCCAACTCCTGCCCGCATTGCGGTTATCCTCTGCAGACGCAACATAACACACCCGAGCCAAGAGCATTGCAATCACCGCATGTGTTAAGCCGCACCATCATGGCACTCGGCGCTTGGCTGATCACGCCTTGGATTGCGCGACTCCTCTTCGGACTAGCGGTGCTGGTATTTGCCTATCTTTCACTTAAGAGCGAATGAATAAGCTTAATTAAAGAACTACATAGCCTTGTTAGTTGTACACGTGTTTTTTGTAGCCAAAGATAGGGATTCGAAGGACTTAACACGACTCAATTAAAACAAAATGCGGTCAACATATAAGTAGAGTAATTAGACATGTTTTCAATGAACAGATTCATGGTGTTGGGAATAGCATTGCTCGCGTGCGCCTGCACGAAGTCACCCTCGGCTGACGAAGATAAGGATAATGCCACGGTGAAAACAGCCAAATCAGCAGCGAAGTCCGCTGGGGATGTCGACTTCCCAGTAATCCCGCAGATCGTTGTGCCGGAGATCATCGGTATTGGCCCAGCCCAGCGAGCGTTGGAAACATCGATGCAAGATATCATTGACCCAGTGGCTGGCATCAGTGTCAAGCCCGCCAACTGTGCCACCGACGGCGCATTAGTCAACGATGCGGGCATTACCAGCATGGATGCGCAAGGCAATCTGTTGCGCAACGGTGATGAAGGCATCTTCCATATCGACGCAGACGGCAGTGGTACCGCCAACTACGAAGGCGGCGTCATCGTCGTCAACGCAGATGGCAGTGGCACAATCAACGGCAATGGCGACGGTGGCACTGACGATGGAATCATCTCGGTCGAGGCCGATGGTTCGGGCACGTATAACGGCAAGTACGGCATCATCGTGCTGGACGGCAAAGGCGGTGGCACTTGGAACGGCGACCACGGGGTGATTCGCAACCAAGGTGATGGTTCAGGCAGTTGGAATGGTCCGCAAGGCATCGTCACCATCAACGCTGACGGCAGCGGTACATGGAACGGTCCGCATGGGTTGGTGAGCAACGACGGTAAAGGCAATGGCAGTATTGGCACACCAGCACGTCAAGTGAAAATGGTACCAATTCCCAAGGTCGCACCAGCTGGCAAGTTTCCGCCGTTAAAAAAATTCGCTCCATCAGGCGCGCCATGCGGGTTCATCATCACTCTCAATGATCAGGTGTTGTTCGATTTCGACAAGTCAGATATCCGTCCTGACGCAGCCAAGGTGCTGGACACCTTGGCCATGGCCTTGCAGAAAGTGCCAGCCAAGGCAATAGAAATTCGCGGTCATACCGATGCCAAGGGCAGTGACGCCTATAATCTGGATTTGTCCGAGCACCGTGCCAAATCCGTGGGCATGGCCTTGCGCCAGCGTGGTGCTGCAGCTGATGCCAGCACGCGTGGTTACGGAGAGTCGCAGCCAGTAGCGCCCAACGAGGTCAACGGCCAAGACAACCCTGCTGGCCGACAGTTGAACAGGCGCGTGGAAATCTTCGTGCGCACTTGATGGTGCCAGCGGGCAACGATGGCCGCGTTTTATGCCTGCATGCGCATTGCAAAGCGCCTTTGATGAACGGTAAAACTTGGATATTGTCTTATAGATCGCGATCTGGTGCATGATCTCGCCCATAGCATGATTAAATACGGCATTCAACAGCAGAAAATTATGTCGAACGTGCTCTAACAACGAGCCTAACATGTTGGCTGAATGGACACTATAAAGATGCCCGCAAAAACAGTGGGCATCACTTGCTGCTAGCTCTCAACTTTAGCTTAGGCTATTTTCGCCATATCCATACTCCGCTGTTGTAATAGCTTTACTGCTTGCTTGGCTTGCCAAGCCAACTCCATCATATCCAGATCAGGAATCTGATCATTTTCCATCACCATTTTCCCTGCTACAAACATCGCCTTAATATGCGCTCGTCCGCCACTTGCCACAGGCCCAATCGCCATATCATGCAAGCCAAAATAACGAGGATCATCTAACTGATAAATGACCAAGTCTGCCTGTTGCCCAACCTCAATTGTACCGACTTGATCAAGGCCCAAGATTTTCGCACCACCCACCGTTCCCCAACGGATCACATCCTCAATACTGGCAGCGTCGGCACCACCTTCAAATTGTCCGCCCTCATATTGAGGTGTCGCCAACATCCCCTTTCTGGCGCGTTGTAATAGCCAAGCAGCATGAGTTTCAGACAACATATCTGCGGCTTCGTTGGAACCCGCACCATCAACTCCAATCGAAATGGTCATGCCTGCCCGTTCCAAAGCAACAAGATCAGCAATACCGCTGCCCAAACGTGCATTACTCTGAGGACAATGCGCAATGCCTGTTTGAGTTTGTCCCAACAACTGAATTTCTTCAGGAAGTAATTTTACCAAATGGGCAAACCAGACATCATTACCAATCCAGTCCTGCTCGGCACAAAACTGGACTGGGGTCATACCAAACTTGGCTCTAGCTGCATCCAAATAATCCACTGTTTCGGATAAATGACTATGCATCCGAATCCCCAATTGTCTGGCAATTCTGGCACTTTCGCGTAATTGCTGCGCTGTGGTTGAGTGCAAGGTTGAAGTCGGTGCCATCACGATTTTTCGGAAAGCATCTGATTCTGGCTGGTGATATTGCTGCACCAAACGCTCAATATCCGCCATATAGTCTTCAAATTTCTCAGGACGTAAGGCTTGAGGCAACTCACTTTCCAAACCACGCGTTAAGGTTGCACCACCACGACACAGCACAAAGCGCATGCCCAATTTTTCGGCTTCATCAAATAAAATTGCAGCACCATCAAACGGCATCTGTGGCCAATATAAATAATGATGATCTGCTACCGTTGCACAACCTGAACGTAATAATTCAATCAAGCCAATACGTACAGCAATCCGAAAAGTCGCTTCATCAAATGCACCACGAAACCGATACGGTGTACTGGCAAGCCATGAGGTCAGGTTTTGATTTAAACCTTGTGGCTCACCCTTTAATAAAGATTGAAATAAATGGTTATGAGTATTTACCCATGCTGGGTAGATCACACAATCTTGAGCATTAACAACTTGTTCATTCGGTTGAGCGCTTAACCGCCCTATTTCAGTGATTTGTCCTGATTGGATGCGGATATCAGTGGATGAACAACGTGCTTCGTCACCAGATAATCCGGTTAAAATGGCATGGGCATTTTGAATTAAATAGCTTTGATTTAATTGCTTTGAACTCATACTTGTTCACTCTCATGCCATTTGCTTAAAAAGAACTGACTTAATACAGACATCAGAACAAATAAGCCCAGACCCGTGCAAGTAATCAGAAATAATGCAGCAAACATCAAGGGTAAATCCAACTGAAAACCTGCTTGTAAGATTTGATAAGCCAAGCCCGCACTGGTGCCACCCGCACCTGCAACAAACTCGGAAACCACAGCACCGATCAGCGCCAAGCCACAGGAAATTCGTAAGCCACCAAAGAAATAAGGCAAGGCATTCGGCACACGTAAACGCATTAAAATCTGCCAGCGACTGGCTTTATTGATTTGAAAAAGGTTAAGCAAACCTTTATTGACGCTCCGCAGACCCAAGGTGGTATTGGTCAATATTGGAAAAACTGCGACTAACATGGCACACACCACCAACGCCAAAGTGGTATTTTGAATCCAGATGATGACCAGAGGTGCGATTGCAACAATCGGTGTGACCTGAAACAAAATGGCATACGGCATAAAACAGGCTTCGAGCACGCGACTTTGTACAAATACAAAAGCGATCAATGTGCCAATCATTACGGCCCAGACAAAAGCCAATAAGGTGATTTTTAGAGTGACCCATAAACTACCGAATAACACACTGGACTGATTAATCAGCGCCATGACAATATCACTGGGCTTTGGCACGACATATACAGGCACTTCCAGTTGTTGAAAACTCAGTTGCCAAAACAACAGGAAGATCAAACCAAGCCCCAATGGCGCGGCAATACGTTGTACCGTTGGATGTTGTAGCAATGGTTTAATCATGAGCATGCCCTCCACTCGCCTCAGCCAATAATTGCGATAGATTCGAACATTGTTGAATAAAGACATCTGAGCTTCGGAAAGACTCATCACGTTGGTATGGTCCTTTAATCTTCAGATCCACCACCACACGCCCTGGTCGTGCACCCATCACAATGACCCGTGAAGACAGATACACCGCTTCATAAATACTATGGGTCACAAACACCACTGTAAGATCTCGTTCTGACCATAATTGACGAATATCACTATCCAATTTATGGCGGGTAAACTCATCCAATGCACCAAAGGGTTCATCCATCAACAATAGATCAGGTTCTGTCACTAAGGCTCTGGCCAATGAGGCACGCATTTGCATGCCGCCTGAAAGTTCACGAGGATAAGCTGTGCTGAATTTTTCTAAACCAACGGCTTTTAAAGCAGCTTGGACTTTGGGCGTACTGGTTGATTTGGCAATATGCTGTAAATCTAAAGGTAAACGCACATTGTCCTCGATATTGGCCCACGGCATCAGTGTTGCTTCCTGAAACACCATGGCCATTTTGCATTGAGATTGCATTTCAGCCTTGCCATTCCAGCGCACCAAACCTGCTGAAGGCTGTTCCAGATCGGCAAACATCTTTAGCAAGGTACTTTTACCGCAGCCTGACGGTCCCAGTAATGACACAATTTCACCGCGGGCAATATTTAAATCCAGTCGCTGTAAGGCATTGGTGCCATTAGGATAGGTTTTTTCAACCCCTCTAGCCATAATCATCGGCGTGATAAAGGTTGAAGATTCATGTATTGGCGTATCAATTGGTAAAGCAGAATTCATGTGGTTTCCCCTTCGTGCGAGTGCCCTATTTTGTTAACCCTTTCACCATGACTTCCTTCTCAGGCTATTTGGCAGTTTTAACAAACTGCGTGGTATAAGCGGTTTTCCAATTGGTTTGAGCTTTGAGTAAACCTGAGTTCACCATAAAATCTCGCGTTGCTTTCCAACGTGCATCTGTCATCACGCCAATGCCTTGGGTCTTGGCATCTCCACCATCAATCAATTTCAATTTGCGCATTTGCCCGACCGCAAAAGTCAGTAGTTCATCATTCATATTCGGGTTTTCTTTTTTAATGATGCTATTGCCCAAACGTGGATCAGCTAGATAGTTTTTCCATCCCTCCATCGATGCTTGGACAAAACGACGCAGCACATCAGGTTTATTTTGAATGACATCATTGCGGGTCACTAAAATACCGCCATAAGCGGGATAACCCGCATCAGCAAATAAAAAGAAATTGCTCGATGGTTCTGCTTTTTTTGCCTGAAAGACTTCAGAGGTCGCATAAGCTTGTTGCACGACATTTTTGCCTGCTAAAAAAGGCTGCATATTGAAGGTATATGGGCGTGCTTGTGCAGCATCTAATTTATATTTACCTTTTAACCAAGGCCACCAGCTTGCTTGTCCGCTGGTCGAAACAAGAATGGTTTTGCCTTTGAGATCGGCCAAAGACTTTACATCGCTGTGAGTGAGCACGCCTTGTGGATCAAATTGAAATGGTGCTGCCACCGCTTTGATTGGAAAATTGCTTTCGATGCCTTTTAAGACCTGTAGGTCATAATTAATAATAATGTCGGCACGCTTTGATAATAATAAGGTCATGTTATTGACCTGTGGCCCACCTATTTTAATATCAACATCTAGCCCGTATTTTTTATAAATTCCTTGTGCCAGTGCTTGGTAATATCCCCCTTGCTCGGCTTGTGCAAACCATGTGGTTTGTAAAACAAGTTTATCGGCTGCAAAACTGGTTGAGCTAAGAACTGTGCCTAGTCCCAATAGCGCGCCCGTGATAACAGTACGTCGCCCTTTGCCCACATAGTGCTGAATATTCATATTAAGACCCCTAAATCTGTATGGATTCATCTTGCTGTTCTTTTTAGGGGGTCAATCAATGTATAAGCTACACATTTCTCTCAAAACCAAATCAATTGGCTTTGTCCCCAAAAGAGGAACAGCAAACGCTGTAGAGCAATGTCCCGTATGTTTGCAACATACTGACCGCTTATACTCAATCATGATTTAGCAAGCTCTGTGCCAAGATTGATTTACTCTTGTTTTTTATAGTAATTCTCTAGGTTGGATTTATTATTAGTTGTTATTAGGTGAATCAAATACATTGAGTCTTTGGTTTTGTATGCAGTTTAATGGTGCGTTAAGTAAGTGTAGATGCACTCTAAATGAACTATGTGACTGAACAAATTAATCTTTTAAATAGCTAGGTTACATGTCTACAATCATTCTGAAACTAGATATAAAAAAATAAGTAGCCCTCAAGTTCCCGAAACGCATTCCTCAAAATACCCATCAATCGTCACTATAGCGGGTAAAAAATCCAAATATTGTGGTGACTCAAAAATAATCATTATATTGATCCGATTATCACCACCGCCAAAATAATTTTCATCGGAGACCTCTATTTCACAAGGGGAAAGATACTGCCAGATATGATGCACATCGGAACCAAAGTCGCTTGGAAGAAGCTCACAATCCTCAAAAACATCAGTCATGGCCTGACTTGCCAATGTCTTAATGGTAGCAACATCAGAAAGTAAACGAGTCATTGCTGCAATCTGAGCATCTGTTGGACCGTCACGTTTTGCTCGAACAATACCCCTAAGCATCCCTTCGAATGCATCAAGCTCAACTTCCCCCAGCCAATGTGCACTGCCATATTTCAATATTCCAAATGGTGGGCAATTCACTGTATGCCGATTAAATACGCTCATTACTGTCCTTTATTGCAGATAGCTTAGCCATTGATTTTACGCAGTGTGAATTAAACCATTAAACATAACTCAAAATTCAGGCCAATCTTAGCATCAATCTATTTCACTTTATAAGCTGGCACAAAAAGTGCTTCATTCTTTCTGTCAGAGTAGAAGCGTTCAGCATAGTCAGTCACATCGGCTGCTATGTGGGTCATTGCTCAGAAATCAGCTCACTTTTTTATAAGCTTTTTCTTATGGAAAAAGTGCGGCTCTTTTTTGAATGTGACCCCGTCTCTTTCAATCTATTTGATTGGGTCACGGTTTATCCAAAAGATGAGGTTGAAAATATGAATAGCGCCAATATGACTACATTAGCTGAACAAGACTACAGCTTAGAAGAACTGCAAAAAGAAGCTCGTATGGGAGCTTTGGGTCAAGAAACCTTTGAACGCGAAGTTCGGGTGATTGATTTATCTGACTTTGCACAACGTAAGTATGAAATCGCGGAGCAGCTTTGGGCCGCTGCTACTAATATCGGTTTTTTTCAGGTCTCGCAGCATGGTATTCCGCTTGAGCAAATCCAAACTGCATTTGATATGACACGACAGTTTTTTGCTCTGCCAGAACCTGTCAAAGCACGCTATCCGCTCAACCGAAATGCAGGTTGGGAAAGTAAGGCTCAAGTTCGTCCATCAACCAGTACCCCAGACCAGAAAGAATCCTATCAAATCACTCGCCCACGTATGGATGGGCTTTATCCAACTGAGCAAGAGCTGCCTGACTTTAAAAATACCATGCTTGAATTTGAACAGGCGTGTTGGCACGTGGGTATGAAAATACTCTCCTGCTTTGCTTATAAACTGGGTTTTGCTGATAATTTCTTTAGCCTTGCTCATGATCCTGAACAAGACAGCTATCAAAGCACTTTAAGAATGCTGCACTACTATGCCATTGATCCTGCTTTAAAAGATCAATTGGGTCTTTGGCGTGCAGGCGCACATACCGATTTTGATTGTTTAACCTTGTTGTTTCAACGTAACGGTCAAGGTGGTCTGCAAGTGTGCCCAGGTAAAGATATGGAACAGCAACAATGGACCAGTATCGAACCACGAGATGATGTGATCACTTGTAATATCGGCGATATGTTAATGCGTTGGAGTGATGATCAATTACCTTCTAATTTCCACCGAGTCAAAAATCCAGAAGCAGATGAATACCAAGGAGCACGTTATAGCCTCGCCTTCTTCTGCCAAGCCAATGAAGATGTGATCATTGAAAGCCCACAAAAGAAATATCCCGCAATTACAGCGAAGGAATATTTAAAACAACGAATTAGTGCGAATTTTAAAGGGAAATACTAATCGTTAATTCATTGTAGACAGAGGCAAATTGTCTCTGTCTGCTATTAGACAATTATCGATTTATTTTTCTCGTTTCTGATCTTTTCCGTGATCTCTTCTTAGTTCTTTTAGGTATCACTTTTTGGGGAATCATGATTTTTCCCGTACCTAAACCTCTGAAAAAATAGTTAACAATATAAATGAGTAAAAAACCAAAATAGAAAAATGGAAAGATCGTAATAGTGCTAATACATGCTTCCCAAAAAATTACGCCAATCCGATAATTATAACTTAACTGGATGAGTGCACCTCTACGGCTACCATCCTGAAAGGAAATTTCATCATGTAGAAAATGTAGGATGCCGATTAAGAGGAATAAGAAAAATATACCTGAAACTATTGTTTTTTTAATTAATGGTTTTTCCAACCATGGATATTTCTCCGATGCTTTAAACTCGGCCTGAAAAAATTTACTATAAATTTTTTCCTGAAACGCCTTGCTCACGCCGACTCTCTTAATGAATAAGAAGCACAAATAACCTCCGAAAACAGAGGTTACAATCGTATAATAAATACTTGAAAGAATAGTAAAAAATGGCAATGGACCT
The DNA here is from genome assembly GCF_000369845.1 of Acinetobacter higginsii. Taxonomy (NCBI): domain Bacteria; kingdom Pseudomonadati; phylum Pseudomonadota; class Gammaproteobacteria; order Moraxellales; family Moraxellaceae; genus Acinetobacter; species Acinetobacter higginsii. Next base: position 471,907 of record NZ_KB850211.1, on the reverse strand, counting down.
TTAGTCCCTACCGTAATCAACATCTGCTCTGTGATATAACGATAAATCTCATACTGCCACTGATTGCGTGGATATGCTGGAAATAAAAATAACGGTAAAATAAATACAATAATCAAAAGGCTAATATGTATTTTCGCCTGTCTTTTTTCTTTAGCTCGTTGTTCAAGCGCCAAACGTCTTTGTTCTAATTTTTCTTGCTTCTTTTGCTTTGTGTGCTGCTCAAGCAATTCTCTTGCTACATAACGTTTTGTTGACATAGAAAATCAATATTTATGTTTTATATAAAAATCTTAATTAGAAAATAATAAAGATACGCGAATATTCATAGGATCGAGAATTCTAAATTAAAATGAACAACCTTCCAATATTTTAAAGTACATATCTTCTTTTATAAAATTTATACAGTCAGAGATTCACGATCTCTGACTGTACTGATGCGTTGGAGTGGTGATCAATTACCTTCTAATTTCCACCGAGTCAAAAATCCAGAAGCAGATGAGTATCAAGTAGCACGTTATAGCCTAGCCTTCTTCTGCCAAGCGAATGAAGATGTACTGATTGAAAGCCCACTAAAGAAATATCCAGCAATACAGCCAAAGAATATCTAAAACAACGAATTAGTGCGAATTTTAAAGGGAAATACTAATTATTTAGATAGGGTTTGAAGTAATTTTCGAACCCTATCTAGTCTTTAACATACTTGAACTATGGTTTGGCATTGTTGACTTACTGGATCGTGAAAGACGTATGCAGCAGCCTCATCATGAAAATAATCTGGAATTGTAATTTGCCCCAGAAAGACTAATGGTTTTTTCTCTCCCATCGGCCAAGCTGGTGCTTGGAGCCATTTAGGTGGTTTCTTTGCATAGCGAAAGAGTTCCAATATCCTGCATTGTAGCCATTTTTTTAATTCATCTTTTGATAGTTTTTCTGGGGCTTCTTGCATAAGTTGTTGTACATAACTTGGATCAAGTTCCAACCACTTTGGTTGAACTACAGCGATAAGCTTAACCATATCAGCCCTATCACTAGACACTTGCACGTTAATCCCTTGTTGTTCTTTTAAATATTTTACAATCACGGATTCGGCATTCAACACATCTATCGGATTACGATAATTTAGCGTGATCAAATAATGATAAAGCGTATGGGCAGAAGATGCGTATTGTGGAGCCAGCTCAGCAGATAATAATTTTTCAATATCAGGATCATTGTATAAAGCATCTTCGAATAAGCGCGTTTCCATATGGCCTTCGACAAATTGCACTAATATATTAACTGTAGATAACATAATATTTATCAATCCTTTGCCAACTTAATCCTTAAGCATTAACTTTTATACGGAAGTTTCAAACCAAATTTAAAAGCCAATTTTATTTCTCTTTCATGAGAATAAGCTGATCCTTGCCAAAGCTCCCCAGCCTGCAATTTTACAAATGTTTTATAAATATTTGCTCGCCAAGGAGCTGGACGGCTATTCAAATAATTCGTAAAAAAACGCTGTGCCTGCTCTTTCGTACCGAAACATAACACAAAAGCTAAAGGTGTAGCTTCAGGCTCACATACACCTAAAAAACCACTGCCATGCAGTGCAAGATGCTCCAATGCATCAATACGATTAGAAAATAATGTAATAAGCGGAAAAATACGTAGCTTAAGTAATTGGTTGATATCATTGACCGCAGATATCATGTTTGAACCAGCAACTTGCCAAACAATTACTTGGGCATATTTGTCAGGTCGGCGCAATGCTCCAAATAAAACATGACCTTCATCCACTTTTTCGCTTGCCATCTCCGTCTGCCATTTTTTCAGTGTTTTACTGCTGATACAGAAATCCACTGTCATACGCACGTCGCTTCGTGTGTTGTAGCGTTCAGGAGAGAATGAGACCTCAAATACAGTATCTTTGTCAGTTGCCGTTTTTTTCCAAACCGTTCCGGCTTTGTTGGATTTGAAACCATGTGATAAAAGAAATTTTCCAACTTCTTGGCAAGCGTGAAGAAATTGGACTTTGGGATCAAGTTTTTGGTTATGGGAATCAAGAGCCCAAGCTTTCCATTGATTAAAACGCTGATCAAGTATTGGCTTTAAGCAATCAAAATTTTCCCATGTATTTTCCACATGATATACGCTTTCGTATTCAAAACCATTTGCTTCAGCATGATGATTAAATACATCGCAATAATCTTGCATAAAATTAGCATACTGTTTGGCGAACGGCGATTTTTCATCGTAGTAATCTATAGCAAATGCATTACCTTGATCATTCAAATCTTCCTCCCAAAATTTTCCGTCACAAGCAGTAATCAGAAATTGAAGACCTGTAATTTCCCTATTCGTCAGGTGGTTAAGTTCATCTGGAGACTCTTGGTGATGAAATTCACCGATCATGTTTTGATCGGCCATCCAAGCCAAAAACATGCCGATGTGGATACCACCATTTTCTTCCGCTAAGTCCTTCGGAAAGTTTCCTCCAGAATGCCAGTCAATTCTATCGTATGCCATTATGAATTACGCCTTAAATATTAGAATTTCACACACCTGATTAATGTTTTTAAATATATAAATATCAACGTATTAATTTTTTAAAGTATCTAAACTCAAATATTAAGGTGTAAAATTATATCAAGGAAAGAACCTAAAAAAGCTTCTGAATGCACCAGATTACTGAGCAGAATAGGCCATTTAAAAGAAAATATAAAAGCATGGATTAATGGTTACAAATTGACGATCTCTGACTGTACTAAAGCCTCAGTGACCCAGCACGGTTGAGATAAATGATGGACATCACAATTACTGCCACCACCAATCCGATCTACGACCAGAAAATCACTATGTGCTTCCAAAGTAATTAAAGGATGATGCCATACCCCTTGATGGTAGGTAATTCCCTGCTGCCCATTACTGATAAAAGCTTGAATCCGTTGCTCATCAGGTCGCGTTTGATCAAATGGCAACGCCACAACAACAATAAACTTCTGTTGCTGCAATGGAATAAAAGACTGTGAACCATACGGATGTCGTTCTAACATCTCAATCTGAAATGGAATTGGAGTTGCAAACAGATTATGAAAAATACTCATTCCTACCGCGACCTGATCGCCTGACACCTGTGCCAGAGATAAGGCATGATAGCGTTCAGTGAGTCCCTGATTAATCGGAATAAAGTCTTTGTTGCTCTTTTCAATCACATCCCCAAAATCAGCAAAACTGTCTTGAGTTAAAGGCCGAATTTCAATATTTTTTTCATGCATAGGTTGATTCTCTTCAATTTCTTATCGGCCTCATTAGGTCACAATGAGGCTATTCACTCATGAGAAATTATTTAAGCGCTTTCCCCCATAAACGAATCCGACTAATCCCGCCATCAGGAATCATATTGACGCGGATATAATTCACTTTTTGATGTTGAAGCACTTCTGCAACATATTCATGAATATTGTCCATGGTCAAAGGCTGCTGTTCCAACAAAAAAGGCCAGAACATACTCTGTGGAATAAGTTGCGCATCGGTTGCATCTTCAACATAAGCAGCTTGAATCGAACAAAACGCAGGAAAATTCCCTTTAAAATACGCGGTATCGACGTCAATTTTTTCAATCTGCCCGGTTTGTCCCAAAGCAATAATGCACCAATCAAAACCAGGGGCACGGCGACGCTTGGTCTCCCAACCATCGCCCATATTTATGCCACGATCAGGACTGATCAGATTATTCGGATGGCCGAAATGCGCATCACTAAAGGCCACAATACGCCCGCCATTTTTTAAACCAATCAAATCCATCTGCTGGGTTGTATCGACATTTTCGAGCAGCACACGACCATAGACTCTTAAACGCGCGATGCCCCCATCAGGGAAAATATTGATCCGAATATGGGTAATTTTCTGAGCAGCGCAGTCGAAAAAATGATGCTGATCTGGAGATAAAACTGAATTTTCTAATAGAGCAGTCCATGTCGTGCCCTCGAGTTGATTGTCTGGTGCATAGCAGCCTTCAATGGAAGCAGATGCTGGATAATTACCTGTAAAAAATGAGGTATCAATATCAAATCCAAATACAAGCCCTGTCACACCTAAACGAACGATACACCAATCATAACCAGACTCACGCTTACGTCGCGTTTCCCATCCATCCATCCATTTGCCATTGTCATCATATTTTCCTTCAATGAATTGAGCGGGTGTGCTTTGCAACATTCTTGCAGCTTCTGCAAAAAACTCATCGGAACAACTTATGATAGTTGCACCAATTCTGGCATCAGCAAGATTGGTTAACGCCTGCAAATGGGTCGGTAAAGCTACGGTTTTAGCAACATGCACTGTCATTGATCATTCCTGAAGGTTTCATTTCTATTCTATTATGCAAGATCCAGTCCAACTGGTCTGACCTGTTAATAAAAATATAGCTATTTTTAAGCAACAGCGCCAACAAAAAGATAAATTTTGTGTAGAATCAAACTGTTTATTTTTATATTTAAGGTGCGTTGCTGATGAGTCCACAAGCTATGCTCAATGGAAAATCCTCTCAGGTGACTGAGCAAGCGGTGGAAGTGATTCATCAACGCATTCAACAAAATACTTATGCAGTTGGTTCTGCCTTACCCTCACAGCGTGATCTTGCCCTCCAGTTGGGAATCAGCCGTGCTTCTTTACGTGAGGCATTAACCCGTCTTGCCGCTTTAGGATTGTTGGAAATCAAGGCGGGTAAAGGGGTTTATGTGATTTCACAGCATAGCCAAGCCGCAGAACAATGGGATGGCGAACACCGTGTTTCGCTTAAAGATTTCTATCAATTACGTTATGTATTGGAAGGTTTCTGTGCCCTGCTTGCATGTGAATACTTAACCGAAGAGGATAAGTCGACCCTCCAGCAACACTACCAATCACTTGCCAGTGCAATCAAACAGCAGAACTGGCAAGCAGCCTCTGAATTTGATTATGCTTTTCATCAGCACATTATTGAACTTAGTCACAATCAATCAATTATTCAAACACTTAAAATGCATACTGAATGGATTAAAAAAAGCCAGATCCTGCCTTTCGTTCAACCTAATCTGGCATTTAAAACCATTCAAGAACATGAATTAATTCTGCAAGCCTTATTTAAGCAAGATGCAGCTGCGGCTGAAAAAGCCATGCAAGCGCATATTATTGGTGCTGCGCAACGGGCGGGTGTGTACTTTTCTCGGCATAACAGCTCAATCTAAGCACGAAAATTAAATCTGCACCACTTTGCCCCATGCTTTGAACCACATCAATGCAACCTTTCTATTTTTGCTTTTTAATAAAGCAAATTATCTGGTATGACCAGTAAAACCAGTTGCTAAAATTGGCACACTTCTCGCTTAGAACTGTTTAGAAACTTATTTATATATTTAGGATCTGAACGATGAATATTGCGATTGTAGGTGCAGGTATGGGCGGTTTGACTGCTGGTATCGCTTTAAAAAAATTTGGTCATCAGGTCACAATCTATGAACAAGCTGCCGAAATCTTACCTGTTGGGGCCGCTATTTCACTTTGGTCAAATGGGGTTAAGTGCCTCAATTATCTGGGCTTAACCGATCAAATTCAGGCGCTTGGTGGGCAAATGGAATCTTTGGCCTATGTAGATGGTCTGAGCCAACAAACCATGACTCAATTTAGCTTATCACCTTTATATAAAGAAGTCGGGCAACGGGCCTACCCTGTCGCCCGAGCCGATCTACAACAATTATTAATGCAGCAATTTGGTCTGGAAGATATCAGACTGGGCATGAAAATGATGGCGATTGAAAGCCATCAAGATGATGTCACCCTTCATTTTCAGGATGGCTCACAAATTAAAGCCGATTTACTGATTGGTGCAGATGGCACACATTCGCTTACCCGAAAATTTGTCCTCGGTTATCAGGTTGAACGTCGCTATGCAGGTTATGTGAATTGGAATGGTTTGGTTGATATTGATGAAGCCATTGCACCTGCCATGCAATGGACGACGTATATCGGTGAAGGTAAACGTGTCTCACTGATGCCTGTTGCCCAAAATCGTTTTTATTTTTTCTTTGATGTTCCGTTAGCGGCTGGGCTGGCCAATCAACGTGAACAATATAAGCAAGACCTGAAATCCCATTTCAGCGGCTGGTGTGAGCCTGTACAAAAACTGATTGGAGCTTTAGATGAGCAAAAAACCAATCGTGTCGAAATTCATGACATTGAACCGTTTATGGATTTTTATAAAGGACGTGTGGTGCTGCTCGGTGATGCAGCGCATAGCACCACCCCAGATATCGGACAAGGCGGCTGCCAAGCCATGGAAGATGCGATTTATCTTGCTCGTGCCTTGCAAATCAATACCTTTGGTTTAGAGGATGCATTGGCACGTTATCAAAATAAGCGCAATGATCGTACTAAAGAAATGGTACTTCGAGCACGTAAGCGTTGCGATATCACCCATATGAAAGATCCACAAGTGACTGAAGAATGGTATCAATCGCTGTATCAAGAACAAGGTTCACATATCATGCAAGGTATCATCAGTAATATTATCGGCAATCCACTGGATTAAATCCTTAAAGGGGGCACTTATCAGCCCCCTCCTTTTAATTTAAATCAACAGCTATTTATTATGCCGCCAATAAGGCTTTTGCTGCAGCACGATGCTTCATTTTCAGTTCCTCTAAATCAAGCCCCTGAATCTCACCATGTTTAACTTGCCACTGACCTGCAACCATCACATGTTCTGCTTTATCTGCACCGCACAAGAGTAAGGCTGCAATCGGGTCATGACTACCTGAGAATTTCAATTCATCGAGTTTATAACAGGCTAAATCGGCCTGATAATCAGGTGCAAATTGTCCTAAATGCTGCCCACGCCCTAATAGTTGCGCAGAATCATGGGTTCCCCAATGCAAGGCCAACTCAGGGGTAATCCTTTCGGCACCGTATTTTAAACGCTGTAAATACATGGCCTGACGAACTTCCAGAATTAAATTTGAAGCATCTCCAGACGCAGAACCATCAACCCCCAAACCGACCTTGGCACCTGCCTGCATTAAATCAAGAGTTGGACAAATCCCTGAGGCGAGGCGCATATTGGAATGGGGACAATGACAAATCCCTACACCCGCCTGCCCTAAACGCTGAATTTCATCCGCATTAAAATGAATACCATGTGCCAACCAAGTCCGTTCATTCAGCCAACCCACATGTTCTAAATAATCCACCGTACGCATACCAAACTTTTCCAGACAAAAGCTTTCCTCATCCAAGGTTTCGGCAAGGTGTGTATGCAATCGAACATCCAGTGTCTGGGCAAGTTGCGCGCTTTCTCGCATAATCTCCTGTGTGACCGAAAAGGGGGAGCATGGAGCCAAAGCAATATGACCATGCCATTATCCCCCCGTTGATGATATGTCTGCACCAAGCGTTCACTGTCCCTTAAAATGACCTCCATACTTTGCACAGTATGCTGTGGCGGTAAACCACCCTGTTCTTGTCCGAGACTCATCGAACCACGGGTTAACATCACCCGCATTCCCAATTGCTGTGCGGCATTGACTTGAATATCAATCGCATCGGTCAATTGTTGCGGGAATAAATAATGATGATCCGCAGCAAAGGTACAGCCCGATAACAACAACTCGGCCAAAGCCACTTGAGTCGCCACATGTAACTGTTCTGGATTTAGACGTGCCCATACCGGGTACAGATTAACCAACCATGGAAATAAAGGTAGATTAACCACAGGTGCCCAAGCCCGAGTCAAGGTTTGATAAAAATGATGGTGGCTATTCACCAACCCAGGAATCACCACCAAGTCATTGGCATCGAATATGTTATCACATGGCAGACTAGGCTGCTGGTCCTTTGCCAAAACCTCGATGATTTTATTATTTTCAATCACCAAGCCATTACTCGCATCGAGTTGATTCGCGGTATAAATTGCAAGTGGTTGTTTAATCCAGATTCTTGAACGGCTATTTAAGCTGGCCATCATTGTCATTGCCTCGTCCTTTAAAATTTGTAGCTCAGTGCAAAACGGTTTTGTAAAAAATTCTTGTCATAGCGCGGAGAAGTCTGAATCCCTGCAAAATTACTGACACTAAAACCTTTCAAAGCACCCGTGAAGTTATAAATGCCGAACAGCATGTATTCAGATTGGTTTCGACTGGCGACATTTTCAGCCTCTTTTAAATCCATAAATGAATAACGTGCTCCTGCAATCACTTGATCTGTCAGTTTGCCCTCCAAAGACACCATCAAGGCATTGCCCGCACCTAAATCTTGGGTACTGGTAAAAAAAGGTTGTGCAAAAATTTCACCAGACGAGGTCTGACTGGCATAAGGCATAAGCAGCGCACCATTTAGATAGCTGTTCTGATCGGGCTTAATATAGTTATAGGCCAGCTTCAAAGTGGCAGCGGGTAAAACTTTCAACGCAGCTTGGACACCCCAAACCTGACTATTGACCTCGCCTGCAAGTGCCTTGCCCTGATCCTTGCCAGACATATATTGCAGTGAAAACTCAGGAGCATAATTCAATTTTGGAAATGCCAGATCCGCTTGAGTATAGATCAAACGCAGATAATCATCATAATCCTGATACCACAGTTGTGTTTTCAGGGTCTTATCATCCGCTAGTGCAAAGCGTTTCCCAGCACCAATCGACCAAACTCCATCAGTTTCCAAGTTTGAATTTTGACGTGAGCTTTTGGTGAACTCATCTTCCGCATAACTTTTATATTTATTCACTTTGGTTAGGCGCAGAAAATTATTGTTATTCCCGATCTGTACATCCGCAGCTTGATATAAGAACATCAAAACACGGCGGTCCGCATAATCCCCCATAAACGGCAAATTGAGACGTTGATTCCCGACGGTCACCCGAGCCAAATCATTTTTCCATGTCAGATAAGCTTCTGCTAAACCATCACGATCTTCTTTTAATTCAGAGACTTCATCATTTTTGTTTTTTTCATCTAATCGGCGTTGAATATCATAGCCAATTCCTGCCTGCACTCCATAAAAAGGCGCTGTTTCATATTTGATATAGCCGCCAATCACCGTGGTATCTTGATTTAAATTATTCACAAAATAACCATTATTGAGTGAATAATACGTAGACTTGACCACACCATGCACGCTACCACAGGCAAATACAGCGGAAATCGATTCAATTGAATTGTCCTGAGGCTGACAATCTTGTTCCAGATTAAATAAAGCATTTAAGCTGGTATCGGCAGCCCATGCAGGTAGTGTTGTCCCCATAGCGACTGCGAAAGCAACCGATGTTAAGTGAATTTTTTGCATAGTTATCCCCTAGATATTTGATCTAAAATTGATTTAAAACGTTTAAAACTGACTTGCTGATACTTTAAAAATCGTGCTTTACACTTTTTAAAGCCACAACTCCCCCAGACCTATTCAAAATTGAATAAGCGACTTTTAACGATGTGCAGGTAAAAAGCAGGATTCAGTTTGAACATTCAAGCCTGAATCCGTGATGATCAATGCCCTGAATTTAAGGGCAAGCTTGCCACTTCCACTGATTTTTTAGTGAATGGAAGATGATTGAAAATGATGTTGAGTAGAATTGCTGTGATACAGGTCGAACTGATCCCAGAATGTAATAACATCTGCACAGAAACAGGGAATTGTGCATAAAACTCATGATTTACAATCGGAATCATGCCAATCGCCAATGAGGTCGCGACAATAATTAGGTTCTTATGCTCGTTATAATCCACTTTCGCTAAAGTGCGAATTCCACTGGCAGCGACCGTTCCAAACAGGACAATCCCCGCTCCGCCTAATACCGGCATCGGAATGGATGCGACTAAACGCCCCACAATCGGCAGCAAACCTAAAACAATCAGAATTCCTCCAGCAGTTGCCACTACGAATCGGCTCTTAATGCCAGTTATCGCAACCAGTCCAACATTCTGTGCAAATGCCGTTTGCATAAATGAGCCGAAGATCGGTGAGATTGCACTGGATAACATGTCAGCACGTAATCCATCTCCAATACGTTTGGAATCAACTTTGCTGCCTACGATTTCACCAATCGCAATAATATCTGCGGTGGTTTCCGTCATCACCACCAATGTCACAATCACCATGGAAAGAATGGCAGAAAACTCAAAGACAGGAGAACCGAAGTGGAAAAAGCTCGGCAAAGCAAAAATAGAGCCTGAACCCACATTAGAAAAATCAGTGAATCCTGCAAAATAAGCCAGTATTGTTCCCAACACAATGGCAATCAAAATCGCAAGCCGTCGCAAGATTTGACTGCGTAACATACTAAAAATAATCACAATCGCTAAGGTCATTAATGCCAAACCGACATTGGCTGGATCCCCCCAGTTTTCAGCTTTTGGGTTGCCGCCCATAATCCAGCGGATTGCCACAGGTGTCAGCGAAATACCGATCATGGTAATCACACAACCTGTTACCACGGGTGGGAAAAAACGAATGATTTTTGCGAAAAATGGGGTGAGCAATAGACCAATGATCGAAGCCACAATCACAGCACCAAACGCCGATGCCAAACCACCACCAGTGGTCACAATAGCAAGAATGGTGGCGACCCCTGCAAAAGATACACCCTGAACAATCGGCAGCTTCGCCCCAAAATGCTTGAAACCAACGGTTTGCAAAACTGTGGCAATTCCCCCAACAAATAATGCAGCCGCCACCAACAATCCAATTTCAGAGGCTTGCAAACCTGCCGCAGCGCTAATAATTAACGGTGGTGCAATGATGCCGCCATACATGGTTAAGACATGCTGCAAACCATAAATGAGGTTTTTGTTCATGCCTAAATACTGATGTTCTGCTGATCCGTGAGCCTCACGGTCTAAGTTGTCTTGCTGCATGGGTTAATTCCTCAAATTAAATTCATAATGTCCACATTGCTTGAGTTGGTTTAGCTGCCACGATAGGTTGAATATGAAAACGGACTGATTAATAACGGCACGTGATAGTGCTGTTGAATATCGGCTACCTTAAAATCAATACACACACGTGGATAAAAACTGTCGGTATTCAAAGCTTGAAAATAATCGGCAACTTCAAAAATTAATTGGTAATTGCTCTGCACAAATACATCGATGTTGAATGTTTTAATACGACCATCGGTATCGGTAACTTGTTGATCTAATAACACATAGCCTTGATCCACTTGCTGCAATAATTTCACCAGAACCTTTGACGCAGGCTGACCCAGTGATGCATTTAAAATATGTGTGCTGATACCCGTCATTATTGAATCTCCTGATTTAAACGAAGCAGTGCAATTTCCCCTAATTGCTGCTTCACTTCGGCTTGCTCTTGTTCTGCTGTGTTTTTGAGTCTGCGTTGCAGCTCAGACAGTATCTGTTGCCCTGAACGACCTGCTGCACGAATCAGATAGATATGCCCAAATTTGTGCTCATAATCTAAATTGCCCTGATAAAGTGCCAGTTGCAGCACGGCATCGGTTTGGATCTGCCCTTGTTCTTGCTGAGAAAACTGCTGCTCTTTTTCAGACAACACCGCTGCCGCTTTTTTCTCGCCTATACGTGGATGTTGCGCCAAGGCCGCAGAAATTTCGGGCCATTGCCAGGTTTGAGCTTGTGCAAGCGCAGTATGATAAAGCTGTTCTTTAGAGCTGTAAGGACGTTGCTGTAGCAATTCAGAAATCCAAGTTGGAATGTGTACACAACCTTGCAAGACCCGTTGGGCCTCACCTGAATCGAGCTGATTGAATGTTTCAAGTTGCATCGCTGCTCCAATTTAACGCATTGTCTGACTGGTCAGACCAGATATCATAAATTAAGCAATGAATATGCCAATTCTTGTGCTTAGACCACAAACATCATCAATAAGCTATAAGGTTCAGATTGAAATAAAAAAAACGGCAACCACAAGGGTCACCGTTTTTATCTTAAAAACTTAAAAGAACTTAGTTCAAGCTATATGCAATCACATAATCACCATGATCAGGCGATTGACGTGCACCGCCCGCGGTAATCAGCACATACTGCTTGCCATTTTTTGGAGACACATAGCTAATCGGTGTCGCTTGGCTGCCTACAGGTAAACGCGCTTTCCACAACTCTTTGCCCGAAGATGAATCCAATGCACGCAAGTAATAATCCTGAGTTGCAGCAAAGAATACCACCCCACCTTGAGTTGCCATTGGCCCACCAATGGTTGGCATTCCAATCGGTGCTTTAAGCCCCATTTTGATGCCCATCGGGCCCGTATCTTGCACGGTTCCCATTGGAACCTGCCAAGCAATTTGACGGGTTTTCATATCAATTGCGGTCATAGTGCCATACGGTGGTTTTTGGCATGGGATATTCAACTTTGACCAGAAACGATCTTTGTTGACTTTATAGGGTGTACCCTTCATCGGCACTGCACCCATCCCGGTATTGACTTTCTCTCCGCCATTGGCTTGAACAGCCAAGTCTTCTGGCGTTTGTTCAATCAATTGAATCCACAGTCCTAAACGCATGTCATTGACGAACATATATTGATGACTTGGATCAAAGGCAATGCTGCCCCAGTTCATGCCGCCCAAAGAACCCGGAAAACTTAAAGATTTATCGGTACCCGGAGCAGTAAATAAACCTTCATAACGCATCGATTTAAAGTTAATTCGGCACATCAACTGGTCAAATGGCGTTGCGCCCCACATATCTGATTCAGTTAAGGTTTGATTGCCAATCTGAGGCATTTCCACCGAACGTGGTTGAGTTGGGCTGTATTGCTCACCTTTGATATCGGCAGGCTTAACCGGCTGCTCAATCACTTTAGTGAGTGGTTGGCCTGTTACACGATCCAATACAAAGAACTGGCCTGATTTGGTTCCAATCACCACAGCAGGTTTATTGCTGCCATCTTGCATTGGGAAATCCACCAAGCTGGGTTGCATTGGCAAATCAAAATCCCAAAGGTCATTATGAACCGTTTGATAGACCCACTTTTCCTTACCTGTAGTTGCATCTAAAGCCAGAACAGAAGAATTATATTTATGGTCTAAAGGTTGACGATTACCGCCCCAGACATCGACAGATGAGCTGCCCATTGGCAAGAATACAGTGTTCATTTGTGGATCATAAGACATGGCTGCCCAAGAGTTGGCAGAACTGCGCTTATAGGTTTCGCCATCCTTCAACACATAGTTTGGATCTGGATTGCGTGGATCAAAGGCCCAACGTAATTCACCTGTAATGACATCGTATGCACGAATCACCCCACCCGGCATATCGGCAGCAAAGTTATCCGCGATACGACTGCCCACCACAATTACAGTCCCCGCAATAGTTGGCGCAGATGTCACCTCAAAACGTGGAGCAGTTGTACCCTCACCTAGACCTTTGAGTAGGTCTACTGTTCCCTCTACACCAAAATCTTTACAACGTTCACCTGTATCTGCATTGACTGCGATTAAGCGACCATCTGGTGTATTGGTATAAACACGGCGCAGACATGAGGTGTTGTTTGCCACCGCTTTTACAGGTGTCGCCCCCGCTAGAGTCGGTTGAACCAGTGCTTGCGTTGAATCAAAATAAGCAACACCACGACAACGCTCCCATGCATCCGACTTGGAATTGACTTCCGCCTTCCAAAGTTGTTTCCCCGAGTCCGCTTCCAACGCGAAAATGTTGTTATGCGGGGTACATAGGAAAATCTTATTGCCCACTTGTAACGGCGTCATTTGATCTTCTGCACCATTTCCCGAACCTGTGGTGAAATCACCCGTACGGAAACGCCAAACCTCTTTTAATTGATGTACATTGTCCCGTGTAATTTGATCCAATGCAGCAAAACGACTTCCACCTGCATCCTGACCATAATGCTGCCAGTTGCTCTGCTTCATATCGGTTTTTACTGGAACCAAAGGCAAGGCCTGCCCAGAGGCCGCAACCGTTGGATGTGGCTGGAACATCTGATAAAAACCGATTACCATGCCGATAACCGTCAATATTCCCAAACCATAAGCAGGTAAATCTGTACTCGGTTGAAATTGATAACGACGGATGGCAGGTAAAGTAAACATCAGCGCGGCGAATAAGCCTGCGGGGAACATCAGTCTTGAAAATAGAGGCCAGAATTCCCAACCTGCATCAATCAATGACCAGATGATCGTTCCTGCAAAAACCAGACTGAATAACCAGATACCCAGCGCTTTTTTCTTAAAAATAAAAACAGCAGAGATCAGCGTGAGTATACCTGAGATCAGGAAATACCATGATCCACCCAGCGTCGCGAGTTGAAACCCACCGACTGTAAAAAACAGGCCTGTAAGCAATAAAACCAACGCTAAAATAAAGCACCATATTTTGAGTATGGTATGTGAGCTTGAAGATTCAGACATCTGTCATACTCCTGTATTAGAAATTCACACGCATGCTCAGGCCTGCAACCCATGCATCATCCACTTCTTTAACACCCGCAGGTTGATGGATATATTGCAGGTTCGGTCTTAACATCACCGCAGGTGACCACTGATAGCTATAGTTCAATTCGACATTGAGCTCATCACGCTGGACAGGAACATAATCGACTGCAAACGCATCGTATTGCTGATAACCGCGAGTTTCATTGAGCGCAATTTGACGATCTTTATAACGATCATTGACGATATAATTGGCAATACCAAAACCAATTGAGTCATTTGGACGACCATCAAAAGGTCCTTTGTACCAAAGTGCCAGTTGCTGCGTACTGTTGACTGCTGTAGTGGCTTTATCATTCACCACCGCATTAAAACTGACATACAAACCACGTTTTGGATCGTCACCTTTCTGGCTGAGTTGTTGTTGTGCATTGAGCCAGAAACTATGTTTACCATTATGTACCTTGCCCACCATCGCAATATCATTGGCTTCGGCTGTTGAATAGAGTGCCCCGATTTTATATTCGCCTGATAAGTCATTGAAGGCAGCAAGGTTTGGTCGCCATGCCAGTTCGACAGGAATTGTTGCCCCTTTGACATGGTCCATATCCAAATTAAAACCATCACGATTACGATCAGTTTTAACATTGTCTGGATTGACCTCATAGACACCTACACCCAGTGTCCATTCAGGTGCGAATTGATATTTAACATTGGCGCCCCACAATCCAACCGGTAAGTTGTACCAAATTGAACCAATCGATTTTCCAAGCTGACCGCCACACAGTAACAGGTTCTGGAATTCGCATTGCGAGCCATTAAAATCTTCTGACATGCCCATACGGCCAATCTTGAACTGCACCGTGTTATCAACAAAGCCTTTTTTTACCCATGCCTGACTCAGGCGCCAGATTTTGCCGCGACCGTAGATTTCCTGTGAATTGCCGAGTGCACTAGAACGCGGATCTTTAATTCGATCCAAGGTTAAGGCATTACCATCACGTTTGGTGATTAAAAGGCTGGCACTGGTATCTTTCCAGCCTGCAATTTTCTCTAAATCGAAATTAGCACCTAGCGACAGTTGTGCCGCATTTTTAAAAGCATTGTCATCGTTATAGCCGCCATCCAGATTGGTCGCAGCTTGACTCATGATCGAGGCCGTAAATTTATAGCCTTCTTTTTCCAGTTGCTGACGCTGGCCATTCCAGTCACCGAGTAACCATTGGCGATCCTGTGACCATGGCTGATCGGCAAAACTAAATTGAGCAGCACATACCGCAACTGCCAGACAGTTCATTTTGAGCAATAATGCATTCGACTTCATATTCGGCCTCCTTGCCATTTATTTCAGTTTTACAGCTGAACTGAGTTCAGATGTCGCACCGACACGGTCAGTGATCGTTGCTGTCACTGAAGCCACTTGCGCTGTTGGTTTCCAAGTCAGCGTTGCGGTTCCTTGTGCATTGGTTGCAGCCACCGCTGAATCTAAATAAAGCTCTGCTTCATTTGAATGTGCTGATGAGTTGCCAAAAAACTCGACCTGATAACGTTGGTTCGGCTGGCCTTTGACTTCGACTGCAATTTGTCCTTTAGACAAGGTTAATTTTGGTGCCTGAATATTCTGGTTGGGCTGTGCATTACAGCCTTGCTCATCGGGTGTGTTGCAGGTTTTTTGCAAGTTAGCAGGATCAATCTTGACCCCATGACCGCGTGAACCAATGAAATGTGCATGCTCTAAACCCGGGATATCAAAGATAATCGCGCCGACGCGTTGATTCGGTACACAACTTCCACCCGCCTCACAACGTTTAACGTCTTTGCCATTATTCCAGATTAAGTTTTTGGTCAGGGTAATGTGTGCATTGGCATCTTTTTCAGAACGGATCGCGATTCCCACCCGGTTGCCATGTACTTTATTGCTGTCAAAAATATTGCCATCACCTGTCAGGTTAAAACCATTGGAGTTATTGGTCAGTTCGTTATAGGCAATATAATTGCGCTTGCCCCAGTTGATCTGTAAGCCATCTGAATAGTTTTCAAATTTGTTGCCGATGACGGCATTGTCATTACCCCACAGAATCTCAATCCCTTGGGATGGTTCAGGATTTGCTGCTGTAGAAATAAAATGGTTATTGGCTACCAAGTTAAATGCGGCACCACGAGTCAGCTCAAGACCATCGCCATTGTCCTGAAAATAGTTGTTCAATACTTTGTTGTTATTGGTGGTGGTCGCTGTTGGATTGCCCTTACCATCATCGCCTGTTAGCATCACCCCTGCACCACCATAGTTGTGCATAATGCGGTTGTTTTGGATCAGGTTATTGCTGGCACGGTTCATCAAGATCCCTATACAGAAATGGCGAATTTCCAAGCCTTGGATGGTGACCCCATTAATGTCATGTAATACGATGCCCGGCAAAGTTGTGGTACGAACATTGGTACCGAATTGTCCTTCGACTGCACCTGGGCAAGCTTCCACCCCTGTTCCCTTAATATAATTTGACCCATCGACCGCGATAAATTCACCTGTCTTTGCCCATTGCGTTCCGATAATTTTTACTGGTGCTTTGATCTCAGGCAATGGACTATTCACCTTAATGGCATAAGGGGCTTTGCCGACTGCCTGAATCAGAATCTCGCTGCTTTCTGTCGGCTTGCTATTGGCTTGTTGAATTTCCCAGCGCAAAGAACCTTTATCAGCATCATCCTGATAACGATCAACAATATAAGTTTCTGCTGCTGCCCAACCCGAAACTGCCATAGCGATGGCTAAAGTACTTAAACGTACATAAGTTGTTTTCATGTCTAAAAAATCCTTTTAAATTATTGTGTTGGTTGCACTGTTTTTAAAAACTGTTTCAGTTGAGTCACGTCAATCTGACCGGGTGCAGATGCTTCACCAATCATGCCAAAGCTAAAGCTCCCTCCCATGTTGGCGGTGGCAATCCGAGATATCGTCCCGAGTTTGCCCATCGACATAGTGAGTAATGGCTTTTTAGATTGCTGACTCACTTTCAATGTCGCATTCATGAGGGTAAATACGTCTTGTTTGTTTTGCGGCATCACTGCAATTTTAAGAATATCTGCCCCTAACTCATCCTGCTTGAGTAAGCGCTTGATGATTTCGGTCTCAGGTGGTGTTTTTTGAAAGTCATGATTCGACATCACAATCAGCACTTTTTTCGCATGCGCCAATTTGACTGTATTCTTCACAATTTGCTGATCACGGAACATTTCCACATCTAGCATGTCCATAAATGGCTGCTGTAAATACGCTTGATAGGTCTTGCCATAATCTGCATCGCTAATGGTTAATTGCCCGCCTTCATTATGGGTACGAATGGTGGCAATCATTGGCTTAGCGCCTAGAATCTGTTTTAGCTCTTGGCCCAAGGCAATCACTTGCTTGCTATCATTGGCAAAGTTCAGTAAATCAATCCGAAACTCCGCGAGATCTGCATCAGCATTCGCTGCAATCACTTTTGCCTGAGCAATTGCCTGCTCTTTGGTTTTGGCAGTAATGGGTACAATGGTTTTCACAGGCAGCTTTGCCAGTCCAGCTAACTCGACCTGCTTTTGCTGATGATCTTGCGCTTGTACGCTTTGAACCATCAATAAGGGGCTCAATGCAAAGATGAATGCTGCAATTTTTTTCCTATCCATGAAGATCTTCCTTTTTTAATATGTCCCTTTATAGATATGGAAACCAAAGAGTATGGTGTTTCAAACTCTTTAATAGGTTTTCCACATAAACACTTGTGTGATATCTGATACTCGGAGACGTCATCCGCAACTGTTTGAGTCAGGACCAAACCAATAAAATGCATTTTCTGCGATAGCATCGAGACGTGCTGGTCTTGAACGAGTTTTGCGGTGAGCAGCGATTTAGCTGCGCAAGATGGTTGCCCTTGCGTAGCTTCGCTCCTCATCCCGAAATACTTACGAAGCTTTAAACGCTTCTCAGGTCGAGCCGACGGCTTATCCTAAAATAAGATGAAAACTCAATAAGACTCCGCTATTAGCCATAACCCTTAAATATCAAAAAACACGGTTTCATCATCGCCCTGAATACGAATATCAAAGCGATAAACCACTTCACCATCCACTTCACTGCGTTTGGCGATTAAAGTCTGGCGACGTACCGCCCATTCAATGCTGTTTAAAACAGGATCATTGGCATTGGCATCCACTTCATCTTCAAAATAAATACGAGTATGCAAACCAATATTGATACCGCGGGCAAACACTGCGACAGCAATATGCGGTGCTTGAATTGAACCTTTACGCCCAGCAACAGCGCCCGGTTTTACCGTATTAAAGCTCCAGAAGCCTGTTTCAAAATTGGCTCCTGTACGGCCCCATCCAAGAAAATGTGGATCAGCTGTTTTGCCTTGAATGTCTGCCTGACTTGGATAAACACCATTGGCATCCGCCTGCCAGATTTCCAGCAATACATCTCTTAATGGCAAACCCAGCCCGTCAAAGACTTGACCTTCCAGACGAATCCGTTGTCCTTCAGTTTGCTCATTG
The DNA here is from genome assembly GCF_000369845.1 of Acinetobacter higginsii. NCBI lineage: Bacteria > Pseudomonadati > Pseudomonadota > Gammaproteobacteria > Moraxellales > Moraxellaceae > Acinetobacter > Acinetobacter higginsii. The sequence goes on along the minus strand of NZ_KB850211.1, from coordinate 453,006 downwards.
ACTAACTGGTTATCAAAGTTATGCTCAAATACTTCGATATTGGCTTGTTGCGGTAATAAGCCAATATGAACATAAGGACCACCCGTTTGTGATGGGGTTTCCTTCAATTCCTGAAAATTCCATGCATTCATCGTATGTCTCCCTTAAGTCAAATCATTTTCAAAATAAGTCGCACGACGACCACGAAGATGAATATCAAAGCGGTAACAACGGCTATCTGCTTCAATGAAATTGTTTTTATCTTCCAATGCAATCAAGGCACGACGCTGATCTTCAGATGGAATGGTTTTTAAAATCGGGCAAGTATCAATCAAGGTATCGCCTTCAAAATAGAACTGCGAAATCAGACGCTGCGCCCAACCATCTGCGATTAAGGAGAAATGAATATGCGCTGGACGCCATTCATTAATGCGGTTACGCCACGGATACGGACCTGGCTTGATGGTACGGAAAATATAAAAACCATTTTCATCGGTTAAGGTACGACCACAACCACCAAAATTTGGGTCCATGGCACCAATAAATTTGTCATTTGGATGACGATAACGACCAGATGCATTGGCCTGCCACACTTCTAATAAGGCATTTTTCACAGGACGACCAAACTGATCACGCACATAACCATGCACAATGATACGTTCACCCACAGGTAGACCTTCTTTGGCATAGTTCAGGATCAGGTCATTATCTTTAGGACCAAAAATACTCGGTGAAAAATGCGGTGAAGTGACTTCAGTCAAGGTTTCATTAATTGAGATCAATGCATTCTTGGGCGAGCGTAATACACTGGTCTTATAACCGGGTGTATATGCTGGCGGATGATCATCAGTATTACGTTGTGGGTATGCACCTAATGTATGCTTTAACATGCCTGTCTCCTTAATCCTGTGGTTGGGCTGCAACGGGCTGCACGTCGATGCCAAGTTCTTTAAAAACTTCTTCGGCCATATGCATCGCCGCATTGGCTGCTGGCAAACCTGCATATAAAGAACTATGCAAAATCAGTTCTTTTAGTTCGTCCTTGGTGACACCATTGTTGAAGCAAGCACGTAAATGCATTCTGAGTTCATCTTCTCGCCCCAAAGCCAATAAAATGGCAATCGTGACCAAACTACGGGTATGACGTGGCAAGCCTTCACGTGACCACACTTCACCCCAAGCAAAACGACTAATAAAGTTCTGGAAATCCTGATTGAAATCATTGAGGTTCGCTAAAGAGCGGCCGACATGTTTTTCACCCAACACTTCGGTACGGACTCTCAGTCCTTGTTGATAACGTTGTTCATCATTCATGAACGTTGCTCCTCATCTTGAAAATATGAGCCTTAGGTTGCATCGGTATGAGCAACTAGCGATTTAACAAAAATTGCGATGGCCGCTGCCGTAGCAGGAATCATCAATAAACTGAGAATGGCGGTAAACGACCAGTCATTGCCCAATAACACGGCACCAATCCACGCACCGAACACGGCACCAAAACGGCCGATCCCTGTCATCCACGCGATACCAGTTGCACGACATTGGGTTGGATAGAAACGCGCACTTAAGGCTGGCATAGACGATTGCGCACCGTTAATGGCAATCCCTGCACAGAGCACCAACACAGCCAATAACGTTGGATTGCTCAAGCTTTGCCCAACAGCAACTGCAAATAAACCTGCAATAAAATAGAAGCCCGAAATAATGCGATTTGGATTAAAACGATCCATTGCCCAACCAATGAACAAGGCACTGAGTACACCACCGAATTGGAACAATCCGCCGATAAATGCAGCACGCTCCATGGTTGCGCCCGTTTCACGCATCAAGGTTGGTAACCAACTGGTCAGCAAATAAATCACCACCAAACCCATAAAATAGGTCGACCACAATAAAACCGTGCCTTTGGCATATTGTTTGGAGAACAGCATGCCAAACACATTTTTCTTTTCTGCAACAGCAGACTGTTCTTCTGGAATATGAAAATGCTCAGCTGTTTGAACTTTTTCAGGTGCAATATGGCTTAAAATTTTACGGACTTTTGCAGGGTCTTGACCTTTCACGATCAGGAAGCGATAAGACTCAGGTAATAAGAAAATCACCAACACCATCAAAATTAATGGTGTCCATCCACCCAATAAAAACAGACTATGCCAACCATAAGTCGGAATCAGCCAGCTGCTGATAAAACCACCTGTAGCCATACCTAAGTTGTAGCCACAGAACATACAAGTCACCAATAAAGAACGACTCCGCTGCGGGCAATATTCAGAAAACAAGGTGGTCGCATTTGGCATCGCCGCGCCTAAACCAATACCCGTTAAAAAGCGCAATACCACCAGACTATTTAGGTCCGGTGCATATGCTGAAGCCAAGGTAAAACCACCAAAGATCAACATGGAGATGGTTAAAACAATTTTTCGTCCAAACCGATCCGCTGTTGGTCCTGAAACCAGTGCACCAATGATCATGCCACCGAGTGCAGCACTCATTACTGGCCCAAGTTGAGAGCGATCAATGCCCCAATCCTGTGCTAAAGCAGGTGCAATAAAACCCATTGCGGCAGTATCGATTCCATCAACAAACACAATCAGAAAACAAATAATTGCGATCATCCATTGATACTTGCTCACAGGTGCCTCATTAATCAGTGCCTGTGCATCCATACTGTTTTTTTGGGCAGCAAATTCCTGTGCCATAGTTGCCTCCTTGTAGGCGAATTCCTTTCTAACCCTTATGGTTATATGTTTTGAATAAACTTGGACAATGTCTGATTGAACACTTGTGGCTGTTCAATATTGGATAGATGCGACGCTGCCAAGATTTCAAGCTGACTGGTTGCAATGAGTTGATGCATAAACTCTGCATCTTGAACCGTTGTGACAGGATCGTATTGCCCTGCAATAATTAACGTTGGAATCTGAATTTGATGCAGTTGATCTCGAACATCTGCATCCGCTAAAGCACGACATGCATTGGCATAACCTTGTGCAGGTGTCACTGCAAGACTTTGAATGGTCTTTTGCGCTAAAACATCATGCGCATAATCAAAATGTTCACTAAACCAACGTGTATGCGTGGTCTTTACAATTTCAGCTAAACCGTTTTGCTCAACACTATCTGCACGAGTATTCCACGCTTCGGCAGTACCAATTTTTGCAGCTGAATTTGCGACGCTAATACTGTGGAAACGTTCGGCATGATAGATCGCTAAAGCCAATGCGGTAATCCCGCCCATTGAAATGCCACAGAAATGAACTTTTTCAATGGCTAAGGCATCTAGAATATCGACCACATCTTCAACTAGATTTTGCAATGTACTATTGGCAATGACTGCGCTTGCACCATGTCCACGTGTGTCATAGCTAATAATTTGATAATGATCAGCCAAAGCTGCAACTTGTGCCTGCCACATACCGTGGTCGGTTCCCAAAGAGTTGGAGAACATGATGACTGGCGCATCTTTTAGACCTTGCACTTGAACTGCAAGTGGATGTCCTTGACGATTATTAATATGCGTGATCATGTGCTTACTCCCCTTTTGCTGCTTGTAGCACGGCATCAATTTGCGCCTGAATATTTCCGAGGTAAGTTGCTGGCTGGAACAGCTCATCCAAAGCCTGATCATTAAAATGTGTGTTGACTTCATCCATCGCTGACAAGATGATTTTTAAATGCTGCTGTTGAGCAACTGCTTGCTGACATGCTTGCTCAACCAGATGATGTGCATTCATACGGCCAATTTTAGATGCAAGTGCCATCATCACCGCTTCGGCCATGATCAAACCCTGCGTACATTCAAGATTGCGTTGCATCGCCTCTGCATTGACTTGCATATGCTCAAGCACATCGCAGCTGCGTTCTAAAGCACCTGCACATAACTGGAAAATTTCTGGGATTGCCAACCATTCTGCATGCCAAGCCCCTAAAGCTCTCTCATGTTCTTGCACCATGCTTTGATAGACACTTGCCATTAAAGCGGGTACACGATTAGCTGCGGCAAGAATTGAAGCTGCTGCTACAGGATTACGCTTATGTGGCATGGTTGATGAACCACCACGCCCTTCTGCTGTGGGTTCAAAAACTTCTGCGATTTCGGTTTGCATCAGCAATGACCAGTCTTTTGCCATCTTGCCAACATTTCCAACAATCAAAGCAAGCATACTGGCAAGTTCAACCATACGGTCGCGTTCACCATGCCATGTACATTCTGGAACGGTTAAATTGAGTTGAGCTGCAAAAGCTTCGACCACCGCTGAACCTTGATCTTGTAAAGATGCCAGTGAACCAACTGCACCACCGAGTTGTGCAGTCAATACGCGAGTTTTCATTGTCTGTAAGCGATCAAGATCACGTTTCAAAGCTGCTGCCCAGCGTGCAAATTTATGCCCCAAAGTAATCGGCAAAGCTTGCTGTAACCAAGTCCGTCCAATCATGACTTGATGGCGATATTGCTGCGCTTGCTTTAAGGAAATTTGATATGCCTGTTGCAATTGCTTTTCGATCAAAGCCAAGGCATCACGACACTGCAAAATCGTTGCCGTATCAATAATATCCTGACTGGTTGCGCCCCAATGCACATAGCGTGAAGCGTCTTCATCATGCTGTTTCACCAAAGCAGTGAATTGTTTGACCAATGGAATCGCAACATTACCTGCCAGCCCTACTGCTGTTGCCAGTGCATGCAAATCGATTTGTGCTACAGCATTTTGACCCACCTGTTCAATGATATTTGCGGCAGAATCAGGAATCACTTTGACCTGTGCCTGAGCTTTGGCTAAAGCCATTTCGGCTTGAATCATATAGCTCAATAAAGCTTGGTCACTAAAAATGGTCGTGACTTCAGGCTGATAAAATAAGCTGGCGTATAACTGGCTCATAGCAGACCTCACTCAACACGTTGAATAATCAAGGCGATGCCTTGACCAACACCAATGCACATCGAACACAAGGCATACTGACCTTTGATCTGTTCAAGTTGATTCAACGCCGTTGTCACCAAACGCGCACCTGAAGCACCCAGTGGATGACCCAAGGCAATTGCACCACCATTCGGGTTGATTCGTGCATCGTCATCACTCAAACCTAAATCACGAGTTACCGCTAAAGCTTGTGCTGCAAAGGCTTCGTTCAACTCAATTACATCCATCTGCGCTAGAGAAAGATTGGCTTGTTTCAGTAATTTTTTGATTGCAGGCGCAGGTGCAAAACCCATAATCCGTGGTTCAACACCGACCGTCGTCGCCGCAATGATTTTGGCACGTGGCTTGAGCTGGTATTTTTCTACCGCTTCATCAGAAGCGATCAACAATGCTGCTGCACCATCGTTAATTCCAGAAGCATTACCTGCCGTGACCGTACCATCCGCTTTGACCACACCTTTGAGTTTACTCAGTGCATCTAAAGTCGTTGAGGCACGTGGATGCTCATCGGTATCCACCACAAGTGCATCACCCTTACGCTGTGGAATGCTGACAGGCACAATTTCATTTTTAAAGAAGCCATTGGCTTGCGCCGTTGCCGTACGTTGTTGGCTGTTAAGTGCAAACTGGTCTTGATCGGCACGGTTAATCTTAAATTGTTCCGCCACGTTTTCAGCCGTTTGTGGCATGGTATCTACACCATACATTTCTTTCAGTTTTGGATTGATAAAACGCCAGCCCATGGTGGTGTCTTCAATCTTTTGACTACGCCCGAATGCACTATCCGATTTACCCATTACATAAGGCGCACGGCTCATGCTTTCGACACCACCCGCAATAATTAGGTCAGCCTCATTGGCTTTAATCGCCCGTGCCGCCATCGCAATTGCATCCAGAGAAGAACCACATAAACGGTTCACTGTGGTGGCAGGCACTTGATAAGGTAAGCCTGCCAATAATGCTGACATACGTCCAACGTTACGGTTATCTTCACCTGCTTGGTTGGCACAGCCATAGATCAGATCATCGACTTGCTGCCAATCCACGCTGGGATTACGTTGCATCAAGGCTTGAATTGGAACTGCCCCCAGATCGTCAGCACGTACAGGTGCAAGGCCGCCTGCATAGCGACCGAATGGGGTACGGATGGCATCAATGATATATGCGTTTTTCATGTGTTTTTCCTTAAAAATCTCCCCTAACCCCTCTTTACAAAGAGGGGAACTCCTCCCTTTTAAAAAGGGTGAGGAACGATTAAAGTTCCGCAAGGGAGGGATTCATTATCCTTGAGTCGCATCAATCAACTGAGCACCTGTCAAAGCCTGCAACTCCTCAAAGCTCAGACCCTCCACTTTCTCAATCACTTTTAAACCTTCAGCAGTCACATCAATCACACACAGGTCGGTATAAATACGATCAACACATTTCAAGCCTGTTGCAGGATATGAAAGCGCTTCAACAATCTTCGGTTCACCTTGCTTGGTGTTGTGATCGGTGGTGATAAATACTTTCTTCGCACCGACAGCCAAATCCATTGCACCACCCACTGCAGGAATCGCATCTGCTGCACCGGTATGCCAGTTGGCCAGATCGCCATTGGCTGCCACTTGGAAAGCACCGAGTACCGCAATATCTAAATGCCCACCACGCATCATGGCAAAGGAATCACCGTGATGGAAAAAGCTACCACCCGTCAGCATGGTCACATATTCTTTACCTGCATTGATCAGTTCAGGATCTTCTTCACCTTTGGCAGGCGGTGGACCGAATGCCAGCAAGCCATTTTCAGAATGCAGAAATACATCTTTGTCTGCTGGAAGATAATTGGAAATTTTGGTTGGTAGGCCAATGCCTAAATTGACATAAGCACCATCGGGAATATCTTGCGCCACACGCTCAGCAATCTGGTCACGGCTTAGTTTTTGATAGCTCATTGTTCTGCTCCTGTACCATTGGCTACATCGACAGCGACCACATGCTGGACAAAAATCCCAGGAGTAATGATGTGTTCAGGATCAAGCTGACCGAGTTCGACCAGCTCAGAGACTTGAGCAATGGTGATGTCCGCCGCCATCGCCATGATTGGGCCAAAGTTACGCGCAGATTTGTTATAGACCAGATTGCCCCAGCGATCGCCTTGATGGGCTTTGATTAAGGCAAAGTCGGCTTTGATTGGATACTCAAGCACGTAGTCTTTACCATCGATATGACGGGTTTCTTTACCTTCAGCCAATAAAGTACCAAAGCCAGTTGGGGTAAATACTGCACCGAGGCCCATCCCCGCAGCTTGAATACGGCACGCCAGATTACCTTGTGGTACCAGTTCCAGTTCGATCTTGCCAGCACGATACAGTTCATCGAAGACCCATGAATCAGACTGACGTGGGAAAGAACAGATGATTTTACGTACTGCACCAGTTTTAAGCAGTTTGGCCAAGCCATAATCACCATTACCGGCATTGTTATTGACGATGACCAGATCCTTGATGCCAAGTTCGATCAGTCCATCAATCAGTTCAGCGGGTTGTCCTGCGGTGCCAAAGCCACCGATCATGATGGTTGCACCATCCTTGATCTGTGACAGTGCCTCAGTCAATGTGAGCGTACTTTTATCAATCATCTACCTACTTCCTGTACGATGCATCACTCGTATTTTCATCCTGAAAACCGATGAAATTAAGCCGAGTGCTTTGTTCGGATTTCTTCTATTCATTCTTGATAAATTCTGCGCTCACTTCTAGACGTTGAAGTGCATTTTGTTCGATGATTATTTTTTATGTTCGATCATCGAACATTATCCAAGTAAAATAGTCATCTTTCGCTTAGAATGTTTTTATAAAGAACCCGTTTTAGCAAGGATGTCTAAATTATGGAAAATGATCAGGAAAAGAATCCGCGTTTGATTCATCATAACGAAAATAAAAAGACCATTCGGCATGAAGACTTTATTGCAGGAATCGCGAAAGGCTTAGCAATTTTGGAATGCTTTGGCCCCGAACGACATCGCTTGAATATGAGTACCGCCGCTGAAAAAACGGGCATGACCCGCGCGGCTGCACGACGCCATTTACTCACTTTAGAATACTTAGGCTATTTAGATTTTGATGGGCATTATTATTATTTATCGCCCAAGATTCTTAAATTTTCAGGGGCTTATCTCGATGGTTCCACACTGCCGAAAATATGTCAGCCTTTGTTAAATCTTTTAACCAATCAAACCTCGTTGATTTATTCGGTGATGGTTTTGGATGGTTATGAAGCGATTACCATTGCCCGTAGTGCAGCTCACCAACAGACCGATCGGGTCAATCCTTATGGCTTACATTTAGGCAATCGGCTCCCTGCACACGCAACTTCTGCTGGCAAAATTCTGCTTGCACATTTAACGCCAGAACAACAAAAACGATGGTTAGAAAAATACCCGTTAAAACGTCTAACCAAATATACCCATACTGAAACTGATCTATTTTTAGAATTACTGCATGAAATCAAAGAACAAGACTGGTGCTATTCCTGTGAAGAACATGAATTGGGGGTGCATGCTGTGGCCGTACCGATATATGATTCCAATGCAGCCGTTGTTGCGGCCTTAAATATCGTGTCTCCAACCATGCGCACCACCAAGGATTATTTAATTGCCCATATTTTACCTTTACTACAAGAAACGGCTCGCGATTTACGCCAAATCATTTAATCAGACAAAAAAAAGCCACATCTGGAAATGTGGCGAAAGGTGTATTGCTGCTACGGCTTATGTCCGTATCTTTAAATTAACCACCCTTGCTTAAATGAACATTAAAGTTTTTAACGATCATTATGTTTTGTGTCTCTGTATGTAAACAGGAATCAAGAAAATTGCTTTAACCAAACCCATAATTACCAACTCACATTGACACGTCGATTGGGTGCAAGACAACCGATCAATTGTTGATTATGCTGATCACCTGTACATTGCTGATATACATCAGTTTTACTATTGGCCTGTGTTTGAATACGATTTCCATCAATACCTTGAGCAACCAATAACTTCGCAACTGTATTGGCCCGCTGCGAAGACAAACGATAGTTGTAGGCGAACTTACCCAAAGGATCGGTAAAGCCTGCGACAATAATCGGAGTATTTGAACTTTCTACTTTTATTCTTTGAGCAATATCCGCAATCGAGGTTGTACCCGTCTCAATCGCGGTTTCATCAAAGCGATCAAAAGCAAAGAAGATACTGGCTGCCTTCGTTGCGGCTAGGGGAACGACGACAGGTTTCTCAGGTAATTGATTATTTTCCCCCCACGCAACCAAACCCTCACATGCTTCTCCTTTCCACGAAAGTCTTTCGGCAATATAGTGTTTATCAAAATCAACTCTTAGCTGACAACGTTGATATTTTTGTGTTTTGGGGATACGGATATCAAGTACATAATTCCATGTTTTAACAGAAAAAATCCCTTCACTAAATTGTGGATTTCCCAATAGATGACGAATTTGATCTTTGGTTAAACCCGTATCTAAACGTGCAACGCTGTCATATTCATAACGTTTCACTTGCTTTAGATAGCTTTTATCGACATTGGGAAAAGTGACTTCCTCCTGCTGAACCTGTTTCATATCATCGGCTTGTGCGTAGATTGAAGAAAACCCTATCGCCAACACGCTGATCATCAATAATGTATTTTTTCTCATTTCTTGCTCCAAATTCTTATAAATTTATGTTGGGAGAGTCTAGCTCTCCCTTTGTTCATTATTTTAATCAAGCACGGTGCTCACGCCGACACGCACCAACGCCCCACCTTGACTGCCAAGCGCAGCACCACTGGTGAGTGACCAACGACCATTATCTGCTGTTTTTCTGAGAGTCACACCTACAGCATTCTGATTATTATAATAACCAGCACCAACGGCTAAGGTGACTTTACCAGCTACATATGGGGCTTGTTCTAATGCTGCATTTGCAGCGATACCCGCAGACATTTTTTCTTCTAAATTGTCAATGCGCCCATTGGTTTCATAAAAGACTTGCTCGATTCGATCACCCAAGTTATTAATTTGATTGCCCATATTAATATTAGCTTGATTCAATGCACCAAGCGCATCTCCTACATTGTTATAGGATCCATTATTTACATTGTAGGTTGGTTCAGTAAATTTGCCATTTTCATACTTCGCACCGCCACCAAGTGAGTTGGTAATGTATTGGTTCGATGTATTCAATTGTGAACCATTCACCGCCTCTTTCGACGTGCTATTGACTGCTCCATCTGCAACATTGCTAATAACTTTGTTGCCAGCATTAATACCTGCTTTAGTAATCTGAACATCACCAACTGTTACATTATCCGCAGTTACTTTTTGCGAAGTAACGGTTTTAAAAGTGACATCATCAGTCGTTGCAACTTTGAACTCTTTACCACCGGAACTATTTACAGTTTCTGTTACCGTCATATTTTGACCTGCAACTACAGTAGAATGCTGTCCCGCTTTTTGGTTAATTGAGCTAATGGCATCATTGATGTTGGTCGCACCTGTTCCACCAATATTGGTAATGGTATTTCCATCGCCGCCAACAAATGCACCATCTCCCAACATGTCATGCAATTGACTACCATTCACAGCATCTTTACTGTTCTTAGCGATGCTACCCTCTGCAACGTTGGTAATTTTTTTATTACCAGCATCAATTCCACTTTGGGTGACACTCGGCCCATCTTTAATGGTTAGACCATTGTTATTAAGCGTGGTATTTCCTGCTTGAACACTATCCACCTTAATGTCTTTAGCCAAATCAACTGTGACATTATTGCCGCTATTATTGACCTTAATATTTCCATCTTTATTTGCAAAATCAACCGTATCTGTTGGTTTTACTTGGCTTGAATTTTGCCCATTGGTGGTTAAATTCCAACCTCTGCTCACCGTTTGCACAGTATTATTCACTGATTTAATCGCATCATGGATGGTACTTTCACCAGTGTTCCCGATATTGTTATTGATAAATGTGCCTGTGTTTGGATCATAAGTGGTTGTGCCACCAATGATGTTTTTCACGCCATCTCCAACTGCAAATAATTGACTGCCATTCACGGCATCAGTCGACGTCGCATTTACATCACCTTTGGCGACATTGGTGATCTTTTGATTGCCTGCACTGACTCCATTCTTACTGATGCTTGGGCTATTTGCGATTGCATTGCCACTACCATCCACAAAGCTAAGACCATTACTATTGATCAATGTTCCTGCTGCGTTGACACTATTCACTGCCAAGTCTTTGGAGAGTTCAATCGCAAGCTTACCTTGATCTACCTTCGTGGTGATGTTGCTGTCGGCGCCAACCACATCCACCGTTTGTCCCAGTTTCTTCTGAACTGAATTACCATCTGCCGCAGTTAAACCAAAGCCACTGTCTGTTAAGCCTGTCTGGATTTGTTTTAATTGCTCTTCCGTCGCTGCACGACCTTGAGTGGCAAAGTCCGCACTACTGATATCTTTATTGCTTAGACCTTCAAGTGTCCCTTTGCCTGCATCTAAAGTCAGGGTATTTGCCGTGTTCTTAACAACCACCTTACCTGCTTCGAGTTGCGTTTGAGTCGTTCCATTGTCAATAGTCACGCCCGTCTGACTCAGCACAGTTTTATTTGTTCCTGTACCTGCAGTGACCGTATCAATATTCAGGTCTTTGCTTAAACTAAAATCAATGGTGGTGGTGCCTTTGCCATCATTCACCGCAGTCGATTTAAGATTGCTTTCACCTGTGGCTAAGCCGATATCGACCGTATCCGTTGGCTTCACTTGTGTCGCAGCTAAGTTACTGTCTGATTTTACATTCCAGCCCTTGTTGGCATTCTGTGCAACATCACTGACTGACTTTAACTGTTCCTCGGTCGCGGCTTGTTTACTGTTATAAGTTGCGTTCGGGTCCCATGTGGTATTGGTCAAACCATTGATTCGACCTGTTACACCATTCACCGTTACAGGGTTGCTGCCTGCGCCTGATCCAATCGTGACTTGATTGGCGAGACGGATATCCACATTATTGCCTTGGTTGCTGATCACAAGGTTACTGTCTGCATTGGAAATATCTACAGTACCGTCAGGTGCAACATTGCTCTTACTTGCAGCATTATTATTGGTGGTGAGGTTCCAACCCTTATTGGCAATTTGCTGAACTTCATTCAATTGGCTGCCATTCACCGCATCAGTCGAAGTGGCATTCACATCACCTTTGGCGACATTGGTGATCTTTTGATTGCCTGCACTAATTCCGTTCTTGCTAATACTTGGACTATTCGCGATCGCATTGCCACTACCATCTACAAAGCTAAGACCATTGCTATTGATCAATGTGCCTGCTGCGTTGACACTATCGACTTTCAGATCTTTGCTTAAACTAAAATCAATGGTGGTAGTGCCTTTGCCATCATTCACCGCAGTCGATTTAAGATTGCTTTCACCTGTGGCTAAGCCGATATCGACCGTATCTGTCGGCTTCACTTGTGTCGCAGCTAAGTTACTGTCTGATTTTACATTCCAGCCCTTGTTGGCATTCTGTGCAACATCACTGACTGACTTTAACTGTTCCTCGGTCGCGGCTTGTTTACTGTTATAAGTTGCGTTCGGGTCCCATGTGGTATTGGTCAAGCCATTGATTCGACCTGTCACACCATTCACCGTTACAGGGTTGCTGCCTGCGCCTGATCCAATCGTGACTTGATTGGCTAAACGGATATCCACATTATTGCCTTGGTTGCTGATCACAAGGTTACTGTCTGCATTAGAAATATCTACAGTACCGTCAGGTGCAACATTGCTCTTGTTGGCCGCATTCTTATTGGTGGTGAGATTCCAACCTTTATTGGCAATTTGCTGAACTTCATTCAATTGACTGCCATTCACCGCATCAGTCGACGTCGCATTCACATCACCTTTCGCGACATTGGTGATCTTTTGATTGCCTGCACTGACTCCATTCTTACTGATGCTTGGGCTATTTGTGATTGCATTGCCACTGGCATCCACAAAGCTGAGGCCATTGCTATTGATCAATGTCCCCGCGGCATTGACGCTATTCACTGCCAAGTCTTTGGAGAGTTCAATCGCAAGCTTACCTTGATCCACCTTCGTGGTGATGTTGCTGTCGGCGCCAACCACATCCACCGTTTGTCCCAGTTTCTTCTGAACTGAATTACCATCTGCCGCAGTTAAACCAAAGCCACTGTCTGTTAAGCCTGTCTGGATTTGTTTTAATTGCTCTTCCGTCGCTGCACGACCTTGAGTGGCAAAGTCGGCACTGCTGATATCTTTATTGCTTAGACCTTCAAGTGTGCCTTTGCCTGCATCTAAAGTCAGGGTATTCGCTGTGTTCTTAACAACCACCTTACCCGCTTCGAGCTGCGTTTGAGTCGTTCCATTGTCAATATTTACGCCCGTCTGACTTAGTACGGTTTTATTTGTTCCCGTACCCGCAGTGACTGTATCAATATTCAAATCCTTGCTTAAACTAAAATCAATCGTGGTGGTGCCTTTGCCATCATTCACCGCAGTCGATTTAAGATTGCTTTCACCTGTGGCTAAGCCAATATCTACCGTATCTGTCGGCTTCACTTGTGTCGCAGCCAAGTTACTGTCTGATTTTACATTCCAGCCCTTGTTGGCGTTCTGTGCAACATCGCTGACTGACTTTAACTGCTCCTCGGTCGCGGCTTGTTTACTGTTATAAGTTGCATTCGGGTCCCATGTGGTATTGGTTAAACCATTGATTCGACCTGTCACACCATCCACCGTTACAGGGTTGCTGCCTGCGCCTGATCCAATCGTGACTTGATTGGCTAAACGGATATCTACATTATTGCCTTGGTTGCTGATCACAAGGTTACTGTCTGCATTGGAAATATCCACAGTACCGTCAGGTGCAACATTGCTCTTGCTTACTGCATTATTATTGGTGGTGAGATTCCAACCCTTATTGGCAATTTGCTGAACTTCATTCAATTGACTGCCATTCACAGCATCAGTCGAAGTCGCATTTACATCACCTTTGCCCACGTTGGTGATCTTTTGATTGCCCGCACTAATTCCGTTCTTGCTAATACTCGGGCTATTCGTGACTACATTGCCACTACCATCCACAAAGCTGAGGCCATTACTATTGATCAATGTGCCTGCTGCGTTAACACTATCGACGTTCAGATCTTTGGCTAATTTAACCGTGAGCTTGTTATTTCCATCAGCCACAACACCAATATTGTTATCTGTCAATTTGCTCGCATCTGTTACGCCACCAACGACATTTAGTGTTTCTCCAAGTTTACGCTGTACATTGGCACCGCTATCTGCTTGAAAGGTCAGTGCTGTATTGGCTAAATCTTCAATTGCAGTATTAGTTTGATGCAACTGACTACCATTAATCGCATCCGTACTGGTAGAGCTGATTCGACCTGCTGCGACATTGACGATGGTACGTTCATTCCCTGCACTGCCCACACTTACACTTGAAGAATTGGTAGGTGTACCAGCAAAATTATAGGTCTTGCCATTAATTACCGTACTGGTTGTTTGTACATAATCGGCAGATTGCGAACCATTACCAAGGGCAACAGCATTGTTATGATTAACAACTGTATTTGCACCTATGGCAGTCGCACCTTCGGCTGTTGCCTGTGCATTGGTACCTTGAGCAATGGTATTGGTATTTAACGCTTTGGCATTGAAACCTTGTGAAATTGCTGCGCTGCCTGTCGCCAAAGCATTTGCACCAATCGCAGTGGCATTATCTGCAATAGCTTGTGCATTGTTCCCTTGTGCAATGGAGTTAAGATTTAATGCCTTAGCTGAAACACCTTGCGCCAACGCATTTTCCCCGTCTGCTTTGGCTTGTTTACCTAAAGCAACTCCATTTGCTCCAGTCGTCTGTGCATCTAGACCAATCGCAATTGCATCTTTCGCCTCAACTTTGCTGTTTTTACCCACGGCAATGGTATTTTCCTCAGTCGCTCGAGCCGTATTCCCTAGAGCAATTGCACTTTGAATTTGAGCAAAACTATCTGTACCAATGGCAATCGTATTTGAATTGAGATTGTTGTCAATTTCATCTTTGGTCGGATTGGCTTTCCCTGAAATAGAGTTATTTCCTAGTGCAATTGCATTGGTTGCATAACTTGTGGCTTGTGTTCCTGTTGCAATTGAGTCACGAGCATTAGCATTGGCTTGTTTACCAGTCGCCAGCGCATTGGTTCCAGATGCCGATGCTTGCGTACCTAAAGCCAGTGCATCTGTGCTTGAGGAACGACTGCTGACCCCAACGGCAAGCGCCCGATCGGCACTGGCTCGAGCATCATAGCCTTGCGCAATACTTTCCTCTCCTCGTGCAATGGTTTCTTTACCAATCGCAATCCCTTTACTGTTAGTCACCAGTGCATTTGTCCCTATTGCAACCGCATCATTGACTTTATCATTGCTGGTTTGTGGCTCTGATTTCGCATCTTTACCAATGACAATACTATTTTCACCACGGCTGATCGCATGCTGACCAATCGCAACACCTGCTGCATCATATGCAATCGTTCCTGTTGAACCAATCGTGGTCGCATTATCACCAAGAGCATAGACCTGCGAACCTATTGCCGTACTATTTTTATTCTGGGCAATGGCTTCAGGCCCAATTGCAACCGCATCTACCCCAGAAGCACCTTCATTATTTTTGTTACCAATCGCCTCAGATTTAACACTGATATATTTGACTCGGCTTGCCTCAACGGCTTCTTGCATTTGAGCCAGATTCACCGCATCTGTACCCACTTTACCTGGTGCCAAACCACTAATTACCGTATTGGGTCTTAGATTAATTTGCTTAGAGGTTGCATCTGTATAAGTCACAGCATTATCAATACTTGGCAGTACAGCGCCACTTGAGATTGCACCTAAAGCATCGACCACTGTATTGTATTTATATTCCTTGCCATTATTATCTTTTAAGGTAATTTGCGAATAATTACCGTTGTTATCTACGCTAACATCGCCACCAATTAAATTACCTACTTTTTCTTGAGCAATTTTCAACTGTCTCACGTTAACTGCATCATAACCTTCTGCACCATCATCCACATGGGCGATTCGACGTTTAAATGCAGCTACGCCGCCTGAACCATCGGAACCCACTGAGATGACACCCTGATTACTGGTTTTAGATGAGGTCAAATAACCTGTTTGTGTTTCGGCTAAATCTTTTGAAGCGACTGAGTTAGAACCTAATGCGATACTATTGTCTTTAGACCACGCATTAATCCCGACAGCAACACCATTATCTGCATTTTTCTTGGTTCCTGTACCCGAGCCGTCATCAATCCCTTCTACTTTTGAAGCAGCCCCAATTGCAACCGCACCTTGATTGTCTGCACTTGCTAAATAACCAACAGCAACAGCCGCTTGACCTGAAATGGAACGTCCACCAATCGCTGTGGTATGGTCCGTTTCTTTGGCATTTTGATTGGATAAATAACCAATACTGACATTTTCCTCGCCCGCGGAAGCCTGACCCGATTTCGAACCAATCGCAATATTATAATTTCCCGATGTACCATTGGATGCTTCTAAACCAATGGCGATATTTTCATTGCCTTTGATGTTTTGTCCTGCATTGGTACCAATTGCAATATGGTTTTGATTGCTATTTCCTGCATTATTGACCGTACCCACACCTGCATTTGCACCTAAAGAAATGGCGCTGGTACTATTCGCCTGAGCGCCTGAACCCAGTGCAGTAGAATTTGCTCCACTCGCAATTGCACTATCTCCCAAGGCTATTGCTGAACCTGAAGCTGCTTTAGCTCCTTGACCAATAGCGGTGGCATTCGATGCAGAAGCTTCTGCACCAGCCCCTAATGCAGTCGCATTCTCGGCACTTGAAATTGAGTTAGAACCTATAGAAACGGCATTTTTGGTGCTGGTACCACTAATTTTTGCAGCATCACCAATCGCAATCGAACTGGTAATTTCCATCGTATCCGTCGTCGCTGCCTGCCCAATCACGGTATTTTTATTGCCTAGTGCTTTAGTGTCTTTACCAATCGCAATTGACTCTATGCCATCGATAGCAGGTGTACCCGCAACGGTTGCTGTTCCGACAACGGCATTATTACCAATCGCCACCGCATCTTTAGCCGCTATATTGGTCACAGCCTTTGGCCCTACCGCCACTGAGTCGGTACCATCAGCAACAGAATCATCTAAAACTGAAGTTGCATGGAAATATTTAGCGCGTTCAATCCCTGCATTTAATAAGTCTTGTTCAACTTTATACAGTTGATCACCAGTCACAACTTCCTTAGATCCAGAACCGACAGTGGCATTTTTAGTCACTGTAATTTGGCCATTATCGATCACAACCCCATCGACTGTAACTTTGTCAAAACTAACCTCTGGCTTTGTCGCAACAGTCAGATTATTTCCTGATCGGGTAATCGCAATATTTGCACCATCTGAAAACTGAACTGTATCAGAAGATTTTACTGATGTTGCAGCATCACCATTTGCTTGAATTTTCCAGGTTTGATTCGATATTCCTCCAACTGATGACTGTAAATTTGCAATATCTCCTTCATTCACCGTGACTCGATTAGCTAGTGAGGAAATATCACCTGTGTTTTTAGATACACTCGAGTTTATTGACGAAATATCACCTGTATTTTTCGAAACACTAGAATTTAATGATGAAATATCTGAGCTATTTTGACTGACTTTATTATCAACAGTTTTTAATTGCCCAAAGGTTGCAGCATCATCATTATTCACCCCATCACTCAATCCAGAGATTTTATTGCTTGTACTATCAACCACCACCGTCCCCACGGTGACATTCTTAAAAGCAACATTATCCGATGTAGAAATTGTGTGCTTTATATTCAACGGATCACTATTATCTGTAACGACTTGTATATTATTTCCCTGAATTACCTCATCTGCATAACTTGCGCCAATCCCTACACTAAAATTAACCAGTATGACAGCAGCTGAAACCTTAATTGTCTTTGATTTTACTCTGGATTTAGCCAGCTCAGATACCGCTACCCAAACACCAGTTGAAGCATTCCACACCAGCTTATAGACTTTATTCATGATTATTTCACCTTATCGTTTATGTATGTTTTTAAAGTGTTTATTTTGAATAAAATATAAACGGAAACTTATTCAACCCTTGGTAACTTAGAGTAACTCTTTATTTATACTTTGTTTTTTAAATGTAATTTACAAAAATACAACTTACTTTAATATTATTTTAAACCTGATTAATAATTACAATTCAAAATAACATTTTTCATTAAAAATCATAATATTAAATATTTATTATAAAAAATTAATTATTATTTAAAATTTATTAAAAAAACATAAAACACTAGTAAATACTTAGATTCCAATTTGTTTATTTGTGTAACTTTATTTTTATCTTTAGTTAAAATATATTTTTATATAACAACACTTTGAAAAAAAATTTAGATTTTATAACAACTTAGACTTTAGAAATATAAAAACACAATAAAATCAATAGATTTGCACAGAATCGCTCTGAGGCGTATTTTAAAAAAACATGAAAAATAAATAAATTTCAAACCTAAAGATAGATCGAATAAGAAAAGTGAGATCGAAAAATGATTGAATGGTTACAAGGCGAATTAAAACATAGCCCAGAAATATTATTGTTCTTATCCTTAGCAATAGGTTTCTGGATCGGTCAGTTTCAATTCGGAAAATTTCAGTTCGGTGGTGTAGCAGGTTCCCTACTTGTTGCAGTCGTACTCAGTCTCATTGGTGTTCCCGTCGATAATGGGGTCAAAGCCATTCTATTTGCATTATTTATTTATGCAGTTGGTTTTGAAAGTGGCCCACAGTTCTTCAAATCATTGGGTCCACAATCGATAAAAGAAATCCTATTAGCAGTCTTCATGGCAGTCAGCGGCTTAATCACAGTCTTGGTCATGGCAAAGTTATTCCATTTAGACAAAGGTTTAGCCGCAGGACTCGCTGCTGGTGGAATGACCCAATCTGCAATTATTGGGACTGCAGGTGATGCGATTTCTCGACTCGACCTGCCCTTGGCTGAGATTCAAAAACTACAGGCCAATGTCGCAATCGGATATGCCGTCACTTATATTTTTGGTTCATTGGGTGCCATCATTGTCTGTGTGAATATTCTGCCTAAATTTATGGGCAAAGAAATTCATGATGATGCTTTGAAAGCCCAATCTGAACGCCTCAAAGGTGCTTTTGAATTAGCGCCTGGTCAAGAACTGGCGATGCCTGAAATTGTCGGACGCATTTATAAAGTCAAACATGCCAGTGGACAAACTGTTGCAGAACTTGAATCCAAACAAAGTAGCATTACCATTGAGCGCTTAAAGCGTAAAGATCAATTGATTGATGTTGCACCAGAACTAACTTTACAAACAGATGATGTGATATTGCTGGTCGGCCGTCGTGCCAGTGTTGTTGCTATTTCAGACCAAATTGGTACTGAGCTGCAGTCTTCACAAGGTATGGAAATGATTATGGATACGACCGATGTCATCCTAAGAAATTCCAAGTATATCAATCGTAGTCTCGGCGATATCAAAGGCAATACGCCTGCCTATTTAAAGCATGGGATTTACGTGCTGGCGATTAAACGTAACGATGAAACGCAGAGCTTGAGTGATGACACTGTTTTACATCAAGGGGATGTTATTACGGTTTATGGCACTAAAAGTGATCTGGATCGTTTAGTCAAAGAAGCAGGTACAGCACTGCCAGAAAGCTTAAAAACCGACTGGATTTTCCACGGCGCAGGCTTGGTCGTTGGCTTATTAATTGGTCTGTTTGTAGTCCGTATTGGTGATGTCCCTCTAACACTTGGTGCAGGTGGTGGTGCGTTACTGTCAGGTCTTCTGTTTGGTTGGTTGCGCAGCCGTAATCAAGTCCATGGCAACATGCCTTTAGCCGCATCGCAACTCCTGAAAGATTTGGGTCTTGCAGGATTCGTAGCTGCGGTTGGCTTGCAATCTGGCTTACAAGCCATCCAAACCATTAAAGACAGTGGTCTGTCCTTATTTATGATCGGTGTGGTGGTCACATTAGTTCCTCTGATTCTTTCCATGCTTTTTGCACGTTATGTGCTGCGTTATGACAACGTTGCCGTTATGGCAGGCGCCTTGTCTGGTTCTCGTAGTGCCAACCCTGCCTTTGGTGCAATTTTAGATAAAGCTGGAAACTCAATTCCGACCGTGCCTTTTGCAATTACCTATGCCTTGGCAAACGTATTCTTAACTCTGCTTGGCCCACTGATTGTTGGCCTTGCTTAAATCCATATTCAAAATTTTATTGCCGTCACTATAATTAAGGAGACTTCCCATGGGGAACGTTGATTATTCAAAATACTCAAAACTTAGCCCATTCGAACTAAAAGACAATTTAATTGAGCTTGCCCAAAGCAAAACAGACAGGATGATGCTAAATGCAGGCCGCGGAAATCCGAACTTTTTAGCCACGATTCCGCGTCGGGCATTCTTCCAATTGGGGCTATTTTCAACAACGGAATCAGAGTTTTCGTTCTCTTATATGCCAGAAGGCTTAGGCGGCTTCCCTCGCCCAGTTGGTCTGCAATCTCGCTTCGATAACTTCATTATGCACAATCGGGATAAACCCGGTGTAGTATTTTTAGGCAAAGCCATTTCCTATGTCCGAGATCAGCTCGGTTTAGATCCAGATGCTTTTTTACTGGAAATGGTTGAGGGAATTTTAGGTTGTAACTACCCTGTCCCTGACCGCATGCTACATATCAGTGAATCGATTATCAAAGAATATATCCTACGTGAAATGGGCGTCCAAGGCATGCCGAAAGAAGGCTTAGACTTGTTTGCGGTCGAAGGTGGAACCGCAGCAATGGCCTATATTTTTAACTCCTTAAAAGAGAATAAAATTATTGCCAATGGCGATCGTATCGCGATTGGTGCACCTATTTTCACACCATATTTGGAAATTCCAAAACTAAATGACTATCAACTTGAAGAAGTCCTGATCGAGGCCGATCCAAAACTCGGATGGCAATACCCTGAATCTGAATTGCGGAAACTGGAAGACCCATCGATTAAAGCCTTCTTTCTGGTGAATCCAAGTAACCCGCCCTCAGTAAAACTCAGCGATGAAGGTTTGGCGATATTGGCTGATATCGTGAAAAAACGACCTGACCTGATTATTTTGACCGATGATGTGTACGGTACTTTTGCAGACAATTTCAAATCACTATTTGCAATCTGTCCAGACAATACCATCTTGGTGTATTCATTCTCGAAATATTTTGGAGCAACTGGGTGGAGACTCGGGGTCATTGCCCTTTCCAACAATAATATTCTGGATCAAAAACTGGCTGCACTGTCTAAAAAAGACAAGAAGGAACTGGAAGAACGCTATTCTTCTTTAACCACTGATCCAGCCAAGATCAAATTTATTGATCGTCTGGTCGCAGATAGTCGCAATGTAGCACTGAACCACACCGCAGGTCTTTCTACACCTCAACAAGTGCAAATGGTACTGTTTGCCCTATTCAATATGATGGATTCGCAACAGAACTATAAGAAGGCGGTTAAATCTGTAGTGCGCGAACGTGATGCTGCGCTGTATCGACAATTAGGAGTTGAAGTTCCAGCAGATCCAAACTCAGTCGATTACTATACCTTGGTCAACTTGGAAAATACCTCTCGAACACTTTATGGAGACGAGTTTGCAGATTGGGTCATGAAGAATAAGAACCCAACCGAATTATTATTCCGCGTTGCTGATGAAACAGGTGTGGTACTGTTACCAGGTTCAGGCTTTGGGGTACAGCACCCTTCTGCACGTGCGTCATTGGCCAACCTGAATGAATACCAATATGCTGCCATTGGGGATTCCTTAAGACGCTTTGCCGAAGAATCTTATCAAGAATACTTAAAAACCAAGAAAGGCAAAAAATAAATCTGAATCAATGTTCCTGATCAATAAAAAAGCAGCTTAGGCTGCTTTTTTATATTTTTAAACTCAAAACTTTAAATTAAAGATCAAGTACCAGTTTTTTGCCTTTTGCACGCGATACACAAATCATCATCGACTGCTGTGAGGCTTTTTCATCATCACTCAGATACTGATCGAAATGCTCTGCCTCACCTTCCAGAATCATGGTTTCACAAGTCCCACACACCCCTTCACGACATAAACACTCCACATCAATGTTGAGGAGTTCAATCGCTTGCAAGATCGTCTGGTTCCCTTGAACTTCCACTTGCTGATTGGATTTCGCCAGAACAACCGTAAATGCTTCACCTTCCTCTGGTACGGTAGATGCAAATTGCTCCCAGTGAATATATTCATCGCGGTAACGATGGTAATTACAACGATCAATCACTGCATCAATCATCGGTTTAGGCCCACACACATAGACGTGCGTACCTTTGGGTTGAGCGCCAATCAACTGATCGAGATCAAGATATTTTCCATCTGAATCAATATAGCTAACAATATGTTCGCCATGCTTTTGCTTGAGTTCATCTAACAATGCAGCATGTTCTGGCGAACGGTAGGCATAATGCAATTCAAAGTCGGCACCACGTGCAGCCAACTCATCCATTTGTGGTACAAACGGTGTAATCCCAATCCCGCCTGCAATTAAAATATGTTTCTCACCATCTGCCGCCAATGGAAACAAATTCTTCGGTTCAGAAATCAGAATTTCACAGCCTTCATTGCACTGATCATGCATAAAGACTGAACCACCTTTACCTTCAATATCTTTACGGACACAGACTTGGTAAGTCGATAGATCATGAGCACAGCTCATCAATGAATAGGCATTGGACAGTTGATCATTCATTTTCACAATGATATGACTGCCACCATTGAATTGAGGGAAATTTTGTCCGTCCTGACGTTTAAATGTAAACCGTTTGATCAGTGGAGTCAGTTGCTCTACGCGTGTGACCACCGATGCAAACATTTCATAATGACTAGCCATGTCTAAATCCTCTTTACCGCATGCTGCTCATCTAAGCATTTTCTAATTTTAACTGCATATTGCCTGTTGACCCTCGATGAAGAGAGTCCCAACAGGCATTGTTGCTATAATCCTAAACACATATATTTAATAGTCATAAATTCTTCCAAACCATATTTAGAACCTTCACGCCCCACACCAGATTGTTTAACGCCACCAAATGGCACGACTTCATTGGAAATCGCGGTTGAATTCATCCCAACCATGCCATATTCCAGCTGTTCAGCCACACGCCAGATCCGTGAAATGTTTTCGCTATAAACATAGGCCGCTAAACCAAAAATCGTATCATTGGCTTGCGCGACCACATCGGCTTCATCTGTAAAGCGAATCAAAGGCGCGACTGGGCCAAAGATTTCTTCCTGAACAATTTCCATATCACGCGATACGTCGGTTAACACGGTCGGTTCAAAGAAGGTTTGTCCAAGTGCATGTTGTTTACCACCGCACGCCACTTGCGCACCTTTGCCACAGGCATCATCAATTAACTGTTGAGCTTTAAGCACGGCCTTGTCATTGATTAACGGTCCAATCTGTACATTCTGTTCCAAACCATTACCAATTTTGAATTTCTGTACTTCTTGTACAAACTTCTCGGTAAATGCCTGATAAATTTTGTCATGTACATAAATTCGATTGGCACAGACACAGGTTTGTCCTGCATTACGGAACTTGGCAAAGATTGCACCTTGAACCGCTTTATCCAGATCAGCATCATCAAAAATGATGAGTGGTGCGTTGCCACCCAATTCAAGTGCCAGTTTTTTGATGGTATCTGAACATTGCTGCATCAATAAACGACCGACAGGCGTAGAACCTGTAAAAGTCAGTTTTTTGACTTTTTCATGGCTGGTAAATACCGAACCAATTTCTTGCGATTTGCCTGTAACCACATTGATGACACCTGCTGGAATACCTGCCATTTCTGCCAGCTTGGCAATCGCAAGTGCACAATACGGCGTTTCATTGGCAGGTTTGATCACAATGGTGCAACCCGCCGCCAAAGCAGGCGCCGCTTTGCGGGTAATCATCGCAATCGGGAAATTCCACGGCGTAATTGCAGCAACCACCCCAACAGGTTCTTTGGTCACAATAAAACGCTGTTGGCTATTGGTGGTCGGAATCACATCGCCATAAACGCGTTTGCCTTCTTCCGCAAACCATTGAATAAATGAAGCCGCATATTTCACTTCACCCAATGCTTCAGCTAAAGGTTTCCCCTGCTCAATGGTCATGATCCGTGCCAGTTCATCAGCATGACTCAAAACCAGTTGATGCCAAGCCAATAACAGATCTGCACGTTTTTGTGCCGTTAATCCTTTCCACGATGCTAAAGCCTGATATGCCACTTCAACCGCTTCAGTGGCTTCCGCAGCACCCATATTCGGAATCAAGCCAATTTCTTCTCCTGTTGCAGGATTGGTCACAGGAATGGTGGCATTGGTTTGCGCATTGACCCACTGGCCATTAATCAATCCGCGTTGTTGAAATAATTGACTTCCTTGCAAACTTGACATGTCATGATCCTATCGATTGAAAGCAAGGTACGGTCTTTCACCGTACCCTTAATGAGCCTGAAACAAAATTACTTGTGGTACTGTGCAACAAGATTCTGGAAATACGCGATACCATGCTCACTGATGCCTGAACGTTGCTTATCGGTCATGATACGGCCCTGACCGCGATAACCCCGTGATTTCAAGCCACGTTGTACACTTTCAACCAGTTCAAGGTCTTCAGGACGGAAGACATTGCGATACCATTCGATCAGGTCTTTCTGATCTTGAGTCAACTCTTCATTGGTAAAGAAAATATCGTAGTGCTGCAAAGTGGTTTCCGCATCCATCGGAAACTCATAGATCACAGTCATGAAGTTTGCACCGGGTGGCACGTTAAACATGGTGCAAGGCCATGTCCAGAAACCGCTAAATGTCGGGTCTTTGACTGATGGATCAAGCTTGAAGGATTTCTCTGAAGAACGTGCATAACCATATTGCAGCGTCCAGTTTTGATGGGTGGTATGCCAGTATTTATCCACCTGTACTGAATCAGCAAAACCTGGGTGTGCTGGACCACAGTGATAACATTCTAAATAGTTATCCACGATTACTTTCCAATTCGCAGGCGTTTCCGTTACAAAACGCGCAGCCAGTTTCAAGTCTTTGATCACAGCACAAGCTTCATTGAGTTTCTGTGCAAATTCAGGCAATTGATCTTCAACACAAGTGGCATTTTCATCCATATTGATAAAGACAAAACCACCATATTCTTCAACTTTTAACGGCACCATGCTTGAGTTTTGCTTGTCGAAAGACTCAACATGATCACAGTTACGCGCCAATGCCAAACTACCATCCAGCTTAAATGTCCATGCATGATACGGACAGGTAATGACATTTTTCGCTTTGCCACTACCACTTAACAACTCATGACCACGATGCGGGCAGACATTATAAAATGCACGTAATACGCTGTCTTTGCCGCGAATCACGATAATATTTTCACCAATCACCTTACGGGTAATATAGTCATTGGCTTGGGCAACTTCACTGCCATGTGCCACGCAAATCCAGCTTTTCGCAAAAATTTCTTCTTTTTCACGCTCAAATACCTGAGATGAGGTATAGAACACTTTTGGAAATGTCCACGCCATATTTGGGTTTGAACAGAAATCTTCTGGTAATTTTTCAACTGCATTCATGGTTTTACTCCATTAAACTCTTTTGTCCTAACGACCGTTTTATCAAAATTGGCTGATGTTCAAATCACTTGAACATTTGCTTTAACGAACTCAGCATGTGCTGATATAAATCCTGCACCACAGGACAATCACGTACTAAACGTAAACTGCCATGCAGTAATCCTTTGCCGAGATAAAACTCGGCGGCAATATTGGCTTGTTTTAACTGGTCCACAAAAATACGCCCGTCGTCACTCAGTGGATCGTATTCAGCCACCGCAACAAAACTGCGCGGCATGTCAGAAAAATCCTGTGCATTTAATGGCGCTAAACGTGTATCTTTCCAGTCATTTGCATTCGGTGCATATTCCTTCAGGTAATAATGCATTTCCTCGAGCGTCAATAACGGCGCCCGTGCGTGCTGCTGACAAGACACGGTATCAAAACTACTGCCCAAACATGGATAGATCAAAGCCAAACCACAAGCCTGCTTGCCTGTATGTTGTAATTCAACCGCCAGTGCCGCGGCTAAATTGCCGCCTGCACTGTCGCCAGCTAACACCAGCTGCGTTGGATCAATGTTCCAGTCTGCGCCATGCGCGCGGAGCCAGTGATAGACCGTTTCACAGTCGTCATAAGCGGCTGGAAAATGATGTTCGGGCACCAAACGATAATCCACACTCAGTACGGCAACATTCAGATCACGACATAAATAGCGGGTGATAAATTCATGTGAATCTAGATTCCCCACCATCCAGCCTCCACCATGCAGATACAGCACACAAGGCCAACCTTCTGCGGGTGCTTGGCCCAATGGTGAATACAACCGAACATTGACGGGATGAGTGGCATGCGTAACGGTTTTATCTTCAATATGGACTGACCCATCGCGTGGCAAGGTGTAATGCATGCACATTGCATCATAGGCTGCACGTATTGAATCAATATCGTTATCAGCGGCTGAGTAAATGCTGCTCCAGTACACCAGACTTTGCATTTCTTCACTTAACGCATAGTGCATGTTCGGTTGTGCTGTCATGACAATTCCTTTTGACTGCTTTTATGTGCCAGTGCGGTTGCCGCAATATCAATCTGCATCTGTTGATTTGGGTCAGTATGCTCAAGCGCGTCCAAGTCACTAAAGCTACTCTGTTCAATCAAATGCGATGGCACTTTGGAATAATCCTCAATCAACCATTTCACCAAGCCATAGGTCTGTATCAAAATAATCACAATAAACGGTAAGGCAGTCACAATGGTGGCCGTTTTCATGGTGTCTAACGGCGCCTTAGAGAAAATCATCGCAATCGGCACTAGGGTTAACATCAGACACCAAAACAAACGCGCATTCGGAGATGGGTCTTGCCCTTCACTTAAACCACGGGTACAGGTTGCAGAAACCGCATAGCCCACCGCATCCATGTGTGCTGCAAGGAAAATCACCATAATGCCAAGGAACAACCACATCATCAGTTTGCCCATTGGCAATAAACCGAGCAGTTGACCAATCGCTACTTCACCGCCCTGTTGGCTCAAGATTTGCGGCACATTGACCATGCCGTGAATAAAGCTGTGAACACTGTAATTTTCAAATACCCCAAAGATGAACCATAAACCAACACTACCGCCGATGACCATGGCAAGAATCACTTCTTTAATGGTGCGTCCTTTAGATACACGGGTCACAAACAACGCTACACCCGGTGCATAAGAAATCCACCATAACCAATAGAACACCGTCCATTCACGGGTAAATTTTCCATCGCCCATCGGGTCGGTAAACAGACTCATATCGACAAAGTTAGTCGCCATCAGACCAAAACTCATCAATGAATTATTCATAATGAATTGGGTTGGTCCAAAGCACAGCACATAGATCGCAAACAGCACCACGCCCAAACACACCATATGACTCAAACGTTGCATGCCTTTATCCATACCGACATAAGAGCTCAGTGCGAATAGAATGGATACCGCCAAGATAATAATCACCTTGGTCATAAAGGTATTCGGGATACCCGTCAGCTGCGACAGAATGTTGGTAAAAGTGACCGCAGTCAAAACCAGTGAAATGGTCAGGGCGCCAAACATACACAGTAAGAACATCAGGTCGACCACACGTCCAACAGGTCCTGTCGCTTTAAAGCCAGTGACCGCTTCCACCATTGACGCTAAGCTCAAGCCTTTATTCTTTCTGACATGGTAGCTATAGCACAGTGAAATCGATGCCAAAGCATAGATCGACCATGCACTCAAACCAGAGTGAAAGAAGGAATAGGCCACGCTATATTTCAGTGCTTCAGCCGACTCAGGGGCTAAATTCAAACCCGGCGTTTGATAATAATAAGCCCAGTCTAGAAAGCCCCAGTACAAGGTAGATGACCCAATCCCCGACAATATGAACATGAAAATCCATGACATGGTGCTGTATTGGGGCTTACCTTCGCCGAGCTTGATTTTGCCATATTTACTAAAGGCCAAACCGAAGGTAAAAATAATTGATAAAAAAGCAAATAACAGGACTGGCGTGGTAAACACCGACGTAGTCCACTGCATCCATTTTGCAGCCAGTTGTATTGATTCAGATGAGTAGATTGCCAGACCAGCCACCGAAGTAAATACAACGGCAAGACTGGTGATCGCAAGCGTCTTATCTGTGTAAGGCTTTGTAATTTGATTATCCATATCTATTCAATCCATCTCGGATAGTGACTATTCCCTCAGGGGTACTTACTCCATCGCGAATAAATCCATTTTTTGCTGAGTCACACAGGATGCAATCGCATCACCCACTTCATAGGTCTTGGCAGTTCCACCGATATCAGGCGTTTTCGGGCCATGCACCAAAACATGCTCAATCGCCTGCATAATCTCTTGTCCTGCCTGAATCACCTGCTCATCTCCATCTGCCAAGAAATCTAGCATCATGGCACCCGACCAGATCGCCGCAATTGGGTTGGCAATTTGCTGGCCGTAAATATCTGGTGCTGAACCATGTACAGGTTCAAACAAAGACGGGAATTTACGTTCGGGGTTAAGGTTAGCCGAAGCCGCCAAACCAATGGTGCCCGTACATGCAGGTCCTAAATCCGATAAGATGTCACCAAATAAATTCGATGCCACCACCACATCAAAGCGCTCAGGCTGTAGAACAAAACG
The DNA here is from genome assembly GCF_000369845.1 of Acinetobacter higginsii. Lineage (NCBI taxonomy): Bacteria > Pseudomonadati > Pseudomonadota > Gammaproteobacteria > Moraxellales > Moraxellaceae > Acinetobacter > Acinetobacter higginsii. The sequence goes on along the minus strand of NZ_KB850211.1, from coordinate 424,223 downwards.
TGCTGCTAAAATATCAACATGCTGTTTATCTGCCTTGATCTGTGGGTAGTGTTTTGCCATTTCATCGACACGTTCATCCCAGTACGGCATGCTGACTGCAATGCCATTTGATTTAGTCGCAGCTGTGATTTTTTTAGCCTCACGCTGGTCCGCAAATTCAAAGGCATATTTTAAAATACGATCGACACCATGACGGGTAAACACCGCTTCCTGCAACACAAACTCACGATCGGTGCCTTCAAAGGCTTTACCACCAATGGCAGAATATTCACCTTCACTGTTTTCACGCACCACATAAAAATCGATATCGCCCGGTTGTTTGCCAGCCAGTGGACATTTCACCCCAGGCATTAACCGAACAGGGCGTAAATTCACATACTGATCAAAACGACGACGGAACTGCAGCAATGATCCCCATAGTGAAATGTGATCAGGTACCTTTTCAGGCCAACCCACCGCACCAAAGAAGATTGCATCATATTGCTGTAAGACTTCGAACCAGTTATCCGGCATCATTTTGCCGTGTTCAAGGTAATAATCACAGCTGGCCCAATCGAAGCTATCCATTTGAACTTGAATGCCATATTTGTCTGCTGCTGCCTTTACAACCTTGATGCCTTCTGGTAGAACTTCTAAACCAATCCCATCACCCGCAATCGTGGCAACTTTATACTTTTTTGCCATAACGCTCCCTTACACCTTTGGTTAATATCCTTAGCTGTAAACATGCTGTTTTCGACAGCAATGATCAATAAGAAAACTATCACCCCAATGGACACGGATCGTGAATAATCTACCTAACCTATCGGATTTAAAGGTTTTTTGCACAGTCGCCAAACGCAAGAGTTTTGTCGATTCAGCTGAGGAGCTGGGTGCTTCACCTGCATTTATCAGTAAACGCATCAACATTTTAGAAACCAATCTGAACTGTAAACTGTTCCATCGCAGTACCCGTCATGTCAGTTTGACCGAAGATGGCAAACTGATTCTGGATCGGGTCTCCAATATTTTGGATGAATTTGATGAAATCAGTGAGTTGGTGAATAACCCCTTAAGTACGCCCACAGGTCATCTCGACATTGTCAGTAGCTTCGGTTTTGGCCGTAAACACGTTGCACCAATTCTGTCTAAATTGATGACCATGTACCCCAAACTGGAAATTCAGTTTGATACCATCGACAATACCAAAGACCTGATTCAACACAGCATTGATCTGGATATTCGCATTGGCAACGACATTGCCCCGAATATGATTGCCAAAAAACTGGTATCGAATTTCCGGATTTTCTGCGCTGCACCCAGCTATTTACTGCAACAAGGGATGCCTGAAAGTCTGGAAGATTTACGCAACCACGATTGCCTCACCATCAGTGAACGAGATCAGTCTTCAGTATTGTGGAAATTACGTCATCCTTCAGAAGATCGTTCGGTACATGTCACGCCACGTTTTATCTCCAATAATGGCGAGATTATTCACCAGTTGGCGATTGAGGGACAAGGCATTATCTTACGTTCGATTTGGGACGTCGCAGATGAATTAATTAGCGGTCAATTACAGCATATCTTGCCTGAATACTGGCAAGATGCTGATGTATGGGCGGTCTATCCTTCACGTTTAAAAAGCTCGTCTAAATTACAGACCTGTATCCTGTTTATTCAAAATGAACTAATTAACCGTTTACAGCATATCCAGAATCTAAGCCGTGGTCAGTTGATCCAACCAATTGAGCCGATCAATCCTAATACGGAGAAAGTATTTCTATAATCGCGCTAAGCTGCCTGCTTTATTTTTTCATCCACATCATGCACATTAGCAAGATCATGAATTAACAGGCAGCTTATGAGCACGGCAATATTTGGCCTTATTTTACTTGCAGCGACATGTCATGCCACATGGAATGCCATTGTAAAAGCGGGTACAAATAAGTTTTTAACCACGGTACTGGTCACTGCATCCGCAGCAGTTTTAGCCGCACTACTGCTGCCCTTTTTCCCGATACCGCAACGCGAGAGCTGGCCTTATATTTTGGCCTCAACGGCAATACAAATTCTGTATTTTGGCATGGTGGCTAAGATCTATCGCATCGCCGATATGGGACTTACCTACCCGCTAATGCGCGGCACTGCACCATTGATTGTGGCCGTTTTAGGCACCTTGTTATTGCACGAACAACTACAATTCAATGCATGGCTAGGCATCATCACCATTTCCGTCGGCATTTTATCGATGATTTTGGCTGCGCCCAAAACGGGACGCAAAGGTATCGGTCTGGCCTTAGTCAATGCCGTGCTGATTGCGGGTTATACCTTGCTGGATGGTCATGGCGTTCGCCTTGCAGGATCAGCCATTGCCTATATCCTATGGAGTTTCGTGCTCTCAGGGCTGATCTTTTTTATGTTTGCCCTGAAAATGCAATATCGACAGATGGGTTCGTATTTTCGCCATAATTGGCATTTAGGTTTAATCGGTGGAATCGGCTCATTTTTCTCTTATGGCTTGGCACTTTGGGCGATGACACTTGCACCTGTTGCAATTGTTGCTGCACTAAGAGAAACCTCGATTTTATTTGCCACGCTGATTTCCATCTTTATTCTAAAAGAACGTATTAATGTGGTACGGATTATCTCCTCATGCATCATTTTAATTGGTGCTTTGATCTTAAGAACCGCCTAAAGCAAAAAAGCCAGTCTATCGCAAACAGACTGGCTCATTTTCAACGCTGAGTTTAGAAATAATAACCCAATGATAAATAGAATAATTTATTCCATTGATTGCTCTCGCCTTGTGCCAATCCATCTGCGCCACTGCCCGTCATTGGGTCATTGCGACTCCAGATATATTCCCCCTGTATGCCGACTTTTTTATAGTTAAAATATAGACCTGCGATTAAGCGATCTGAATCTTGATAGCCTGCTTCATCTTTATAAAAACGGCTATACGAGACATAAGGTTTAATATTTTCTAACTGATGAAAAGGCTTGGCAAAGGTGTAGTTAATTTCATTGGCTATATATTTGCCTTTGTTGGCCACTTGATAAGGATAGTCAAATGCGCCAATGGTCGAACTTTTTGGTAAAAGATCGTCTGCATTTTTAATGTCCTGCTCTCCTGTCAAGAACAACCATTGCCATGCCTGATAATTGGTGGTGCTAAAAATGCTCCATGTACTACGATGCCCATCTTTATTGGTACGGTTATTTTCCAGTTCCGAATACCAGTAAGAGCCACCAATTTCCGTGGAGAAATTCTGCGATTGATCGATATCAAACTTTCGGGATAAGCGTGTCACCCACATATTCTTTTCATCAATATCGGTACCTTGGGTCAGATCGTCTGCCCGCACAAAGTTACCGCTATAGCGACTGGAATCCTTGGAGGTACCTTTGTAGTTGCCGCCATCAGTCGGATAAAAACCGAGAATGAAGTTATACAGATTGTCCTTAAACTGGTACTTCACCCCAAGATTTTGAATGTCTTCCAGTCCTACGGTATTCAGCAAAGTTTCATAATAACTATTGCCCCAGAGTCGTCCAAAGCCGAAATCAACCGATTGAAAACCGACTGTCAGTCGTTGCTGATCTGAAAACTTATAGCCTGCCCAAGCATCTTTTAAAAACAGTGCATCACATAAGCGGTCATACTGGTAGCAACGTACATCCATCGATGCAATCCAGTTCGGGTTTTCATAACTCAAGACCGCCTTGATATCGGCCAATCGCCAGTCATCATTTTTGGAGCCTTCATTGGCTTCGACAATATAGTCTTTATGGATATAGCGGGTACGGATTGCGCCCGTCAATTTCAGTTCACCCGCTTGGGTTTTCGGATCACCGATACTGAAATCGGCGGCCAAGACTGGCATATTTGCCAAGACACCCATTGAACTCAAGAGAAGCAGTGCTTTTTTCATTGTTGTACGTCCTTGTTTAACCTCATAAGAAAATGAAGAAATTCATGCAGACAAACAACGCTTAAACTATAAAGTTGGTCTTTACGGAGTGTGTTTAATGGAACAGGATTAAGCTCAGACAAGTATGGAATATCCTTTGTAGATAGATAAAATCATCAATAATTGATTACAACCAAAAGAGCATAACTGAGCTTATAACTATCGTAGAACCAAAAAAAATAGATAACTTAATATAAAACCATAACTTTTTATGCTGCTCTACCACACTCATAGCCGAGTTGAAATCCAAGCCATAGAATAGTTTTCTGTTTTCAAAAAAATTTTTTAAGCTCTTCTCAGAAAATAAGAAAATTATATTAACAAAAGTAACACTTAAAATTACTGCTTCAATATTAGCAACGTCCATTGATTTGTTCTTATACAAGTTACCGTAAAATATACTTTTTAAAGACTCATTACGATTCACATACCTTGCAGCTAATTGGTGAAAAATAGCCCACAACACAACCGACAATAATAAATAAATCACTAACAAATCTTTAATTAACATAAAAAGTATCCATAAAAGCACAGTCCCATTATGTTAAAAATAAGAGACAATATAGTTTAAAATCAGCGTTAATTGTAAAATTAATTAAATAATGCCTATCAATTATTGTTAAAAAAAGGAATTAACATTAAAATAAGCTCATTTAAATTCCAATAAAAGCTTAGATTTAAATGAAAAATACTTTAGTTTTTACATCACTTATCTTCTTGATTTCATGTGGCAATTCACAACAAAACCCCATATCAAATACAAATAATACAGATGAAGAAAACGTGTACGTCTATGATCAAGAAACAAATAAAAAATTAAAACAAGCAGAAGATTTGATCAATAATGACCAATATAATAAAGCATTTCCGATTCTAGTAGAGCTTGCTAAACAAGGAAATCCAGTTGCTCAGAATGATATTGGTGTTGGTTATCAGTATGGTTTTAATGGAATAGCTGATGAAAAGAAAGCAATTGAATGGTATACATTATCAGCAAATCAAAACTATGCACCAGCATTACACAATTTAGGTCTTTTAGAGTTTAACAAAGCCAAGAATGATAGTGACTATAAAAAAGCTTTAGATTTTTTCTTAAAAGCCGAAAAACAAAACCACTATGAATCAATATCAACAATTGGTATTTTTTATAAGAATGGTATTATCTTTCCGAAAAATCTAAATAAATCTATTGAAAAATTCAAAATTGCTGCTGAACATGGTAATGCTTCTGGTCAATTTAATTTAGCTCAAGCTTATTATTATGGTGAAGGTGTTCAACAAAATTTAAAAAAAGCTTTAGAATGGTATGAAAAGTCCTCTGAACAAAATTATGAGACTGCATCAATCCAGTTAGCAAATTTATATGCAAACGGTAAAGGTATATCGAAGGATTTAGGAAAAGCTATCAACTTACTCGAACCAATAGCAGAGGATGGTAATGCTACTGCACAATATAATCTTGCTATAGCCTATAAAGAGCAAAAAAATGAAAAGGAATTTTTACTCTGGAAAAGTAAGTATGAGCGTAATCCCAATAAAACTGAATAAAGCTTATAATAAGAACAATTTAGTAAATCTTAGGCTCTAAATATATTTTCTCATCAACCACTAGTTTAGACTTTTATTCACAACCTATAGTCTCTTTACATTTAACTCTCCAAAAATTATATTTTTCTTTATTATTTATCGATTTATAGTAGAGTCTAATATTGTAAATTGCATCTGGATCACCCTTATCAGCCATTTCACTAATAGCGCTTATAGCTTTCTCAATATTTTTCTCTACGCCATATCCTTGATAATATGATGTTGCCAACTGAATTTTTGCAAAATCATAATTTTGCTTTGCAGACTCATCATACCAATAGAAAGACTTTTTATAGTCTTGTTTAACTCCCTCACCATAAAAATACATTTGCCCTAAGTTGAATTTAGCATCAGGGTTCCCCAAATCAGCTGCTTTTTTGTAATATAAAAAAGCCTTATTTAAATCTTTATCAACATAATCCCCATTATTATACATAATACCCAAAAGATTAATAGCTGGCGCATAATTATCACTTTCTATTTTCTGTAATATAGACAAAGCTTCAGCCGAACTCCCATCCTCTAGTTTCAATCTACTAATATTGTACATTGCAGGAACATAATTATTATTACCCGCTTCAGCATAAATTATACGTGTTTAAGTTTCTTACAATTCTTTATAGTTCCTTTTATTTTTATAACTATTTGATAAATAATAATTGATGTTCCTTTTAGTTCTTTTTAGTTTGTTTTAATTCACAGTAAAAACGGGTAATAATACGGGTAACATTTACTATGACTACCTGTAATGGCTGCTGTAAAACTATCAGATGTAAAAATTAAAACCTTAAAGCCTAAAGATAAGGTTTATCGGATCCTTGATGCTGATCGACTCTATATAGAGGTGCGGCCAACAGGTGCAAAGGTCTGGCGTTTTAAGTTCGTCTTTCAGGGTAAAGAGTCATCGATGAGCCTGGGCGAATACCCGTCTATTAGTCTGGCTGATGCTCGTACATTGAAAGATGAGATGCGGGCCAAATTAGCCAAAGGGATCCATCCAGTCGAGGATCGAAAAAATATAAAAGCACAAGCTATGGCCGAAACTTTAAATACATTTGATTCAATTGCAGCCGAATTCAAATTAAAACGAATGGGATCTAAATCAGAAATATATCAAGAGAAATTTGACGTTGCTTTAAAAAAAGATATTTCACCTATTATTGGAAAAAAGAATGTAAGTGATGTGACTGCAGCTGATGTTCTTAAAATTTTAAACAATACTGTCGATCGTGTTGTAAAAGAATCAAATGGTAGATTTACTGGCGCATCTGCTGCGCTTGAGAATAGAAGATTCCTTGGGGCTGTGATTCGGTATGCTATTGCAACACTACGAGCAGAGAATGACCCAACATATGCTGTTCGTGATGTAATCAAAAGACCACGCGTCAATCATGCGCGAGCATTGACTAAAGAAGAACGGTACAAGGCTAGATCAAGTCTCCCCAAATACAATGGAACTCAAACTGTAAAAAATGCAGGTTTTATTCTTTTATATACGATGCTACGTGCCGTTGAGATACGGAAGATGGAATGGTCATGGGTAGACTTTGAGTCAAAATTAATTACTTTCCCCATAGAGGTTATGAAAAAAGCTAGGGTTCATGTGCTACCAATCTCTGATCAAGTCTTAAATATTTTAAAACAACAATATGAAATTTCAGGCGATGAAACGTTGGTATTCCCTGCTATTTACAGCAAAAAAAATAACGGCATGCTGGCAAAAGAAACACTAAACAGTATGCTTGAGTATATTGGTCTTAAAGGTGTAACTACACATGACTTTAGGGCTACAGCATCCACTTTGTTGTATGAAAAAGGATATGAGGAAGCTTGGGTGGAAAAACAATTGGCTCATTCTGAATCTAACAGGACTAAAGCTTCTTACGACCATTCTAAGCATTTAAAACCTAGGCGTAAGATGATGCAAGATTGGGCTGATATTGTGGATAGTTGGAAGGATTAAACAACGACATGTTTTGTCGCTCACCTCTTTATCCACAACCATTTAAATTTGAATTCAGATTGATTCATAATTATGCTTACTTGATTAAGTTACATAATCAAGTGAGCTAAAAATGGGTATTAAGTCAATTGCATTTGAACATCAAGAGTTTCCACTAGAAGATTTCCAGCAAGAGTCATTCGATGATGTATCTCAAGACGTTAATTCTGATTTTAGCCAAGATCTAGGCTTTGATGAAATTGCACAATATGAAGCCCCAGAAGTTGTAAAACCTCAGAAGAAGCGGTGAAATTATGAGACTTCACTATCTTAAAAAAGGAAATTTGTATTTGCACATTCAAACAGATCTGTTTGAGCAACATGAAGATTATTCAGATATTAGCGGAATGTTTAATCAACATTACATTTTTTCTGAAAAGAAAGAGGGATCTATGGAATTTCAAACGAAAGTTGCAGCGGAACGGTATTTGTTCTTGAATAAGAGGAAACTTAAAGGTTTTACTGTTGTTATGGAATAAAAAAAGCCCTTGGTGATATCACTAGGGCTTACGCTATGCACCCAACCAAATTATCTTTATTATTTTTAAGTATCGTGAAGGGTAAAATTTCAACACTACAAGTGTGATGAATATCACAATATACAACTATAGATTTTTACCACGAAAGTTTCGTTGTTATCTTTCCTGCACACATTGGAGGCATACCGAGATACTTACATTTGTTTTTATCGAGTGTGCAGTGCAACCAGGTAAAAGAAAAATGATGCAGACACTAAACAGCAATGAACTGATAGATCGACTGCATCGGTGAATTACTTTTTTAAGAACAGCTCACGTTCTGCGGCACGGCGGCGCACTAATCCCTTCATTATCTTTCCACCGCCCTTATTCCATACCAGAAACTGATCCGCAGCAGCAGTAAACTTATTGGCATTCAGAAGTTCAACCAGTGTTGAGGTTTTAAATGCTTTTTCGCCTATGTTATAGGCCAGCGATACAAGTGCATCAAATTGATTCTGATTCACAACAACAGTTAAAGCACTGTTAACAGCATTTTCAAAGCGCTTTAGATCATGAGCAAAGTATGCTTTAGCCTGATCCATAGTGCATACATCACCCTTTTTGACTTTAACACCATTAGGATAAACAGTTGTGCCTTTGCCAATGGTCCACACCCCAACGCCGTCATCGTATGCATTGAGTTTTATATCTTCAAAGCTTGTTATTAAATCAATGCCCGTTTTGCTAGTAAGCATGCTGTTAGTTTGAAACCCATCAATTACTTGATTGAGTTTGTTCACTTGCGGCTGAGTAAGTTTACCACCTAGTAGATCTCGAGCTGCATCAAAAAATGGTTTTCGATCCATTTTACTTTCCTCTTGATATGAAAAAGCCGACTTGAATTAAGTCGGCTTAAGAACGTTAAATTTAAGGCATTAAAAAACCTCCCGAAGGAGGTTTCTTTTTACGAAGCTTTTCGTAGTCGAGAATTTTTTACCATAATTTTCATATCCCCTTTAAGAACATCTCGTAAGCTGCCAGTCTTAGCGCAAGCTAAGCTGAAGCAATTAGCAATTAGTTCATTAACTTTTTCATTTTTAGTATTAGTTAATTGAACATGCTTTTGTAATGAAATAATACTCATGGTATTCCACCTATGCTGGTTAACGGTTATTTGCGACGAAAAGCAAGCCAACGCTTGCCTTCAAATTCTACAGATAAACCTGCCTTGTCTAACTCTGTTTGCACAGATTTTGCAGCTTGATGAAGCAGTTGCAAGAATGATTGACTAATGTCAGTACGTGCATAAATTTTGGTAGCACTACCAGAACTGTCTGCATGTTGCAAGAATCTTTGAACCAAGAAGGTTAAATATTCTGCATATTTCGCATCATAATCTGAATTCAACAAACTATCAAGTTGGGGACTTATATAAATATCGAAAATCTTTAGTGTCAATTCACGTCCACGGCGATGATATCCAACCTCAACAATGATGTTTGGATGCTCACAATCTTCGTCGCAAATACCAATAAATGTATTGAGGCTTTCTCTTTTTAAATAATCACCAAATGATTTACTAACCTGTATATGCTCAAAAAATTGCTCATTCAGCTCAATTAATTCATCATCTAAGTTTATGGCAATTCCGCAATCAATCCAATTCCTTGATGTAGTTCTTAATGATTCTTCGTCGAACAAAAAAATGTCCAATGTTTATTCCCCTAATAGTAGTTTTGCTTACGGAAGATAACAAAATATTATAAAAACATAAAGTAATAAATAATTTGAAATATCCACCATTTTTATAAATATTTTACTATTCACCAAATACCATTAGGATATCCACAAACCGCCCGAAGGCGGCTGTTTAATATTGCGATCTAACTGTCTTTATCTTTTTTCTTTTCTTGCTCTGAACTACCGAAATAGAAACCGCAAGCGGTTGTCATTGCCCCTGCAATAAAACCCAAGGCCGTGTTTATTAAGTTGCTGTTTTCCCGTGGCATATCAACAAAGAATAATGCGATTACCAGAACAAACATTAATGCAACTAAGGCAAAGGCCAGATAAGCCCGCGTTTGTTCACTTGTCATCAAAATCCCCTTTTATCCGTTCTTTCGTTTGCTCATATTGCTTCTTACGCAATTCGTGAATTTCCTCTGCTCGCTTGTCATCACGCCGTTTAAAGTACAACGTCATAAAAAAAGTGATTACACCGATAAAGACAGAAAACCATACTGCCCAATCTACACTTGCTGCATACGCTGCCACTGATGTCACCCCTGATACATAAGGTATTTTTGGTACTACTGTTGCTGCGATTGTGTTTGTAGCAGCTTCAACCGCGCTTGCTGCTTGTTCTTGCATTTCCTGTCTCCAGAAATAAGAAAGCCTCCATTTATAGGAGGCTAATTATTTAGATTAAAATCTATGTTTTATGCTTCAGATGTACTTTGAGTAATCTGATTTGAATAGTTCCACGTTGTTTCTTTCCATACGTCTCTCGCTGCGACACGGATATAATATGGCGTTGTTGCTTGTAAGCCTCCTATGGTGGTGGTTAGTGCTGTTCCTGTCCAAGACGGCGCTGTTGTGGTTGGATCAAAATCAGCTGTAGCACTCAACCAAACAGCATAATCTTTAAGATCCGGCACATCACTTGGCACCCAGTTGATCGTGATTGAATTAGCATTAGATGCGGTATAAATATTGCTCAATACAGGTGGTACCGGATTGCTAATACTCAACTCAGCAAATGTGCTTAAATTAGATCCTCTTTTACTGGCCACTCGAATTGTATATGCACGTTGAACACCGTCTACCTTAGCTTCTTCAATTGAATAACTATAATCCGTGTTAGTGGTTTCAACCTCTCGCAACTTCACACCATTGGACCATATCTGAACAATATAACTATTTGCCCCAGCAGTACTCTGCCATTGGACTTTAAATGAAGTCCCCACAAATGGTGATTGAAGCGATAGGCCAATCACACCAGATGGCCGCCCACCGTTTAACGTGTAGCTATAAGCAGTAACTTCATCCAGCGTTTGTTCTTTCTGTTCAAGTCCATTAAAGCTGGTGTACTTCAAATAGATCTGTTTCCCAATAAGATTGGTATTAAAGCTATATTCAAAGATTGCCCTGTCCAGACGTATAAAGCTTTCCCCTGCGTTGTGATTTTGAGCATCATTAAAACGCCCACGCAAAACATCACTTAATGTGTACAGTCCGGATCCATTCAAAGTGGCTTCTTGATAGTTAAAATACTCGTCACCCACTTTGCATATCGTTTGATCTGTTTGAGCATCAAGCAAGGTACCGCTGAATAACTGACTGGCTGTATTTAACTGAATCTGCATGGATGTAGCATTGGCGCTTATTGGTGCAACTAACTGACCATACCGGGCTGAACCATACACTGTTCCAATCAGTTCGTATGTGGTGTTATCAAGACTGGCCCATACATTACAGCCACCCCAATTTAAGCCACCAGACACCGCCATCCAGACTTCATTCTTACCATCAGTCATATCTAGTGGCGGTTCAAATATAGCCGGTGCATTTACATTACCTGGTTCTTCATTACCACCTTGATAACCATTAGATGCCTGCAGATCATATTCAATTGCAGATCTAGAACCCTCTGCCAGTTCTTCAGCTGTAATCGTGAGTACACCATCGTCATCCTCTTCAACACGGGTGATACGAACTGCAAACTGATCTAAACCTAATGAAACATCCGTGATAGTCACAATATCCATAGGTTCAAGCAGGCAGTACTTCCACCCTAATTGAAACTCGTATTCATTACGAACATATAGCAAACGCTGTAACCGTAGTTGAGCCACGTGCCTGGCAATCTTTGGCTCACAAAAAAATGTTAGCTTTTGTGGCTCTTCCGATCGCAAACCAAACATTTCAATATTGGCTTGATCTTTGGCTTCGACCGTTTCCGTGTTGTACTGGTTGTATCGATTGATGTACTCAATCTGGACGTGATTATATGCATCTGTGTCCCGACTACGGCGAACCTTAACAGGCTCATCTTCACCAAGAAAATCATCATCATTTAAATGGTAAACAGGGCTGAGATCTGGCGTAAACGTTACGCCGTGGCCAGTCAATGCGGCATCACCAAAAGACTTAATTTTTAGCCCATCGGGGCTTGGTACCACAGCACAATTAACAGACTCAACGATCTCATTAATAATCTCATGTGCTTCTCGTTGCTCTGTGAAGGCGGGTGAAATTAAAAGATTGGCTGCTCGGCAATAGGTCCTAAACTCGTCCAAATTGGAAATGTTAAGGCTTGGTGCTGCACCATAGCGCGGATTGCTGATTAAGTCCTCTATCACATCTGCTGGATTGGCATCATGAATAGTTGAAGATAGTGTAATTGTGCTAATCACTTCAAAATTATGATTAGACAGACTGGCACTACCACCCAAGTCATAGTTTGCTGCAGCAACATAACCAAGAAACGGATAATTCAAAGCCTGGTTGGGGTGAGCACTCGAAATATACCCCCACATCGGATTGTTATTTCCATCAAATAACTCAAAGCCAAGCTGATCGATCGGCTGAAGAATTACACCACCCTCTTGCTTGGCCACAAGCTGATCCTTGTCCACCCATATCATGCCGATATCTTGAATCTGGTTTTCACACAAACCAAGCATTAACGAAGCACTATATGTATAGGTTGTATTCTTGGTTTTAGTCTTGCCGCCTTTACCACCGGATTTTGTCGTTGTGGTATGGGCGATTGCTTTAAAATCGCCATACCAGAACATATTCGCGGCTACACGGGTTTTTCCATAAACCAATGGCTGACACAATCCATAAGCTGATTGTTGGATCCGCATTGAATTAATGCGGGTATCTGACATGCTGATTGTGGTACTACCAAACACTCCACTCATTCTTTCAGCCTCTTCATACGAAAAAAGCCCGCGCAACGGCGGGCTAAACTTCCTTTTGTACCATCCTGCAGGATGACGCCTAAATGGATATAGGAATGGATAATAGTGGGCCATTCCACAACAATTGCACCATGACTGATGCATTTGCCAAAATGATATAAAACCAGATCACCAGGTTGAGGTTCTTCCACTTCATAACACACGCTAAGGACATGTTCTAAATAGCGCTGTCCCATTTGGTGCATGTGCCAATCTGGTGGATAAGGCCGCGGATCTAAATGATCCATCAGCCCTACTTTTTCAAAAACCTCACAGATTAAAGTGCCGCAATCAACACCAACGCCTTTAATGCGACCTTGGTGATGGTACGGCGTGCCGAGCCAGGTCATGGCCTCGTCAACTGCTTCAAGGTTTTTCAATTAAATAGACTCCAGAAACCCTTTGATTTTATCCGCCATCACCCTTTGGCCTGCTGCATTAGGATGTAGCCCATCTGGTGGATGCTGACCATCATCAGCAGTGAAATAATATTCATTTGCGGCTTGAACCCACACAGGTAAGCTGCTTGCTTCATATTGATTTAAAACAGGCAACGAATAGTGTTTAGCGTATTTTACAAGCATGTCGCAAATGTCTTTAAGTGTGAAACCCAGATTATTTGGTGCCGCATTACTTCCCCACTGAGTCAAGGTTGGTAATGGCGTCAAAATAGCAATTTTGGTTAATGGAAACTTTGTAATTAGTGAATTAATTACATAGTTCATTCGTCCGGATAAGGTTTCGGTGTCAGTACTTAAAAAATCACCCAAAGGAAAGTTTTTTCCAAAATCATTAACACCCCAAAATAATGTAATTAAGTTAGGCTGCTCAGTAATTGTATCGGCAACATTAAGGCGATTCCAAAATCCAGATCCACTAACACCACGGTTATAAATAGTCATTCCACCAACATCTTCGGAAATATAATCGTGGTAATTTTTACTTGCTCTAAAATTAGGTTCAGTAATTGAGTCGCCGATAGTTGTCCATATTTTACCTGTTAGCTTGTTTAGCGTAGATGCCGCAATAGAGGAACCATTTAGCTTATTAATTTTTCTGGAAGTATTGGAAGCAGGATTTGTGGTTATTGAAATAGTATTTTCAATATCCAAATTGAGTGAGGGTAGCTTAACAGTGAGTAAGGCATATTCGGCAAGGCTATCAACTGGAATAGTAAATGTCTTATAAGTAGAGCTGATCTGGGTCAGTGTAGCTAGTCCAAGGGTAGGGCCAATATCCATGCTTGCATTATCTCGTAATGCGACCGCAAAAATACCTCCGCGTAAATCCGGTGCTTTAATGTGATATGTAGTCCCCTTTCTTACTTTTATTTGAGTTAATACTGCACCAGAAGCTGTAGCAATATTTGCTGTATTCACATGAACATATACATCACCTTTATTAGTAGATTTGTCATATAAGTTGCCTATTGACTCAATATTTTCACTCGTTAAGGCGGTATTTCGCAGTTGCTGATCGATTAAATCAGCACCGTTGATCTTAGTTGCATGTTTATCTATTGCTTGAATATTATTTGTAACGTGCAGTGTGGAAATGAAGTTAGAATTTGCAAGCTTAATATCAAATGCCAGATACCCAACTTCTGTTACATCAACTTTTAAAATTCCTGTACTAACGACAGTTCGAGTCAAAATCGCAAAACTAGATGCGTTAGCATTCTTAGAAAACCCTACTGGAAAAGAACCGGCTACAAGATTTGTCCCATAATTTTTGAAATAATATGAACCAATACTTACTGGTATTACAACATAGGCTGTTGCAAGTTGAGCTGTAACACCCCCCTGTGTATTAATATATTTATCAGCAACTAATGGAACACCAGTTATTAAGTTATTCTGATCGTAACTAATAGAATTCCCAAATTTACTATCTGTATAGTTTGAGGATGCATTTAGGCCTTTGGCCACATCTTGGGTAGTCCATGATGACCAAACCCCAGAACTCCATCTGCGTAAAAATGAATATTCATGTGTATCATAACGCTGATATGTTTGATTGTTTGATGCCTTAATAACAGTGAACCAGCCACCAGATACAATTGGGAAATTACGTTCCAAAGCTGCATAACCTGAAGTTGGTGCAAACCACACGCCAGATTCTAAAAAATTATTCAGATCAGCTGTTTGTTCTAAGATTACGGGCTTAAAAAATTTATTAGCATTAACGAAATTTATGGACGCTACGTTTTCTACTAACAACTTTAAAGCTGCCTTAAACTGAGCTTCAGTGGTACTTGGGTTGATAAATTCATCAGATGTAGGTATTTCGGCCATTTTATTTTTTCCATAAAAAAAGCACCCGAATGGGTGCTTGGCAAAATGAATAAGAAGTTATTTAAACGGATGTCTCAGGAACAGGAACAAAAGGTGCACCACGAAAGCGGGCTCGGTTGTTAAACCGGTTTTGGCAGGTTTCCAGTCGTTTATCACAGCCTGGATAAACTTTGATTGCTTCACCAATGGCGGGCATTTCCAAAAGTGGTAAAGTAAGTAGCAAGGCCCCCGACTCATGCAATCGAACTGTACGTTTAATCCCCCGATTAACGCCGTGAGTAAACTCAACTACGCCTTGAGTAAACCATCCTTGTGGCTGATTTAACGTGCATATAATGCGGCTCGGTGTGCTGTTTGCTTCGATTGCTGTATTGACCACATATGCTGAACTCAACAAGCCACACCCGCTATCAAATAGCGTATTTAAACAACTCGGCTGGTAAAGATTGCGTGGCATTTTGACATTCAGAATATCGGTATCGGAGGCGGCATTAACGCGGATCTGGTTGCGGTCCATTTCTGGTTCAATCAAACTACCTTCAAATAATGTGATTGCACCAGCACTGGTATCAGTTGGAGTATTCATATCCATAAAGACACGTTCCAGTTTGAACCGAGCCCCATCCAGTATACCGTTATGAAATGCCTGAACTATGGGTACATCACTAAACAGCGTATCGTCATTTACCATGATTGTGACCGATAAGCTGTCCACCTCAATACCAAGATTTTGGGTGATGCCTTCACGCTCTATGATGGGACCATCTGAACGATATAACTGCCCTGCTATTGTCAGATCAAAATCATAATTGGTGTATCGGTACACATCACCCTGAATGGTTGTGATGGTATATAGATCAGCCATTAGAAACTGATCCGCATTTAACAGTGCAATAAGTTTTGCTGAGGCCTGTCTCATATCTTATTCCCCAAGGATCCAACAAACTCAACCTTGCTGGCCTTCCAAAGTTTTTTCATGAAATTCACATATTGCTGTTCGTCCTCCTTAAACCGGCAACGATAGTAATAAATACCTTTGATATTGAGCATCTGACCAACACCCAATGGAGTAGATAAAACCACCTTGCCATCGGCAGTAATTTGCGAAGAACTGTTATTCCACATCAATGTTTGATCGTTGGCATTCCACATAAATTTAGAACTATTGGCATTCCACATCAAAGGATTTGTTGGTTGTGATGTCGCCTTGGTGTTTCCGATTGGCAACTGTAACTTATGCATTTGCTTATACAGTTGATAATTTGTGGTTACGCCATCACCGACAAAAGTACAATCAAACTCAAAATCATCTGGCATTTGAAACAAGAAAGAATCGAAGGCACCACGGCGGGCCAGAAAAAAACTCTCAAGAATCTGGAACTCTTTTCTGTTCTTATTCTCCCTGAGGAAGGCATAAGACATAGAGATCTCATACTTTGGTACCGCCTGATAACTGGCCCGCAGCTCACGACCATTGACGGAGGTCATGATCTTGGTGTTAAAAGTAGGTGTCTTGGTCAGATCCCACTCTAAACCGGGTAATTCTGGAAATAATTCATTCGACATGCTTCATCCTTATTTACCAAAGTTACGGTTATAGCCCTTTAAGCCACCTGCCAATTCACGCCCATGTTTTTTCATGAAACGTTTTAAGTCTCTTGAATCCCATGCTTGAATGTTGATTGACTGCGGTGCACCGACATCTGCATAAGCTATATCAGGATTTTGACCACCACCCGCCATAGATTTACCTAAGGCACGAATAGTATTCGCATGTTGCTTAGGTAATACCATTTCCTCTTCATGCAACTGAGTTACTGGATTGACGCCAGATGGAATGTCATAACCACCACGGGCAGATTTGATTTTGCCAGCCAGTCCACCAACCAATGCTAATGCAGACGCACCTGCAGCAATTGCAAGCACAGGACCCACATAAGGAATTGATACCATGGCTTTAAACGCCCCTGCCATCGCTTCCCATGCATACATCATGATTGACTTGATTGCCTCGCCTGCTTTTAACCCTAATCGCGCAACTACACCCATTCCGGTTGCAGCGGTCTTAGTGGTCTCACCCGCTACTACTGCAGTGGTTTGTGCCGCTTGGCCAGCAACCTCCATGGTGGTTTCAGCCTTAATAAAACCCATACGTACCAATAACCGTTGAGCTAAACCTTTTGCATAAAGCTTAATAGGCTCACTAATCATTTTCTGGATAAAGAAACCAGCCATATCAGTTAAAACAGCATTGGTTGCATTACGCCAGGTTAAGGTGCCATTCATCATGGCCTGTATGCCTTGGTCCCATAGGTTAGACATACGAGATGTAAAACCGCCAAACATAGTTTCAAAGTCTTTAATCTGAGCTTTATTGATTAACTCAGGGGTTTTAAGATTTGCAACTGTTTTCTCTGTATCTAAACCAGAAATATTGTTGAGAATCTGATTTTGATTACCCTGCTTTCCAGACTTTTCACTCATCTGATTTTCCAGATCAAAACGTTCCTGCAAACCTTGGCACTTCAATGCGCGTAATCTATCTTCAGCCTCTTTTTCTAGCTGATACATTTGCACATTTGAAATCTTTTTGGCATCAACGGCAGCTTGTATTTGCTCCATTTCAATTTCATAACGACGTTGGGCTGCAAGTTGCTCATTCTCTATCCGTTGTTCTTGGAGTTTTTTTACCTCCTCAAATTCCTTGACGCGTAAAGCTTTGGTTTTATCGCTGGCCTCCTTTTCAGCAACAATTTTAAATTTAGCCTTTTCAGCATCAGTAGCTTTTGATTTCTCAATTTCGCTTAAGGCTTTTTTCAGATCCAGTGCAATCTTTTCCTCTTCAGTTGCGTACTTATATCGAATATCAGCAAGAGCCTTGGCCTCTTGTTCAGCTGCTCGTTGTTTCGCCTTAGCATCGGCATCCGCTTTTGCCTTAGCTGAAGATCCACCAGATCCACCTGCGTTTTTAACACCGGTACCAATGCCAAGGTTCGGGTTAAACGTTGGTAAGGGCGCTTGCATAGTTTTGGGACGATTTGCAGCTGGGAAAAATAAATTAGTAAGTTGATCATTACCTTTGGTTGCAGATTGAACTGATTTATCTCTGAATGAGCCCCAAGAGTTTTGGGTGGTCATAACACCTGCATTCCATGCGTTCTTGGCCTCAGTAGCTCGATTTTTCATCTGAGATGTATAGCGATCTGTTATAGACCCAATCTGTGATAGCCCACTTTCCCAAGATGCTTTCGCACCAGAAAAATTAAAACTCAGAACGTTACTGACCACATTACCAAATGATTGAAATTTCACCGACAAAACATCTAATCCATATTGGATAGTGTCTCTAAATCCTCCAAACACATTGATAACTGTATTAATGGCAATATTAATTGCCTGACATACAGTTGATACAACCGCCCGGATTGCTGCAAATGCAATCTCAATACTGACTCTTAAACCTACTGCTACAGCAGCAAATCCTTTCATTGCACCAGAAACCAAGTCCATAAAGGTTATTTGTGCAATTGCACCATCACTAATATCTGCTGTTAAGTCACTCCATATGTCAGAAATCAATGTAAATACTGATTGTACAATTCCAAGCAAGTTTTCAAAAATCGTAATAATTGCTGTTACGGATCCATCAATTTCTTCTTTGACTCTCGCAGCAAAATCGAGAAACATGTTGACTAGTTCAGTTAATATTGGTGCAGCCTGTGCAGCCATATTATTCAATACACCCTGCATTGTTGCCTGAACAATTCCAAGTGCAGAACTAAACTCTTTTGTGGCGCGAATGGCTTGCTCGTCCATCACCAAACCTAGGTCATGCGCTTGTTGAGAATATTCTTTTAGTTTTTTGGCATTATCTTCCAACAATGGAGATAATAAGGTTGCGTCATCTGCTAATTTCTCCATTTGCGTAGTAATTTCGGCTTGAGAAAGACCCGCTTTTTGTAGAGCATCATAATATTTACCAAGAATTTGTGGACCTGACAGCCCTTGAAACTCTCTGGCAGTAATACCGATCTTTGGTGCAATTTTCTCAAAGAAGTCGGCCATTTCCCCGCCGCCAGTAAGCATGAATTCACCAAACTTATCATTTACATCCTTCATGATGTCTGACAGTTTATCTTGCTCAACTGAAACTTTCTTTGAAGCAAAAGCCCATTCTTGAAATTCTTTTGTTGTTGCGTTGGCCAAACGAGCTTGGCTTTCCAACTCTTTTGAGGCTTCACCAACTTGATTGGTTAAATTTGCCAAACCAATCATTGCTGTTCCTACAGCTGCAGTTATACCAAGCCCGACCATAGCAAAACTACGGGTAAAGCTTGCTGAGATTGATGTTCCAACTTCTTCAAATCTTGTTGTGACCAGTTGAGATATTGAATCTACACTACTTCTGAAGCTTGAGAAATCAGGTACAAAATCAATATTCCGTCCTGTGTCCTCAATATTGTCTGCCGCATTATCTACGATTTGCTCAGCATCATTCATGCCTTGTTCGAGTTCTGAGGTTCTGGCGCCAACACGCACCTCAACACGATTGTCTGCCATTTGCTTTTCCTCGGGCAATAAAAAACCGACCTAATAAGGTCGGTTGTAGAAACCATTAATAAACTTTTGTTTTATATAGGCTACATTCGTTAAAAATGTACCATTAAAAGTTTTGAATTACATAACAACAATATCTGTTATTCCACAGCTAGATGATGCTGCCTGACTATGAATGAAGCCCATATTAAATTCTTTCATTTTTTTAGTTTCTCCAGCTTTGACAACTTCATAAACTACACGTTTATTACTGTCAATTTTGGTACCACTATTTGATGAATGATCGCATTCAACTGTAAAATCTTTTATATCTTTCGTTCCATTATTTTTGATTGTCATATCGATCATCATAATGTTACCAAAACCGCCTTTACTCCAATCAAATTTAAATTCTAGATCTTGAAGTGCCTGTTCTTTTGGTGATAATGCAGGTGCAGTTGAAGCGGTATTTCCATTAGAACCATTACCACCGCCAAGCATTGCGCCAAAAACGCCAAAAACTACTAAACCTAAAATAATCCAAGTGAGAACAGATGTGGGCTTTTTAACTTTTGCTCCACAACTTGGGCAAGCTTTTGCTTGTGTGCTGACTTGTACCCCACATTCTTTACAATTAATTAATGCCATTTTTTAAAACCTAATATTATTAAGGGTAAAAATGCATTATACATTTAAATAAAAAAACAGGATGGTTTATTAACCACCCTGGGGGAAATTATTCAGAACCTCCATCAGATCATCTTCATCATCTGTGATATCTGATATAGGGGCATTATCTTCAATCCCCATAAATGCTTCTAAAATACGGCAAAGCCTTTGAACACCAATATTTGCGGGAGGGTATTCTCGTTGATACGCATTTAGTGCTTTGAGCCTAATTAAATCGACCTCATCTCTGACATAATCATAATCACGCCCTAATGTAAGCACCAAATGGGTATACAACTCCTCCCAATCTATTCCCCCTGCTGGTCCTCTTTAACCTCTTTGCTTTGCAATCCAGATACCGACATTACAGCACCCATTACCTCTTCTAATTGGTCCATATAGATGAGATCTGCAACATCATCACGGGTGATGTCGGGATAATTCCGTTTCAGTGATTTATGCGCCACATCGATCACCAAACCAACATCAGAGGGCTGAAAACCTTGCAAGGCAGGTAAAAGCTTTTCAATCGCCCCCAAAGATAACGGCGCAAACATTAAGGGTTTGCCGTCAATGACAATCTCTTGGCCACGTGGATTATCAACTTGTTTAAATTGCATCTACTGTTACTCCGATAATGTTGCTTTGAATACACGACCAAGATCATCGGCCATAGGTTGAAATTCAAACTCAGGGATATCGTAATCATCCTGCTTTGAACTAAAACCAAGCTTATTACTGACATTCCGGAAAAATTCCATGCCCATAAATTTGCCTTTGTAATCACGCTGCAGGTTTACGGCAAACTCTGGCGTATAGCCCATATCCAAGTTAGATACTGTGATCTGCTTTGCCCCTGCTACGGTTGCCGAGTATTTAAAGCTGATAAATACCGTTTTACCTACGTCTGCAGTAGCAAATGTATAAGCGCCTGTTGCTGCATCAACACTGTATTGCCCTGTGGTTGGTGCACTAGCTACGCGCTTCATTGGCACCGCTTTTGAATCAGTCACACCTAAATCTTTAACGTACGTTCCGGCATTTGGCACCACCGGAGTAACCAAGCCACCTGCAGGAATAATTTCGCCGTTAATAGTTTGCGCAATAGTCTCGATACCACCCTCAGCAATTACACCACCAAAGAAAATCGAATTAAGCAATGCGCCATTGATACGGCCAAAACTTGCCTTACACTTAATAGAACCTTTACCACGTGCTGCATCTACAGCAAATTGGCCGCGGCCAAATAGTTCTTTTAAGTCATAACTGATATCGACTGATACCGATTGCAGAACCCCTACCTCAACAGGCGTGGGATTGCTGATCGGCTGACCATATACATCTTGAATTGGTGTGGCAAAGATCTTGCCAGCACCGAATAAATACTGAGCCATTATTTTGACCTCTCAAAAATGACAAAACCGCCAAACGGCGGTCATTGAATGAATTGTGTTTAATTGGTTGTGAGGATACGGACAGGAATAATTGCAATTGCCTGGTCATCAAGCATATTCTCAACCGCTTCATATACTTCAATTGTTCCGTCAATCCAACAATGCTCAACCAATCCTCCTAAGGTCTGGTATTCACACATTTCAGGGTAATCCGGTTTAATTGCAGCACGCACACGATCGACAAATACATTTAATTGCGCTGATGGTGGTTTTTCCTTATCCGCTTCATGGATATAGAGATATAACTCAGCAGCAAGCTCTATCTTTGCATTTAAGCCTTTTACTGGTCCCTCTTGTTGGTTGCCCTGAGTAATAAACAATGCAGGGCGCTCAATGGGGTTTACATGTGTGAAATGACGTAAACGGCGGCTGATCGTCACCACCCCATCAACATGGGTACTCAATCGATCAAATAACGCTTGATATATTGCTTCACTATCCACCTGCTATACCTCTTTGAATTGCGGCATCAATATTACGTGGTGCAATCCGACCAATCATGTCCAGTGAATCACGCATAAAACGCAATTCCCTAAATCTGACATTTCTAGAATGCGCTCGGACGCTGATCTGAGTTGGTGATATCGGTTGACCAAAAGCTTGTTTAATCATTCGCAAGTGTGCTTTAACGCCCACTGAACCATTTAAACCAAACTCATGCACAAATGCATAAGGAACCAATGCACCGCCTGCACCAACTGTACCCTCGATCCAGTCTTTATCTTCGTCCACCTTGGATGAAACAGATCCACGCAAGCGACCAGATTGAACCTTTAGCCTTTGGCCACTCAACATATCTTCCTGAATGGTTCGCTGCAGCCTTAAAGTAAGAGCGTTAATCGTGCGTCTTATTTCAAATCTAATGCGATCATTCATATTGTCAAAATTGACATGGACATCAACACGAGTATCGCTCATAGCTTTTTACTCTTTTGCTGCAGCAGTAGTTTTTTTGGTTTCGACCGCTTCAACATAACGTTCAAAACCCAAAGGCTTGAGAAACTGGATAATGTCATCCTGTGATTCAACAACGCCGTTATTAACTTCCAGATCTTGGCCAGCAATAGCTAAGGTAGTTGCTTTATATCCTGGCGGTGCTTGATATTTAAAACGCATGTATATTCTCCTACACAACAAAGGCACCAACGCCCAAACGGTTTGGATTGGTGCCTTTATCATCAATTGGAATGGAATTTTTTAAGGCAAGGTAACGCTGGCCATAGATACTCTGATCAAAGAAGGTTTCTTTTTGCGATCGTGAATAACTCACACTCTGGCCCGCAATGGTCATGCTGGATGCGTTTAAAAACGCACCACCGCCTTTGCTATTGGCTTCAACTTTAAGAATATGCGCTGCATACAGACCTACAGCACGTTCTTTAAGTGCGCCAAATTCAAGCTGTGATACGACCAGCTCGGCCTCTTCCAAAGCATCCTGAATAACAGGATCTGATAGGCTGACTAACGCCGTATCATGGGCGAACTTTTGGCGAAACGTTTGTACGTCCATAACGCACCTTATTCCTTGGCTTGTGCCAATTTAGCTTGCAGTTGTTCTTGTGTTTCATCATCACTAAACGTCACACCAAGCTCTTTTAATTCAGCTTTGACAGCATCTAAGGCGGCTTTCTGAGCATCATCTGCTGCCTTAGCGGCATCTGCGGCCGCATCATTCTGCTTGCCTTTACCACCAGTGCTACGTCCACCTGTGCCGCTAGTTGATTTAGACTTGCTTGGCTCATCAATTTCCTGAACATCAATTTCACCCGATTCAATCAAATGCTGCGCGAATTTGTTGTCTTGAAGCTTCTTATGGACATCAGCATCAATTGACGTTGGAACGCCTGCAGGTAAAACAGCAAGACCAGAAAAAACAAAAGCGGCCTGAGAGCCGCTATAGGTATATGAATATTTCATGATGTTTTAATCCTTATGCATGGTCCAGATAACGAAGTGAATCAACACGCTTCAACCATACGCCCTGGTACTTATAGTGACCAGGTACTTTAATATCTAGTCCTACAGGTTGTGCAGCCAAGAAAGTCACATCATTACATTTCATTTGAATGCATGACGGATCACGGCGGTAAATGATGGAACGGTCAGCACCTGCCGTACCCTTGCCATTTGAACGACCTAAACCACGGATCGTTAATGGCTTATTTTGGGTGGCAAAAATGTTATTTTCTTCAATGAACTTTAAGAAAGTTTTACCACCGGAATCAGGAACGATTCGAGTTGAAAGGTGCTTATATTGATTTGATGCCATCAAATAAGTATCAGGTTGTACTGAGACATCCCCATCAATCTGATCTTCAGCATCGGCCAAGCTTGAGTTGAAGTCTCCCAACACTTCTTCAATTGTTGCGGTGGCCCAATTATGTTGAGCTGTAACAACCGTTACACCAGTTTGATTTAGGAAGCCCTTAATACCAGTATTTGCATTGCCATACCAAGCAATATTGCTTAAGTGCTTCTCTGCCGCTAAACGCGCTGCCTGAACCTTGTCAGCTTCAAGCGTTAAATTCAGTTTCTGAGCCGTTTCTAGCTCAAGCACTGAGTACCAGTAACTAATCGTACCGACTTTAATTGGTAAAGATACGGTGTCATAGTCAACTTCAGCCACTGGAATATCATTACCAGTACCAGAATACTCCTTACCGATACCAACGCCCTTTTTACGTGTTAAGACTTCGCCACCACCGTAAACGCCGCTTACAGCTTTAACCGGAATGTACTTTGCATAATCCATAACTTGTTGAAGCTGTGGATCCATGTCGTTAAATTCTTCCAACTTAACGAACAATTGAGCCAAAGCATCAATGTTAAAAGCATCGCCAATATTAGCCTGAACCATTTGAGCTACGGGTGTTAAACGTAGCTTCATTGCTGCCAATTTACTCATAATAATTAAGCCCCACGTAAGCGAACAGCAGCTAAGCCCTGTTCATTTGAAATTGTTTCCCAAGATGCGTTCGGTAACTCTGTACCGTCTGTTGCAGTTGGAGATAATGAGCCTAACGGCGCTGGCACTGTACCATTGGCGGTTTTGACATATACCTTGGCGGTAATGTCTGTTACTGGTGCAGTGGTTTTCACCCAAATAGAACCAATTGTCATGACAGGTGCTACATCAGTTGCCTTATAGGCTTCTTTGCCATCGGTGGTTTTACCCGACTTGCCCACGCCGTGGCGCAGAATAATTCCAAATTTGGTATTGGTCGCACCGGTTACTGAAGATACCGTTTTACCGTCAGTACTGCGGACCACAACATCACCATCATTCAGCAAGACTGATCCTGAAACTGGTAGGGATAAAATATCCTCTGGTCCAATTAAGTGTAATTTCATGCCTGGTGCGGCATCATATTGCTTAACCATGATTTACATCCCCTTAGATTGTTTTGTATGCATTTTCTTTGCTATAGGCTTGCTCACCGCCTTCACCACCTGCAGGCTTACCATCACCAACTTTTTTGTGTTGTTGATCATTTAAGGCATCACCCACGGGATTGCTTGGTACTGTTCCTTTAACTGCAGACAGTGCACGGAAAGCGGTATCGATCTGCTCAGGCTTAGCATCACCCACCGAAACAGATCCCAATAATGCCCCCACCAAAGCATCACCGGCTTTAGCTGCAATCACATCACGCTTGATCTGCTCACAACTGCAACCATCCGTTTTAATCGTTGGTACTAATGCTTTGGCATCGGCAATAACCGTTGCTCGTTCAGTTGCCGCCTGTTCCAGTTTCTCAGGCGTAATCTGATTTCGTTCCAAATCCCCAACTTTTTGCTCAAGCGTGGTTTTGTCTGTATGGAGTTTATCTACAACCGCTTGAACGGCCGTTAATTCATCCCCAATCGAAAATTGTTGATCACCTACTTTCAATTTTGCAGCCTTTAGATTCTTCAGCTGCTCTTCTTGAATCTTTAATGCATCTGCCAAGGCTTTGTTATCGCCAATGTCAAAACGCATGCCGTTTACTGATACTTCCATTGTTTTATCCTCGTTTGGATGATTGTGATTTTGGTCACCGATGCGGCAATCACCACCGCAGCGACCGTATTTAACTAGTGCTACGTGATTGCCTAAAAAGTTAATAAATTTGGCCTGATATGGTGTTCCATCAGGCGCCGTGCCTTGCTCAACAACTAGAATGGCCGCATACCCAAGTGACATCTCGATACGCTCATTGCTTTGAATAAGATCGATACTGATCTTGTCCTTAATGAGCAAATCCCCAACCAGATAATCACCCTCTTGGCGCACATTCTCGCAGTAGCCAATGTGGTAATCCTTCCAGTTCGATGCATTAATCTCATTCTTGGGTGGGTGGTAGTCAGTAGCATCAACACCATTAAAGCTACTTACAGACTCAGGCTTAAATAGCTCATCTGCAGGCGTATAGACATTAATCGTCTGATCAGGGGTGAACCCTTCCAGATTTGAAAACTCATATGCCTGGTACTGCCGTACCTGAGGTGCTTTGGCCAAGCGAACATTGACGCATTTCAGATACCCTTCTTTGGTAAATGAACGTGAGGATTCGCTTGGCGCAAAGTCACCAACTTTGAGTTGATAAATTATTTTCATAAATTGCGCCCAATAAAAAACCACCCGAAGGTGGCTTGATTGATATTACATCCGAATCTTAATGGTTGTTTCAGAACCACATATTCCAAAATCTTCAACTTGGCCAAAATCACAGCCATCCACCAAAAGATGTGTACGTCCTGTTTGAAATTTGCTAACCATCGACGCTTCAAGTGCTTCACCTACCTTCTTCAGCCTTTCTGCTGCTTTACCTGCTGCTTTGGAAAGATCAGGAAAGCCCGAATATTGCAGTTGCCAGATTGGTGGAAACTTTCCACCTCGAACATATCCACCTGCCGCATACTTAGACAGTTGTTGAGCATTTAAACGGCTGTAAAATCTCACTTTTGAAAACTTTTTACGTCTCATGACTTTAAATCCTCAATTTAAATTTAGGCTTTAAAAGCCATGATGATTGAATCTAATTTCCAAATCAGAATAGGAATTGAAATTAAAAGAACTGACAAGAAAACCTTTTTCAAAGTTAGTTCTCGGATCTGGTTCATTTGTTCAGGTGTCAATGTTTTAGAGCTTTCGATACCATCAACTTTAACTAATGGAGGTGTACAAACGATTGGTGGTGTCGGTTTTCTTTCCGTATTGCTACAAGGCTGGTAACCACTACCATCATTTGAGCCATGGCATTTCCCACACTTCCAGCATTTCTCATTTGAATTAGTCAATTAAAATATCCTCATAGTTAGGCAATGCAGTACAACGACACCGGATAGGCTCACCAGGATGACCACCCGTTGGTGGATCATCCCATCTAAATGTCTTGCCCTGCTTATGCTGATGGTCTAAACGCACACGTTCATCTTTGGCCGTTTGCCATGTATAAGTTTCAACACCCATGGATAATTGACGAGCCTTGTTGATCTGGCCATTTATCTTACCCATCTGATCTGCAGCAATTAAACGTGCACGGTAATCGGTAGTTTGGCCGAGCTTTGCTATTTCCTTTGCTAGGTCTTCGTTTGTCTGGCCTGTCTGTAATGCATTTAATACAAGAGCCTCAACTTTGTCCGAGTATTGCTGTGGTATCGATTTGATTAAAGCGACATTGGCCTCGATATTTGTATCGACCACATTTTGAATATCTGCAGCACGATAAAACGGCGTTAGGTCCACCCCAATAATAGACTTGGTATGTTCAGCAATTTGCTTGTCCACTTCTTTGCTTGTGTCACCGACAACTTTCTGAGCAATTGGCCTAGCAATCTCGATTACATACTTAGTAAGCTTTTCTTTAAACGCCGCAATCATGTTAGAAAACCAAGCATCACCGATATTCTGGCCAACTGTTGGAATGACTAATTCTTTAGTCTGATCCTGACAATATTTAGAAATGGCCAGTAATTGCCGCATATAGTAAAACTCAATACGGCGATTTACCTTAACTGGTCTTGGCTTTGTTGCCTTACGTCCTTTCTTTCGTTTCTTAACTTCCTGCAGGTGGGGTTTCAGAATCTGGATTATTGTCGTCATCTACACTCACCATTAAATCAAGCTGTTTGATGTGCTTCTCATCGATCACAGAGTAGACCTCATCAATAATAAGCTGCCGTGCGATCTGTGGCTCGGTAATAACACCCATGTCGAGATATTTAGCATCACGCTCAGCATTGGCCTTTTCTACCTCAGCGCGAACTTTTGCATCAAGCTGCCACAATGGATTAAACACAATGCCAAAACCAGGCATCTGGCGGCCAAATGTTGCCTGACAGATCACTGCCAATAGTTGCAACATGAAGGGTTTAAGGGTCCAAGTCTGCTTTGTCGCAATACTATCGTAATAGTTGCGGGTGTCATGTTCACCCGTGGCATTCATGCCCGCAGGTGATTGGCCAAACAAAATCGTATAAGGAATATCAGCTGCACCTGACGTTTGAATAGAGAACTCACGCATCATGTCTGGCAGACCTGCAAAGTTATACGTCTTAGAGTTGTATTCCTCTTCCTTATCTAAAACGATCATGCCATTCAGGCTCTTTAATAGACCTACACTTAAGAATCGCTCGGCTACCGCCTTCATATCCTCTTTGATCTTGTCGACCAATCCAGGTGTACTAATCACATCGATTTTAGATTCATGGACTAAACTGGCTGATGCCTTTTTAACTGATGCGTGGTCTAGCAGTTCCTCATACACTTCCTGCAGTACACTTTGTGGCTCTTCATTCACCACATCGGCATGGCTAAATTTAATAAGGCGAGTGTGGTGGATCCGTTGTGTCGATTGCCCATCTAGTTTGAGCTTGTAAAACTCAGGTTGCTTAATGAGCCCCCCACTTTTACTCGGCGGTAAATACTTTGTGGTGTCTGCCTCAATGTACTTTTTCTTAAGTACAGTGAAGAACTCTAAACGGCCAATACCGAGTTTATTCAAATCAAAAGGCTGATCAAGATCCCCACCATCAACG
Organism: Acinetobacter higginsii; assembly: GCF_000369845.1. Taxonomy (NCBI): domain Bacteria; kingdom Pseudomonadati; phylum Pseudomonadota; class Gammaproteobacteria; order Moraxellales; family Moraxellaceae; genus Acinetobacter; species Acinetobacter higginsii. The sequence goes on along the minus strand of NZ_KB850211.1, from coordinate 395,283 downwards.
GTACCTAACAGGATGTATGCAACGCCGTACAAGCGAGAAAGCACCAAACTGGACAATAGAACGTTGTCAAAATTAAACCGCTTACAGGCATCTTCTAGCTTCGTCAGGTCTTTATCCTGAATCCCTTCATAGAACCATCCTGCACGCAACATATCACTGGCAGGACGGTTTACAATTCGTTTGGCTAACCAATGTTGATAGACCGCTTCAAGTTGATCATCTGGAATAACTTTCTTAACAAAATGCCCATGTGATGCTTTGTCACGCTCTGTACCAATATTGGAAACAAAATTTGTATATGCCCCTGCATCGCCAATAGCATCGGGCTTTTTAGTCTTAGACATAAATTTTCCTAATCAAATACAGTTGGCTTGCTTGCTAATGAATCATTAATCGCATCAACGGTCGGATCCCATTGGTCATCATGATCATGTGTCCAATCAGCGGTCAAACCTTCAATCTCTTCTATATAATTCAAAAGCCATGGTGCGCTTGCAGGTAACCATACACGGCGATCTTCAACATAAAGAATTACGTCCATAGTCCGTGAGAGCTTATCTTCATCACGCTGAATCGCCCGAATAGGCAATGTGGTTTCTTTAACAACAGTCTGAATCAGTCCAGTACCGCTGGATTTATCCTCAACTGCCATATAGCGAAGCTTGCCGATTTTGGTATTGCTTTCCTTGTGTTTATTAATAAAGGACTTAGCCTCTTTTAATAATTCTGGTGCTTCCCATTTGCCACGCTTTAAATCAATGATGTAGAGGTTATTGTCATAACCTAGACCAGCGCATAGGAACACCGAAAAGTCGTTATGCTTTTTAACTTTCTGTGCCGTATCTGCCCAAATACCACGCCATTTAAGGACTGGCAATTCAACATAACGCGGGAACCATTCAGCTTTAACAAGATCGCCACCAAGCTTTTTGGGGTTCTGCATATACTGACTAGCAAAGGTATAACGAGAAACAATCGCGCCGTCTTTATCTTCACCACCCTTTTCAAGCTGCAGTAATGATTCGAGTGATTCTTTTAATGGCCAATAGCTTTGGCGGCCATGTTCATCACGTTCTACATCTTTTGGTACCTTTGCTTGAATATGCTCAGGTAATTGGCTGATGTATTCGTCATCGATCAAAGCAGGAATGCAGATCTGTTCCCAATCACCAGGCACATTACCCGTCATCACAAAATTAGTCGGATCTTCAACGTGTAAACGCTGCATGATCAGAATAATTGGTGTGTCTGATTTGGCTTTACGTGAATTGACTGTATTTAGGATCTTACGGTTAGCTTTCTTACGTGCAGATTTACTAAATGCGTCCTCAGGTTTTAATGGGTCATCAAGAATGATGGCACCTGTAAAGCCATCATTTGCTAATGTGCCGGCACGGCGGCCAGTGACCTGCCCACCCATTGATGCAGAATAGACATGCCCTGCATCGTAACCATCAACTGTGGTTTTCCAGTTTGATTTTGAGTCTGTGCTAGAAGAGATCTTAACTGGCCACAAGCTCTGGAAATCCACCGATTTAACAATGTTTCGCGCCGTTGCGGATACATCCTCAACCAATGACTGTGAATACGACAAATATAAAAATCGAGATCTAGCATTACGAGCCAAACCACGAGAAATAAGATTGGTTAATAATTCAGTCTTACCCGAACCTGGAGGAACGTTAATAACAAGGTTTTTAACCTTTCCTGATATAACTTGATCAATCTTGTCTGCAATGTATTCATGATGCCAATTGACTGAAAACTTAAAGCCCATTCGCGGCAAGAAAAAACGCCGTGTAAAGAATAAATGTTCTTTCTCACAGCGTTCTTTTTCTAACTGCATATCAAGAAAGCTAGTATTTACTTTCGAGTTCATCCATTGCCTGCCTTATCTGTTCAGGCGTTGCTACAACATGAGTAACATGCTCAGGGTTTAGAGGCTGACCGTCTGCGCCAGTTAATTGGGTTTTGGTTGTATTGGTATATAACCCACCTATTTCTTTCGCGGCCTGCTGTAATAAGTTTGGAATTAAAATCGGGTTTTCTTTGTACTGTGGATGATCAATTAGTTTCTGCAGTCGCTGCAATCGATAGAAAATATTCGCAATTGGTATTGAATCAAGATTTTTGTTTATTTCTTTGCGAACTCGATAAAACTCTGTTTTTAGATCTTCACTTAAATCCTGTCCAGTTTTCTTAGTTGGATCATATGCTTCACATTGCTGTTTTGACACCGTGATCCCAAATTCTTCTTGGACGGCCTTTGCTGTTTCTGTGGGTGTATCAAACATCGCAAGCGACCGTACTATATAGAGTTTCACCCTTTTATTAAGTCTTGCCATTTATCTATATCCGTCCAAGTACGTCCAAGAAGAATGGCAAAAAAATTTAAACCACTCTCAAAAAGCATGTTCCACACGCATTGTAGATATCAGCCCGAGATACCTCAGGTCGTTGCTTAGCTGCATCAATCATCTGCTGAACTTCCTTGTTTGCACCATAACGGCGAACTACACCAGTGAACTCTTCCACATCATGGGCTTGCATTGTTAGATTAGGTTTGCCTGTCTCACGATTGTATGAAGGGATACCATATTGATCTTTTTTATGGGCAATATGATAAAGCTCATGTTCAATTAAGGCGCAGAAATCAATATCATTTGCCTGTTGAGCGTATGTAGCATCTATTGTTATTAGATAATCTGGCAGATCATTGAACCATTGATAAAACTGTTCTTCCTGGCGTTCCTTCTTCCAGCCACTTGCATTGATCATGATTTTTTCAGCCGTGCCAGCAACATTTCTACCCTGCTTTTTATATCCAGCTCTTGCCCACATAACTGCTATCTGTGGATAGCGGAATAAACCTAAATGGCTGTGATCGGGATTAAATAACTGACTTTCTGGATTTAAAAAGTTGACTTTAATCCATCGCCAAAGTTCTGGTGCAGGCACAAAGTCTGGTGTATCCATCAAAAAAATATGTTCAGGTGGATATGGCCTTGCCTTAACCACGAAACCAATTTCATTTTTCATAGTCAAACTCTGATATCACGGCGACCTTTCAGCCAGGATAATTTTTCAACGGCTAAAAAAAATCGCTCGTCTAATTGAGCGATCTGTTCAGTTGTTAAGCCCTTGGTAGTACAACTACCTACATGCTTTAATTCTTGTTCGGTTTCACGAATTTCTTTATCAATATTGTGATGCATAGGACCTCCAAACAAGCATAAAAAAACCCACCAAATTGGCGGGCTTCTTTATTTGAAATAAAAATTAGGAAAGGTAGGAATATTTTTGAGCCAAATATTTATTGGCGATTACTGTTGTCTCTGCATATGGTAATTCTGCACATAGCCAGAAGCGAACTGTATTGTCACCAACTATGTAAGTCTGTCGATTATAGGTAGATGTTTTACTGGGATCTATTTCGCTTGCTTCAAAATATGTACTTTCTCGGCTAGGAACAACCTCACCATCCAAATCACCACCAATACAAATAAACATCTAAATAATCCATAAAATTATGAATCACAGCTTAACACATAAAGTAAAAAGCCCCGCTAATAACATGTATGTCAGCGGGGCTTCATGTGCCGAAATACGCTCGGCTAGTTGACTCGCATTGCGCTGATGCGAGTGAGGGTAAAATTTTAAAAGCCCCACTACGTGCAGGGCACAACCTAATGTTGTTTGGGTTCTGGCTGCCACAGCCAAGGGTACGCATCACCCCATCTATCACTTTATTGGCCAGATAAAGCACCTATCAATTCTGGTAAGAAAGTCTGACAGGTAACTTTCAGACATTAAAAAAGCCCGCATATAGCGGACTTTTGAAATTCTTTCAGGGCGACCAATTCATAAAACGCCCATTATAGAAACACTTATACTTAACTGTATACCCTACTGTCAAGCAAATGATGCAACTTGATTATCTTCGCTTAGTTCAAAATGGAATGATTTAGCTAATCTCTGGCGAATCACGTTCTCCCACTCCGCAACTATTGACTCTCCTAACTGCTCATATTTTTGGTAGCTTTTGACATATGCCGTTTTAGTAATTGTTAAATGTGCAATGTCTATTTTCTCTTTCAGCGTATATGGACGCTTTCCAGATCCTTCGCATTTTTCACAAAATTTTGTACCTACTGAATCTTTATGACCTTCAAACAATTCTAGTTTACCTAAACCCTGGCACGGCGGGCACATCGCTTTTACAAACAAATGGCCGCGCAATACAACCTCAGCCATTGCTTTGGCCACATTCTCTAAAGTTCCCTGCAGGTTGTTCGGTTTAAAATTCTTCTTAATCATTTCTTGATGAATGACTCTGGCCATCTTGTTACGAACCTTAAAGAATATTGCAGATGTTATTTCGCCAGTTTTAAACTCCACTTTACCTGGTTTGTCTTCAATACGTTTTTTTACCTCAACGCCGTTAATGATATTGGTTTCATATATCTTTTTGGCTTCGGTAACTATTGCAATCCTCTCAAAATCAACGCGCTCGATGAGCAATTCAGCCCACAACTTTGCACCTGCAGGTAAAAGGGCCATTTCACCAAGAACAATGCTTTTTGTAATTTTCCCTTTACCCTCACTTTGAGCAATAGCCAGACGCAACAACTCCAAAAAATCAAACTTTTCAACCAACATACATTGCGCTCCTACTGCTACTTTAACCATCTGCAGCTGTACTGAGTCCCTTTGACCCAGTAAACATCTGCCGTCTTACAAACCTGTACGGCGTTATATGTATTTAGTGCCAGACATAAAATCGCCAATACAATAAAAATCACTATGATTAACCACTCGTTATTATTTCTTCTCATCGCAACCGCCCATGTACTAGCATTCCAGCATCACGGCCGTGCTCGCTTGTTCTACCAGGCCAGCCCGTTATTCTTTTAAAATAATCGCTCGTTGTTTTTGTCATGTTTGCTGCTGGGTGAACCAATTCATATTTAATGTTTTGCTCTATACAGAATTGCTCCCATATACTGCAGTCACGTTTAACAGATCCGACACCCTCACGTACACCAGCGCCCGACTTAGCTTGTCGCGCATCTGTCGATCCGAACCATGTGCGCAAACGTGCATCTTCAATACGGACGATTAAATCAGGATGCTGACCATGTAGCTCTTTGACTTCTTCCATGGCCTTGGTGATGGTTAAAGTCTCAACACGATTCAAAACCCCTTTTTCTGCTACTGCAAAACCTGTCTTAACGCCACAATCGATACCAACTCTGATCATTTCCCTTCTCCAAAAATTAAATCGAATTCTTCAAGCGCTTGTTTCAGCTCAACATGGTTAAATTTTCTTAATTTCAATAAAGATTCATATTCAAATCTGGATTTTGCTGGTCCACCTATTCGTTCAATGAGCTGGAGACGTGCAACTAAACCTCTAAGTTCAGGAAGATTGACTGGATCAAAACAACGTTTTTTAAAATATTCACCATCGTTATCAGTTAAATTCCAAATTGGATGAAAGCCATTGTGAAACTGAAATTCGGGCTTAGTACGGAAATAATAGCCATCCTGAAAGCTTTCAGCGTTACTTGGGGCAGCTTCAACAACGGCCATAGCCTTTTTTAAACCATTTTTTTTGATGTATTGAATTGCATTCATAGGCTGTCACCTTTGTAGGTCGCCATTTGCTTAACCTGGTTTAAATTCCCCTTTTTCCGAATTAAGAGATATTGCTTGTTGGCCTGCTTTGTTTCTGGTGTCCGGATTCCCTGAACGTATGCACTACGCAATTTCATCATGTCAGTGAAGCCGCTAGGTCTACCAGCAACCTCATCTGCATTCAGGATCACAACATCAGTAACTAAACAGCAAAATGTTCTTCCATCATCCAAGCGACCAATTACCCGACCATCTTCACAACGATCTACGATGCCAATACCTTTAAATTTGATACGGCGCATTCCCTTATCTGGTTCGTTGTAGAAATCAACTTTGATCTGGACCCCTTTGCGCAATTCAGCCGCTTTCACTGCATCACGTATTTTTTCAATGTCTGACTCGCATTGGACCAGCGTGTAGTGTTTATCAAAGAAATAATCGCGCTCGACATACAAACAATTATCAAACTCTTGAATGATCGCTTTCAGGTTTTGAATACCTGCAGGCGTGTTTAAATTAATCATGCTGCAGCTCCTTTTTGTTTAAAGCCAACTTCCGTTAAATATTCAGACCACTTTTCGAGATTCTTTGGATCTTTCAGCATGGTCTCTAGACGCACCGCAAGTTGTTCATGTGATTCGTTACCCACGGCGTATTTACCGAAGTCAGGCAAGCGAGATAATTTTCCTGCTAAAAACTTGATTTGTTTTTCAGTGAGGGGGGCTTTAGATTCTGGTTTGTGGTTTGGCTGAGCCGAACGGTTCAGTCGGTCCATTTTTGCTTTGGCTTCAAGCAACCAGTTTGCAAAGTGGTAAATCATCAGATCGTCACACATGGTTTTTTCAGCATTGAAAATCTCAAAAGCTCTGAACTCTCGATTAAACCAAGTTGAAGAGATGACCTCATTGGGATTGATTGCTGGATTTGCTTGAGCAATTTCCAAGCTCAATTTTTTTGAGCAAAGCCAATGTTTTTTATTTATAGATTCTATTGGTAAGTTCATTGGGAGGTTCTGTGTCCCAATATTGGTACTGGTTGCAGTACCGTTTTCGGTACTAGTTGGCATCCCAATATTGGTACTAGTACCGTTTTTGGAACCAGTGCCTAAATTGGAACCAGTTCTGTTATTGGTACTAGTTCCATTTTTGGTATTGGTTAAAGTCTCCTCTTCTCGACCTAAAACACCAATTAGCTGATAAATTTTTACGCCATTACCTGCCGTTTCACCTGTAAATTTAATTAATTTTCCAGACTCAAGTTCATCCAAAACCTTGATGATTGTCTTACGGTTTAGCTTGGTATCTTTCTCCATACGCTTAAGGCTGGGAAAACACTTATGGTTTTCGCCAGCTCTATCAGCCAAAGTTAAAAGGACAAGACGTTGACTGCTGTTTTGAACTTCTGCTCGCCACGCCCAAATTGTTGCATCTAAACTCATTCGCCCCCCTCGTCAGGTTCATCGTATTCCGTGCCTTTCGATGAATTACATGACTTACACATTGTTTGGAGGTTTTCTATTGTTGATGCCCCGCCCAAAATCTCTGGCTTAATATGATCAAGTGTTAAATTTTTCTGAACACCACACGTCACGCACTTGAATCCATCGCGCTCATAAACCTCAAGGCGAAGCTTCATACCAATTTTCTTTTTGATATATTTTTTCGGTGTTTTTTCAGTTTTCCGCCCAAAAACGTCTCGGCCATAAACGTGACTAAAGTTATTTAGCAGGTAGTACGTCATGTAAGCTGATGTGCGGCCACCACTAAAACTAATATGGTAAGGTTGCTTCATGCTTCACCGCCCTGGTCTTTCACCTGGATAAAGCGGCCGAACATGATGATTTTTTCACATCGATGCAGACTAGAAATAATCATCCCAGCATCTTGATATGAAATTCGATGATCTTTACTTAATGCTTCGATTAGCTCATCACGTGTTACTGCAGCATTAGCCTCATCACGATTGATTTTTCGCAAATTAGCTTTTCGCACATCAAGCAAACTATTTAGAGTTCTTAATGCTGGCTCATGCCAGGATTGAATTATTTGAGTTTGTTTAAACTCAGGAAGCTTAGATGTATTCATGAGACCTCCTTTTGTGCATCAAAGGCCTTGCTTAAATGAATCTGCTCATCACTGGAAATGTTTTCACATCTAGGTGAAATGTCATTTTCTATCTGGCGATCGTCTCCAAATCCCAATGCATCAAAAAGATCATCGATAGAGGTGGTGTGGCGCTTTTTAGCCGACACCTCAAAAACCGTTGCGTGTCGAATCAAATGGTTAAGAGCAAAACTGTTATTTCCATTGAGTAGGACGCCGTTTTTTTGAACTTGATAGACAGTCATTAAGCAGTCAGGTTTCATTGCATCAATAAAAACAACTGTGTCGCCCACTACAAAATCACTATTGTTTGCTTGCTTTGGCTTTGATATATTTGTCATGTTCTAAATCCCCTTTGATTAATGAACACTGCTCAAAGCTCGAATTGCAACTTCGGGCTTTTTGCTTATTTGGAATACAGAAAAAATTGTTTTGAATACATTCATGTATTCACTTGAATACTTTGTATTCTTTGATTTCTTTAGCAATTCGATTGATGATTGGCCTAAATCAATTTGAAGTTTTAAATCAATGGCCTCTCTCATCCATTTCGCTCGATTACCATCAGCTAAATCATCTACTAGCTGCTTTATTTCGATAGGTACGCGTGTCGTCAAAGGTTCTAAAAGTTTTGGTTTTATGTTCTGCATTGCTGCAACTCCACAATCGGGGTTTGGAATTCCTTTAGGGATGGGCATAAATCCACTGCTTTGAATTTCCCATCTGTAGCCTTTTCAGCACGGATCGCTACAAGTTCAGACATGTTTTTATTTTGTCGTACCCATCCGGATACTGATGGTTGCGAGACTTTTAGGGCATTGGCTGTATTTTCTTGCCCTCCAAAGTGATCAACCAAAGATTGATAGATGTTTTTCTGTAACTCACTCATGGTTATATCCTGTGTAAAGATATAGCCATATTATAACTATAGCTATTATCAGTCAATAACTATAGTTATTTGATTACTTATAACCAAGGTTATATATTGATTTAAAAAGGCGATGCGCGGTTTATGACTACACTTAGAGAGAGATTAAAAGAGTCTCGAAAGAAAGCTGGAAAGACACAAGCTGAAGTAGCTGAGGCAGTAAAAATGTCTCAACCTGCTTATCAAGCACTCGAGTCAGGTAAAAATCAGAAATCTTCATTTCTACCTGCTATTGCTAAGTTCTTAGGCGTTGACGCATATTGGCTTCAAACTGGAAACGGGGAAGATCAGAGAAAACCCCAGCACATGAACTTTGTTCCACCTATTGATTTGACTCCCAATGAAAGTTCACGGCAAACGCCTGTTTTATCCTGGGTGCAAGCTGGTGACTTTAGTTACGTGCTGTCTAGTGACCTGTCTAGCGCCATAGACTGGATACCTTATGATTCAAGAGCAGGTGCAAACGGCTTTGCATTAATTGTAAAAGGTGCGTCTATGGAACCTGATTTTAAGGCTGATGAATTTATCTACATTAATCCAACCTATCAAATAGATGAATTAAACACTGGTGCTTTGGTGGTGGTGGCTTGTAACGGGGATAGCGAAGCTACTTTTAAGAAACTTATTTCAGAGGATGGTAATTATTACCTACAGCCATTAAATCCAAATTGGCAGCCACAACTCATGTCTCTTGACCATACATGCCGACTGGTTGGAAAAGTGGTTGGTAAATACACGAGATATTAAAGGAAGTCTTAATAATGATCGCAACACTAAATAAATCCAAAACCACCCTATCTATTAACAAGCAGGAATTTAAGGCAGCCTTGTCCAAAATTGGTGATGGTATTGACAAACAAATAGCCTCACTTAAAAAAGCCAAGCAAAGCTATGATGCTGCGGAAATGGCACGCGAAGTTATTAACGAAGCAAATATTTTTGAGGCCATAATTGAGGGATTTAATGAAGCTGAAGGCTCTAATCTAAAGTTCGCTGATATAAGCAATTTAGAGCAAGCACAAGGCTGGATTGATGAGTTTTTAGAAAAGTATTCAAAGGTGTAAATAGCTCGTTATCGGCGTGATGAATAATAAAGCTGCAAACCCGGAACATTGCGAAAATAGGTAAATAATGAAAATTCAGTTATCACACATATTTATTAATGATGCTATTGAATTTAATAATAATCCAAAACTTACTAGCCTGGCTAAACTTGATTTACTGCCTAAAGACTATAATGGGATGGCTTGTGATAGTGCATTGTATGATGCAACTATCACGATTATTTCAAATATTAGTCTTGGTCTTTTGAGTAGCTGGATATATGACAAATACAAAGAGAATCGAATAAAGAAACCAATGATAAATGGTACTGAGATAGATATAGAAAATATTACTGCTGAAGAAATCCTGTCCATATTTGCCAAAAATCAAAATATTGATGATAGCGAAGATAAAGCAGAGCAATAGTCTGAGTTTATTTTTCATAACAAATCCTGTCTGTGAACCCGACACAGTTTTAACAACAGATCGGGTGGAGAAAAATATGAGTAGCGATGCGGAAAAACAAATAGCTTTTGAGATGGCAAAAGCTATTATTTGTGAAAGGGAAAAATACTCGGGTTCTCATCTTGAGCAAGTTGATAAGGTTGTTACGCCTGAATATTGGCTTGAGGTTTATCATCAATGCCTTAATGGACTAACATCGCCTAAGAAGATCACAAAAATCAGCCAAGATAACTTGAATAAGATTTAATTCTTCCAGAAGCTCTTGATGTGTTTTGCAAGGGCTTCTTTTTCATGCTCTTTGCAAGTTACCTCTATTCTCTCTTCTTCCTGAAGAGAAATAAATTCCTCTAAGGTAGTAACGCTTGCTTTGATTTCTCGCCCATCTGTCAAACCTGCATCAATCAATTTTTCACACATTGATTGACGAAATTCTCTTTTTTCTGAATTTGAAAAAATCATCTCAATAAACTCCATTCAACCCACCCCTGCGGTGGGTTTTCTTTTGTCTATTAAAGCATAATTATAACTAAAGCGATAATTTTATAATTATATTCTTGACTATTAAAATAACTATAGTTATATTTTACCTCATGAACAGCAAAAAGCCCTGAACACTTACGACGGCGAACAGGGCTTCTTACACAAATGAGGAAATGGTTATGAACATGTTCAAACTACGCAACAAAAAAACTGGACATAAAACCGTAATACACACACGCAAGACAAATTCAACGGCAGCTAAAGATCAGGCAATTAAGGATTATGCGGAAGTTATTAATAAGACAAGTAACACGCGTACGAACTGGGAAGTTATCGACTTCACCAGCAATGGCATCTGGAATTTCTAAGGTATCAATAAAAAAGTCCTGACTGTTTGGCGACGCAGGACTTCTCTCACGAGGATTTCATTATGGAACAAAATGTTTTAAATCACAATCGCTGTTATGCAATTGGCAAGAGTTTGTTAAAAAATTGCACAGCTGCTGCTATTGGAGTTGGTGTTTTAACTGGTGCGTATGCACTCGTTACCAAGCCAGTAGAAATCGCCCCTTCATACAATTATGCAAATACGCAATCTACATACGGCGTTTTAGCAGTCCAAATCACATCAGAAACAACAGGCCAAGCGGTTGTTAATCTTGACGGATTCCGAGTTTATACAAGCTTTGACTTTGAACTGGTTGAAGAATGGAACGGTGCCATTGGCGGAGAACAACCAACAATTCATATCACCAACTTGGCCGTTGACCAGATATTTACTCCTGATGGTGGTAACTACGGCGACTTCACAAACGCTGATGATATCCGAAACATGATCTCAATCATCACCGCCCATATCGAAAAAAATAAGATGATTCGGGGGTGATCATGAGCATTACTAAATTCACCACCCCATTCCGCGAGTTCATTACTCGCGATGACCAAGGGCGTTACCACGTTCGCTTAGGACCTCAAACATTCTCTACAAACTGGAAGCTTACCGATATTCGTATCGAAAACGAGAACGGTGGCACACCAGTTGATCCTGAATATTTGAAATCTAAGCCTTGGATTATGCGCAATCTAAAACAAGAAGTAACAGAGCAACGAGAACAAGAAAGAACGGCAATGTTCTCAAAGGAATGCTTTCAGCGCACCCCATACAGCGCAAACCAAAAAATTGCATATAAAAATGCACGTTATAACGGATAACTGAGATACTCACTATGAATGCTGCGATTAATCCAGAAGTGATGGTAAATGCCATCCCTGAAAATATCCTTGATTTACCTGGTCTTGAACAGGTATATCACCACCCTACTTTTTTGAAAGTAATTAACGAACTAGAAGCACCAAAAGGTCACACTAGTGACTTTGGGGGATATAAGTATCGTTCTGCTGAAGATGTACAAGCTGCTTTAAAGCCAATTTTACTCAAATACAAATGCACGGTATTTACACGTAAATTTGACCTTGAGGATGGTTTTGAAGTTTACGCTTATATCGTATTCAAAGATCAAAAATATATGCGCTGCGACCTTCCTGGTGTAGCTACTTATGACTTTGCTAAAGATCTGGCCAGCAATAAAAAAATCTCAAAAACTCAGCAGTATGCTGCATACCAAAGCTATGCAAAAAAATATGCGCTTTGTAATTTGCTATTGATTGATGACTCACAGAATGACCTTGATGCTCTTACCAATAAGAATATCGAAAATGAACACCAGTCAAAGAACAAACAGAATTACCAAAACCAAAATAACAATCGTGTAGCAACACAAGCCGATTGTGATCGTGCATTAAAGCAAATTGAGAATTTATCTCTAAACACTTCACTTGAACAGGCCTCATTTATTTTTGATGGTCTGCGTCAGCAGTACCCTGAATTTAACCAGGTAATTTTTGAAGCTGGTTGTGCGAAATATAACGCAATCGTCCAACATTTAGAGGCACTGGGGCAGCAGCAATCATTAAATCAAGCTGTCGATACACAAACACAAGACAATCAGGCGCATCAAAGCAATTCAGCAACAACTACCAATAATACTGGCTCCCCATGCATCACTAACAAACAACGTGATCATCTGCAGGAATTTATTCATGAGCGCGGCTTAGATGTTCGCCAAGTCTGTAATTACTTTGGTATCGATACGTTAATGAAGATCCAAGAGTCTGCTTTGGATGAAGCAAAGCAAGAAATAGAAAAACTGGCCAAACAGGAAATGAAGGCATGAGTGCAATAATTTTAGATACCGAAACCCATGACATGAATGGTTATCCAATCGAGATTGCTCATGTTCCTGTAAGTTTTCTTGAAAGCGGTGAATTGTCTGTAGATAAAGATGCTTGTTTTGATGAGTATTTTTCTTGCCCTGCTCCGATTAATTACGGCGCAATGGCTGTGCATCATATTCTTGAATCAGACATTGAAGGTAAACCGGGTTATGAAAATTTCCGCTTACCTGCAGGCATCCAATACATCATTGGCCACAATGTTGATTATGACATTCAGGCAGTAAAACTGGCTGATAAATCAGTTGAAGCAAAAGCAATCTGCACTTTGGCTCTATCGCGTATGGTCTGGCCAGAAGCTTCACATACCCTTTCAGCTTTAATTTACATGCTGGCAAAAGGATCTGTTAAGTCAAGAGAATCTATTCGCAATGCCCACAATGCAAAACAAGATATTTTGCTGACTGCAGTATTGCTTAAACAGATCTGCAAATCTCTCAGCATCAAAGATATGCAGTCTCTTTTCTTGTTCTCTGAGCAGGCTCGCATCCCTACACGTATGCCCTATGGCAAACATAAGAAAACCCTAATTAAAGATCTGCCTGCAGATTATGTGTCCTGGTTACTCAGACAAGATGACCTAGATCCTTATCTCAAAAAAGCATTAGTAAAAGGACAATAACATGAACAATATTTTAAATGCTCAAGAAGCTTTTAATGCCATGATTTCAGGCAAACAGGTAATGGCCAGACAACCCAATAATGTGGGAAATAATGATTGCTTCTCCCCAATTGAGGAATTCCCAACCAGCATTTTTGTTATGCCTGGCATTGAATTTTGCATCGATATTGAAAAGATTGAATTAGCTGGTATTACGTTTACTCAGCCACTTAAGCTTGAAGAATATCAAGAAGGGCAAGATGTATTCGTTATTAGTACATATGCTCCTTCAATCTATGTCATGGACTTCAATACCAGTGCGCTTGTTGAATCTATTAATAGTGGTTTTGTTCAAAGAGACGCTGAGAATGCCAAGCTCCAATTAAAGGCTATATCAAAAGTACTAGGTCGTGAATTTATTGGTGATGTTACAGTCACCCGACTTGGTAAAGAACCAGGTAAAACAAAACGAAAAAAAGAGCAGCAAGTTACAGTAGGAACTGATGATTCTCAAAGTCTACAAATTGAACACAACAAAGAACTCGTTATAGATGCGATCGGTACTTGTTTGACTGCAGAAGAAGTTGAAACCACTTGCTTTGGATTGGATAAAAACGGATTCAATGACTCGCAACAGGAACAGATAACAGCCGCCAAGCTTGCGAAACTTGAACAGTTGAAACAAGAAAAGGCTGTAGCTGAAAGTGAAGATCATGAGCTATTTAACCAGGATAAATCTGAGCCTGAATTATCAGTTTTATGTGAGGCTTTTATAGGTGAAATTTTAGAAGCAACCACCCCTGCTAAATTAAACGTTATTCATGGTCGAATTAATACAAGCACTGGATTGGAAGGATACGAACACGATGTCCTTGCAAAGCACCTTGATGAAAAATTAGCCTCATTTGATGCGGAACAGCATACTGGAGACAACAAGGCTGACTCAGTGAATGTCCAAAAAAACACTGAACGCAAACCAATTGAGGAAGATGAGGAAAGATACCAGGAAAAACTTATCACACTCAAAAAATATGTTGATGGTGCTCAAACTCCTGCAGAGGTAAATGCTGCTGTTAAATACACAAATTCATGGTCAGCCAAACAGCGCGAACCATTGATTAAGTACATGCATACCCGTTTAGAGACACTCCAAAACGAAAAAGCAGCTACACAACCATCATTAATGGCCCAGATTCAAAATGCACCTGATTTAACAACTCTGGATGCGCTTGAAATCGATGTGTCTAGCATGGATCCGATCGCTCAACCTGAAATGATGCGTTATGTGCGTGCACGTAGAACCGAACTCGAACGAGTTACGCCGTCAACCTCTATCGATGAGGATCTGCCATGAAATTTAATTACTCCACCCAAACCCGAATACTTTACGTATTCCGGGGGAATATGACGCACATTTTTCAAAATGTGAATGAATCGGAAATAACGGATCTGGTGGCCAACGCCAAATTTAAAGAAGCGATTTGGAGAAAGTGATGCTAGATCTAAATTTTGAAATTAAAGAGTTTAAACAGGCTTGGATTTCTGCTGACGGACATTTCCAGTTTGTTGATTACAACCCTAAGTTCAACAAATTTGAATTAACTGGATTTAGTGGAACGTTATCGGATGACCAGTTAATTAGTACCTTGTGTGCTGTGAATGCCAGCTGGGGAATGTGGTTAAAAGCAAAGCAAGCAAAAACTGATGGCGTTGTGATTAAAGCTGCAGATATTGAAACAGCAATCACTGCTGGTCCTGAAAAAGTAAAGCAGCTAACTGAGCATTTAGAAAATGTTGTAGCTGAGAAGGCAATCGAGCTCTGCAACGGTAATTTGATAAAGGCCTCAGACTTAACAGGGATCTATCGAACCACCCTTTCAAAGCGTCACAAGCGTTTCATTCAATCGAGGGCTTCATAATGAATTCAGCAGCAGAATTACGCCGATACACTGAAAATCTTGCTTTAGAGAAATCCATCAAGCTTGTTTCAGATGCTTTAGATAAGGAACCCTTTGGGCTTGAAATTTCACAACTCATGACTGTGTGCCGATTAAGTGCCAAAACAACAAAAAATGTTTTAAGCATTATAAAAGCACATTGCGAGGATGGTGTTTGGTTTTTAGATGCTAAGCGCAAACAAGAATCTAATACATCGATAACCACATTACCTGCAGTAAATGACTTGCCAGAATCTAAGGTGAACACCATGCCTAAAAACGTTGATAAAACAGAAGATGATAAAACTGAAAATGAATCACTCTTAAAACGTATGGTTCGCCTTTTTAGAGAAAATCCTAACGGCATAACATTGCTTGAGGCACTGGATAAATTGAATTGCCAGCGCACAAGATTTGATGGCGATCTCTCTTATCTAAGAAAAAACTACTTTCCAGTGAACCTGGTAAAACAAACGGATGGCCGAAAATTGTATATCCCAGTTTTTGAACTGGACCAGAAACCGCAAGAAAGTGAAAAAAATGTACCAGGTAAAGATACCACCACGCAAACCGCAATAAGCGATGTGGTAAATAATTCAGAAATAAAGCCAAAAACTGTACCAGTTGATAATGCAATTTTACCAGTTGCAGATACAGATCTTGAAAAAGTGGTAAAGCAGTTAAAACTGCAAACCAAAACAATAGTTACCACGAAACAAGAACTACATCTCACACAAAATCAGATCTCTGACTTGTTAAAGCAAAGCTTTGGGTTTGACGAAATTAATTGGACGGTAATGGAAGTTGATCACGTGGTCAGTATTGCATTATCTAAAACTGAAACTACGGCGGTATTGAAATGAATGAATTAACAGCAAAAGCGGCTGATGCAATCATATCAATTTGCAATGACCTGGTAATAGACAATATCGAAGGTGAAAAGGCAGTTCCAGAATGGCGTTACCAAACGATAGAGAAAATCGAATCTTGGGCGAAAGCTATTCGTGATGCTCATCGACCAGCTAAACAAGGGGCGGATAATGAGTAATTACAAAGTATTAAATAAAGAAGAATCATTGAAAGCGTTTTTCTTTGCTTACGAGTCCATTGAAGGAGGTGTAAGACATAAGAATAAAGTCGAGCTTTTAGAATGGTTTGGTGATTATGCTGAAGGTCATCCAAATGATGTAGAAAGCTATAATGTAAATGATGTTTTTATTACTGTAGCTTCAGCGGCAACAGGCATTCCAGAAGATGAGTTCTTGCCATATGCACTGCAATATTTTGGTCATACAGAAACTAAAGCGGAGGAAGTTTAAATGATCTCAACTTACTCCACATATTCTGTTCTGGCATTAGACTTGGCCACAACAGAAACGGAATTGATAATTGGCGATGATCATTTAAATATCATTGAAGCCTTTCACACAGATGATGCTCAACAAGCACTTAATAAATTAAATGAGTTCAAAACTTCTTATCCAAAATCTATGGTCACTACAAACACTGCAATTGCTCGTCAGCTATATGAATATCAAATCGAGCAACTTGTACAAACATTTCCATGTTTAGCAGAAACCAATAAGGAGGCATAATATGCAAATCGATCGTAGAATACGAGCAACAGAGTTTATGCAGCTCCTATCTATCAAAAGAACGAAATTTTATCGCATGATTAAGAATGGTGAAATTCCTCAACCAATCAAAGTAAGTGATAGAGAAGTTTACTGGCATGAATCAAGCGTGAAGAAAGTAGTCGAAAAACACAAAGGAAATTCTGATATGATAGCCTGCTAACCGCAGGCTTTCTTTTAAGTCGAGTGCCTCTCAAAACGGGTAACTAAACGGGTAATAAGATAACCGCTTTAAAATTAGTTTATCAATTTCAATAGGTTAAGATGAACAAGATTGTTGTAAAAAAACATAATGGTGGCACGATTGCTCAAAATAAAAGAGCGCGTCACGATTACTTTATCGAAGAAAAATTTGAAGCAGGCATGTCCCTCCAAGGCTGGGAAGTAAAGTCTTTGCGTGCAGGACGTATGACCCTCACTGAAAGCTATGTGATTTTTAAAAATGGCGAAGCTTTTTTGCTGGGCTCACAAATTCAGCCGTTATTGTCTGCATCAACCCATGTCGTTCCAGAAGCAACACGTACGCGTAAGTTGCTACTCTCTCGTCGTGAGCTAGAAAAGCTTTTGGGTGCAGTGAATCAAAAAGGCTATTCATGTGTGCCGTTGGCTTGTTACTGGAAAGGCCGTTTGGTTAAGTTGGAAATTGCGCTGGTGAAAGGTAAGCAATTACACGACAAACGTGCCACAGAAAAAGACCGTGATTGGCAACGTGATAAATCTCGTCTGCTGTATAAATAAAAAAAACCTCCAATTATTGGAGGTTTTTTTTTCGTTCAAGATTAAACTGGGATATGTGTCAATCTTAATTCAGCTAAATATTTTCCGAACTTGCGTGCAGTTTCCAAATCACCTTCAGGTGGAGTAATTTCAACACTGGCATTATCTGACTGAGTCATTAAGCCCAGAAAGCTCGACATACGGTTAATATCTAAAGCGCTTCTTCCCGTTGGCATAAATGGCAAACCAGCCCACACCATGCCATGTTGCATCGCAAATAAGTTAATCTGCTGCAATACCGCCAATTTGTCACCACTAAGACCACCACCATTGGTAAAACCAGCAGCCAGTTTGCCTTGCCATGCCCGCGCTAACCAACGTTTAGACGAATCTTCCATAAACTGTTTCAATGCAGCCGTGAGGCTGCCCATATAGGTTGGACAACCAATAACAATGACATCTGCTTGGTCTAATAAGTCCCACTGCGGCGCAGCCACAGAAATGAGATGCACCTCTGCACCCGCCTGCTCGGCACCCTGAGTAATATATTGCGCAACTTTGGCCGTATGCCCATAAGGGCTATGATAAACCACACAAACTTTAACTTGGGGAGTAATTTGCTCAATAACAGACATGGAGAATTTTAAAAACCAATGAATTAGATCAAGTTTAACATTTTCACTACGACATGGCGAATCAACAACGCAAGGGATGCAATTTATTGCATGAATACAAAAGTTGCCATTCGTCCTGTTTTTGTATCACGACGATAAGAAAAATAATCTTCGGCTTGTTGATAAGAGCACTGATCTCCGCCTAAAACAGTTTCCACGCCCAAACGGTTTAAAATAAAGCGAGCAATCGCATAAAGATCCGCATGATATTTACCCATCACTTGGCCAGCAACAAAAGCAGTTTCGAGTTCAGGATATTTTTCACAAAATGCAGCTTTAACTTCGGCGCCTATTTCAAAACACGGTTGGCTAATCGCAGCACCCAACCATGCCCAACTCGGCTGAGACTGCAATTCAGCGACTGTATTTTCGATAATCCCATTAGCCAAGCCACGCCAACCGGCATGTAGATTGGCAACCTCAGTCCCTTCGGCGTTGCCCAACACCACAGGCAGACAATCAGCTGTCATCATCATTAAAGCATGACCTGCTTTTTGCGTAACCAAGCCATCGCCTTCAAGCGCAATAAATGGAATTTGTTCATTCACGGTATGACAAATCGTGCTATGGGTTTGCGTCATCCATGTGATTTTATCTACACCAAATACAGATAACTGATTCAACAAGACCATACGATGCTGTTGAACACGTTGTGCATCATCATTGACATGCAACGCCAGATTAAATCCAGACAGATTTTCATTTGATGTTGCAATAGTTTGAGGATGTTCAATTCGTGTTTGCCCAACATAAATACCTTTAGGCAGACCTTGTATAAATTCCATAAAATCCCTCCCAACCTCCCTTTTCAAAGGGAGGAGCTGAATAAATCATCCTTTATTAAAAAGGAACTTTACTTAATAGGCTTCATTTTCACTACGGAGGACTTCAAGCAACTGAGTAAAATCCTCAGGCCAAGGCGCTTCAAACATCATTTCTTCACCTGTACGCGGATGTACCAAACCGAGTTTGGCTGCATGCAGCGCTTGACGCTTAAAGCTACGTAACTTATCGGTTAATGTTTCTGATGCACCTGCTGGGAAACGCACGCGATTGACATAAACAGGATCGCCAACCAAACCATGCCCAAGATAACTAAAGTGCACACGAATTTGATGGGTACGCCCTGTTTCAAGTTGTGCCTGAATACGGGTAAAGTCACGGAAGCGTTCTTTCACATTATAATGTGTTACCGCATCACGCCCACCCGGTAAGATCGCCATTTTGACACGGTCTACAGGATGACGCTTAATCGGTTCATCAATGGTGCCACCCGCAATGACATTACCATACACAACTAAATCATAAACGCGATAAACGGTTTTCTTGGCTAACTGCTTGCTCAGAGAAAATTGAGCTTCCAGATTTTTTGCAACCACCAATAGGCCACTGGTGTCTTTATCAATACGGTGTACCAAGCCTGCACGAGACAGCTCTGCCAATTTTGGCGCATGATAAAGTAACGCATTCACTAAGGTTCCAGTTGGATTGCCTGCGCCTGGATGAACGACCATCCCCACTTCTTTATTGATTACAATAATATCGTCATCTTCATAGACAATATTTAATGGAATATTTTCAGGTTGGCTTGAAGTTTGTGTCTCAAGTTCAACTTCAAGCGTAAGCAGCTCATTGCCTTCACAACGGTACTTCGGTTTAACAATGTTACCATTTACCAACAGATGACCGTCTTTCATCCATTGCTTGAGTTTTTCACGAGAAAACTCGCTCCAAACCAATGCGGCAACCTGATCAATACGTTGACCTAAATAGTTTTCATCAAGTTGAATTTGCAACGATAAACGTGTTGCAGTTGAGTCGGAATTATGATTATCTGCATCCACAGAATCTTCGAGTAAGAAATCTGTTTCAGAGATGTTTGAATTGGAAGATTGTGCTGAAGTCATTTGATGATCGGTACAAAAATGGTTTAATAGCACCATTGTAGCTCATTGCCCAGAATAACAGAGGAGTTTTTATGTCGCTACCACGTTATAAAATTACGGTGCTTGCACTATCTTTAGGTGTAGCGTCTGCATTTGTGGGCTGTAGCAGCAATCCAAGTAAGAAAGATGTGGTGGATAAAGGACCACAATCAAGTGAACAAGTTTATTTTGAAAAAGCAATAAAATCGCTTGAACGCAATCAATATACCGATGCCGTCAAGTCACTTGAAGCTTTAGACACGTACTATCCAACTGGGCAATATACGCAACAAGCTCAACTTGAGCTGCTTTATGCGAAATTCAAGCAAAAAGATTATGAAGGTACGATTGCACTTGCAGATCGTTTCATTCGCTTAAATCCTCAACATCCAAATGTTGATTATGCCTACTATGTTCGTGGCGTAGCCAACATGGAAATGAATTACGACAGTTTGATTCGCTATACTTCTTTACAGCAATCACACCGTGATGTGAGCTATGTCAAAGTTGCTTATCAAAACTTCGTGGAACTGATTCGTCGCTTCCCAAGTAGTCAATATTCGGTTGATGCTGCACAGCGTATGAAGTTTATTGGTCAAGAACTGGCTGAAAGCGAAATGAACGCAGCGCGTTTCAACATTGAACGTAAAGCATGGCTTGCTGCTGCTGAGCGCGCGCAATGGGTGATTGAACACTATCCGCAAACACCACAAACGCCTGAAGCATTAGCGACTTTGGCTTATAGCTATCAAAAACTTGGCGATAATGCGACCTCTCAGCAATATATTGATATCTTAAAACTCAACTATCCAAATCTCGTAAAATCGAATGGTGAAGTGAATTTACGTGCTGCACGTAAAGAAGGTAGTTGGGTGAATCGTGCAACTTTAGGTTTGTTGGGTCGTGAATCTAAAACGGTTCAAACGAAAAAAGATGAAGTAAGCAGCGATACTGAACAACGCAGCTTAACCAACCGTTTAAGCTTCGGTTTGTTTGATAAACCTGAAACTGAACAAGCCACACCTGCTCCAGTGGTAGCACCTGAAGCACCAGCAGCAACCACGGAAAATAAACCGAGTTGGAAAAACCGTTTAAGCTTTGGTCTATTAGATAAGCCAGAAGCGAGCAATACATCTGAGGACGATGCTGCAAACTAATTTGCAATCATCTGATACATCAAACAGGCAAGTCTCCCTTGCCTGTTTTTTATTTTATGCAACAATGATTCCTGACATTTTGCAGCGCAACAATGTTCTACTCCCTGTCTTAAATGGTTAAACACACATGGCAATTCCACAACATACGATTGATCAAATTTTAGATCGAACCGACATTGTCGATCTGATCGGTCAACGTGTGAAGTTAAAAAAGACAGGACGTACTTATTCGGGTTGCTGTCCTTTCCATCAGGAAAAGTCTCCCTCATTCCATGTTTATCGAGATAAGCAGTACTATCATTGCTTCGGTTGCCAAGCCAATGGCAATGCCATTCGCTTTTTGATGGACATTGATAGCCGTAACTTTGTCGATGTAATGAAAGATTTATCTAATCAGACAGGCATCGAATTACCCAAAGATAATCACGACAATAAAAAATTATCCTATAAACGCAGCCCACAACAGGCTGTAGCTCCGCAAATCACACAAACCCCGCAAGAATCAACAGCACCAGCTCCTTCTATCCAGGAAGCGCTGGACGATCATTTTGTTGATATGGATCACTATATGGATGATCCTTTTGCGCAGTTTGATCCTTCATTTAACATTCAAGAGCAAGTACAAGAAGGTAATCTCTACGACTTGTTAGAAAATGTGGCGCAATTCTACGAACGCCAACTCCCTAATAGTCAAAAGGCACAAAACTATTTCAAACAGCGTGGTTTATCCATACAAACCATTCAATTTTGGCGCTTAGGCTATGCACCAGAGGATTGGCAACATTTAGAAAAAGCCTTCCCACAAGATATTGAAGGTTTAAAACAACTGGGCTTAATTCGTTCCAGTGATAGCGGTCGAGATTTCGATTTATTACGTGAACGGGTGATTTTCCCGATCCGCGATCATAAAGGCCGTGTGGTGGGTTTTGGTGGTCGTGCCTTAAACGATGAGATTAAACCGAAATATATCAATTCACCTGATTCGGAAGTATTCCATAAAAATCAGCTACTCTATGGTCTATACGAAGGCCGTAAACTCAAAGCCAATGATTGGTTGATGGTCGAAGGTTATATGGATGTCATTGCCTTACAGCAATATGGGATCAATGGTGCAGTGGCGACACTGGGAACGGCCAGTAATGCCGATCATTTAACCACCCTGTTTAAACAAAATTCTCGAATTACGATTGCCTTTGATGGAGATGCCGCAGGTCAAAAGGCGGCTCGACGCACCTTGGAAATTGCACTGCCACTACTCAATGATGGTCGTGAACTAAAATTCTTTGTGCTTCCGAATGAGCACGATCCAGACTCACTGATTCGTCGCGAAGGCTTAGAAAATTTCCAAAAATTATTACAGCAAGCACCACTGTTATCAGACTTTGTGTTTGCCCATTTAACAGGACAGCATGACGTCAGTACACCCGAAGGTAAAAGTCTGGTCATGGGTGAACTGCGTGAATTGACAGAACTACTGCCCAAACATGGCTCATTCCGTTATCTGCTGAGTCAGTCTTTCCGTGAAAAACTCGGTCTAGGCAAACGCTTCACGCCACAAATCAGTCATGATGCCTCTTTATCTTTTAATATTCAGACCAAAGATGAAGATTTTGCGGTAGCAATTCTGATGCATCATCCCTTTCTGTATATTCATTTTGAAGAGCTACGCGCGGTGATTGATCAAAATGAATTATTGGCGAAGATTTTAGCGGCACTGAATATTGTATTTGATGATCTTCCTGATGATCAGGAACTTGCAACCTATTATGTGCTGGGCGCTTGTAGTAGTTATAGCCATGAACTGGCGGATATTATGCAGCGTACCAATATCCAATCCTTAACCCAAGCACCTGAAGTTGCCGATAAACTTGCGAAAGAATATGCGCTAGGGCTACAAGAGAAGTATTTGCGCTTAAAACTCAAATCGCCAATTTCTTTAATTGAATCGCGTAATTTACGTCAACAACTGAATGAATTGACCAAACAGATTAGTTTGCGTTTATTGTCTTAATTCCCTATTACTGACGTGGCTTACGCTCATGTTCAAACACATCTTGTAGATGTTGCTGTAGCCATTCAAAGTAATCTGGATTTTCAGCCTTAGCTGCTTCTCTAAGTAAAATTGAGGTTGGGTGCATCAACTTTTGGGTCAGACGATGTGCAAACTCTTGTAAGACCTGTTCAGCAGTATTTCCATGTTGCAACGATTCTAAAGCATGCGCCAATTCTTTTTGACTCACTTCTTCACTGTGCTGACGATAAGCTTGAATGGTACCACTCGCCTCTTTAACCTTTTGTTGGGTCATCAATTGGGTCGCCAATTGATTGACCATAATCTCAGCTTCAACTGCGGCCTGACGACGTTGCGCTAGGTTTTCATCAATTACACTTTGTAAGTCATCAACACCATACAAATAGACGTTATCTAATGATTCAACTTTCGGATCAATGTCACGTGGAACGGCTAAATCGACCATCAACATTTGTTGATAGCGACGCTTTTTTAATGCAGCTTTAACGTCTGAATATTCAATCACTTGATGCAAACTACCTGTACAGCTAGAGACGACATCCGCTCTATGCAAGTTTTGTGCAAGCTCAGCAAAGGGAATAATTTCCACATCAACTTGATGGGCAATTTCTTGTGCCAACAGATCTGCACGTTCGCGGCTACGGTTACAAATCAGGATTTTAGCAACCCCCATTTCGGCCAAATGTTTGGCAACCAAGGTGTTCATCTCGCCTGCCGCGACCACCATCACGGTGAGTTTTTCCGTGTGGCTAAACACTTGTGAGGCCAGTTGCGCAACCGCATAACCCATTGAAACAGCATGACTTCCTACCGAGGTTTCAGAACGGACGCGCTTTGCTGCATAAAAGGCATATTCAAAGACACTATTCAATTCAGGCGAAACAGTTTCTGCATCTTTTGACAGCGCCAATGCACTTTTCACTTGCCCTAAAATTTGCGGCTCACCCAGCATCAGCGAGTCTAAACCACTGGCAACACGCATTAAATGTGTAACTGCTTGGGCATTTTCGTAACGATAAACATGATGAATTAACTGTTTTACATCAATATTATTCACTTGGGCCAGCCAACTCAGGACGCTATCCGCATCCTCAGTCATGGCATACACTTCGGTACGATTGCAGGTCGACACCACCACTAAATCATTCAGTGATGCATGTTGGTTTTGCTCAAGCAATAGCGCAGCTAATCGCTCTGCATTGAAAGCAATTTGTTCGCGAAGTTCAACAGAGGCTGTTTGATGGTTGACGCCCAATGCAAAGAAAGACATATCAGATCATCATTTCGCTAAATTTATGTTATTGTGCAACATCGGTGTCATAAAAAGCATTACTTTGGATCAATAAAAATTGCGTCAGCTATATCGCCGTACCCTTTTTAGCGGCAAGACGATTAGACGGTATTCTACCACAATCTTGTTGTTAGGTAGCATGAGCTCTTATGTCTCTGCACAAGCAATACACGACATGTATGCAGATAAGAGCTTTGAGCATGCACTGCAACAGAGCATGATTGCTGAATTTTCTCTTGCTTATGACGATATTGCAACGGCACTACATAATTATACTGTGCTTGCGATTCGTAGTAACTCAACCACCATTAAACAACGTGCCTTAGACATTGCTTTAGAATACAATGATTTACAAGCTGCTTTAAATATTGCCACGCATTGGGTTGAACAAGAACCCAAAGATGTTCCAGCCCTGTTCTATTTGTCTCATATCGCGTTAAAAACACATGAATATGAGTTAGCAGCCAAGACGCTGGATAAGATTCTCAATATTGATCCTACTGCCGATCTTGAACAGATTTTGGCGGGTATTGCACCTGAACAGGCACAAGATCGTGAGATTCTACTCAATGCGCTCCGTGCCAGTGAGGAGCGCAACAACCCTTCTATTCTCGCTTTAATTGCAGGTTTAGAAGCGCAAGATGGTTTGTATGAACAAGCACTGAATAATATTAATCGTGCATTACGCAAACGTTCAAAATCAACCAGTTTCATTTTAATGAAAGCTAACTTATTGATGGCTTTGCGCAATGATGAGGAAACTCAAAAATGGTTTGCTCAAGCCAGTCGCAAAAATAAGAATAATATTGATGTACGAATGGCGGAAGCGCGCTATTACATTCAAATTAATCAGCAACAAGAAGCCTTGGATAAACTTGAAGATATTATTAAAGATCATCCCAAGGCAGAAGAAGCGCTCTTTATTGCAGGCTTGACCAGTATTGACTTAAAGCAATACGAAAAAGCCGAACAATATCTGGTTGAATTGCGCTCATCGGCAAAATACCAAAATGAGGCTTATTATTACCTTGCGATCAATGCACAACGTAAACAACATTATGAAACTGCAAAAGCATACTATCGCCTAGTCGATGGTAGTTTATATATCGTTTCTCGACGCAATATGATTGCGATCTTTGAAAAACAAGGTCAACTGAATGATGCCTTACGCTTCTTGACCCAAGAACGAGTCAACTATCCACAACATGCCAGTTTCTTATATCAAGCACAAGCCGATATTTTAAAGAAGATGGATAATAAAAAGGCGGCTTTGGCCTTACTGGATGAAGCAATTAAGAGTCTACCCGACGATCCTGAATTGATTTATGCCGAAGTATTATTACTCGACCCATATACCGATCGAGATAAATTAGACAAAACATTAAAGCAACTCTTAATAATTGAGCCCAATAGCCCAACCTATCTCAATGCTTATGCCTATACACTGGCACTACAAAACCGTCGCCTTAAAGAAGCACGTAAATATGCAGAACTAGCGTTAGATTTTGCCCCAGAACAGGCATCTATCCTAGACACCTTAGGCTATATCGCCTTTTTACAAAATGATTTCGATACCGCATCCAAAGTCTTGGGCCAAGCGTATTCGCTGAGTGAGAATGTCAATATTGGTATTCGTTATGCTAAAGCCCTATATATGCAAGGCGCACTCACGCAATTTAGCGAGGTGTTACAGCAATTGAAACAAAAACATGCCAATGCCCCACAATTACAACAACTTGATAGCTTAATCTTACCCATCACCGTAAAAAAGAGTTAAATTCATGCACTTGTTTTCAAAATTATGCATCACCGTTTGTAGTAGTAGCGTTCTATTTTTAACTGGTTGCCAACATTTAAGTCAGCCAAATAAAGTGATTGCATCACCACAAGTTCAAGATGAAAATAATTTTAGCTTACAAGGTAAAATCGGTGTCCGCACACCACAACAATCTGGCAGTGCTTTTTTCACATGGGTTCAACAACAGGATCAGTTTGATATTGAACTCACTGGAATTTTAGGAGTTGGTAAAACCCAGATCGAAGGTAAACCGGGTGAAGTGACATTAAACAGTGCCAAAACAGGTCTAATTACGGCTGAAACACCTGAAGAGTTACTTGAGAAAGCAACTGGTTGGCAAGCACCGATTATGCATCTCGCTTATTGGGTACAAGCTAAGCCTGCGACTCAAGATGCACAAGTGAATAAAGATGAAAGTAATCGTCTAAAGCAGTTAGTTGAAGATGGCTGGACGGTTGATTTTAGCTATAACGATGCGCAAACCCTTCCCAATAAACTTTTATTGAAGCAAGCACTTGTCGATAACAAAGAAAACCGTATTACAATGGTGATTCAAAACCGATGATTTAGATTGTTTTTATGATTAGAGTGCCTTCCCCTGCAAAATTGAACTTGTTTCTGCATATTACAGGTCGTCGTGACAATGGTTATCATGAATTACAGACTATTTTTCAACTGATTGATCTATATGACTGGATGACTTTTGAGCAATGCTCAGAGCAAATCATTCAAATTGAGGGTCTGAACGAAGTCACTCTTGAACAAAATTTAATCTATCGTGCTGCACAGCTACTCAAACCACATGCAAAAAAAATCTGTGGGCTAACTATCAGCATTGAAAAAAATATTCCAATGGGTGCTGGTCTCGGTGGTGGTTCATCCAATGCAGCAACCACACTGATTGTACTGAATCAGCTCTGGCAATGCGGCTTAAATGAACAGCAATTAGCCGATTATGGCGTACAGCTTGGAGCGGATGTTCCGATCTTTGTTTTAGGTCGTAATGCATGGGCTGAAGGCATCGGTGAACATTTATCATTCATAGACTTAGCTCAAAAAAAATTCATAATCTTAAAACCTGACTGTTTTATCAGCACTCAACAGCTTTTTTCACAAAAAACATTGACAAGAGATTCTAAGATCACTACATTTTGCGCCTATCAGTTACAACCTTCTAATTTTGGAAATAACTTTGAACCTCTGGCTCGACAGTTATACCCTGAAGTAGATGAAGCAATGCAGTATTTAGATCAATTTGGTCTAGCAAAGCTTACAGGTACAGGTGCTTGTGTTTTTACTGAAGTAACCGATGAAATGGATATAGAGCAAATTTTGCAAAACGCGCCTTGTAAAGCTTACTTGGTCAACAGTTTAGCAGAATCACCTCTAAGACATTTTGAAGTTACCTGTTAGGGGCGTCGCCAAGTGGTAAGGCACCGGGTTTTGATCTCGGCATCCGTTGGTTCGAATCCAGCCGCCCCTGCCAATTTTCATCTGTAGATAC
>NZ_KB850211.1:4115-367055 GCF_000369845.1 Acinetobacter higginsii | reverse complement strand
TGTAGATACATGTAATATTTAGGGGCGTCGCCAAGTGGTAAGGCACCGGGTTTTGATCTCGGCATCCGTTGGTTCGAATCCAGCCGCCCCTGCCATTACATAGTATCGAATTTAGGGGCGTCGCCAAGTGGTAAGGCACCGGGTTTTGATCTCGGCATCCGTTGGTTCGAATCCAGCCGCCCCTGCCATATCTTAGACAGACTTGTTTTATATTGATATTTGCTCAAATATATTGACATTATCTTTTAAAACCTTTAAAGTTCTGCCGCATTAGGGGCGTCGCCAAGTGGTAAGGCACCGGGTTTTGATCTCGGCATCCGTTGGTTCGAATCCAGCCGCCCCTGCCATCCAAATTCATTATAAGCCAACCGCCAAGGGTGCTTCATGCCCAATCTTGTCGTTTTTAGTGGAAGTGCTCATCCACATTTCGCTCAAAAAGTCGTAAGCCATTTACATATTCCTTTAGGTGCTGCTTCTGTTAGCAAGTTCTCTGATGGTGAAATTTCAGTTGAAATTACTGAGAATGTTCGTGGTAAAGACGTTTTTGTCGTCCAGTCTACTTGTGCCCCTACCAATGATAACCTAATGGAAATCTTGGTGATGGCTGATGCTTTGCGTCGTGCGAGTGCTGGTCGTATCACTGCTGTCATTCCTTACTTTGGTTATGCTCGCCAAGATCGTCGTCCACGCTCTGCTCGTGTACCGATTACTGCGAAAGTTGTTGCAGACATGCTGACAACTGTTGGTATTGACCGTGTAGTAATGATTGACTTGCACGCAGACCAAATTCAAGGTTTCTTCGATATCCCAGTTGATAACATCTACGGTACGCCAGCATTACTCGCTGACCTACGCCAGCAACAACACCACAATCTTGTGGTTGTTTCGCCTGACGTTGGTGGTGTGGTTCGTGCCCGTGCTGTTGCTAAACAAATGGGTGATATCGATTTGGCTATCATTGATAAACGTCGTCAAAAAGCAAATGAATCACAAGTGATGCATTTGATTGGTGATGTTAAAGATCGCGACTGTGTGATCGTCGATGACATGGTAGATACAGCAGGTACGCTTTGCAAAGCGGCCGATGCACTAAAACAATTTGGTGCTCGTCGTGTTGTTGCTTATGCAACTCACCCTGTTTTATCTGGCAAAGCCATTGATAACCTTCGTAACTCTGTCATTGATGAACTTGTTGTTACTGACACAATTCCTCTTTCAGATGAAGCACTAAGCTTAGGTAAAATTCGCCAAGTTTCTGTTGCTAGCATGGTTGCTGAAACAATTCGTCGTATCAATAACGAAGAATCTATTAGCGCAATGTTCGATAGTTATCTATAATAGCCCAGCTTTTTTTCTTAAACCCTAGCTCGCTAGGGTTTTTCTATCACTAAACTGGTCGCAAGTTTAGTTACTCAAACTCAATGAGGATATGCCCATGGCAAACTTCGTATTAAACGCTCAAGCACGTGAAGTAGCACAACAAGGGAAAGGTTCGAGCCGCCGCCTTCGCCACGCTGCTCAAATCCCAGCAATCATCTATGGTGGTAGCGCTGAGCCTGTAGCCGTTACTTTAGAGCTTCGTGAAATCGTTAAAGCTTTAGAAAACAACGCTTTCTTCGAAGAAGTTATCGAAATCAAAATCGGTGACAAAGTTGAAAACGTTAAAATCCAAGCGTTACAACGCCACCCTGCTAAAAACACGCCTATGCACGCTGACTTCAAACGTGCATAAGTGTTAAAGGCGTAAATTAGTGTCAAATATTTCGCTAATTGTTGGTTTGGGCAATCCTGGAAAGGAATATGCCCAAACCCGCCATAATGCAGGTTTCTGGTTCGTTGAACAGCTTGCAGATCGTTATGGCATTTCTTTAAAAGCTGATCCAAAGTTTCATGGATACAGTGGTCGTGGCCAAATCGAAGGTCATGATGTCCGTTTATTACTTCCTACCACTTTTATGAACCGTTCTGGTCAAAGTGTTGTCCCTTTCGCTAAATTTTATCAAGTTGCACCTGAAGCAATCCTGATTGCGCATGATGAACTGGATATGAATCCTGGCATTATTCGCTTGAAAACAGGTGGCGGACACGGTGGACATAATGGTCTCCGCGATATCGTCCCGCATATCGGTGCTAATTTCCATCGTCTACGTATTGGAATTGGTCATCCGGGTGCCAAAGAACGCGTTTCTGGTCATGTGCTTGGTAAAGCGCCTAGCAGTGAACAAGGCTTAATGGATGCAGCCATTGACCATGCCCTATCTCAAGTGAAAATGCTTGTTGATGGACAAGTGTCACAGGCAATGAATCAAATTAACGCTTACAAACCCGCTTAAACTGAATTGTTGATCAATCCCGCTTGCCATATTGCATTTTTAAGCGCAAAATGCGCATCAAACCGCCTATAGCCCGCGGAAAACGTGACAAGTCAACCATAAGATAATCATCTTAGGTCTTACTCAGGAGACGCTAGCCATGCTATCTCGTTTATTAAAATGTAAAATTCACCGTGCAGTTGTGACTCATGCAGAGCTTCATTATGAAGGTTCTTGTGCAATTGATGGCGTATTAATGGACTTAGCAGGGATTCGTGAATACGAAGAAATCCACGTATGGAACGTCACTAACGGCAAACGTTTCACCACCTATGCAATCCGTGGTGAAGATGACTCAGGTATTATTTCAGTGAATGGTGGCGCAGCCCATCAAGCTGATGTTGGTGATTTAGTGATTATTGCGACTTTCGGTGACTTTACTGAAGTCGAAGCCAATCTTCACAAACCACGTTTAGTTTATGCAAACCCAGACAATACAGTGAACCACACTGCAAACTGTATTCCTGTACAAATTGCATAAGACCTATAAAGATTCTCAAAAAGCCAGTCAATATGAACTGGCTTTTTTATTGCACAAACACAGCCCATTCATCCTCTAGGGCAAAATACAAAAACACTGAAAAATAAGGCCAAGTTTTACGCAAGCAAACTTGTAAAATAGCACCAAAATTTGTTCAATAAGAAGACAATAATGATAATTTGAACAATATGGATATTACTCATCTTCTTAGCAAAGTTAGCCTCTTTGCTGATTCCGATCACACCACCCTAGAAAGCTTGGTGCCTCACTGTCATATTCGTCATTTACAAACAGGACAGCAGCTTTATTGTGCACATGATATTGCCGATTATGTGTATATTGTTGCTTATGGTCGGGTCAAATTGACCACTTCGGCAGGCTTACTGACGTATTTTGGTCGCCATGATATTGTTGGCGAAACAGGTGTCATTTCCAATCAACCTCATCAAGGTACAGTCAATGCAGTCCGTGACACTGCTCTACTCGGTATTCCACAACAACAATTTCTAGATTTCATTCACCAACACCCCAAAGTGTTATTTGCTTTATCTCGACTCATCATTCACCGCTCGCAACCCGAATTACAACATTGTCATGCAATGGGACACAGTCGTACACTTTCAGTAATTCCTGTATCCGCACATATCCCTGCCACACATCTGGCAGAAAAACTGACCGAGCACTTACAACGTTGGCCTCAAGTTCGTTTAGTCACTGCTGCACATATTGATGCGTTATTTGGGGTAGGTTTTAGCCAAACCCCATTAGATTACAGTAGTGAAGATTTAAAACTACGCCAATGGCTGGCCAATTTAGAGGAAAAACACTGTTATGTACTCTATGCTGCGGATTGCAGTGATGATGAATGGTCGAAACGCTGTTTACATCAAGCTGATCGAATATTGATTTTGGCGGAGGCCAACCAAACACCCACTCAAACCAGACTATCGGATGTATTGAATCAGCATGATTGGCAAAGTCCAATTGAATTGGTTTTACTGCGTTCCGAAGGAGACCCATCTCCGCATACATTGATTTGGAAACAGCTCTATCATGCCCGCGCCCACTACTTTATTCACCCATGGGCACAGGCCGATATCTGCGCCGTCGCTCGTCAGATCTCCAGCCAAGGCGTTGGCTTGGTACTTGGTGGTGGTGGTGCACGTGGCTTTGCCCATATTGGTTTAATTCGTGCGCTTGAACAACTACATATCCCGATTGATATTGTTGGGGGCACCAGTATGGGGGCATTTGTGGCGGCGCTGGTCGCCTGTGGTTTTGATAGTGTGGAAATGACCCATATTGCTTATGAAACTTTTGTCGCACGAAATTACCTCAATGATTACACCATGCCTCGCGTTTCACTGATTCGTGGGCAACGTTTCCATACCCGATTACAGGCCATCTTTGGAAGTCGTAGAATTGAAGAGCTCAGGCAGACCTATTACTGTATTTCAACCAACCTTACGACAGGTCAAGCAGTGATTCATGATCAAGGTGAACTGGCGACTTGGGTCGGAACCAGCATGAGTGTGCCGGGTGTTGCTCCTCCTGTTGCTTGGCATGAAAACCTGCTCTGTGATGGCGGTGTAATTAACAATCTCCCCACAGATGTTATGCAAAACCTAGAGCGAGGCACCATTATTGCTAGCAATGTCAGCTTGCATGATGATATTCGAGTCCCAGGAATTGGTTTAGAAGAACCAGATCAAAGTGCATTATTGAACTGGAATAAAATCATCAAAGATAAGCTTCTACATGCACCACGTTTGGCAGAGATTTTAATGCGTACCGCGACCCTTGCGAGTGATACTATGATACAAACAGCGGCAATTGAACGCGCCAATTTACATATCCGTATGCCAATTGAAGGTATTGGTATGTTTGACTGGCATAAATTAGATGAACTAATCGAACGTGGCTATGAGCATGCCCTAGAAACCTTATTGCCAATTCGAGAAACGTTGCCAAGTGCTTAAGCCGAATGAATCTGATAACGATCCAATAGGCCATCTAAATATTGATAGGTTTCTGGATCTAACTGCTGCATATAACCATCTAGAATACGATGACATAGCTGCTGCTTGTCGATTGGCATACGTCGCATAATGTCGAAAGTAACTTCCCATTGTGAGCGTAGTAATGATGCATAGGCAATATGATGCAGGACTTGCTCATCGATTTGGGCAATCGCCGTGGCAACAACCTCCCTTGCCTCATCTTGCATATAATTCACAATAACCAGCATATCCGTCCATAAATCACAACGATCAGCCGCCTCTACAATACTCCGAATAATCTCTACTCTTCTTAATGTCGGTAAATTAGCAACAAAGCTCTGTGCTTGTGCCGACAAACAAGCCACTACAGGCAACATATCTTCCCACAATTGATCTTCCTGTGTGGCTTGAATAATCGCATTCACGACGGATTCCCCTTGCTGAACAGCCAAATCACCAAGCTCCTGCTTAAGTCCATAACTGATATAGCTCATTAAAGCCAAAACTTTAGGCCAGACCAGCCGCTGGGCTGGATCACCCACAATCAATAAGGCTTGCTCGATGCGCTGCTTAGGCAAAACATGGACTAAATGATCGATTTGCTCACGGGACTCAATATAAAAAGCAATTTCCAATAGATCGCTTTCACTTTCAACGACCTGTGCAACATCTTGTAAAACGGTATCAGATAACATACTCACAAAACGACCAATCGTCACAAAGTCCCGCTGCTCTAATAGAACTTGAGTAATGTCGGTAATTTGATGTGTAGTGAGATAGCCAAGTAGTTCTCTTGCCAGTCGAGGATCTAAATAAACAGCAATTGCAGCTATGGTTTTTGCAGGTAAATGCTTCGCTATTCGATAAGAGTTTTCTGTAGATAAATACACTGCAATCTGGGCGACAATAAATGGTTCTAAAAAGTGTTTAACCATGAAAATACTCACCCAACGTGGTAACCAACTCACCCATGCTGCTAGATAACGGAAACGCTTTTTCTGACGATTTTGTAGTCGCTCTAATATCGCAAACCGAAACTGTCTAAGGTTTTCAGGGGCCAAAGACTGCATAAACTCTAATTCTTGCTCTGATACCTGCAAAATGCGAGCAAGCTTAATCAACTCTGCCTGTACTGCCAATCGAGTCATGCTATTCCCTCATTTTATTTTTTCGAAACAGCCAACGAAGAAAAAAAGGTGTTTGGTACACACTACGATTCATTTTCTGATCTTCATTTTTGATGGCCTGTTGTAATTGTTGATTGAGCCAAGCCAAATCATGATTAGAGAGTTGTGAAAATGGCTGAAGGCTCATCACAGGCCGACGTAATTGTTGTGCCAATCGTTCTAATTCTGTCTTATCTGCTTGCTCCATTTATCGACTCCTTAAATTATTGTTGTTTTATCTTTCGAGTGTATGCTCAATTTAAATCCATTGCCAGTTTCACAGATCGATAGAAAAACTAGAGCTACTTCTCAGCAAATTTTTTCATTTTTATAGAACGATTCATTCTATAAAAAGTTGCCTTTTCTCATAAAAATCCGACTATAATCGAAGCACATCGCTTCAGGGCGGGGTGAAATTCCCCACCGGTGGTAAGTTAGGCATTCTAATCAAATGACCTAATCAGCCCACGAGCCTGTATATATTTTTATATACTCGCAGATTTGGTGAGAGACCAAAGCCGACGGTATAGTCCGGATGAAAGAAGACGAAACCACTGAAATACGCTTTTTGCGTTGTTTTTGTGCACGCTTATTTTTTACATCAGTCCTGAAATGTTCAACCGTATCCAATTTACGAGAGCGTTTCATTATGTCTAGTTTAATCCAACCCGAACTTTTCTTTTCAGCCCTTTCCCCTGCTGAACAACGTATTCAACAAGCTTTAGAAGATATCCGCCAAGGCAAACCTGTATTGGTGATGGATGATTTTGATCGTGAAAACGAAGCTGACTTGATTATTGCTGCTGAAACTTTAACTGTCGAAACCATGGCGCAAATGATTCGTGATGGTTCAGGTATTGTTTGCTTATGCTTAACAGAAGCCTTAGCTGATCATTTAGAACTTCCACCCATGGTCGTCGACAATTCCAGCCAATTTAAAACAGCATTTACAGTAACGATTGAAGCGGCACAAGGTGTAACCACAGGCGTGTCTGCCAAAGACCGTGTCACCACAGTTTTAGCTGCAACCAAAGATGGCGCAGTAGCGAGTGACTTAAGCCGTCCAGGTCATGTATTTCCTTTACGTGCGCGTGAAGGCGGTGTGTTAAGCCGTCGTGGTCACACGGAAGGTACAATTGATTTAGCACGTCTAGCAGGTTTAAAACCATCTGGGGTATTGTGTGAATTGACCAATCCTGATGGCTCTATGGCTTCTGGTATTCAAGTGCTTGCTTATGCACAAACCCATGGTTTAACTGTGATTAGCATTGAAGAACTGGTGCAATACCGCTTAAAACACAATGTCTAATTAGAGATAAAAAAGCCTCGAATCATCGAGGCTTTTTACAATTCGTTTTATGAAACTTTTCGCTCGGCGTTCAATTCAGCAACAGCTTCAATCAACTGACTAAATTGCGAAATTTGGATCACAGGTTGTGCTTGAGCCAACTCTTCTGCCGTGCCATAACCATAATTCACAGCAATGGTTTCAATCTCATTGGCACGTGCACCAATAATGTCATATTGGCGATCACCCACCATAATACATTGCTGTGCATCTAACTGCTGTTGTTCCAGAATATAAGCGATTAAATCCGCCTTATTGGCTCTCTCACCAGTCAATTCACTGCCATACATTTCGGTAAAATACCGAGCTAGATCAAAATGAATCAAAATTTGCTTCGCATAAACTGTAGGCTTTGCTGTCGCCAAAAACAAAGCATAGCCTTGTGATTGCAATTGCTGCAACGTCTCAACGACCGTTGGATATACTTCATTTTCAAATAAACCAGTCACTGAGAAACGCTCACGATAAGCCAGCAATGCCTGCTCAGCCAGATCATCATCTTGAGTATTGAGTAATTTTGCCAGAGATGCTTTTAAAGGTGGGCCAATCGTCCAATCCAAATTTATGTCATTTGCCAAAGGTTGACCTAATTTTTCTAGCGCAAAACGAATTGAACCATGAATCCCAGCTTTAGGGTCTGTTAAGGTTCCATCTAAATCGATGAGAATATTTTTGATCGTCATTCGTTCAATCTCTTACAGTCTTACACAACGCAGTCGAGAGTTTCTCGAAACTTCCCTATACTACCGTAGATTGCAGAATAAAAGGAAATTGCAGTGCGTCCGACCGTACTTTGTTTTTCAGGACTAGATCCATCTGGTGGTGCTGGCTTACAAGCAGATATTGAAGCAATTGGGCAAAGTGGTGCGCATGCTGCCATTGCATGTACCGCGCTGACGATTCAAAACTCACAGCAAGTATTTGGTTTTGAAGCCACTTCAAAGGAATTATTGCTGGCACAAGCCAATGCCGTGGTCAGCGACTTACCGATTAAATGTGTAAAGTCAGGCATGTTAGGCACAACTGATAATATTGCTGCATTAGCCGAGTTTTTACGAGAACATCCAGATTATTTATATGTCCTAGATCCCGTTTTAGTGGCAAATAGCGGCGGTTCATTGGGTGACCAAGCGACATTAGTCAAAGCCTTCGTGGAGTTGATTCCTTTAGCAACGGTGATCACGCCAAATACCGTTGAGTTAAGAGCCTTAACAGGTCTTGATGATATTGAACAGGCCACACATGAACTGTTTGAAATGGGTGCAAAAGCAGTATTGGTCAAAGGTGGGCACGAAGATACGCCTGATCATATCCGCA
Source organism: Acinetobacter higginsii (assembly GCF_000369845.1). Taxonomy (NCBI): domain Bacteria; kingdom Pseudomonadati; phylum Pseudomonadota; class Gammaproteobacteria; order Moraxellales; family Moraxellaceae; genus Acinetobacter; species Acinetobacter higginsii. Next base: position 358,371 of record NZ_KB850211.1, on the reverse strand, counting down.
ACGTGCTCTATGCTGATGGGAAAATGCTTGCAGAAAGCCGCTGCCCACGCTTAGAAGGTCAATACCACGGTTCAGGTTGTTCATTGGCAAGCTTTATTGCAGGACGTTTAGCACTCGGTGATTCGCTTAAAATTGCGGTTCAACATGCTGAAACATGGTTATTTGGTGTGTTAAAACATGCAGAAACACCAGTACCGAATGGGCAAAAGATTCCAAAACGCTTTTAAAGCATCCCTGAACAAATGAATCTTTAATAAAAAAAGGCGCATCTCGCGCCTTTTTTTATTTCGGATCAATTACTGTGGAATACGGAGTACTTGACCAGGGAAAATATCATCTGCATTTTTGAGTAATGGACGATTTGCTTCAAAAATTTTATTGTACTGGTTTGGATCACCATAATATTCTTTTGAAATCTTAGACAAATTGTCTCCTGATTTCACGGTATAAAACTTACTTTCTGGCTCAGGTGTTTCCACGGTAAGTTGATCATCAACTTGTGCAACATGATCAATATTTCCGACAGCAAGTACAATCTTTTCTTTATCTGCTTGGGTTTTAACCTGCCCTTTAATCGTTGCCGTATCGGTATTGCCATTATATGTGACCGACAAACCATCAATCGGAAGACCTAAACTTTTAATCAAACCTAATAATTTATTCGCAATCTCTTGAGCTGATGGTTCAGCTGGCGTTGCTGGTGCAGCTTGCGGTTCAGCTGGTGCTGTATTTTTCTTACCAATACCTTTAACAAAATCAAAAAGACCCATTGTTATTTCCTCTGTAATTATTAATGCATAATAGTCAAAATGACCTACATCTAGTTATACAGAAAAAATAAAACACTCGAGTTTCAATTTAACGCGGTCTTGTAAATATATGTATATTCGATAGAACTTAATGAAAAACATTCTGTTGCAAAACATACAAACACAAAAAAGCCACCTTGCGGTGGCTTTTGATCATGCAAGATGATTAACCAAGTTTCTTAGTTACGTAATCGATTGCAGATTGAACAGTTGTGATTTCATTTGAATCTTCATCTGGAATCGTGATGTCAAAATCATTTTCAAAAGACATTACAAGTTCAACCAAATCTAAAGAGTCAGCACCTAAGTCATCCATGAAAGATGCTTCGTTTTTAATCTCTTCAGCACGCATACCTAATTGTTCAGCTACTGCTTGTTTGATGCGTTGTTCGATATCGCTCACAGGAATTCTCCTCATTGCTTGTGGCGTTTTAATTTGCCACTAGTTTAATTGAATATAAGATTTTTTAAAAGTTTATACATCGCCACTTAGGCCATGTATAGACCACCATTTACGTGTAAAACTGTACCAGTAATGTAACTAGCCTTATCGCTCGCCAAGAAACTCACTGCATTTGCAATATCTTGAGGTTCACCTAGACGATTTAAAGCTACTTGATCAGTCATTTTTTTACGAATATCTTCGCTTAACTGATCAGTCATTTCAGTGGCAATGAAACCAGGTGCAACACTGTTCACTGTAATCTGACGACTACCCATCTCTTTGGCTAAACTACGACTGAATGCTTCAATCCCTGCTTTTGCTGCCGAGTAGTTCGCTTGCCCAGGGTTGGCAAAATGTGCAACCACTGAACTAATATTAATAATGCGGCCAAAACGTGCTTTGGTCATACCTTTCAATACACGCTTAGACAAACGATAAACCGCTTTTAGATGAATATTGAGAATATCGTCCCAATCATCTTCTGACATACGCAGCAGCAAGTTGTCTTTGGTAATGCCTGCATTGTTGACCAAGATCAACACTGAGCCATATTTTTGCTCGATGTCTGAAACCAGTGCATCAATCGCTTCGCCATTGCGAACATCAAGTACAGCACCTGTCCCATGTTCAGCAAAGCTTTCTGTCAGCTTTTGCGCGCCTGCTTCAGAAGTTGCGGTACCAACCACAAAAAAACCGTCTTGAATGAGTTGCTGTGCAATTGCTGCGCCAATGCCTCGGCTTGCTCCTGTCACTAACGCAACTTTTCGTTGTTGTGTCATGCAATTTTTCCTTCTGCCACTAACACTGCGTTTAGGGCATCTTCCATACGTGCTTTGCTATCAAGGGCAAATGCTTTTTCTATGTTCGGTAATCGCTTAGCAAGATTACTCAGTACCGTACCCGGGCCACATTCAACCACGTACTGGATACTCTGATCTTGCAGATATTGCATCGTACGCGTCCATTGTACTGATTGGTACAATTGAGCGGTTAACGCCTGACGTAATTGAGCAACATCTGTCGCGATTTCCGCGTTGACATTTTGTATTACAGGAAGGCATGGTAGCTCAATGGCAGTTTGTTCCAAAGCTTCGGCAAACTTTTCCGCCGCTGGTTTCATTAATGTGCAATGAGATGGAACAGAAACAGGCAATGCAATTGCTTTCCCTGATTGTTCTTTTGCTTCTGCCATTACCTGCTGAACCAATGCTGTACTACCGGCGATTACGACTTGGCCTTGCGCATTATAATTTGCGGCTTCAACTGAACCTTGACCTGTAGCAGAAGCATTTTTACAAAGCTCGACCACTTTCTCATCAGCCAAACCGAGAATTGCAGCCATTGCACCTTCACCTGAAGGAACAGCACTCTGCATCAGTTTGCCACGTAAATGAACCAGTTTAACTGCATCAGCCAAGCTCATTGCTTCCGCTGCAACAAGCGCACTGTATTCTCCCAAAGAGTGTCCAGCCAAGTATTTCGGCACAATACCACCCAGCTCTAACCATACACGCCATAGCGCGATACTTGCGGTCAGTAACACAGGTTGGGTATTTTCAGTTTGGTCCAAGCCTTCACCCGTTTGGGCAATCTGCCAAAGGTCAAAACCTAGTGCAGCTGATGCCTCAGCAAATGTATCTTGAACGACACTAAACTGCTCTGCAAGTTCAGCCAGCATACCTGCTTTTTGAGAACCCTGACCAGGAAAAACAAATGCTGTTTTTGTTGCTTGAGCAGCCTGCTCAAGTCGTTTAGTCGACATATAAAAATCCTTAAATTAGTCTACCGCCAATTTTATCAATACTCATAATTCTACATGAGAATGACAATAGACTCTTTAGCGATGCGGCAATTTAACACTGATTAATTCTTTTTATAATTGCGAAAAACAACAAAAAAGGGAGCTTTCGCTCCCATTTTTTCTATACTTTAAGCTAACGCTTAATGCATATAGTTCAATTATTCAGCATCAGCTGCTTTAGCGAATAATTGACGACCACGGTAAATACCGTCTTTAGTCACGTGGTGACGACGATGAGTTTCACCAGTAGTTTGGTCTACAGATAATGCATTCTCGGTTAAAGCGTCATGTGAACGGCGCATGTCACGGCGAGAGCGACTTTTACGGTTTTGCTGAACGGCCATGATGGCTCCTTACAAAGATCGAAAAAATGGATCAGAACAAATTCAGTTGTCTTAACTCAACATTATAACATAAATTATGAGTTAAGTTTACCCTTCAGACCTGCCAAAACATCAAACGGATTATCCCGTTTCTCTTCGACAACATCTGGAGTGGTAGGTTGATGCTTATGCTCACAAGCATCATGCTTAGGAGATAAAGGCACCAACAATAACAGCTCATCTTCTAATAGTGCGAGCAAATCTATCACTGCAGGTGCATCAAAATCACCTTTTTTTGAAGATTCACTTTCACCTAGAACGATGAAATCAGCATCCTCATCCAATCGCTCTATCAGTGACTCATCATCAATCAAAGCTAAATGAAAATCTGAAACCAATTCAATTTCAACGGCTTCCAAACAACGTTGGCACACCATTGGAACTTTTGCTTCAGTATGTCCATCTAACCATACAATACGATGATAGATATCCATTGATAGCTTACAGTCTATGTTGATCAATTGATCATCAATTGAACCAACAGCTTCTCGAGCAATACGAGCAAAGCGAGACAATGGCAGTGTTCCTGACCATGTAAAGCCCTGTTCAGCCCATTTAAATGGCTCGATTTGGCTTGGAAAAGTATTTGCTGACATAATTAAGGCGGCAATTCTACAAATTCATCGGTACTCTGTCAAAGATTAAGATACAATTTTGTACTTCTTTAGACAGAACTCGGGGTAAATTAAGCAATGTACCTGTTGCAGCCGCAACTTGAAGTAACATCTTCATTACTTGTTAGCACCCATTCAACCTCTGTTCCTGTGTTAGCGCTAGATCAAGTGCAACGTTCATCTTGGCAAAAGTTAACAACGGAACCAGAACAGGTCGATTGGCTTATTTTACACTTTAATCACTGGTTTTCCCACCATAATGTCACACTTGTTAAAGGTGATTTTGAACCAGAATATTTCCCAGCCACTTCTGAGCAGCCTGCAAAGATCCAATTTGCCCATGGTTTCTTCAATAGTGCTCTACATGAAATCAGCCATTGGAGCATTGCTGGTGAGCAACGCCGCCTACTTTCCGACCTTGGCTATTGGTATGCACCTGATGGGCGAAGTTCAGAACAACAGGCCCTGTTTGAACAAGTTGAAATTAAACCTCAAGCCATAGAATGGCTATTTGCGACTGCCTTTGGTCGGAAATTTCGTGTGTCACTGGATAACTTAACAGGTGATGGCGGTAATGGAGATCAATTTAAAGATCATGTCTTTGCGCAAGTACAACGTTATTTTTCTGGGGAAGCAAAATTACCACGTGATGCCGCACATTTCATTCATTACATCTGCGTGTCTACCCGCAATGGAACACCATTACAACTCGATGAATTTAAACGTGAATACCTCGATTAAATGACAAAATTATCACATCTAAGACTTGCAACATGCCCCTAACAAGTTTCATACTGAATTTAGCCGTATAAATCAGGGAGTTAAAATAATGTTGCATTTACATATTCATCCTGAAAATCCACAGGCTCGTTTAATTACACAAGCAGTAGAACGTATTCGTGCTGGTGATGTTGTGGTCTATCCAACAGATGCTGCATACGCGATCGGTTGTCAAATCGGAAATAAGAGCGCAATGGAACGGATTGCACAAATTCGTGGTCTGGGACCAAAGCACCAGTATGCGATTATGTGTTGTGATTTATCCGATATTGCGACCTATGCCAAAGTCGATAACGCGATGTATCGTCTATTAAAAAATAATACACCAGCGGTTACGACTTTTATTTTGCCCGCGACCAGCGAAGTACCAAAACGTTTAATGCATCCGAAGAAAAAAACCATTGGTCTACGTATTCCAAGTAATCCCGTTGCACAGGCTTTATTAAAAGAACTTGGTGAACCATTGTTAACCAGTACCTTAATTTTGCCTGATCAAAAAGATCCGTTGGATGATCCATTTGATATTGAAAACCAGTTGGGTAAACGTATTGATGTGTTTATCGATAGTGGATTCGGAACCTTATCCACCACCAGTATCGTAGATTTATCTGGAGAAAACCCTGAAGTCGTACGTCGTGGTGTCGGTGATGTCAGTGCTTTTGAGTAAATGTTGTATAAAACGCAGCTTGGGTGCAGAAAGCGTCGTAAGCTGCTAGAGGTCTCCAACAGAAAACGTAGCGTCTGCCTATAGTCATATTCAATTCACTTAAATCAAAATGCTATACAATAGTTTGTTTTAATTTTAAAAACTCAGAACACTCTGAAAGTATCTGTTTTTTTTCATACAACACATTGCCATCATAAGTTTTAAAAAAATAAGTTGTGGCTGGCTGATCCTCTTCTATAACTTTCACAACCCCTTTGCCAATATCTTTATATTTGTCGCTGGCTTCTTTTTCCTGAATATAATCAAAATAACCGCATGTCATTTGATGATGTGCTTTTTCCATTTCCCCTCTTAGATCATCTCTATTTACGTTTTCTGTCATTGGTTCAGTTAAAGTGACATAAACTAAAATATGAGGGTATTGATTGAGTGCATCCACTTTAATCGGGTAGCCCGCTCGACGCATAGCCTCATTCATTTGCTGTACAAAAGCCATACTTTTGAAATGGTCTCTGGCCTGCTGTTCAAACTGCTTAGCCCAATATATCTCAGTCCCCCAAAATAGAGCACCAATAATTATTAGGCCCGTTGCAACAAATTTAATATTCATATTAGCCCTCATTATTTAATTTTATAGTCTATGAGTTCTCACTCATTTAATAATCGAGCTATTATTTATAAATATTTATTAAATTCAACAAAATAAATCAAAAAACCTTACTTTCCGATGACTAGAAAATCAATGGTTGCTTTATAATGAATTATTTAAAAAAGGCATAAGCGAATTTTAATAATCGCTCATTAGCCTTCAAAAAAGTCAGACAATCGCTGCTTCTGAAAACCCTGTGCATCAAAATTATCTGGACTGAGCCATTGTTGATAGATTTTTTCTAAATCAGGCCATTCTTCATCAATGATTGAAAACCATGCTGTATTACGGTTATGCCCTTTAGTCATCCGATCTTGACGAAATAAACCTTCATACTGAAAACCAAAACGTAAGGCTGCGGCTTTAGACGGTGCATTACAATCATCACATTTCCACTCTACACGCCTAAAGCCATGGGCAAAGCATCGTTGTAACAGTAAGAAGATTACCTCCGTTGAGGCTTTGGACTTTTTCATTCGATGGGAAAAGTAAACATTGCCTATTTCGATCGCGCCCTGTTCCAGCCTTGGATTTAACAAAGCAATCCAACCTTGGACCTCGCCATCAATTTCAATTAAAAAATGAGTTGAGCCTTTAAAACCAAATAAATTTTGCAAATCCTGTTTTAACAAAAATTGGCTTTGCGGCGCGGCATAAGGCAAATACGTCCAGCAAGCCGCATCCTTTTCCGTTGCAACAGCATCCCAAATTTGATTCGCAGCCTGATCAGAAATTTCACCAGCAATATGAATCAATTTGACAGATTGCCCATCTAAATTATGCTTAATCGGTTGATTGGGTTGATGATCAATGGCAAAGCCTACGGTTTGCCCAAACTGGTTCTGTTGTGTTTTTAAATAATGTTTCATGATGATTTATAATTGAAAGAAAGAATGATTTCCGTTGCTAATTTAAGCATAAGTTTTTTCTATGACCTATGGAATCTTGCATAAATACAGAAAATACCCTGAGAACTTTAAGGTTTTTGTAAGTAGGTAATTTATTAAATTGGCAATTTCGATTAGAATAGAGCTGCTCTTGGTAGCATGTGCCTCTCTTTGCACAAAAAATTATATCTTTCATGCTTTTGAAAATTCGCGTGGCTTATAACGGTAATGAACCAAATTCTCCCCCAAACTTTGGAGTCCACTCCTTCCATTCGCGTGCTTGACGAGTGGCAGGAAGTCATACCTGAAGATTTATATATACCGCCCGCCGCGTTTGAAATCTTACTGGAACAATTTGAAGGCCCGTTAGACTTTCTGATTTACCTGATTCAAAAAAATGGCTTTGATTTATTACAGGTCGATATTTCTCCGATTGCCACTCAATATCTGTCCTATATGGATAGTATGAAATCACTGAATATTGAGCTCACGGCTGATTATATGGTCATGGCAGCATTACTTGCAGATTTGAAATCGCGTTTACTGCTCCCGAAACCAGTCGCTGTTGATCAATTTGAAAAAGATCCAAAACAAGAGTTAATTGACCGTTTAGAAACCTATCTACGTATAAAGCAAGCTGCGGAACGATTGGGACAGATGCCAATCTTCGAACGCGATACTTTTAGCGCTAACGTGAGTATTGGTCACATTGCCCCTATTTATGAAGGCTATGATGTTGAAGCCTTGCATGATGCTTTATTTTGCGTATTCAACCGCCCTGAGCCCATCACTCATGTTGTGGCACAAGAGCCTGTATTATTGGAAGAACGTATAGCCTTTATTGAAAGCCAACTTGCGTCAGGTGAGGCATTGAGTTTTATTGAATTATTAAATCCCATGCAAGGTCGTATGGGGATGGTGGTCACTTTTATGGCGGTGCTTGAACTGACACGTCAGCAAAGAATTCAGATTATCCATACAGGTATTGAAGCTCCTTTAACCATTCAAGGAGTTGCTGCATGAGTTTAGATCAATTTGAGCAAAATGAAGGTATGTCGTTTGAGGACATTCATCATGAGGTTTTATTGCAACTTGAAGCGATTTTATTCGCCAGTGACTCACCAGTCTCTCTTGCACGTCTAAAAGAAGCTTTTCAAAACCAATATAATAAGCAGCAATTACGCACATTTTTACAGCAACTGGCGATGTTACAGCATGGCCGTTCAATCGAATTAATTGAAACTGCGCAAGGTTTTCGATTTCAAGTACGTGCCAAATATCGAAATGTTATTGCACAGGTTTGGCCAGAGCGCCCAACCAAGTTGTCACCCTCTTTACTCGAAACTGTCGCAGTGATTGCTTACCATCAACCAGTCACACGTGCCGATATTGAGCAGATTCGTGGTGTATCCAACAATAGCCAGAATTTAAGAACGCTTTTTGACTGGAACTGGATTAAAGAATCTGGTTTCAGAGATTTACCCGGAAGACCTGCGTTGTTAGTCACAACGCCCCAATTTTTAAATGCATTTGGTTTAGCTTCGCTAGGTCAATTGCCTCCCCTGCAGAACGCCAAGGAAGCATTCATGACACTCGACGCACATGCGCCGAAGTCCTGAGAAAGGTGAACTGTTGATCATTATGTCTAAGGTTGTGCTGTCATGAGTGAAAAATTACAAAAGGTTTTAGCGAGAGTCGGGTTAGGCTCGCGTCGCTATATGGAGGAAGTCATTGCTGCTGGTCGTGTCAGTATCAATGGTCAGATTGCCCAAGTTGGCGAACGTATCGAACCAGGTGATGAGCTTCGTATCGATGGTCGTAAAGTACAATTCCAAATTGAAGATGAAATTCGCCGCCGCGTATTAATTTACTATAAACCAGAGGGTGAAATCTGTTCACGTAATGACCCTGAAAAGCGTCCTACGGTATTTGATCATTTGCCTCAAATTGCCAACGACCGTTGGGTCATGGTGGGTCGTCTGGATATTAACAGTACTGGCTTATTGTTATTCACCAATGATGGTGAACTTGCCAACCGTTTAATGCACCCTTCAAACGAAGTTGAGCGTGAATATGCTGTTCGCGTGATGGGCGAAGTAACCCCACAAATTCGCAATAATATGCTGAAAGGTGTTGAGCTTGAAGATGGTCCAGCCAAGTTTGAATCATTCTCAGAAATTGGTGGCGATGGTATTAACCGTTGGTATCAAGTGGTGGTTAAAGAAGGTCGTAACCGTGAAGTCCGTCGTATCTTTGAATCACAAAGCTTAAAAGTTAGCCGCTTATTACGTACTCGTTATGGCACTGTGATTTTACCACGTGAGTTACGTACGGGTCGTTGGATGGAATTGGATAAAAGCGATATCGATAACTTGGCAAAATCAGTTGAGTTAAAACCACGTCAAGGCACAGGTTTATTCGGTATGGCAAAACGTCGTACTGAACGTATGTCTGAAAAGCCAATGGCAGCACGTCGTGGCGGTTACTTACGCCAACAACGTCGTGATGATGAACAAGATCAGTCGCAGCAACAACGTCCAAGTGGCAATGCCAATAATAACAATGGTCGTAAAACCATTGGTTTCAACAAAGGCTTTAAGAAGTTCTAATTCTTGATCCTAAAAATAAAAAACGCTCTAATAAGAGCGTTTTTTATTGGCTTTAACTATGCTGAACAATGCCTTGCGGGATCGCATTCAGCAGTTTTTTGGTATATTCATGCTGTGGATGTAAATACAGTTCGTCAGAGTTAGCAATCTCAACTAATTCGCCATGATTCATGACCATGACTTGATCAGAAATGTATTTCACGACAGATAAATCATGTGAAATAAAGATATAACTCAGACCAAACTCGTCCTGTAAATCCTGCAACAAATTCAACACCTGCGCCTGTACCGAAACATCCAGTGCAGAAACAGACTCATCGCAGATTAAAATCTCAGGTTTCAAGGTTAAACAACGTGCGATCGCAATCCTCTGCCGTTGCCCACCTGAAAACTCATGTGGATAACGGTCATAGGCTTGCACAGGTAGACTGACGCGCTCTAACAGCTCCAATGCCATCTTTTTACGCTCAGCATCATTCTGACCTATGCCATGAATCCGCATCGGTTCCAATAAAATCTGCCCGATAGTAAAGCGTGGATTGAGTGAAGCATAAGGGTTCTGGAAAATGATTTGAATTTTGCGCTGGTACTGACAAAACTCTTTCTCACTCATGGCCAGAATATCTTTTCCACCAATCAAGGCTTGCCCGCCTGTGGCTTCATGTAAGCGCATCAATAGCAGACCAATCGTGGTTTTACCTGAACCCGACTCGCCAACTAGGCCCAAGGTTTTACCTTTGGCCAATTGAAAAGAGACACCTTTAACCGCTTGAAATTCGTCTTGTCCCCACAAACCCTTACGACTATAAAATGACTTTTTCAGATCTTTTACATCGAGCACAATCGGCTCATCGCCAGTCAGACCACGGACACGTTGTTTCAGGTTTAAATCAGACAGATTGGTGGCTTCGATCAGTTGTCCATTTTCGTCCTGCTGCATAAAATCACTGGTCACAGGCAAACGGTATGGACGAGTCGCCAACTGTGGACGACAATGCAGCAAAGCACGCGTATACACATCTTGTGGTTGTTCCAGCACCTGTTCAACAGGGCCACTTTCCCGAATCTCACCATGACGCATCACAATCACTTCATCTGCAATTTCACCCACCAAGGCTAAATCATGGGTAATAAACAGCATCGACATTTCATGGCGTTGTCGTAATGACTCTAATAAATCAATGATCTGCTTTTGGATGGTGACATCTAAGGCTGTGGTTGGCTCATCAGCAATCAGCAACTTCGGCTCACAGGCAATTGCCATCGCAATCATGACCCGTTGTTGTTGCCCACCTGAAAGCTGACTCGGATAAGCATCGATCTTGGTTTCTGGTGCAGGAATACCAACTTCTTTCAGCAACTCAAGTACCCGTGCTCTGGCCTGCTTACGTCCCATGCCTAAATGAATACATAACACCTCAGCAATTTGATCCCCCACGGTAAAGACAGGATTCAACGAGGACATCGGTTCCTGAAAAATCATGGCAATGTCTTTACCACAAATTTTGCGAATCTCTTTGGCCGATAAGTTGAGTAAGTCTTTACCTTCAAAGCAAATTTGACTCTGTTCGGCAATTTGACTTTGCCCTTTTGGCAACAGCCCCATCACCGCTAGGGAAGTGACCGATTTACCACTGCCCGACTCCCCAACCAGTGCTACAGTTTTATTTTTAGGAATTGAAAATGAAATCCCTTTGACTGTTTCAATCCACTGCTTATTTTCACCCTTAAAGCTGACACGGAGATCATCGACACGTAATAGCGTTGTTTCATTCTGATATTGCATTTTATCTCTCCGCTATTTCAACTTAGGATCTAAAGCATCACGTAAGGCATCTGTAAACATCGAGAATGCAGTGACTAACACCGCCATTGCGATAGATGCCGCAGCCAATTGCCACCATTTGCCTAAGATCAGCTCACTTTGCGCTTCATTCAACATACTGCCCCAAGACACCACGCCGACAGGTACACCAAAACCAAGGAAGCTCAGAATGACTTCAGATTTAATGAATGACACCACCAAAATCGAAATCTGTACCAAGGCAATATGACTCACGTTTGGGAAGATATGTACAAACATACGACGTAGATGACTCACTCCAATGGCTTTGGCTGCCAGAACATATTCGCGCGATTTATGTTTCATATATTCGGCACGAATCAGACGGAACACCCCGGTCCAACCAGTTAAACCCAAGATCAACACAATCGACAGAATGCCTTTTTGTTGCAGGACTGCCGCAATGGCCAACACCAATAACAAATAAGGAATCGAGGTAAAAATGTTATAGAACCAGTTCAAAACATCATCGACCCAGCCACCAAAATAGCCTGCAATTGCACCCAAAAAAGTACCAATCACCACTGCCAATAATGCCGACAATAAACCGACTAGAATTGAGGTTTCAGCGCCCTTAATGGTTTTTAACAACACATCTTGTCCCCACTTATCCGCCCCAAAAGGCAATGTGGTTTTGAGCTCTTGCTTTTGATCGAGTAAATGCCCACCGAGTTGCTGATCAATCTGTTGCATATCTTCAGCCAAAGGATCAACCACGCCATAATTATCAATGACTGAACCACCTTGCTGTTCAGCCTGGATTTCCGCATTCAGCTGCTGAATTACATCTTTTAATGGATCGACTGGATTTTCAGGCAAAGTCTCAGTGTTTTCACTATTGGATTTAATTTGATCTGACTCTGTATCCGCACCCAAGAAAGTGGGCGGTGCATAGCTGACGGCAACTTCTTTATTCCAGTTTGAGGCAATTAACCCTGTCATCGATAAAGCGAGCAGGATGAAATAAAATAACACCACCAAAAAAGACACCACGGCGATTCGATCTGACTTCAATCGATTCAAGGCCAAATGCCACAATCCTGTTGACGCAGAAGATTCATTCGAGGCAGCTTTGCTTTTAAAAATTGTACTGAGCATCGTCATCCTCCTATTTCAACTGCACACGAGGATCGAGGAGCTTATAAATCAGATCGGCGATCAAGTTAAAAATCATGGTGACTGCAGCGATATATACGGTGATGGCTTTAATCACAGGAAAATCACTGCGTTCAACCGCAATAATAATTTCTCGACCAATGCCCGGAATACCAAAGAAACGTTCAATCAGGAAAGCACCAATCAATAAGGCAGGCAGACTGGCCATCACTTCAGTGACAATTGGAATTGATGCATTACGCAATACATGCACACCCAGTACCCGAGACTCACCCACACCTTTGGCACGCGCAGTCCGCACATAATCTTGGTTAATTTCATCTAAGACGAAGCTTCGATATAAACGTAGCGTTGGCGCAATACTGACCACCAACATGATTAAGATCGGCAACAAGGCATAATGGAATAAATTTTGACTAAAACTATCACTCCAGCCTTGTACTGGGAACCAACTTAATTGATAGGCCAAAACATATTGGAAGATGATGATATATACCAAGATACTGATCGACATGCCAATGGTACACAACATCATCACCATACGATCGGTCAATGAACCACGAACCGATGCAACCGCCAATGCCAAGATGATTGAAATCACGGTTTGTAAAATGGTCAATGGAATCAATAAGGTCAGTGATGGGCCTAATCGGGTCAGAATAATCTGTGAGACAGATTCGCCTGTACTCCAACTGGCACCATAATCAAAAGTCAGAATCTGTTTGATAAAAATCCACAACTGCACATAATAAGGTTGATCAACCCCCAACTGTTTACGGATGTTTTCAATTTGCTCAGGGTTGGACATTTTTCCTGCCAAGATATATGCAGGATCGCCCCCCACCCAGTTAAACAAGAAGAAAATCAGCAAAATGACACCCAACATGGTCGGGATCATTTGCCATAGTCTACGCACGACATAAGCAAGCATAATGGCAAATCCTTATTTGACCCGTTGACCTGTAATTTCATTAAAGAAGGCTTTGTTATCTGGTTCTCTGCCTAAGAAGTCTTTAACCAGTTGTGCTGCATTCTTTTGACTGCCTTGTGACAAAATCGCCTGACGGTAGCGTTGTCCTACTTCTGGATTATTCAGGTTATCGCCAAAAGCCGACAACATATCTAAGGCTAAGACTTCAGACCACATATAGCCATAATAGCCCGCTTGATAACCCATCAGATGGCCAAACTGTCCAGGGAACTCGGTGTTCGGTACATAGCCTAATGCGGTTGCCGATTCCATTTTTTTCCAGACATCCATCGGCTGTACTTTCAGCGCATCCGCACCGTGTAAAGCCATGTCATATTGTGCATATAGGGTTTGACGTGCATAACGCAAACCACGTCCATAGTTATGTACCGATTTAAGGCGTGCAATTAGGGCATCGTCTACACGTGGACAAGCTGGATTACAATAATCGGCCACTTTAGACAAGGTTTCCTTACGACGCGCCCACTCTTCATACATTTGTGATGGTGCTTCGACAAAGTCGCGCTCTACCGATGTACCCGACTGTCCCGAATAACGGGTTTTCGATAAAATGCCATGTAGGGCATGACCAAACTCATGTACAAAGGTTTCCAGCTCGTCACTATTTAAACCTTTGCGGTTAAAGTTGGTGACCAACACTGAAATTGGTTTACGCTTGCTCAGCGTACTGCCACCATATACTCCCCAGACCGCTGCATGCCCATACTTGCCTTCACGTGGAAATTTATCCATGTATAGACCACCAAGAACTTCACCTGTTTTTTTGTCAGTGACATCATAATATTCAACTTCATCTTGCCATGCATCGACTTTGGCTGGCTTAAATTCAATCCCATAAAGATCAGATGAAATCGCAAATAACCACTTTTGTGCCGCTAAGGTCGGGAAATAATCACGCAGTTTTTCTTGGTCTATCTGGTATTTGTCTTTACGGAGTTTTTCACTCCAATAGTTCACATTCCAACGGTTAATTTCAGCTTTTTCTACAGTTGTGTTCAAGGTTTTGGCTTTAAATGCACGTAGCTCCTCCACTTCTTTTTGCTCAAGTGGTGCAACAACGTTGTGTACATCGGCCAAGAAGGTGTTAACCGTTTTTGGCGTTTTCGCCATACGTTTTTTTAGCGCCCAATCGGCATAGCTTGGTTGACCAAACAGCTGCGCCAATTCATAACGTAAGTCAATAATCTGTTTAAGCAAGACTAAGTTCTTTTCTGTACCACGACGTGTAAATGCAGTTTGATAACGTTTGCGTGCATCATCACTGTCGGCCAACTCCATAAACGGTTGGTACTCTGGATATTCAAACCCTAATAAATAATTGCCTTTGTCATTTTTCTTTAGGCCTGAAATATAACTATCTGGTAAGCCTTTTAGCTCAGCAGGCGTAAATTCTAATTTTTCTGGATTATCACGAATATTGCGGGAGAATTCTTGCGAAAGTTTGGTCAACTCATCAAAAATTGTTTTGACCCGTGCTCTTTTTGCGGGTGGAAGTTGCACCCCTGTATCTTCAAAGGCATCGAGAATATCTTGGCGGTACTTAGTATCGATTGCATCGTTGGCTTTGGTGTTTTTAAAACGTTGGTATAACTTCTGATTCTGATAAATTTCGGTTTGTAGTTGATTCAGCTTAACTTCACAATCTTCAGCGGCTTGGCGTAATTTAGCATCTGGATCAACATTGCTATACAGGCTAATCGGCCCAGCAAAATCCTCGAAAGTTGCCATTAATTGATCCCACTCTGTCAACACAGGTGCAGCATCGGATTGCGGTTTAATGCCTTGTTTTTCCAGTTGAGAAATACGCTGCTTTAAAGTCTGTAAATTAGCATCGCACCATTGTGCGCTTTCACTGCTTTTTAAAATCGGTAACGTGGTTCGTGTGCTTTCAGCCCAAATGCCTTGACTCATCCCCGTGACTGCCATCGATAACAATCCCAGTGTCGACAACTTCAATATTCTTTTCGCCATGCGCTTTCTCCAATTTAATCTGTTTGTTATTTCTTGTCTTGAATATCGATATACATCCACTCTGCTGGCAGAACAGGATGTTTTTTATAACCAATCACACGTGGTTGAGCGACCACGGTACGGTAACGCGTCGACATAAATTGTACCGGCGAATAAAACTCTAACAACCGTGACATTTTGCGGTACAGCATATCGCGCTCAGGGCCATCCTCAAGTCTCAATGATTGCTCATAGAGACGGTCATATTCAGGTAATTTGAAGCAGGTATGATTGGTTGCATGAATATTTTTGCCATAGAACAACTGCACAAAATTATCTGCGTCAGGATAATCTGCAATCCAAGCCGAAGCCTTAAACATGGTTTTACATTGTTTCTCCGCTTTTAAACCTTCTGCGAAAGGAACTGGCTTCGATACCATATTAATTTTAATATTGGTTAAATCTTTCTTGAGTAACTCGGCCATTTGCATACTTCGTGCACTGCTGGTCGATGGCATAAATTCAATCACTAAAGGCTTTCCGTCAGGTAAAGTTCGCCAACCATCTTTACCTACTTTGTAGTTGTAGCGATCCAATAGCAAATTGGCTGCCTTTACAGAATAAGGAATACTGCTTTTATAATTTGGATCATGCCCTGCTACACCATATGGAATCGGTGATTCTAATTTTTGGGCATTGCCTTTGGCCAAGACCGTGATAAATTTTTCTTTAGAAACTGCCATGGACATCGCACGGCGCAATGCAATCTTATCTTTACTAAAACCACCGACCACAGGGTTTTGGATATTCCAATACAAATAATCAATCGAAGGATCTGAAATACGAGACAGTTGGATGCCCTTCTTAGCAAGTTCAGGTTTTAATGAACCATCGGATTGCAAAGCCTGCGCAGGTAATTCACCATCAAGTGTAAATAAATCCAAACCATCTTTTTGGAATGACAGCCAACCCGATTGTGATTCTTCAATGACTTGAATATCGACCACACCGATTTGTGGCATTTTTTTGCCTTGCATCTGTTGTACGATTTTTTGATCTTCAGGAGTGCTGGCCTTAAAGTCCCATGTAAAACCACGATAATCTGGATTTGCCTTCAATATAATCCGTGAACCTGGTGTCCAATGTGACAGCATATAAGGACCTGTTCCTACAGGACGTCCCATTACATAGCCCGCCTTATCACGATATTTTTCAATCACTTCACGTGCCACTGCACCCGTGGGTTGATGCGCCAATAGCATCGGAAAATTATGATTCGGTTCTTTTAAACGAATCACCAAAGTATAACGATCAGGCGTTTGTAGTCCCGCGATCGGCTGATCATAATTAAACTTTCCTGTTTTACTGGCTTGTTGAATAAGCGGTTCAATGCCCACAATTTTATCTTCAAATAACCAGCTGTTAGGAGAATGCAGATTTGGATCAAGTAAGCGTTTAAATGAATACGCATAATCAGCAGCGGTGAGTTCACGTGACTTGCCTTTAAATGCAGGATCAGGTGTGAAATAAATCCCTTTCTGAATCCGAATGGTATAGGTCAACCCATCCGCACTCACTTCAGGTAACGCCACTGCCGTTTTTGGCACCAACTTGGCAGGCGAAGCTAAATAATCGTAGGTATAGAGCGTTTCAAAAATAGAATATAAGACATGAGCCGAATACAGGTCTTGTGTCGCTACGGGATCAAATCCCGTTTCCGCCACTGGAAAGGCATAACGTAAGACTTTTTTTGGATCGGCAGGGCTTTTCGCTTCTGTAATCGTTACCCCTAGACTTAATGTTGTCCCCAATAACAGCGCCAGACTAGTCCGTTGCATCGAAAGTTTAAAATTTTGCTTCATCATAAACACATCACTTATTTTTGATTTGGTGAAACAATATCTAAGTATTGCCAATTGGTATTCATAATTGGATGAGCTTTAAAGCCCTGCACCTCAGGTTGAATCAACCAGTTCCGAATCCGTGTATCTTGTAAAATCCACGTTCCATCTGCTTCAATTTGGCGACTCATTTTTTCATAGAATGGCATACGTTTTTCAGGGGCTTGCTGCATCGCCTGTTTATATAAATTGTCATAAGCAGCTGACTGATAACAGGATTGATTACCACGACCCACATTCGGACCATAAAGCAATTGCGTGAAATTTTCACCCTCTGGATAATCCGCATGCCATGCGCCACTCCACATCATGTATTGACACTGGGTTGCGGCTTTTAAGTTATCGGCAAAATTACTGACTTTAAAGTCTGCCCGAATCCCGATTGCATCTAGATTTTTCTTCCACAATTCAGAATACATCACGGAAGATGTCCCACTCTCGGTATTTATTTTTAAGGTTAAAGGCTTGCCATTAGGCAGATTACGATAGCCATCTGGGCCTTTTTTATAGCCGAAATGATCCAGTAATTTATTGGCTAAAACAGGATTGTAACCAATGCTACTGCGATAATTCGGGTTATGACCATTAATGCCTGCAGGTACCAGCATTTCAGCCTTAACCGCCTGACCTTTTCTTAAAATACGAATATATTCATTGACATTAAAAGACATGGCGATGGCACGTCTTAACGCAATTTTATCGAGGCTATTCCCACCAACAACAGGATCACGCATATTCAACATTGAATAGGTGATCTCTGCCTCTTTATTGGCATACAAACGTATACCCTGCTTTTGCATTTCTGCTTTTAACTGATTATTTTGATCAAGCACTTTAGGAATTGCACTTGAAGTGACCTTATCAAAATCCAGTTGTTTGGACTGAAAAGCGAGCCAACGTGATTGTTCTTCTTCGATAATGCTAATATTGACTTTGCCAATTTGCGGCATTTGCTTGCCACTCATTTCTTTAACCAGCTGGTTATCCCATGCCGTGCCTGTCGATTTAAAATTCCAGACAAAACCGCGATAATCAGGATTTGCAACTAATTCGATCTTGCTGCGGGGTACATATTTGCTCAGCATATAAGGCCCTGTTCCCACAGGATGCATGGCTAATCGATCTTTATAGTATTCAACCACTTCCCGTGCAGTCGCACCAAAGGTGCTATAGGCCAAAATATAAGGGAAATTATAATCAGGTTGCGTCAGGGTAAATTGAATCGTATATTTATCCAGTGCTTTAACGCCGTCAATCTTGGCATCATAGTTAAATGTGCCCGTTTTTTTGGCTTGGTCCACCAGTGCATTTGCACCCACAATTTTATTATCAATAAAAGAAAATGCTGAGGCATGATTTTTAGGATCTAATATCCGCTTAATGGAATAGACATAATCCTCTGCAACCAGCTCTCTGCGTTTACCTTTAAATGCAGGATCATCGGTAAAATAAATCCCTGGCTTTATTTTAAATATATAAACCTGACCATTTTTTTCAATCACAGGTAGGCTTTCTGCTGTAGATGGAACCAATTTTACTGGGTTAGCGAGATAATCGTATTGAAGCAATCTTTCAAAAATTACATCGGCGACATTTCCGCTGTAAAAATTAAAAGTTTTAACCATATCAAAACCATCATCTGGGGCTTCAAAAGCAACACGGAGTACTTTATCTGCCTGAGCAGGTGTTTTTGCATACCCCATCGGCATAAATGCAATAACGGTTGATAATACAGTGACCGTAAAAAAAGTTGACTTCAAATCAGTGCTCACATCATCGTTTTTTAATAAATACTAGACTTTTGCATAGCATTCAACACTACAACCGTTTCCCTTTCAGCGTGTCTCATTCCAACTTTTTATTAAAAAATCATTTATTTAATGATGTTTTACCAGTTGGAAAAATTAAGTTAAAAGAAAAACCCCTTAAAGATTGAAAATTACCTTGCTAATTTCATGCCACTTTTCAAATAAAAAAATTATGTTTATTTTTTAATCAAAACGTATTCTTAGCAGATCTAGTTTTCACGCATCTTAAATAAAAGTAACTTTATGCCAAATCATATTTTTATATATTATTTTCCATTTCAATGAAATAAAAATAATAAACCATATGTTTTATAACAACAAAAGATGATTTGCACCACAAAAAAGCAAAAATAAAACTTTATGATTCATTTTAATGCATTACAAAAACATACCTTATTTGGAACTTTATGTTAACCAATCCACATTTAAAATTATTTCAATATTTTTAATATTTAGTAAAAATATGAAAAGCTTATATATAAAAACTAAAACACTTTTACACATTTTATTCTACATTAAGCGAAATCTAAAAATAGGGTTTGGCACAGCTCTTGCTAAAACGGATTTATTGAATTTTTAGAGTGGCAATCCATTAGGGGTTAAATAATCAATGAAAAAAGCCAACTTCGCTCAACCAAGTGCTCTGCCAAAAGCGGGCAAAACCATACTCAAACTCAGTACGCTTAGTTTAAGTATGTTGTGTTTAACCATGGCTCACGCTGCAGAGGCAGAATCACCATCCGAGGAAAAAGCAGCCAAAGTCGTAAAAGTTGCGGTTACAGGTTCATCCATCAAAGGCGTTGCAGCACAGAGTGCTTCACCGATTACCATTGTCAAAGTGGATGAAATTCTAAAACAAGGGGTCACAACAACCGAAGAAGCACTCTCAAAAATTACAGCCAATCAATCAAATTTTGTCACGGCTTCAAATGTAGGAACCAGTAAAACACAGGGATCTGCTGCAAATTTAAGGGGAATTGGTGCCAACAAGACCTTGGTTTTGCTCAATGGTCGTCGTTTGGCAGCCAATGCCTATGACAGCGGTGTGACCAATTTAAATATCATTCCACTGGCGATGCTTGATCGTATTGAAGTGCTGAAAGATGGTGCATCAGCGATCTATGGTACCGATGCGATTGGCGGTGTAGTCAACTTTATTACTAAAAAACAATTTAGCGGTTTAAATTTCAGTGCCGACTATCAAAAACCAGAACAAACAGGTGGCGAGCAACAAAACTATTCCATTTTTGGTGGTTATGGTGATTTAGAAGAAAATGGATTCAATGTTTTCGGGGTTGTTGATTATCGACGTGGTGATGAAGTCATGGCAAAAGACCGCAAGGTCAGCCGTCGTGGGGGTGTATTACCCGAATTAGGTGTCAATCGAACCAGTAGTGGTTCTTTCCCAGCAAATTTATACGATACAGAGACAGGTACATTCGGCAGTCCTTATGCCAAAACAGGATGTGGCGATAATCCGCTATTCTTCAGTAATGATGGAGTGACCTGCCGTTATAACAGTCAAGCTGTGATTGGCATTATTCCTAAAACAGAAGACGTTTCTGTCATGGGTCGTGTAACCGCAAAAATTAATGATCATTTCAATGCGATTGGTGAGTACGTTTACGCACGTAGTGAAGTGACTACATCCGTTGCGCCTGACGTATTTTTTGACTTACCGATGAACCCATCAAGCAAATATTATCCTGGGAATGGTATTACACCTGCCATGGATAATGTCAGTGGCCCGCTAGAATTATATTTACGTTCACAAGCAGGTAATCGTATCAGCAATAGCGTAAATGATTCACACCGGATTTTTGCTGGTCTTGAAGGTGATGCGTATGGTTGGGATATTAATACTGGCCTAACCTATGCCCGTAGTAATGCTGCCGATAACGTTCTAAATGGTTATCTTAATTACAATAAAACCGCTGCAGCATTATTAGATGGCACTCTCAATCCCTTTGGTGCACAAAGCTCAGCCGATGGTGATGTATGGAATGGCTTAAGCGTTAAAGGTAAATATCTAGATGCTAAATTAGACTCAACCACAGTCGATTTCACTGCAAGCCGCCCGATCTATACATTACCAGCTGGTGATGTCGGTTTTGCTGTTGGTGCAAGTTATCGCCGTGATGATTGGCAATCGAAGACACTGGCTGAAATTGCAAGTGTTGCACCAAGTACAGGAGTCGATCCAAATGAACCCGTAAATGAAGGTTCACGCAATATCAAAGCTGTTTTCACAGAATTACATATCCCTTTGCATAAGACTTTAGAAGCTCAGCTTGCAGCTCGATACGATGATTACAGTGATTTTGGTGATACCTTTAATCCCAAATTCTCCCTTCGTTGGGAACCAATTAAACAGGTCATGTTTAGAACCAGCTATACCAAAGGTTTTAGAGCACCGACATTACAAGAAATGCATTCACCTAAATCCGTCACCAATACAGCTGCAACGTATAATGATCCGCTACTTTGCCCTGGTGGTGTTCCAGCAGCGGGTGCATTACCTGCACGTGACTGTGGTATGCAATTTGATCGACAAAATGGTGGTAACCAAAACCTAGAGCCTGAAAAATCAGATTCATTTACCGCTGGTGTGGTATTTGAGCCCATCAAAAACTTGGTCTTCACGCTCGATTATTTCGATATCAAAGTCAAAAATCAGATTACCACCATTTCAGAGACTGCCATTTTTGCTGACCCAGTGAAATATGCAGATAAATTCATCCGTAATGCAGATGGCTCGCTGAACTATATCAATACAACCAATCAAAATTTAGGTGGTATCAAAACCTCAGGATTTGATGTCGGTGCAGCTTGGCGCTCTCCAATGACCAGCACAGGCCAATTTGGTCTCAGTATTGATGGTACTTATGTAACAGATTACCAATACCAAGAAAACAAAGGCATGCCATGGGTTGGTGTTGCTGGAAGCTATGCAGGCTTGGATTATCAGGCAATCGTTTTACGCTGGAAACATACAGCTAATTTAGATTGGCGCTATGAGAACTGGGCACTCAACTTACAGCAAAACTTCTCTAAAGGTTATAAAGACCAAAACTCTAATGGGCAAGACCATTCTGTAGGCGACTATACCACTTATAACCTTTCAGGCACTTATAAAGGTTTCAAGAACCTAGAACTCACACTTGGTCTTAAAAATATGTTTGATGCTGAACCACCGGCTTCAAATGTCGTCGATAACTTCCAAATGGGTTATGACCCGCGTTATGCAGATGCTGTTGGTCGTAGCTATTTCGTTCGCGGCACCTATAAATTTTAATGTGTTTCGCCACTACGACATGATGTTCCTTCTGTCGTAGTGGTTCACCGTAATCCTCTGATTCATCACATTCCAAGCGGTTGTTGTCAGTCTAAATCGATATAAGCCGCCACGAATGGATATGAATTATTGATTACAATTTCAGGAGTATCTATGGGCATCCCCTTTTCTGAGAGTGAAAATCAACCTGCCAAACGCCTTGTCGGTATTGGTCTGGTGTTATTTCTACATCTCATTATCGCCTATATTCTGATGACAAGTTTAGCGACCGACTTTAGCAAGCCTGTCGATAAGCCTGTAGAACTACAGATTATTCAGGACATCAAACCACCACCGCCTCCAAAACCAGAGGAACCAAAACCTAAAGAAAAGCCACCCGAGCCACCAAAAATGGTCGAAAAAGTAGCCAAGATGCCTGACCCACCTAAACAGGTGGAGAAAGTCACACCTGTGCAAAAACCAGCACCTGCTCAACCGACCAAAACGGCTGTTGCGACACCAACACCTACGCCTGCTGCAGCAAGTCCGAGCCCTGTTGCTGCTCCAACAGCACCAGCCGCACCTGCGACTCCAGCAAAACCCGCAGGAATTTCACACGGTGTTTCTGAAGGAGAAGCGGGATGTCAAAAACCAGAATACCCTCGTGAAGCCTTGATGAATGAAGAAGAAGGTACGGTACGTATTCGTGTGCTGGTTGATGGTTCAGGCAAAGTGATCGACTCAAAAGTTAAAAAATCGAGTGGTAGTAAAAGCCTAGATAAAGCAGCTGTCAAAGCCTATAGCCTGTGCACATTTAAACCTGCAATGAAAGACGGTGTACCACAACAAGAATGGTACGAAATCGAATATCCATTCACGATTTCCTAATTAAATACATTGAACAAACAAGTTTTTGGAGAATTTAAAGATGACAAACACAGCAAAACGTATTTCTCGAATCGCAGCAATTGGCCTCATCGCAGGAACGACCTTACTTCCAGTTGCAACCGTGTGGGCGGATGAAACCACGCAAACCACAGCCGTAACGACGGTAGCAACTGATGCCGCAGCACAAGCCACACCAACCCCGCCCCCCTTACCTGCAACCGTTGAAAAAGTACATAACCCTTATGGTTTAGAAGCCCTATGGCGCGAAGGTGACTTGGTCGCAAAATCAACATTATTTATCTTGGTACTAATGTCGATTGGAACGTGGTACATCATTCTGTCGAAAGTGTTCCAACAAAGTAAAATTAAACGCCATGGCACAGAAGCTGAACGCCATTTTTGGGAAGCGGAGTCTTTAAATAGCGCTGCAGAAAGTTTAAATAGCAATAGTAGCTACCGTTATATTGCTGAAAAAGGCATTCGCTCAACCAAACATCACGATGGCACCTTATTAGAACGTATTGATTTCAACACATGGGTGACCATTTCAATCCAACGTGCAATCGAAAAAGTGCAAAGTCATCTCAGTAATGGCCTAGCCTTCCTTGCCACTGTGGGTTCAACCGCACCATTTGTCGGCTTATTTGGAACAGTTTGGGGGATTTATCACGCGCTTACTGCAATCGGTATTTCAGGCCAAGCATCAATTGATAAAGTTGCTGGACCTGTGGGTGAAGCACTGATTATGACCGCAATTGGCCTTGCAGTCGCGGTTCCTGCTGTACTTGGTTATAACTGGTTAACCCGTCGGAATAAAGCGGTGATGGACAATGTCCGTTCATTTGGTTCAGACCTACATGCCGTACTCCTCAGCGGTGACTTAAACAGTAATCACCCAAACCGTGATTCTAAATAAGGAACACCATTATGGGCATGATGATTAATTCAGATCAAAGTGACGATGATGTGATCGGAACAATTAATACCACCCCACTGGTCGACATCATGCTGGTACTGCTGATTATCTTTTTAATCACAGTTCCAGTGGTCACACACACTGTTCCGGTAAAACTACCTGAAGAAAAAAATACACCTTATGCCACCACACCACAAAATATCCAGCTTTCCGTCAATAAAACGGGGGATATTTTCTGGAATGAACAACACGTTGCAAATAAAGAAACTTTACTTGCCCGTTTACAAGCTGAAGCGCAAAAACGTCCGCAGCCTGAGGTTCATATTCGTGGCGATCAACAGACACATTATGAAGCGATAGATCAGGTGATCAGCACAACACAGCAAGCAGGGATTGGCAAAATCGCTTTTGTTACGGCTCCCCCTGCTTCTACACCATAATAGGAGAATCACACATGGGTATGAATGTGGGTTCAAAAAATGATGAAGAAGATGTGATGCTTGACGTCAACATGACACCGCTGATTGATGTCATGTTGGTGCTGCTGATTATGTTCATTATCACCATCCCAATTCCAAACAACGCCATTAACATTAATTTGCCAAATGGCACACCACCACCGCCAACAGATCAGAAGCCACCAGAAACTATTAATTTACGGGTCGATGCACAAGGGCATATTTTTTGGAATGATCAAGCGGTTGCTGATCGTTCAGCCTTAAAAGCCCTGTTTGATTCGGTTGCTCAAAAAGCTGATCAGGATCAAATTAAATTTAAGCCTGATGCTCAGGCGGAATATAAAAATATTGCGATGGTGATGGCACTCGCTCAACAGAGCAATGTCACCAAAATCGGTATCGTCAGTAATAACTAAATAATAAAAACAAAAAATTAATAAAATAATTAAACATTACTCCTGCGCTAACAAGTTCGCTTGTTAGCTTTTTTTATTTTATTTCACTGATCATAATCGGAATAAGTTTACTACTCACCTTATAGCCTTGTGGTTTGTTATTACAGGCATTCCCTGTCACGGTGGTTCGAATGACATAAGGGGAATAAGGCATCACATTTAAATAGCCTGAATTATCTCGACCGGTACGACAGTCTTCTGCCCCTAATTTTTCATCATAGCGTCCATCATATGAAGACTCCTCTACCTCGGTAATCAGTTTACTTGTCCACTGAGTGAAATAAACTAGGCTTTTACTCGACTCGACTGTGCCCTGTCCTGAACCTGCGCTTTCAATTTCGATCAGTTGAATCGGTTTACCTTTATAAACGGTTGGATGCACTTTAAAGCTATTTGATTGGCCACCAAACTCTTTTAATATCAGAGCCTGTTTTAATTTTGGACGGGTTAAGACATAGCCTGCCCAAAAGTTACGCCCCGCATTTTCAAAACTCACACCAGATAAATAGGCTTCTTCTCCCGAGATCAATTTTACTGTTTCAGTCGAGTCAATCTGAATGGCTTGAGGTGGATTGGCATTTGAATCTTGTAAATTAGTGATCCAACTAATGATGGTTTTATCATTAGGTATGGCAGCATGAGTTGTCGAAATTAGACCTGACAGCCAGAGGGTTATAAAAATAAAATTCTTTTTATTCATTGTTAGTCACCTTAAATTTATTAGTTAAATGGCTTCCAAAATCTATTAGCTATCGTGACGGCGGCATGGATGCCGCCCAGTAGGGCTGCGGTATAAGGATATACCGTCAGCCCTACAAAGGATTTTTGTTACTTTTCATCCCTGAAAAGTAAGACAATGTGGTATTCATTTGAGAAAACTCGGGAAGACGCTGTGGTTCCCCTATTGAATAAGATTATAAATTTAATGAATTAAATTAGAATTTTTCCAACTCAATCCATTGTGCATCGGGAAAATGCTTTGCCAAATAAGCTTTTAAATAATCTGCAGTATCTTTCGAAATAAGTGGGTCTTTCGACTCATCCTTTAAGTTATACACCAAAGCATGCAAACTCAAACCACGCTGCTTTAAAGCTTCCAAACTCAATAAGGTATGATTAATACTGCCTAAACGCCCAGAAGTGACCAAAATCACAGGGAATTGATGCTGAGCGATATAATCAATGGTCAACAATTCTGTGGTTAAAGGCACCATCAATCCACCAGCACCTTCTAATAACACCACCTCAAACCGCTGCGCCAACTCTTTGGTTGCGGCTTCGATCTTGGCAAAATCCAGATCACGTCCATCCAAACGTGTAGCTAAATGGGGCGAGGCAGGATAGGTAAAAATTTCAGGCATGGTCAGCTTTTCATGATCTTCCTTGAACCAACCACTGCCCATAATTTCACGATGCTTTTCGATATCTTCGGAGATATCTACATTCCCTGTTTGCACCAACTTCTGGGTAATCACACGTTGCCCTTGTTCGGTCCAAAGCTTGGCAAGATAACCAGTGGCATAAGTTTTACCAATTTCAGTATCTATACCGCTGACAAAATAAATTGTTGTACTCATGCTGTTCTCCGCGCGATCACATAAATCGGATGATAAGTCAGGCGAAAACCCTGCATATCATAAAACTGTTGATAATCTAAATAAAACTGCTGTAAAGATTGCTTGGTCCAGCGATGCGATTGAGCTGTTGCGGTCACGCCTGTGGCTTTTAAATGCTGCAATACAGATTTTGGATGATCAAAATAAACCTGCTTATGATCTTGCTGTATCAATAGAATTTCAAAGCCTTGCTGTTCAAGCTGTCGCTTTAAAGACTCTAAGCCAACATAATTTAAGCCTTGCCCAGTCAGCTGTTTAATTTCCGTTAGATTATCTGCTCCAAAAGTGGAAAATCCGAAGTACGCATTCGGCTTTAACGCAGCATAAACCCTCTGCAATAAAGCAGGTAAGTCAATCATCCACTGTAATGCTGAACTGGAAATCACTGCATCTAAAGACTGCGGTAAAGTGAGCTGTTCAATATCACCGATCAGCCAATCAACCTTAGGTCTCCCCTTATCAAAGGGGAGATTTTGAGGGGATTTAAAATTTAGAAAATGCTGATCGACATCTGCATATAAGTCATTTAAGAACAGTTGCTCAACCTGAAAATAGGACTCAACTAAATGGGTGAGATTGCCTGAACCACAACCAATCTCTAAGACTGAATTCAAGCTTTGCTGACAATACACTTTAAGATATTCAAATAACTGTGCACTAATCTGTTTCTGTACCACAGCATGCTCGACATAGCTTTGCCCTGCTTTGGCAAAACGTTGCGCAACCAGTACTTTATTGATGCTCACAAACACTCCACCAATTGTTCCAATTCGTTTTTTTGCACCAAAGAAGTTAATGAAATACGCAGGCGTGAACTATTCTGTGGCACTGTTGGTGGGCGTACTGGCATGGCATAAAAACCTTGTTGTTGTACATAGCGTGCTTTTTCAATCGCAGCTTGGCTTTCACCCAAGATAATCGGAATGATATGACTGCTGGATGGGCTCGAGAAACCTTTTCCAATCACAGCCTGTTGTAAATATTGACTGATCTCAGCCAGATGCTGACGCTGTTGCTGCATGCTCAGCACTTTATTAAAAATAAAATCTGACCATGCCATCGAGATTGGAGGCAAAGCTGTACTAAAAATCAATGGGCGCATTTTATTGATCAGATAATCACGAATGATTGAATCACAAATAATATAGCCGCCTACCGAGGCAATTGCTTTACCAAAGGTACCCACCAAGAAATCAATCTGATCCAACACCCCATATTGTTCAGCACAACCCAGACCTTGCTCACCCCTGACGCCAATCGCATGTGCTTCATCGACATACAACATGGTTTTGGCAAAGCGTTGCTTTAACTGCGCCAATGCAGCTAAATCCGTCTCGTCCCCATCCATACTAAAAATACTTTCGGTCACCACAAGAATGCGTTCAACTTGCTCATCTTGATGATACTTTTGCAATAACTGTTCCAGATGTTGCAAATCATTATGGCGATAACGTACATATTGAGCAGTCGAAAGCCGAATGCCATCAATCATACTAGCATGTACCAGTTTATCGGCCAGAATCACGGTTTTGCTATTGCACAAGGCTGGCAAAATACCGATATTCATGTGGTAACCGCTATTAAAGAGTAAGGCAGCACGACCAAAAGCTTTGCTTAGGCTATTTTCAAACTGCTCATATTCTGCAAAATTACCCGTGAGCAAGCGTGAAGAAGATGAACTAAAGAGCGCCCGTTCAATTTTCAGCGTATCAAGAAATTCTTCTCTTAAATGCAAATCAGCTGCCAAACCTAAATAATCGTTGGATGCGAGATTCAACATGGTTCGATCTTGAATCGTGATCCATCGTCCAGATTGCTCATTTGCAGTGAATTTACGGAAATTACCCTGTTGCTTAAGTAAGTCAAGCTGCTCGGCATAATGATCAAGCAAGGACATTGGCATTTACTCCTTGCATATTTTTTACCACTTCACTCATCTGTGCTAATAAATAATGGAGTTCATCATCGCTAATCACATACGGCGGCATCACGTAGACCAATTTTCCAAATGGTCGTACCCAAATCCCCCGTTCAACAAACTGTTGCTGTAAGGTTTTCATATCAACATTGGTGGTTAATTCAACCACGCCAATCGCCCCTAAAACCCGTACATCCGCAACGTGGTCAAGCTGGGCTAAATCGGTTAACTGTTCAGTCAGAATCTTTTCAATTCGTTGAATATTGGCTTGCCAATCCTGTTCCACCAATAATTGGGTGCTTCTTAAAGCAACCGCACAGGCCAGTGGATTCGCCATAAAGGTTGGGCCATGCATAAACACGCCCGCTTCACCACGACTAATGCTTTCAGCCACTTGCTTGGTGGTCAAGGTCGCAGACAGTGTCATATAACCACCTGTTAAGCCCTTACCAATACACATAATATCGGGTTCGACCTGCACGTGTTCCCATGCAAACATTTTGCCTGTACGTCCAAAACCCGTGGCAATCTCATCAAAGATCAGCAATAAATTGTATTGCTCACATAAAGCTTTGGCCTGACGTAAATATTCAGGATGATAAAAACGCATCCCTCCCGCACCTTGTACAATCGGCTCGATAATCAGTGCGGCAATACTGTGATGATGTTGTTCAATCTGCAGTTTGAGTTGCTGAATATCTTGCGGATTCCATTCGCCATCAAAACGGCTTTGTGGCGCGGGTACAAAAATTCGATTCGGTAAACTTGTACCAAAAATTTGATGCATCCCCGTGACTGGGTCACAGACAGACATCGCATTCCAGGTATCGCCATGATAGCCAGAACGGGTGGTAATAAAATTAGTTTTTTCTGGTTTGTTTAATGCAGCCCAATATTGAACTGCCATTTTTAACGCTACTTCTACGGCAACCGAACCTGAGTCTGCGTAGAAAATCTTATCTAAATTCGGCGGCGTGATTTTTAATAATAATTTGCCTAATTCAATTGCAGGTTCATGGGTCAGACCGCCAAACATAATATGTGCCATATTCTGCAATTGATCTGTAACCGCTTGGTTGAGTTCAGGATGGTTATAGCCATGAATCGCACACCACCATGACGACATGCCATCAACCAAAGCTCGACCATCTTCCAGTTCGATGGTTGCGCCATAAGCACGTTTGACTTTAAAGGTTGGCAGTGGATTTAACATCGAAGTATAGGGATGCCATATATGTTCTAAATCAAATGGGTCTGTCATCCTTTACCTCTATAAATTCAATATTTAATGATGTGCTGTACAGTGTCATTCCGAGTACTCACCCAATTTTAGGATAAGCCTTCAGCTGGACCTACTTTTCTTTCGGGAAAAGTAGGCAAAACCATTTGTCATCCACAAAACCTGTTCACTTCTTGATCCCATCCAAATATATCTACTCATCCATCTTCATCACTTTTACGATAACCACGCAGGTTGTGGATGACCTTACCGAGTATCAATTTTTTGGAAAATTCATACAGAAGAACTTGTGAACATCTTAAACGTGTCAAAATCTAAAATATATTGCGAGAACTTTCAATTCAAGCAAGATTAAACCGTCTGTTGAATAAAATCTTCAATTATTTGCACAGTCTGCTCAACCATAAAGCACGGAAAACCGTGTGAAGCCCCTTCCACAGAAACCACAGAAAAATTCTTTGCAGCTAAATCTTTAGTTTTTTGCACAACTTGGTAAGGAACTAAAGCATCATGCTCTGCAAAGACATGCAATTGCCTACCCTGATAATTTTTATACAACTCAACCAAGTTTAATTGCTCCAACAACTGTAATCCGTCCCGAAGCAATGCAATCGGTTGTGGACGAATCAATTTCTGCATAGCTACGAAATCTTTCTTTGCCGAACTTGCTCCCTGACACACCAATAAACCAAACCGTTTTAGCGTGGTAATTGCATCCTGTTCAAATGACTGCTTGAACTGCATAAAGGTTTCAACCGGCATGGCAGTCGTCCAATCTGCTTGAGCCACAAAACATGGATTCGATGCTAACGTGATTAAAACTTTCTGTTCAGCATATTGTTGTTGAATTTGATCGACCAGCAAGGTTGCCAGTTGTCCACCAAGCGACCATCCAATGATCACATCAAACTTCACTGCCTGTTCAACCTGCTGTTGCAATATCCCATCATCCAGCGCATTAAAGATATTGATCCGCTCAACGCGATGTCCCTTTTGTTCTAAAGCCTCATGTAAAGGTTTTAATAATTCGGCACCACCGCCCCATCCCGTGATGAGTAGAATCTTATAGGTCACGTGCTTGCTCATTTCCAAAAACTTCAATGCAGTATACCCTGATTAACACTCCTCATTATTTTCCAAATCTACCAAAAGCTGCGCTGGAATCACCTGTTCCCAATGTAGCTTGAACTCTTGATGAACTTGATCAATCTCAAAGCTACTCTTTCTCGCTGCCTGTTGTGCATAAGCAATATCTTTAGCACGCATATAGGTGAGCAAATAATGATCGCCATTCAATTCAAGTTGAAACCAAGATTCAACGGTTACCCCTTCTGCTTGAAGTGTTTGAATGGCTTCTACTTTGCGTTGTTGAATTTCTCGCTGCCAAGCCTCGACCTCAGCCTGCCTATTTGCTTTTAATTTAATCAGAACTGCACCAACATCCATTGATTTTCCTTTTCTTTTTCTAAATCGCTATTCAATTGAAATATATAAAGCAGAGCAAAACCCTGTAAAGAATTTTCTACCACATCCAATCTCTAAATTTGCTAAAGTAGCTGCTATTACACTTTGAGATCAACATGATGAATACGATAAAGTCCAAAGTTCTCGTTTTATGTAGTTCACTTTTTTTACTCAGCTCACCAACACTTAGTAGCGCACAAAGTACCTTATTTTCAAAGCAAGATACCGCTCAAAAAGAATGGGTTGGGCAATCTGCGCCAGACTTTAAACTGCAAGATCAAACTGGCAAATGGCATACCTTAAATCAATATAAAGGCAAATGGGTGGTACTTTATTTCTATCCTAAAGACAACACTGCAGGCTGTACCCAAGAAGCTAATCAATTTAAATCACTGTATCCACAATTTACCAAATCAAATGCTGTGGTACTGGGTGTCAGTCTGGATGATGTTGCATCACATCAAAAATTCTCAGAAAAACTTGGCCTACCGTTCCCAATTCTTGCAGATGATCAGGGTGAACTAGCCACTAAATTTGGCATCGTACGAAACTTGGGTATTACTAAAATTGCCAAACGTGAGAGTTTTTTGATTAATCCTCAAGGCGCGGTGATGTATCACTACACCAGCGTGAATACTCAAACTCATGCCGATCAAGTGTTGAAAGATTTAAAAACCTTACAAAGCAAATAATCGCTTCAAATATCTCGAGTCAATTTCTGGATTGATCATCTGCCTAGTTTTTTAAAGACTAGGCATTTTTATACGCGTTTAAAAATCAATGCCATTGGAATCATCAATTGGATTCTGATCCAGTGTAAACACAGTCCGCTGATAAGGAATGCCTTCCAGATCATAGACTTGATAAACACAATCAAATAACAGTTGTAAGTCTTCACTACGATCCATTGCCCGTGCAGTCAGAAAGATTGGGCTAACCGCACCATTGTCCAGAATCGGAATGTAATTGAGATGTGGAAAACGAATGGTATCGGCACTGGCAGGAATCACGCACAAGCCTTCACCTGCGGCGACCAACCCTAAGGCCAGTTGAATTTCCCGTACTTCATGCATATTTTTTGGCACGAGGCTATGCTCGGCAAAGATATTCAAAAGCTGCGTCGAAAAATTAGGCTTCGGCGAAGTGGGATACATAAACATCTTTTCATCAATTAGATCTGCCAGATAAACCCCTTCCGTCCGCTGTGCAATGGGATGACTGGTATGCGCCGCCACAACCAATCGCTCCTTCCGCAATAAAATCCGTCTGACCGCAGGATCACTAATCCTCAAGCGTCCAAAGCCCACATCAATGCGTCCTTCCTTTAAAGCTTGCAGTTGTTCTGTGGTACTCATTTCAACCAGTTGAATATTAAGATGCGGCTGCTGTTGTCTGAATAAATAGATGATCCGTGGCAAAAGACCATAAAGCAGCGATCCGACAAAACCAATGGTAACACTGCGTTCAATTAGTCCAATCCGTTTCGCCATACTCTTGATTTCTTCAGCATTAGACAAAAGTTTAATCGCATGCTGATAAAAGAAATGTCCCGCAGGTGTGGTTTGTAGAGGTCGGCTACCGCGCTCAAACAGTTGAATACCCAACTCACTTTCCAAGTTTTGAATCTGTCGACTCAAAGGGGGTTGAGCAATAAATAGTTTTTCTGCGGCCTTGGTGAAGCTCTGTTCTTCAACAACCGCAACAAAATACCGTAAATGACGTAATTCCATGAGGTTTCCATACCTTTAAGATATATAAAAATATAAATTCGGTCTTAGACAGAGTTTACTCATTCTTTTAAGGTATAGACAAGAGATAAACCGATGAAGTTATGAATCGCTTTCGCTAGATTCCAGCTGCCCACATTCATCCTTATCGGTTCAAGCCACAACACTCGCCACATTCAACTTATTAGGATATCGAGACGCTTTTAGCGCAACTCGATGACTTCCACAGTTTTGGAAAGTCGGAGAACGGACATGCCACGTATTCCTGTAATCAATACCAGCCATCTTGACCGCATTGATGAATTACTGGTCGATAATATCGACACGGGTGAATTTAAACTGCATCGCTCAGTATTTACCGATCAAGCCCTATTTGATCTCGAAATGAAATATATTTTCGAAGGCAATTGGGTTTATCTTGCACATGAAAGCCAAATCCCCAATAACAACGATTTCTACACCACTCATATTGGTCGTCAACCTGTCATTATCGCCCGTAACCGTAACGGCGAGCTGAATGCCATGATCAATGCCTGTTCGCATCGTGGTGCGCAACTTTGCCGTCATAAACGCGGTAACAAAGCCACTTACACTTGCCCTTTCCATGGTTGGACCTTTAACAACTCAGGCAAACTCCTCAAAGTTAAAGACCCAAGTGAAGCAGGTTATTCAGATTGCTTTAACCAAGACGGTTCGCATGACCTGAAAAAAGTCGCACGGTTTGAGAACTACAAAGGTTTCTTGTTTGGTAGTCTCAATCCAGATGTGCCTTCACTTGAAGAATTCTTGGGGGAAACCAGTAAAATCATCGACATGATTGTTGATCAATCCGAGCATGGTTTAGAAGTTCTGCGCGGTACCTCCTCTTATACCTATGAAGGAAATTGGAAACTCACTGCTGAAAATGGTGCCGATGGTTATCACGTTTCAGCGGTACACTGGAACTATGCCGCAACCACACAACACCGCAAAGAGACCCAAGCTGCCGATAATATCCGTGCCATGAGTGCAGGTTCTTGGGGCAAGCAAGGGGGTGGTTCTTATGGCTTTGAAAATGGTCATATGTTGCTATGGACGCAATGGGCCAATCCAGAAGATCGCCCAAACTTCCCGAAAGCAGATGAATATACCGAGAAATACGGCGCAGCCATGTCGAAATGGATGATCGAACGCTCGCGTAATCTGTGCCTCTATCCAAACGTATATTTAATGGATCAGTTCGGTTCGCAAATTCGAGTGTTACGCCCTATCTCAGTCGATCGCACTGAAGTGACGATTTACTGTATTGCGCCAAAAGGCGAAGCCCCAGAAGCACGTGCACGTCGTATTCGCCAATATGAAGATTTCTTTAATGCCTCAGGCATGGCCACACCCGATGACCTAGAAGAATTCCGCGCCTGTCAGGCAGGTTATGCTGGCATCGCGCTGGAATGGAACGATATGTGCCGTGGTTCAAAACACTGGATTTATGGTCCCGATGATGCAGCCAATGAAATTGGTCTTAAACCGATGTTAAGCGGCATTAAAACCGAAGATGAAGGTCTCTATCTGGCGCAACATCAATACTGGCTACACACCATGAAACACGCCATTGTCGCTGAGAAGCAAATCGCGGCTCAAGGAGAAAACACATGAGTATTCAAGATCAAAGCAGCTTGGAAAATATTGCCCAATTTCTCTACCGTGAAGCACGCTTTTTAGATGATGAACAATGGGATGATTGGCTCAATTGCTATGCGCCTGAAGCCAGTTTCTGGATGCCGGCGTGGGATGACAATGATCAACTGACTGAAGATCCGCAAGCTGAAATCTCGCTGATTTATTATCCAGATCGCCAAGGTTTAGAAGATCGTGTGTTCCGTATCAAGACCGAACGCTCTTCTGCCACCATGCCTGATACCCGTACTTGCCACAATATTGCCAATGTTGAGATCGTAGCGCGCGACGGAGATAAACTCACAGTTCGCTTCAATTGGAATACCTTGAGCTTCCGCTATAAAACCACCTATAGCTACTTTGGCATGTCACGTTATGTCATTGATTGTTCGAGTGATGAACCGAAAATCCTGAGCAAATATGTGGTGCTTAAAAATGACTATATTAATCAAGTGATTGATATCTACCACCTGTAAAAAATAGGTCTCCCCAGTCAAATGGACTGTTGGTTGGGGTCCCAAATTTAAATTATTTTGTAGGATACGTCTCATGTCAAACCACAATATCGCACTTCAATTTGAAGATGGTGTGACACGTTTTATTAGTGTCGCTCAAGGCGAAACCCTGTCCGATGCAGCTTATCGTCAAAAAATTAATATCCCCTTAGACTGCCGTGACGGTGCCTGTGGTACTTGTCGTGCATTCTGCGAATCTGGCAGTTATGACATGCCAGAAGAAAGCTATATCGAAGACGCCCTTACCCCAGAAGAAGCAGAACAAGGTTATATTTTGGCGTGTCAATGTCGTCCAAGCTCAGATGCTGTATTCCAAATTCAGGCTTCATCTGATGTCTGTAAAACCGAAATTCATTCTTTCCAAGGCACATTGGCACGGGTCGAAAATCTTTCTGATTCGACCATTACTTTTGATATTCAACTGGATGAAGGTCAGCCCGATATCCATTTCCTTGCAGGACAGTATGTCAATGTCGCTATTCCTGAAACAGGTGAAACCCGTTCATATTCATTTAGCTCAAAGCCGGGCAACCGTTTAACTGGCTTTGTGGTGCGTAATGTCCCAAATGGCAAAATGAGCGATTTCTTAAGCAAGGCCGCGCAGGCAGGTGACAAGATGAGCTTTACTGGACCATTCGGCAGTTTCTATCTGCGTAATGTCACTCGTCCTGTGCTGATGCTGGCAGGTGGAACAGGCATTGCTCCTTTTATGTCGATGTTGCAGGTACTGGAAGAAAAAGGTTCAACCCAACCTGTACGCTTAGTCTTTGGCGTGACCAACGATTTTGATCTGGTGGCTTTGGAGAAATTAGCCGAATTACAGGCGCAATTCCCTTGGTTTGAATATCGGACAGTCGTTGCCCATCCTGACAGTCAGCATGCGCGTAAAGGCTATGTCACAGGCCATATCGAATCTGAATGGCTAAACAGTGGCGATGTTGATGTGTATCTGTGTGGTCCTGTCCCAATGGTCGAAGCGGTCCGTGGCTGGTTAGATGCTGAACAGATCAAGCCTGCCAATTTCCTGTTCGAAAAGTTCTCTGCGAATTAATAACTACAGGAAAATCAAGCCATGTCTCAAGTTCAAAGATTTAAGCATAAAGTGGTGATTGTCACAGGCAGTGCTCAGGGCATTGGCCGTGGGGTTGCACTACAACTGGCGGCAGAAGGTGCGCAACTGGTCTTGGCCGATCGTTCTGATTATGTGCAGGAGGTACTAGCCGAAGTCAAAGCCTTGGGGGCTGATGCCATGACCATTCAAGCCGATCTGGAAAGCTTTGCAGGTGCACAAACTGTGGTTGCCAAAGCCATTGAACATTTTGGTCGAGTCGATGTGCTGATCAACAATGTTGGCGGCGCAATCTGGATGAAACCTTTTCAGGAATTCTCTGAACAGGAAATTATCAAGGAAGTGAATCGCTCGTTGTTTCCAACTTTATGGTGCTGCCGAGCGGTCTTGCCTGCAATGATTCAGCAACAGGCAGGTGTGATCGTCAATGTTTCATCGATTGCGACTCGCGGGATTAACCGTATTCCCTACTCTGCCGCCAAAGGTGGCGTTAATGCACTGACGGCATCGCTGGCCTTTGAACATGCCAAAGATGGAATTCGCGTCAATGCCATTGCCACAGGCGGCACCGAAGCCCCACCTTGCAAAGTACCGCGTAATAGCAACCCACTCAGTCAAAATGAAAAAGACTGGATGCAGCAGGTCGTCGATCAAACCATAGACCGTACCTTTATGGGACGCTATGGCAATATTGAGGAACAGGTCAAAGCGATTGTCTTTGTTGCATCCGATGATGCCTCCTATATCACGGGCAGCGTCATTCCCGTGGGAGGTGGAGATCAGGGTTAGCCCTGATCTTTTTGCATTTTAGATAAAGTACAGGATGTGCATGGAGGCCATCACCCAATGACAACTTTACTCAAAACATTAAAACAAGATTGGTCCATTTCAGCCACAGTTGCGGGTTTTCTTGCGGTTCTGATTTCCTATTCAGGACCACTGATTATTTTCTTTCAGGCAGCGCAACGTGCCCATGTCTCGACAGAGATGATGGTGTCATGGATTTGGGGAATTTCAATTGGTGCTGCGGTATCAGGTATTTATCTCTCAATTAAATATAAAACCCCCGTCATTACTGCTTGGTCTGCACCTGGTACCGCTTTATTGGTCACGTTATTTCCTGATATTTCACTGAATGAAGCAGTCGCAGCCTATATCACTTCTGCGATTGTAATTTTTCTGATCGGGATTACAGGCTGTTTTGACAAACTACTGAAATGGATTCCTCAAGATGTTGCCGCAGGTATGATGGCAGGCATCTTGTTTCAATTCGGCATTAATCTATTTACAGCCACAGATAGCATGCCACTGATTGTGTTTAGCATGTTGATTGTGTTTTTGATCGCTAAAAGGCTGATGCCTCGCTATACCATGATTTGGGTATTGGCTGCTGGAATTTTATTGAGTTTAATTCTGGGTAAAATGAATCCTGTTGAAGTCAGTTTTAACCTTGCCATTCCGCAATGGATCAGCCCTGAATGGACATGGAACTCGACCTTGAATCTGGCACTGCCCTTGATACTCGTGAGTCTAACAGGTCAATTTCTACCGGGTATGGCCATCATGAAACTCAGTGGCTATGACACACCAGCCAAACCGATTATCAGTGCAACCAGTATTGCCTCTCTCGCTGTGGCTTGTGTTGGTGGTATTACTATTGTCCTCGCGTCCATTACAGCAGCCCTATGTATGGGTAAAGATGCGCATGAACTGAAAGAAAAACGCTATATCGCAGGGATTGCCAATGGGATTTTTTATATTCTCGGCGGACTGTTTGCGGGCAGTATTGTGATGCTATTTAGCTTACTGCCCAAAGAACTGGGTGCTGCATTAGCGGGTTTGGCCTTACTGGGTGCAATTTCTACCAATATTGCTGTTGCCATGAAAAATGACCAACAGCGCGATGCTGCACTGATTACCTTTCTGGCCACAGCTTCAGGCATGCATTTTTTAGGATTAAGTTCTGTATTTTGGGGCATTTGTATTGGGGTAATTGCTCATTTCATTCTCACTCAACGTACAGCAACACAATCCGCTTAATAAAAAGAGAACAACTCCCCAGACTCTCCGCCTTGCTGTCGAATAACAGACTGCTTTGCTCACTAAAGCTGAGCAATCAAAATTCAGTAAGGCAATTTTTTAAACTTCACTCTAAAGTCTCCCCCTCATTCAACTTAATTAAATGCTCATCATTATTTTTATTATTTTAACCAATAGGTAAAATAAAATATCCTGACTTATTTTAATCACACCATAAGTTTATTTAGTGATTTTTCAATTGTAAAAAATAAGATTCAAACATCACAAAATAGTTAAAATTCTCACCATTTAATATTTCATCTATATTTAAAAAGGAATTAAATCAAAAAAAATAAATACATAAATTTCAATTAATTAAATAAATAAAATCACAATACCTTAAAGACATAAAGATATATCAATTAGGTTTTTGACTCTCACCCAATAACAAAATAGCTTAATAAAAAATAACTCGGTACTTCACAAATTGGAGGTGAAGCAATGGATACACATAAGGTCAATATTAATGACATTATTGATAAAGCCCGTTTTACGGCATTTCACTGGAAAGTGTTAATCTGGTGTCTCATTATTATTATTTTTGACGGTTATGATCTGGTTATTTACGGGGTAGCTCTACCCTTGTTGATGCAGCAATGGTCACTGACTGCCGTGCAAGCGGGATTGCTTGCCAGTGCAGCTTTGTTCGGGATGATGTTCGGTGCCATGATTTTTGGCACGCTTTCAGACAAACTGGGTCGTAAAAAAACCATTCTGATCTGTGTCACTTTATTTAGTGGCTTTACCTTCTTGGGTGCTTTTGCAAAAAGCCCCACTGAATTTGCCATTTTACGTTTTATCGCAGGGCTTGGCATTGGTGGTGTGATGCCAAACGTTGTCGCATTGATGACCGAATATGCACCAAAAAAAATCCGCAGTACCTTAGTCGCACTGATGTTTAGTGGCTATGCCATTGGCGGGATGAGCTCTGCCTTACTGGGCGCATGGTTAGTCAAAGACATGGGCTGGCAAATCATGTTTTTAATTGCAGGCATTCCGCTATTGCTGTTGCCTGTAATCTGGAAATTTCTGCCTGAATCATTGGCTTTCTTAGTGAAATCGAATCATCACGATCAAGCCAAAATGATCGTCACTAAAATCGCACCTGAAACTGAATTAAGCAATCATTCAGAACTGGTTCTAAATGAAAGTACCACGACTGATGCGCCCGTTCGTGCCCTATTCCAACAAGGTCGTAGTTTCAGCACCTTTATGTTTTGGGTAGCCTTCTTTATGTGTCTGTTGATGGTCTATGCATTGGGTAGTTGGTTACCAAAACTGATGCTACAGGCGGGTTATTCTTTAGGTGCCAGTATGCTGTTCCTGTTTGCACTGAATATTGGAGGTATGGTGGGCGCGATTGGCGGTGGTGCATTAGCGGATAAATTCCACTTAAAACCCGTGATTACCAGTATGTTTGTGATCGGCGCGGCTGCCCTGATCTTGCTTGGTTTTAATAGCCCACAATTTATTTTGTACAGCCTGATTGCGATTGCAGGTGCAGCAACCATTGGCTCACAGATTCTGCTCTATACCTTTGTGGCGCAATTCTACCCAACTGCAGTACGTTCAACCGGTATGGGTTGGGCTTCGGGTATTGGACGAATCGGTGCCATCATCGGCCCTGTCCTCACTGGTGCTCTGCTGACCTTTGAATTGCCTCATCAAATGAATTTCCTCGCCATCGCGATTCCCGGCATTATCGCGGCACTCGCCATCTTCTTGGTGAATTTAAAAGTCTCGGTTGCGGCTCAACCAGCAACGAGCTTCAACCCGCAATCTTCACTGACACAGCAATAAAACCATGTGCGCCGAGGACTGGCGCACTGACTTCGGATATGGATTATGAAATTATTACAGCGCTTTTCCCTTACGCGTTTAACGGTTGCAACCCTATTGGCAATGGGTAGCTGGTCTAGCTCGGTTGCTTTAGCTGCAGAGACAGCTCAGACAACTCAAGATCAATGGAAATTCACACTTAAAAATGCCTATATTAATCGTGACTATGACAATCCAAGCCTTAAAGATACAGGCAGTTGGTCACGAGCGGCGTCTTTATTTTACAAGTCAAATATGCAGGATACCCCCCTACAAATCGCGGACAAAGCAATCACCATCGGGGCAGATGCTTCAGTACAATATGCGGTACGTTTAAGCAAAGATAAGCATGTGGCGGATACGGTGTTGCCGTTTGACCCCAAAACGCAATCACAAGCATCTGACTATTTAAAATATGGTGCTACCCTCAAACTGGGCTATGACAAAACACTACTCAGTGTTGGTGAACTATGGCTAGATCTTCCCGTAACGGCAGTAGATGCCAGTCGCCAGTTGTTGGCATCATATTGGGGGACCAATTTAAAGGCACAACTTTCTGATCAACTCTATGCCGAAATAGGCCGAGTGACCAAAGTGTCACCGCGTAATGAAGAAGATTTTAAGAAATTTTCTTTTACTGCCAATGGCAAAACTGAATATTCTGATGGTTTGAATTATCTGGATCTGCGTTATCAACTCACGCCATCGCTGAAGGCCGAATACTACTTTGGTAATTTAGAAGACCTCTACAATAAACACTACCTTGGGCTAGACCATACATGGAAACAAGCCAACTTCACCCTGAATTCTAAGTTTAAATATTTCAATGCCAAAAATGACGGTAGCAACTTTGATATTGATGCCCAAAATATTGGAATCTTGGAAATGCTGAAAGTGAATAATCAGTCTTTTGGTTTGGGCTATCAACAGATTATCGGAGAGTCTGCTTATCCCTTACCTGATGGTTTCTTGCCTGAAACCTATTTTATCAACTGGAATGCCACAGGCTTCTTCAAAAAGAATGAAAAGTCTTATCACTTGATGTATGGCTATGATTTTAAGGACTATGTGCCTGGACTAAATGCGATGGTGAAATATGTCTATGGTCATGATTTTAAGGCAGCCAATGGTGACAAAAATCATGAAACCGAGTCCAATATTATTGTGAACTATGCTTTTCAGCAGCCTTATCTCAAAGGTTTTGCACTACAGTACATTCGCATTGACTATGATGTAAAACACGGCAATGACTTTGGCGAAGATCGTTTATTCGTGAACTATAGTAAAAAATTCTAAGTCTTATATTTCTTCCTCACAAAAAAAAGAGAACTTCAGATGAAGTTCTCTTTTGCAGCACACATTCAAACGGCTCAATTAGATTTGTGACTGAATATAATTCTGCAAACCAATCAGTTCAATTAAACGTAATTGCTTTTCTAACCAATAAGTATGATCTTCTTCTGTATCAGAAAGCTGCTGACGCAACATATCACGGCTAATATAGTCGCCTTTTTCTTCACACAGCTTGATACCCACTGCCAATTTTTCACGGACATGGTATTCAAGTGCCAAATCCGCCTTTAAGCAACTGACAACATCGTTGCCGACATTAATATCTTCACGATTCATGTTCGGTTGAGCACCTAAGAACAACACACGACGAATGATTGAATCCGCATGAGATGCTTCTTCTTGCATTTCATGGTCAATACGCTCGTAGATTTTGCTCAGGCCCCAATCTTCGTACATTCTTGAATGAATTAAATATTGATCACGAGCAGCCAATTCACCGCCAATGAGCATATTTAAATAGTCGATGACTTCTGGATTGCCACGCATAATACTTACTCCTATCGAATGACAATATTATGGCCAAGTTACAATAGAATT
Organism: Acinetobacter higginsii; assembly: GCF_000369845.1. Classification (NCBI taxonomy): domain Bacteria; kingdom Pseudomonadati; phylum Pseudomonadota; class Gammaproteobacteria; order Moraxellales; family Moraxellaceae; genus Acinetobacter; species Acinetobacter higginsii. The sequence goes on along the minus strand of NZ_KB850211.1, from coordinate 316,135 downwards.
GCAAAAACAAAATTGTGTAAGCTCATGATTTTTATAAAATTAAAATGAGAAACATACGCATTTACAGTTATAATTAGCTCAATTTATCTAAATAAAATAAGCCTTTGCATATCATTTATCAGTTTAAAAATAGATAATTCTATTGAAAATCATTTGTTTGATTTTTTGTAACGATTAGCAATGCTTCTTATTTCACCGATGTTTTGATCAAAAAAGCATATAAAATGACTGCTCAGCTGTTGTTTGTTTAAGCAAAATTCGGTAAATAACAGCAATCACAAAAACATAATGTGGAAACCACAATGGATAAAAGCAAACCAATTTTGGTCACTGGCGCGACGGGTTATATTGCAGGCTGGATTATCGAACGTCTGCTCAAGCAAGGTTATACGGTTCATGCCACGGTGCGTGATCCATCCAAAAAAAATAAGATTCAGCATTTGTACGATCTGGCAGATCAATCTTCTGGGAAGATTGAATTTTTTAAAGCAGATTTGCTTGAACCGCGTTCATTTGATGATGCAATGCAAGATTGTGAAATCGTGATTCATACTGCATCACCTTTTGTGGTGACCAATTATAAAGATGCAGTCAAAGACATTATTGAACCTGCGGTGAAAGGCACAGAAAACGTATTAGACAGCGTTAATCGCACCGAATCAGTCAAACGTGTGGTACTAACGTCAAGCATTGCTTCAACCTATGGCGATGCAGTTGAGATTCAAAATACCGCCAATAATGAATTTGATGAAAGCCATTGGAACAATACCAGCAGCGAAACCCATCAACCCTACCCCTATTCAAAAGTTGCTGCTGAGCGTAAAGCATGGGAAATGGCTGAACAACAGAACCGCTGGGATTTAGTCTGTATTAACCCCGCCTTAGTAATGGGACCTTCCCTCACCGATGCAAGTCAGTCAGGTAGTATTGAAGTATTACAACAGTTTGGTAATGGCACTACCTTGTTTGGCGTACCGCCAATGTGGAATGGTATTGTCGATGTACGTGATGTTGCCGATGCACATGTGGCGGCAGCACTGAATCCAAAAGCACAAGGCCGTTATATTATTTGTGGTGGCACACTCAGCTTATTGGATATGGGCAAAGCACTCACACAAAAGTTTGGTTATAAATTCCCATTCCCACACTTTACTGTGCCAAAGACCGCTTTTGCTTTTGTGGCGCCAATCCTCGGTCATTCACGTGAGTTTGTAAAATTAAATATGGGTTATCCAATCTATTTTAATGCGCAACGTAGCGTCAAAGAACTCGGCATTGAATATCGCGATGTGCGTGAGAGTGTCTGTGAGCATTTCCAGCAATTGCTGGATGATGGCATTGTGAAAAAATATATTTAATATCAGAAAAAGGCGGCATAAATGCCGCCTTTTTTATCAGTTCGTGTTGACTCAAAATTTAGATAGAGAATCAGACTTCATACTGCTGCAAAAACTCTAAAAACTCTTGCTCATTCAACACTCGAATTTCAAGTTTTTGCGCTTTATCCAGCTTACTACCTGCTTTCTCACCAGCAACCACACATTTGGTTTTACTAGACACACTACCACTGACACGCGCACCCAAGGCTTGAAGTTTCTGCGTTGCTTCGTCACGCCCCATACTTTCCAATGTACCTGTGACCACCCAACTCTCACCATTCAAAGGCTGACGCGTTGGTGCAGTCGGTGCATCCCAATGAATGCCTGCTGCCATCAAACGATCCAACACTTCGATGTTATGCGGTGCTTGGAAAAAGTCGGCAATCCATTCTGCAGTAATATCACCGACATCAGGGGTTTTCTTTAGGGCTTCAATATCCGCAGCTTTCAACGCTTCAAGCGTCTGGAAGGTATTGGCTAACATACGTGCTGTGGTTTCACCAACACCACGAATCCCCAAGGCATAGATAAAACGCGCCAAAGTGGTTTTCTTGCTCGCTTCAATCGCATCAATCAAGTTCTGAACTGATTTCTCACCCATTTTTTCGATGGTCAATAAGGTGTCACGATGCTCGTGTAAATGATAAATATCAGCCACATCTTTGAGCAAGTCGAGATGCAAAAGTGACTCGACCCAACGATCACCCAAGCCCTCAATATCCAGCGCTTTACGTGAAACAAAGTGACGAATGGCTTCGATCCGTTGTGCTGCACAATACAGGCCACCTGAACAACGTGCTAAGGCCTCACCTTCTGGCATCACCACGGGTGAATCACAAACTGGACAATTGGTCGGAAGATGAACCATCTCCGCATCGGCAGGTCGGAACTCAGCCCAAACTTTCTCAACTTTTGGAATCACATCACCGGTACGGTAGACACTCACAGTATCGCCAACACGCACATCTAAACGATGGATTTCACCAATATTATGCAAGGTCACATTTGATACGGTTACCCCACCAACAAAGACGGGTGCTAAACGCGCGACAGGTGTTAGTGTGCCTGTACGCCCCACTTGCCAATCAATATTTTCAACTTTGGTGAGTGCAGCCTGAGCTGGGAATTTATAGGCCGTTGCCCAACGCGGTTCACGACTCAGAAAGCCGAGCTGTTGTTGCTGTTTAAGGCTGTCCACCTTAATCACCATACCGTCAATTTCAACCTTGAGGTCTGGGCGTTCTTGCTGAATCTGTTCATAACGTTGTTGTACTTCTTCAATCGAAGCACACAGAAATTGACGTTCTGCAATTTCAAAACCAAATCGGGTTAACCAGTGCAAACTGTCATGCATGGTTTCAAGACCATGATTCGGTACACACTGCGCAATTCCATAAGCATAGAACGCCAATGGACGTGAAGCTGCAATATTTGGATCAAGCTGACGCAAGCTTCCTGCTGCAGCGTTACGCGGATTGGCAAAGGTCTTGTCACCTTTGGCTTCCTGATCAGCATTGAGCTTTTCAAAGCCTTGCTTTGGCATCAATACTTCACCACGAACCTCCAGAAACTCTGGAATCGCTTGATGTTGACTGGATAATACTTTCGGCAAATTCCGAATGGTTTTAACATTCTGGGTAATATCCTCGCCTGTCTCACCGTCACCACGAGTGACACCACGAACCAAGACACCATTTTCATACCACAGTGAAATCGCTAAACCATCGAGTTTCAGTTCAACGTCATACTGGACTTTTTGATTCGGTAAACGTTCATCAATACGGCGCGCAAAGGCAAACAGATCTTCCTGATTAAAGACATTGCCCAATGACAGCATTGGCACCGCATGAGTCACACTTTCAAATTTTGACAGCGCTTGACCACCGACTTTATTGGTCGGTGTATCCGCCTGAATACATTCTGGATGTTGTTGTTCTAAGGCTTTCAGTTGATGAAATAAATGGTCATATTCACTATCAGAAATGGAGGGTTGATCCATCACATAGTAAGCATGATTGTGTTTTGCAATCAGTTGAATCAACTGACGCATTTGCTCAATGACTGAGTTGTGTTCCATTTAAATTTCACCATATAAAAGGGCGGAAAAACCGCCCTATAACTTTTCACTGAATTTATTATAAAAGATTCATTAAGCTGTTGCTTGATTTGGACGATAATCAATCACGTGATGACGCCAATGTTCTTTTAACTGCGGCGTAAATTCCAGATTATTTTCATCATAGACCTTACCATCGACTTCACGCGCAATTAAACCCGCAATACTGGTCATCATGTCATAACCCGTAACCGCCTTGCTGTTTGGTAATGCCAAGAAGAATGCAAGACCTTGCACCTGCTCACCAGATAAGGTTTCCAGATCAAAACCTGCAGGACCATTATCTGTCATACGCAACACAGAGAACATCAAGGCACTTGGCTCATCGGTATTTTCATAACGATGGAAACACGACATTTCACCGAAACGCAGACCGTACTTCAATAATACTTTGAGTGCTTTATCGCCAGATAAGGCACGACGTGGATTCGGATAAACATTCAGGGCAATGATTTGCTCTGCGGTTGCTAAAGCACTTTCATCATCATAGCGTTGCTGTTCATGTAAATGCACATCCAGAATATTACTTTCGCCATCAAACTCTTCAATCGCGACGGTTTCAATATTTGGATTTAAGCTGAGCTCAGTTTCCGCTTTGCTTTCCTCTGCTTTCTCTGTAGCTTCTACATTTTCAGAGACCACTGTTGTTTCTGCTTCAACTGCTACTGTCTCATCTTTTTGAGCCGCTTCAACCTCTGCTACAGCTTCAACAATCTCACCTGTTTTAGCAGTTTGTTCGATTTCCGTCGTTTTTGTTTCAACACCAGTCTCATTAACGGCTTGCGCAGCTACAGGCTCCGATACAATTGCTTCAGTATTTAAACTTGGCTCAACACGCTCAGCTGTAGTCACCACTTCATTTTGTAAAAGCTGGTCACGTACGTGACGTGGGATCACAGGTTGCTGACTTTCAGGATTAATATATAAATCTGCTTCTAATGACGGCTCAACTGGTTTTGGTTTTCTTAAAATCATGATTAAACCAACGAGCATAATCGCAACGGCGGCAACAATGCCTATTATTGTATTCATTTCCATACTAAGACTCCGCAACTAACCCGTATTCTTTTGCCTGTTCTAAATCGACAGTCACTAATTTTGATGTGCCTGGCTCTGGCATGGTGACTCCAAGTAAATCAGTTGCCATTGTCATCGCCAATTTATTATGTGTAATGTAAATGAATTGCACTTGTTCAGAAAGCTCTTTTACCAAATTACAATACCGTTGTACATTGGCATCATCAAGTGGCGCATCAACTTCGTCCAGTACGCAGAACGGTGCAGGGTTCAATCTAAAGATTGCAAACACCAAAGCCAAAGCGGTTAAGGTCTTTTCACCACCTGAAAGCAAGGCCAAGGAACTGTTACGCTTGCCAGGTGGACGCGCCATCAGTTTGACCCCAGACTGCCAATCATCTTCAAGGCTTAAAGTCGCTTCACCACCACCAAACACCTTTGGAAATAGCAGTTGTAACTCTTGATTGACCTGATCAAAAGTCGTCATAAACAGTTTACGGGTTTCCTGATCAATGCTTTTCATCGCGTCTTTGAGCTGATCAACCGTATTTTGTAGATCCTGCATCTGATGACTCAGCTCATCAAAACGTTGCGACACTTCTTCATATTCTAGTGACGCTGCCAAATTCACTGCACCAATTTTCTCGAATTGCTGTTGGGCTTTTTCCAGTTTCTGCTGGTGATCTTTAATTTCAATTGAAAGATCAGATAACGCTTCCGCATTAAGTTCTTTCAACTGTTCCAGATAATGTTCACGATCTGATTTCGCCGCTTGCCAAGCCAAACGCTTTTGTTCCAACTGCTCGCGCACCTGCTCATCTTTCTGTTGAGCTTGATGGCGTTGTTCTGTGAGTTGCTGCTGTTTCTCTTGCACTTGATTCAGTTCAAGTTGCCATTCATTCCAGGTTTTTTGCAATTTTTCGGTTTGCTGGAATTGCTCGTGGAATTGCGACTCTAAATTGGGTAGTTCAAGCTGAATTGGGTCAACAAACTTCTTGGCCTGCTCAATTTGTTCAATAATTTGACGATACTGCGTTTTCAGGAACGAGATATCTTTCTCTAACAATTCAATTTGCTGATTGGCTTGCGAGGTCTGGCGACGTAAAGCTTCACGTTGCTGCTGCTGTTGAGTCAATTGCTGTTGCTGCTCATCCAACTGCTCATTCAAGTTTTCCACCTGAAACTGTAAAGTTTTATAGTTCGGCAACACTGCTTCTAATTTCAATGCAAGTGCATGCAGATCAATTTCCAGATCATCACGCTGCATGGCATCTTCTTCAAGCTGTAGATCAAGCTGTTTCAGTTGATCGGCCAATTGCTGTTGTTGCAACACAAAGGCCTGTGCCGTACTTTGCAGTTTGGCAATTTGTACATCCAGCTGTTGTAACTCTTTTTGCTTTTGCTTCAGACTTTGCTGTTGTTGCTGCAAACGCTGTTGCTGCAGTTGCAACGTTTCATGCTGTTGAGAAAATTGATGTTCAAGATCGAGCAACTGCGGTTGTTTCTGTGCCAGTTGCTGTTCAATTTCCTCTAAGCGGACTTGATGACTAAGCATGCCCTGTGCAGTTTGACTGTCTTCATCATAATGCAAAGCAATGACCCAATCGGTACCGACATGATAACCATCAAGCGTTAAAATGGATTGTGCGTGCTGGAGATCCGCTTGATGTTCCAACGCAATCGCTAAATTCTCTGCAACGGCTACATTGGCCCATAAAGAAGATTGTGGGGCTTCGATCCAATCTGATAGATATTTTAAATCTCCCCTAACCCCTCTTTGAGAAAGAGGGGATGAGAAGCCTTGCTTCGCAAGTCCTTTATCAAAGGGATGAGGAACGGTTGTAGTTCCGCAAGAGGGATTTTTTAACTGACGTGCCACACCTTCCTGAAATGACTGTTCATCATCCAGTAAATGCGCTTGTAGCCACTTGGCCAAGAACTTCTCAATAATGTTTGCATGCGCTTTAGCTTGAGCACTTAAACGTAGGCTTTGCATCAATCGAACTGCATTTTGATCATGCTTCGGACTTTGTTTTGCGACGAGCTGAGTTAAGTTCTTTTGTTCAGCCAATAAAACCTGAATCTCGGTTTTCAGACTCTGCACATCAGCCTTCTGCAACTGTTGTTGATCTTGCTGTGTCTGAACATCCTGCTGTAATTGCTCAATCGCGGTTTCTAACGCAATTATTTCCTGTTGCAGTTGCTGCTGTAATTGTTCTAACTGCGCCTGTTCATCATCCTGAACCTGAGCACGGATCTGAGTTGTTTGCGTTTGCAAGGTCTGCTTTTGCTGCTCAATGCGCAGAACATTCTTACCCAACTGTTCAATTTGCGCTGCCATCTGCAACTTTTTTTGTTGTTGCTGATCGACTTGGGTTTTCAGTTGTTCAAATTGCTGTTGTGCTTGCTTGTGCTGTGCCTGAACATCAGTAAAATTTTGCTCAGCCGTTTGAGTCTGCTGCTCTAAGGCAAGCAAGCTTTCATTTTGCTCATCAAATTGGGTGCTTAGAGTTTCAACTTGTAATTCAGAGAGTTGTAAACGCTCTTTGGTTTGTACTTTCTGCTGCTCAAGTTGTAGCAAGCTACTGCTGTTTTGCTGGAATAAACTCTGTTTTTGTTCCAAGGTCATTTTTAATTCAGACAGCTTTTTCTCGGCCTGTTGCCATTCATGCTGCAAGGGTGAAGACTGCTGAATTAAGCGTTGGAATAAAGCACTGGTGGCTTCAAGATCGTGTTCAATGGTCTGTGATTCTGAACGAACTAACTTAAAGTTTTCACCCAATGCCGTCATTTCAACCGTATATTCTTGTTGTAGCTTTTGACTTTGATTGGCTTGGAACGAAAGAATCTCGATTTTTAAAGTTCGAATCTGCCCTTCTAAGGTCTTATATTGAATCGCAGCTTCAGATTGACGCTTTAAGCTTCTAAGTTGGGATTTTAGTTCAGCGGCAATATCGTCTAAACGTGATAGATTTTGCTCAGTATGCTCTAAGTGCTGCAAGGTTTCACGACGACGCGCCTGATAACGAGACACTCCTGCCGCTTCTTCAATAAACACACGCATTTCTTCAGGCTTGGCATCGACCAGACGGTTAATCATACCCTGTTCAATCACGGCATAAGAACGCGGCCCTAAACCTGTACCCAAGAAAATATCAGTGATATCACGACGACGGCAACGCGTGCCATTCAGGAAATATTCAGATTTACCTTCACGCGTGACTTGGCGACGGACAGCCAGCTCGCTATAAGCATTATAAGTGCCACCTAATTTGCCATAAGTATTGTCAAAACGAAGTTCAACACTGGCAACCCCGACAGGTTTGCGTTTGGCTGTCCCGGTAAAAATGACATCCTGCATACTGCCGCCACGCAATTGACGTGCGTTGGACTCGCCCATGACCCAGCGAATTGCATCGATGACATTTGATTTACCACAACCGTTCGGCCCAACCACTGCAGTACGGTTGGCCTTAAAATGTAATGTTGTACTATCGGCGAAAGATTTAAAGCCTGAAAGTTTTAAACTGCTTAAACGCATACTGCCCTAACTAGCGGCGTGAGCGTCTAGCCCAAGCCAATTCAATCTGTTTCATACGTGTCAGAGATTCCAACACAAGGTTGCGCAAGTGTCGACAAAAATCTTCCATAAATAAAGCAGCTTGTTGTGATTTTCGGATCAAAATAGCATCAATCACCAACTTAAACAGGGTAAACGATTCTTGTAGCTCTCGACGTGAGGTATTCAAGGTCAAAAAATAGCTACGGCGTAACGATGGCAGTAGTTCTTTATAGAATTGCATCAAATAGGGATTCGCCACCATTTCATGCTGATCTGCCAAATATTTAAAGATTGCATCATAAAATTTTTCGATATCGCCCGCACGAACAAACTCGACCAGTTGATCCAATAACGCTTGCAGTTGCTCTGCTTCATTGACTCGCCAGGTTTCGCTAATCCGCTGCACAATATGCCCGAGTACCATCACATTGGTATCAAATAGCGCTTTGACCTGTTGCGCTGACATTTCAGAGACAATCGCGCCACGACGTGGAAAAATTTCAATTAAATAAGTCCGTTCTAGTAACAACAGTGCTTCACGAACCGAGCCTCGACTGACATCTAATTCTTTGGCAATGCGCAACTCTTGAATGCGTTCGCCTTCAACCAGCTCACCACTAATAATTTGTTCACTAATATACTTTGCAATCTGTTCAGAAAGACTATCAGCCTCTTCGAGATTCATGAGCCCCTCGCTATCTTTGTTATACGCATTGATTCAATGCTGTTTGCGCTTTTTTGTTTTAACTGATCTCGCCCTATAAATTCTATATCATTGTCTGACAATTTTATTGCTTTTTAAGCCAATTGCGCTAAAAAATTGCAATATGATTCTCAATATGTACTAAACACTCAGTTTTTCTATATTGAATATCAAATATTTATGCTTGCGCCTGATATTTAACCACACATCTGAAAAGACATTCTCTTATCGCTTTTTAATTGATACATGTCACAAAAAATAATATTTTCATTAATGGTATCGCATTTTAAATCTCCTACTGAATTGCTCAGTACATACATAGATGAGTCATAACATGGGTGTTCATCAAGCCGTCAATATTGCCATTTTTGGACTCAGTCTCAGAACCTTGAATGAGTTAAAACAACAGGTTCAAACGGCTGTGCCACAGCATGTCCAAATCAATTGGAGCAATATTGCCGAGCCACAGCTCGATATCCTCATGATTAACCAAGTATTTTTTGACTCACCCAATATCAAGACCCTACTGCAAAACAATAAAATCAATGTACTGAAAATTGCCAATGATGCTGATAAAAATAGCGCCATCGAAGATGACACCTTATTTCTGCCCTTGAACCATCTTCATTCCTTGCATCACTGGCTGAGCCTTCATCTGGATGAACGCTTAAATCAAGCACCAGAGAATATCGAAACTGAAAATGTGCCAATCTTTCATCGCAAACAAATTAAAGACCTGTTGCAAGAAATTCAAAATCCTAAGAATGGCAAGATTCAGCTGTTTGATAACCAAGGACTACTCGCCATTGCCGACCCACGCAATCAATGGCTGTGGCAACATCCTGAATTTTATTCTTTTCAAACCGACCCAAGCCTGAACTATACCTATGCCACACAGAATGATTTGCATTGGATTGCAGATGCAGCTCAGCAAGACTTAAAACAATGGCTTTGGCATTTACTTTGGACCTCTATGGATTTTGAGGAACTCTGTCCAGCTTCTGCCTCAAGTTTTTATCTGCAATTCTGGCCACAACCCAAAAACAAAGGTGATCGCCAAGATATCTTGCGGATGGCAGCCTGTTTTGCACAAGGTGCACAGATCAGCATAGTTGCCCAACAACTTAACCTCCCCGAACAGAAAGTCAGACACTTTGTTGCAGCATGCTTGGGTGCACAGTGTGGAACGCTAATTAAAGATCAACAGGCAAAATATCGCCCGCAAACTCAGCAAAGTGAAACAGAACAGCATTTTATGAAAAAACTATTTGGTCGCTTACGCCATCGTTTAGGCTTTTAAGCAAGGACATATCCATGATTTTACATCAATATAAAATTGTCTTCGGTGGCACCATGGGTTCAGGTAAATCCACGGCGATCAAAGCCTTGTCTGAAATTGAGGTCCTTAGTACCGAGGCATTGAATACGGATACCGAGTCCCATGACAAATTACTCACCACTGTTGGCATTGATTATGGTGAGCTGACTTTGGACGATGGTGTTAAGGTTGGTTTATATGGTACGCCTGGGCAGGACCGCTTTGATTTTATTTGGGCAGTGATCTGTAAGGGCGCAATCGGAACAATCGTCATGATTGACCATGCTGCTGAAAACCCTTTACTAGATTTAGAGCAATATCTTCAAGCGTTTCAGCCCTTTGGTCATAATATTGTGATTGCAATTACCCATATTGACCGTGTGCCAGAACGCACCTTATCCATGTATCGTGACTGGCTAGCAGCCAAAGAACTGAATTATCCGCTATTCTTTATCGATGCACGTCAGCAAGATGATGTACTTCTTCTGGTCGAAACCTTGATTGCGACCATTGAAGTACATTATGGTCTTACTAACTAAAACAAATCAGATCAATCCTTTATAAATAAAATAGCTGCCAACCACCACCAATAGACCTGCAAAACATTTTTTCAGCATGGCTGGCGACAAACGATGTGCAACTTTGGCGCCAAATTTTGCGGTGATAAAACTCATGACACTGATACCCAAGAAAGCATAGATATGCACATAACCAATCGTGTTCGGCACTTCAATCTGCTCTTTGGCACCAAACCACATAAAGCCAATTGCTCCCGCAACTGCGATGGGTAAACCACAGGCTGCAGAGGTCGCCACTGCCTTTTGCATCACCACGCCATGACGATTTAAGTAAGGCACGGTAAGGCTACCCCCACCAATGCCAAAAATCGCGGATGCCACCCCAATGCCACCACCCGCAGCAAGTTGTAAAGGCGCTGACGGTAAATGACGATTTGGATCAACCACTGCATTTGCACCTCTAAACATCTTGTAAGCCATCCAGACGGCGAAGACACCAATCACCAACTGTAAATGCTGCCCTGACATCAGATCAGCCACACCCGCCCCCAGAAACGAACCGAGCACCAAACCAGGCGCTAAATTGCGGAACACAGGCCATAACACTGCCCCTTTTTTATGATGTGCCATCACCGAACTGATCGAGGTCACAATAATAGTTGCCAATGAAGTTCCAACCGCAATATGCATAATCACATTCGGGTCATAATTCATTTGGGTAAAGACAATATATAAAATCGGCACAATAATTAAGCCACCACCAACCCCAAATAACCCCGCAGCAAAACCAGCAATTGCGCCAATCAGTAAATATATGATTAACTCCATAAACACATGACCACTCTACTTGTAAAAATGATGGATGATTTCGCAACCCGCCAGCTTCAGCAATTATTGAACGCAAAAAATCAATATCCAGAAGTGGTGCTACTCAAAGCAACCACAACCTCGACCAATGATGATATGCGTGAAATTGCGCAAAAAGGCATAACGACAGGATTGGTCTGCAGTGCATTACAAACACAAGGTCGAGGTCAACACCAACGACAATGGGCCTCTCCTGAAGGCAACATTTATTTAAGCACACTGATCCAAAGCAAAACAGCACTGGATGGTCGCCTTGCCCTTGAAGTTGCGCTGAATATTTTACAGATGCCAAGCTTGCATGGCTTAACATTACAAGTCAAATGGCCAAATGATTTATATAGCCCACAAGGAAAATGGGGCGGAATTCTGGTTGAACCGCTTTCCCCTCATCAAGCAATTGTCGGCGTCGGTATTAACTTAAATACGCCCCCTGTGGAACATGCAGATCAACCGATTACATCATTAGAAATGCTTGGTTTAGCCCACATTGATCGTTTAACCCTGATTGCTGAACTGTATACCGCAATCCAGCAGGCAGCACAGTGGTTTGAACACGGTAGCTATAATTTAGCAGAACGCTTTAACCATCACGCGATTTGGCTCAATCAACAAGTTGAATTTGAATATACCCAAGGTAAAATTCAAGGGCTGTTTCAAGGGATCAACAATGATGGTGCGGTACTGATCAAAACCGATCAGACTCAACAATTCTATCAAGGCCGTTTGCGTCTCGCTTCGATTTGAGGAAATGATGATTCTATGAAAAGTTTATGGCTGGATATCGGTAATACCCGCTTAAAATATTGGATCACTGCACATGATCAAGTCATTGAACATGCCGCTGAATTACACCTGCAATCCCCTGCAGATTTATTGCTGGGTTTGATCCAACACTTCCGCCATCAAAATTTAAGTCGCGTCGGGATTTCTTCGGTTCTGGATTCGGAAAATAACCAACGTATTCACATGATTCTCGATATTTTGGATATTCCAATTATTTTTGCCAAAGTCCATGCTGAATATGCGGGTTTAAAGTGTGGCTATGATGTTCCAAGTCAACTGGGGATTGACCGTTGGTTACAAGTGTTAGCCATGGCAAAGCCAGATGCAAACTTTTGTGTGATTGGCTGTGGCACTGCCCTGACCATTGATCTGGTCGAAGGATTGCAACATCTGGGCGGTTATATTCTGCCCAATTTGTACCTGCAACGAGACTCGCTGATTCAAAATACCAAAGGCATTAAGATTCCTGACTCTGCCTTTGATAATTTAAAACCTGGCCATAATACGGTGGATGCGGTACACCACGGTATTTTGCTGGGCTTGATCAGTACCATTGACCAAATCATGCAGCAATCGCCTAAAAAGCTGATTTTGACTGGCGGTGATGCTACTTTATTCGCCAAGTTCCTTAGCCATTATCAACCACAAGTTGAATCCGATTTATTGCTCAAGGGTTTACGTCACTATGTTCAACTGAACTCAGCTTTGAGCAAAGTTTGAAGTACCTGCAATAATTGTGGAAACTCACTAAAACCATCTTCTGCCCGAAAATGCCCAGCTTGAGCTACCTCAATCAGTTGGGCATTGAGTAAATTAGAAAATTTAAAAGTCAGTGGTACAGGGATGACAGGATCATTACTGGAAAAGAAAACCAAACGTCTTTGAATATTGGCACGCAATACACCACTCTCAAAAGTTGAATGTTCAATAAAGGTATTGAACTCAGAATCTCGTGAAATCGGATCATTAAAAGCTGCGATAAACACCCCTGCTTTCAAGGTAGTTTGCTTCAGTTTCTTTGCTAGAAATCGAGCTACCGCAACACAGGACAAACCATGTGCCACCACAATACTCTGCTCATTTAGCGCTTTTAACTGTGCATCCAAACAGGTTTGCCAAATCTCCGCTTCAGGGTGACTCGCATCAGCCAGAAAAATCCGCTCAACTGTAACTGCTTCACTTTTCAATTGCTGTTCTAGCCAGTGATACCAATGTTGTTCTGGATCTGCATGCTCACAATGTACAATAAACACCTTATTTTTTGAATTATGTGACATATTCAACACTACTTTTCAATGTAAAACATAGACTTATTTTTAATTTTCTGCTTTTTAAATCCAGTTGAATGTTGATATTTTGTATTAAATTTATACAAAATTTTATGTGCTGTAAAGAATAAAAAAAGGCGCATCAAGCGCCTTTCTAGGAAGTATAGAACTTACTTTTTCTGGTCATTGCTGCCAAATAAAGGGCCCATATTACCACCGCCACCACCAAATTGTTTTTGCATATTGCCTAATGATTTCAGCATTTTGCTCATACCCGATGGATTGGCAAATTTTTTCATCATTTTCGCCATTTGCGCTTGTTGCTTGATTAACTTATTGACCTCAGCCACATCCATACCACAACCTGCTGCGATACGTTTTTTACGGCTTGGGTTCATCAAATCAGGATTACGACGCTCTTTGATCGTCATCGACTGAATAATGGCTTCCATACGCTTGACTTGCTTTTCAGGGTTGGCTTTTTCAATCGCATCCTGAATACCGGCATTGCTCATACCAGGCAACTTGTCCAAGAAGCCCATCATGCCGCCCATTTTGCTCATTTGCTCAAATTGCATCAGCATATCTTCAAAGTTGAATGTACCGCCTTTCTGCAATTTTTTCGCCATTTTTTCGGCTTTTTCTTTGTCGATTTTGCGTTCCACTTCTTCGACCAAAGAAAGGACGTCACCCATACCCAAGATACGTTGTGCAACACGATCTGGATGGAATGGCTCAAGTGCATCTAGTTTTTCACCAATCCCCAAGAACTTGATTGGCTTGCCTGTAATCGCACGAACAGAAAGTGCCGCACCACCACGCGCATCACCATCAGTCTTCGTCAGAATCACACCGGTCAAAGCCAAAGCATCGTTAAAGGCTTTTGCTGTATTGGCAGCATCCTGACCCGTCATCGCATCGACAACGAATAAGGTCTCGGTTGGTTTGACCGCAGCATGTAATTCTTTGATCTCGTCCATCATGTCTTCATCGACATGCAGACGGCCCGCAGTATCGACAATCAAGACATCAGCAAACTGGATTTTTGCTTGCTCAATGGCACGATTCACAATATCAATTGGCTTTTCAGTTGCTTCTGAAGGGATGAAACCAACACCCACTTCATTGGAAACAGTTTCTAACTGCTTGATCGCTGCTGGACGATACACGTCGGCAGAAACGGTCATGACTTTTTTCTTTTGGCGTTCTTTTAAGAAGCGCGCTAATTTTGCCGCAGTTGTAGTTTTACCCGCACCTTGCAAACCTGCAAGCAGGACAACCACAGGTGGTTTTGCACTTAAATCTAGTGTTTCATTGGCCTCACCCATCATCTTGGTGAGTTCATCATAGACAATCTTTACAAATGCCTGACCAGGGGAAAGCTGAGTCATCACCTCTTGACCGAGCGCTTCTTCCTTAACCTTCGCGATAAATTCACGAGTTACAGGTAACGCCACATCGGCTTCAAGAAGTGCCATACGTACTTCACGTAGGGTATCTTTAATATTGTCTTCGGTCAGCTGCCCTGAGCCAGTAACATTTCTTAAACTCTGTGTGAGTCGTTCTGTTAAGGTATCAAACATTGCGAAATCCGCTTAAAATGGCTAGTTGCAAAAAAATCTTTCTTAAAATAGAAAATTTATGCATAAGATGCTATAGGATACTGTAGTTCGAAGCGAATTTATATCTTATATGGTGAATATTATTCATCCTCCTACAAAAGGTTTGACATGATCAGTCTCCCCTTGGTTTACACAATTTTGGCACTCATCGCCTATACCAGTTCATTTTGGTATTTGTTTATTCGATTGATGTCAAAACGTAGTCCAAATCTTTGGTGTTATGGTCTTATCGTTGGACTAGGGTTGGTACTGCATAGTACTGTGCTCTACCAAGACATGATGACACCGATTGGGGTGAATTATGATGTCTTTAACCTGATGTCATTTACTTCAGGGCTAATGCTGGCACTCAGTTTAATCCTGAGCCTGATCCGCCCCATCCTCCCGTTGAATCTGATCGGGACGCCTGTTGCAGCCTTTGGCCTAATCTTGGGCTTTGCCTTTAGCCAACCGAATCAGATTATTGAACAACATAGCTTAGGCTTAGATTTACATATTATTCTGTCATTATCGGCCTATGCAGTTTTGTTAATGGCAACTATTCATGCTGTGTTGCTCTGGTTCCAAGATCGGGAACTGAAAAAGAAGCAAAAACGACGGATCTGGGTCAATTTATTACCTCCCTTCCAAGTTATGGAATCCTTATTGTTTGACCTGATTATCACAGGTTTTGGTTTATTGACCGCAGCATTGTTATTTGGTTTCTTTACCATCGATAACTTCTTTGCACAGCATCTGGCACATAAGACCGCCTTTAGTATCATTTCATGGTTCCTATATGGCGCCTTGTTGATTGGACATTACAAATTTGGCTGGCGCGGTCGTAAAGCCATTCGTTTTACCATTACTGGTTTTGTCCTTCTCGCCATTGGTTTTATGGGCAGTAAATTTGTTTTAGAAATGATTTTAGGACGCTAGATTTTTCGCATTTTAATAAAAACTAGACAGCCTATCTGAAAATGCGTATAACGCTGTTTTCGCTTATCTAGGTAAAAAATCGTGAAACTTGTACTCGCTCCAATGGAAGGTCTAACTGATCCGATCATGCGTGACGTGCTCACCCATGTTGGCAGTTTTGACTGGTGCGTGACTGAGTTTATCCGTATTACCGATAGCATCCTGCCAGATCATATCTACGATAGTTTTTGCCCTGAATTAAAAAATGGAGGCAAAACCGCAGCAGGTACACCTGTACATGTACAATTTCTGGGTAATAACCCGGATATGCTAGCTGCCAATGCCGCCAAAGTCGTAGAACTGGGCGCACCCGCTATTGATCTGAATTTCGGCTGTCCAGCCAAAACAGTGAATCGCCATCGCGGTGGTTCTGTTTTGTTAGATGAGCCAGAAACAGTACATCTGTTGGTGAAAGCCGTTCGTGATGCTGTGCCTGCACATATTCCTGTTTCAGCCAAAATGCGTTTGGGCTATCTGGATGAGAATCATACGCTAGATAATGCTCATGCGATTCAAGATGCAGGTGCAAGCTGGCTCACCGTACATGCACGCACTAAAGCTGATGGCTATACCCCACCAGCCTATTGGGAAAAAATTCAACCGATTACCGAAGCATTAAATATTAATGTGATTGCCAATGGTGAGATCTGGAATAATGCCGATGCAAAAGCGTGTTTAGCACAATCGCATTGCCAAGACCTTATGATTGGACGTGGTGCTGTCACTACTCCCGATTTAACTCTATGTGTCCGTCAAGATATTGATCATGCGCTGCTCTCTTGGCAAGATTTGGTTGAATTACAACTACGCTTTTTAAGTG
Organism: Acinetobacter higginsii; assembly: GCF_000369845.1. Taxonomy (NCBI): domain Bacteria; kingdom Pseudomonadati; phylum Pseudomonadota; class Gammaproteobacteria; order Moraxellales; family Moraxellaceae; genus Acinetobacter; species Acinetobacter higginsii. The sequence goes on along the minus strand of NZ_KB850211.1, from coordinate 299,205 downwards.
GGCAATATAAGACTGAAATTGGCATGGTCGGACGTTATAAGCAGTGGCTAGGGATGATGACCAAAGCTTATCCTGAAGCGCAAGCGTTGTGGGGTCATGTTAAGAAAATCAAGCAATTAGATGAGATTATCCAGTTTTTAAAACAAAGCTAAATTTAGAGTTATCCCTATGCAATAAAAAAAGCGGCAAAAAGCCGCTTTGGAAAACGAATTTAGTTGTTACATCCCACTGACTTTCATTTTAAAATCAGTAATGGAAGCTCCTTTAATTCCCCAGTTCCCCATTGAACCATTTTGCAATCCATTAAATGTATTTACGTCCAAATTTGCAGCAGGAATAGTATCCCCCATCTTTACATTATTTAAAGATAAATTAAATTTATCTGATGTACCTGTATTACCAAAGACCACCCCACCTGGAATCGTAGTTGATCCATTTATTGCTTGATTCTCAATTCCTGCATAAAAACCATTCAAAGAAAAACCATTCACATCTTTTCCTGTCATCTGTAAATCAAACTTGGCCCCCGTTGTTCCAGAAACCAAATTAATATTACACCCATCAGGATTTGCTGTTGTTGAACCACAAATTGATTTAAGTGCACCGCCAAACATAATCATATGCCCTTGAGGCGCCGCTCCCAATTGGATATTCATATTGGGTTTATTATTTGCAATAAACTCAATATCAATATTACTGGTCCTTAATAGTTCTTTAATATTCTGTTTCAGTGTTGTACCAGAACTAAAAATAGATTTTCGTACATAAGATGAACCATTCAATGAAGAAAGTGCATCAATATTAACAGGATCATCTGGTACTAAATATACGGAAAGCGGGCGTATCCGTATCCCGTTTACATTATTACCAAAAGCCACTGCAATATTTGCAAAAGCACCTTTTGTACCCGTTCCTCGATCAGCATCAATAATTGCATTTAATAATTCAGAAGTATTATTCTGTATTGTGCCGTTTGCATTAAAAGTTTGAACAAAATCTATACCAGGGGTGGCTCCACCAGAACTAGCAGCCACCACTAATGCAGCTTTCGGTAAAGCCGTCTCTCCTTTCTTCGCGAAACCATCCCTATCAATAATCGAAATCTGATTAAAATCGACTTTTGAAACTTGTACGCCTATATTTAGACCATTCTGACCTATCGTGCTTGAAAGACTTTGATCATCTAGAGGCTGCATTGCCATCGTCAATGGACTTAACAATAACAGCGATAAGCATCCTATTTTTTTGTTTTTTACCATTGCCCTAATCCATAGACAAATGTTTAAAATATACTCAAAAGACTAGCACATTTTTTTTAATTCACAAGATAAAACCGATAATCTACGATATAAAGCCATGTATGACTCAATCACTTATCATGCATATAATTGAGTCATAACACTTTACTCAAATCTAGCTAAGGAGCAAAACGAATAAATTTATTCTCAACCGTACCACCATTGTTTAAAACAACATAGGCATAGGTCGTCACCGTATTGTCTTGTAAACGGCCCCAAGAATACTCTTTTGCAATTGCATTTTGATTTTGAGATGTTGAACTTAAGGAGGCTGCACAGCCAAAAGCATTTTGAGCTGTTGTCCATTCTTCACCAATCTTAATTTTATCAAATCCTTGTTGTGTTGGTGTACACTCAGAAAAAGGTTGATTATTGTTGGTATAAACTTTTTCTTGCAATTTATCTCCAACAAAAACAAGTTGATGAAAAATTTGATTCGTAGGCGTTCCAACATCACTAGTAGCTAAAAAGTTTTTCCAGCCATAAGTAGACTGTAACTGTTTAACATCCTTTGAAGTAGTGCTTAACATTTGTAAGACTCCTTCACATTGCATTCCAGCTTTGACATCTTCATAAGAAGAATCTAGTTTGAGTGCTTGCCACTTTTCTAGACTTGGGACACAAGCTGATTTTTCATCTTTAAAAATAAATTGCTTGGAAAGGATTTGACTATTCAAGATTGATAATATTGCATGATTTGCTAAGTTATCTAGTTTCCCCCACTCCCGAACTTCTGCGGGAACACCATTGACCACTCGGCTTTGTGTTAAAGTGCCAGCGCATCCTAAAGCTTCTGCAGCTTTATCATATTGATCCCCTACTGTAATCTTATCCCATTTTTCACGCTCAGGAATACATGTATTAATCTCAGGCGTCGCTATTCTGTAAACCTTATCGATTAATTTATTATTCTCATCAAAAATGACGATCAAACTATCTTTGCTAGTTACATTTTGCCATGAATAATAAGTATATATACGATTATTACTCTCTTTAGAGCTGTATTGATAGATTCCCTTACAACCTAGTTTTTTCTCAACATCATTCAAACTCTGATCAAAAGCAAGACTATCACTTAATTCTTTTGTTGGTAAACATGTAGCTGTTTCTGATTTGATTGGAGTATATACCGTATTACTCAACTTCCCTTTATCATAATAAGCAACTATGGTTGGTTTCGTTAGATCTGTACCCCACATTGAGGTGATTTGCTTAATATTAGGATAACTCTCATAGACAGCCCCCTGAAAACCATTACAGTTTAATTTACTGTTGACTTGTTCAACTGAATCATTTGCTGAGAGTTGTTTCCATTGCTCAAAAGTAACCTGACACGGCGAATTTTGTGTAGGTGTTGGCGTCGGAGTAGGTGTTGGCGTCGGAGTAGGTGTTGGCGTCGGAGTAGGTGTTGGCGTCGGAGTGGGTGTTGGCGTCGGAGTAGGTGTTGGCGTCGGACTAGTAGAACTGCCACCCCCACCGCAGCCTGTTAATGCTAACATAGCTGAAACGATCATTGTTTGAGCGATTATTGATTTGTTCACTGAATATATCCTTAACATCAGAATCTAATTAAGTTTAATCATTATTTTTCAGTTTTGATTCTTTTTTTTGTAAAATGTTATCCCGATATGCCACCAATAAAAAATATGCTAAAGCTGAAGTATGCTCCTTTGGTATAATTCGTGGGGTTATTTCATCATTATACAACCAGTATCCATCTGATCTTTGAGTGTCGACTATTCGTTGAATAAATTCAGCAGGAACCATATCTACTCGTCCAATCAATGCAAGTATTGCTGCTCTTTCTATCTGAAGATCGTTTAGCTTTGTTTCAACATCAAACTCTGCTTTTAAACGGTTGATTAATAATGGTAAAGCTTGTTGATAGGGTTGGTTATCAACACAACCTTTGTCTTTGGCGATCACTAATGCCAAAATTTGATGAGTGGTTACATATCCATAATCTAGAGGAGAAATAAGCGGATTTTCATCAAAATGATCACTACACGTTATTGAATAGCCCATCATTAAGAATGATTTTTTTACCTGCCTATTATATTCCTCAGTCTCTAATGGAAATGTATTTAAGCGAAGTGCTAGCTCAGGTTTAAAAGCAATATCTTTAAAAGTTAAAAAATCTAATTTTTCAACTTTTAATTTTTTATCTCGAATAGTCCATAAATAGTATTCAATAAATTCAGGAAAACTATTTGACTGTTCAATATAATGAGGTAAAGGCTTTATTAAAACTGGAGGCTTTCCCATTAAAATAGCAGCTTGCCCAACTAAAAATGCAACATCTGCATATACTTTCCGACCATAAATTGATTTTTCAAACGACTTTATACTCTGATTATAGTCATTTTTATTATTTCCAGCCGATGTGTTCGAACAAAAAAAAATAGAAGTTAAAAAAAATATAAATAACTTACACAACATACGATTACACACCATCTATTGATAATAATCAATTAATAAAGGAAGAGGCTAAATTAATAGCCTCTTCCTTTAATTTTAAACCTAACAGAACTTTAATCCTCCCCAACAGTTAGGTACAACCGCCTGATAATTACTTAAAGGCAAGTCAGACAATCCCATAACTGCAGGTACCCCTTTTACATCAATAATACCAATCGATTTATATAGTGGAGCGCCAAACAAAGCATTCAACGCATCACCCGTATTTAAAGCAATAAAATTTTTACCAATCGGACCAAAAGATCCTGCAGCTGTCGTTGTCTCTTCGCGGTAGTCTAGATTTACACCATCTTGGCTACGCCAACCAGGTTGGCCAATACAAATAAACGAACAATTATTTTTTGCATATAATGGATTACCAGCCGAGTCTGTTTTTTGTTGACTAAAGAAATTATTAATAAATGTTGCCACTTGAGGTAATACATCATCCATAGATACTTTGGTTTGTGGTTCTAAGGCACCAAAATTCAATGGTTCGGAAAATGACATCCACCATCCTCGTTGAGCAATATCATCAGAATTACTACCAGGCCAACGAAGTGCCTCCTTTTGCAACGATAGATAAAACCCCTTATTAAAGTCATAGCCTGTGATTTTACCACTCGCATCTTTTATTGCTTTCGCCACGGGTAAGTTATGCATCCGTTTAAAATCTTGCTGTACCGAGACATTCGCTGCTAAGTTATCAATAAAAGTACACGCTGTATTACTCGCAGCATTACTACTATTTAGACAACCCATTTGGCCAGTAGGAACACCAAAATTACGAAGTGTAGTATTGTATTGTTGTTTCTGCGCAGGTGTTAAACCATCTGAATTCGTAGTTAGCCATGGGTCACTCGTGTCTCGTACTGTCCAAGAACGGCTACCAGATTCCCCCATATAGAAAGTAGCATTATTCACACTCGCAATACTATCATCCATCTGCATATAAATCGGACCATCTGATGCCCCTACAGCAATTCGCCCAACAGGGACATTATCCACTTTTAAATTCAGCTGAGACATACGATTACCAGTCACTACAGTCTGAGGAAAGATAAACTTGATATCTTTTTGAGCAATATTAATCCCCCAACTCGATACACCGCTAGGTGGAGCTTGATAGTTATTACTACTTGGATTCATTTTATCAACAGCGGTATATGCCGTGCGATATCCATAAATAACGCCTAAGGCATTAATATAAACTGGCGCATATATCATTTGGTCTCGAGTTAAACCAAACTTAGCGGCCTGCGTACTGGCTGTGACGTCAACAGGATCTGTTACAATATAGCCACTAAAGGTATTAATCCCACCTTGGTTTAATTGCGAAGCTGGCGTATTAGGTTGATCATTATTGGTACCAGCTGTCATATAGCCTTTAATACCCTCAGCACTTAAACGTACCCCTGTCATTTCTCGAGTAGATGCACTTTGCGGATTTTTAATTGCAAATTCGATAAAAGGGTTCCGTAATATTGCACTACTTGCCGCGCGCTCATTTACGCCAGAAGTACCACTATAGTTCCAAATTGGAGTTCCATCTGATGCAACAGAAGTCGGAACTCCTGTTAAAGCCAAGTTTTCAATATCAATATCACAACCATTGGCTCCATTGATTCCACCACAGCCCAACTGTAGTTTTTTAATATTTAGATTGGCTTCTAAATCTGCCTGTAGGCCCATTTTATAAAAGCTAATATTGCCATATTTAGAATTATAATTGCTGTCGATACTACTTCCAGCAGTCGTGCCCATATAAAGCAATGCTTGTCCCGTTGCCTGACGCATTTGTTCATCATCTAGACTATGTAAACTCGAGGCAGCAAAACTCTGAACTGCTAATATGCTTAGAGTCAAAGTACCCAATATTCCATATTTTTTCATTGCTCTATTTCCTTAGCTCATGGGAGTCTTGTGAAGCCGCCATTTCGAGGCGTTATTCCCATACTGGCATCAATACGCCCACCAGTCATTACCATTTCACCTAAACGTTGTCCTGGGGGGCTTAACGTTGGATTAGTTAAATTTGCTGGTGGGTATAAATTAATATCTCTTACTCGTAATACATTTAATGCTTCTCGATCCGGATTAATATTAAAACTATAATTAAACCCAACATTATCCTTATTCACTGCAATAGCATTATTAAACTGGATAAGACCAGAAATATTATCAAAACCAATCATGGAGTCATCGACTGGATCGCTTAACTGAATTGCACCGTCTTTGAGCAAATAACGCCCAACAATAGATAAGCATGCCTGATTATTGGCATTGATTTCATTATTAGGAACCAAACTAAAATCCATGTCACCGAACATTTTTAGTTTTAATCCATATAAAACATCATCTTTGGTATTAAATGGATTTTTTATACCCGATGATGGTGTACCTGCGGCATTATAACTAGGCAAATACCCCCCAGCAATTTCTGCAGCCATCACCATCAATAAGTCTTTAAGGGATACATTTACATTCCCATTTTCAAAACCCATCGTGCCATAACCACGCAATAGCATATCTATATTGCGCAATCCAATATAATAATTATTATTCGCATCTACCACCATAATAGATGTAGTTTTTGTTCCTTCTGGATTACGCCCTTGCACACTTAAACCAAGTGCCAAACCTAAACGATCAACCCCATTCACAGTCGACTTCGTTACAGTGTTATTGGTATTATCCAAACCATAAACTGAACCTGAATATTTGGTTGCATACACAGCAATATTACTATTTAGATTATAATATGGTAAACCCAATCCCCAAGTATTGTCCTTTCCAGCATCGACATCAATTGCATTTCCAGTTGAAACACCACTGCTTGAAGTAAAACGACCACGTTTTGAAACGGCTTGGAAATCACCTCCACGAATTGCAACCACTAAACTATTTGGAGTAGTATTACTTGCAATTTGTTGCTTATAGTCTACAGCTGTAGTTAAAGTACCACTTGCCCCACCCAAACGCGCACTATTCAACACACTATTTTGCGGTAAAAGCAAATGACGCGTATTTGCCAGTCCTAAGTAGACATTGCCACTATCAAAATAAGCACGTTCATTCGAGTTAGAAATGAGTGGACTTAACTTACTGAACTCAAAGCCGAATGTATTTGTACCTGCACCACCAATTTCTAAAGTAGTCGCCTTACCACCTGTCCCAAGCATTCCATCGCCATCACTGGTAAACTCACCATGTAAACGAACCCCAATTCCTGTAGAACCCAATATAGATCCATCTGTACCTGTAGACGTTGATGGATCACCATTATCAGTACTGGTTGCATAACCTAGAATATTATTTGTTTGTCCGCTCACATTGACGCCACGAATCTGCAAATAACTATTGACCATCCGTCCACTCGCCCCAACACGAATAAGCCCTTTCGCAGCATCTGCCTCATTTGCTCCAATGGCCAAAGTATAAACAGGGTTTGTAGAGTCAACATAAGCCCTTTTTTTAGTCATTAGTTCAATATTCAAACCAGAACTGGTTGCAATCACTTGATTATAAGTTGGTGAAGCTTGATTTGTATCTAGCTCTCGATAGGTTGCATTAGCACTCTGAGCTGCATTCATATTGGGTATTGGTACCCGAGTAAAATCAATATAGCCATGTGTCGCATCTGGCGACTGCTGTATCGTCGCAGGAAGAACAGTACCGCCTGCACTGTCTTTGACACTATTGGTTTGCAACATTAAACCTTTTGTAGGGTCAACATAAATTACTCCCTTACCATCGAAATTAAAATTAAAGTTTTTTAAAATCAACTGATTGTAATAATTACTCGCAGCAGCACCGTCATTCAATCCAAAGTACATATTTAGGTTGCGTAAGTTAAGGCCCAAACTTGCTTGAGAATTTGGGTCAAATAAACCATTTTTAGTTTGAAAACGAATATTCTGTGGCGAGTCTGTTTGCAATGCGACATTACCAATAAGATTATCACACGTTCCTGCTGTTTGATTACAGACCTGAAAGCCTTTAACTGAAATCGTAGAAGGTAATGACTCTATTTCAAAATCCAAACCCGCAGTTGCTTTTCCATTATTGACCGTAGTACCTGACTGAATCTTATAATTTGTACCAAGTTGGTAGTTTCCACCTTTATAATTCGTATTTTTACGAACTTGCACACCATTGGCTGTTGCTCTTAAATCCTTCTCACCGGTTGGTGTCCCTGCTTTGTCTTGCCAATAAAGCTGATCAAAATCCATTTGCTTATATTCAGTCTGCAAATATAGCCCATCCTGAGCATTCACTAAACTTAGATCGCTATCTTGCAATTCTTGTAAAGCATATACGCTCTGAGTCAATAAAATACTACTTGCCAATACTGTTAAAACAAAATGACGTGTAGATGTTGGCTTCCTTTTCATCTCAATGCTTCCTTATTTTTATTTTAACAACGAGGGTGTGTACCACCAGCGCAACTAAACATTTTAATTGAACCTGTCATCGATAAATTGGCATTCATGTTGACACCTAAAAAGCCCTTTTCACGCCCTACACTTGTAGCCTCGGTATAGTTAGGATTATTAGCATCAAAAGCACCATCACTCGCTGTATATTGCCCCTTATTTAAGTAACCACGAGTTGAAGTATTCGAACCTGTTGGAGTTGGTGTTGCATCCGCATTTGCATCCGCATCGTTTTCAATTGCGAGTGACTGAAACCCAAGATTTCGCACTTGAATGGGAACTTTAGGATCAAAACTAAACATTAAAGCGGCTTTTGTTACACTGCCATAAGAGACATCCACCCCATCTATTCCTAATTTTGGAATATTGACAGTGCCTTGAATCCCTTTAAAAGTAATCCATTGCTTTTTCCCTGCATTGGTACCAAGTGGATTACCGGATACATCTACAGAACGGTTATTCAATGCAATTGCTAAACGACAAAACTCTAATGCATCCTTTCGGCACAGAGAAGTGTCAAACTGAGGTGTACGCGCAGGGTCATACATGGCTAACAAGGTTGTGCTTGGAGCTGCTCCCGTGATCTTATTTTGGTTTAAGTTAAAGGCTAAATTGAGATCTGCTCCAGCTTGTCCCGTCATCGTTTGTAATTCAGCATCTGTTAAATCACTTAATTCTGCAAAACTTGGGTTAGCAAGTAATAGTGCACATAAAGCAAATAATGAGTGATATCCTTTCATCCTACTTGCTCCTTAATTAATACCAGTCGTGGTCAGTTTTAAATGCTGAATCAATAAACCATCAATTACTGCTGAACCCATATTATTTGCAACTGTCTGCGCTGAACTTAAACTACTTGGAAATGTTGTTGGAACATTGGTTTGGCGACCTACAATTTGAGAGTTGGTATTTTGAGTAAAATTCGTTTTAGACGTCTGTGTCCAATTTTGCCAAGCACCTGTTCCCGATGGATTCCAATTGCCAGATGCACAATTACTGCTTGCACAACGTCGTCGTTGAAGAGTTTGTATATAGTCAATCTGGTTTTCGCTGGTTAAATTGGTTGCATCTTGCAATTCACCAAATGAAATACCAAATGCGTCTACGCCATTGTATGCCGAAAGTAAGTTTTTCGTTGCATCATAATTCGTAGAGCCAATGGTAATACTACTATGTGTAGCACCGCTGGTTTGATAGTTAACACCACCTAATGAAATATTATTTGGATTGCCACTATTTGCTCCACTACAACGATAAATATTACAGGTTGAACCCAAATAGCTCACACCTGAATCTGGTATTGTTGCGCCATTTAAGCCATTATCAAAATCATAGCGTGTATAAATTTTACTATAAACGTCTACATCATTTGGTATACGTGTTACCTCAATACTAAAGTTTCCACCTTTGGCATCAAAAATCACAGGTTGATACAATGTCCCCAGAACAATATTGGCATTTAAACCATATATAAATAAACCTTTACTACTATCAAAACTTGGAGCACTACCTCCAAGTGCAGGGGTATTGGTTACATAATCATTACCTGCCGCATTGAGCACAGTCTCAGCATTGATTCTGAGCATACTTTTTTTCGCACTGTCTGGAAGTTTCCAGCTATTCGTACTACTCGCTTTTGCTGTTACAACACGAAACCCTTCTTGTGTCACGCATTGACCAGGATTATTTGAACTAGTTGTACTTGATTGCCCTGTATTCCCTGCTGCTGCACCACAAATTGCTTTGATTGACCAAGCAGAAGAACCATCAGATTGCTTATAAATACGGTAATTTTCCCAAATCCGATTAGCTCCTGTCCCCCTGACTAAACGTGGACTGGCATCATCAACTGTGGCATTTCCTTGACTGTTGCCCAGTGGAACATAAGATTTAATAACTAAATTATCTGCTGGATTTGCAACATTGATTACACTTGGATTATTTGTGCCAGGTGTTGTTAAGCTTACCGGACCATTCCACATCACCGTACCGACAGGAACATTACCCGTTCCATCCGAAATAACAACCTTATTTGTTCCGCCAATAGAGCTAAAATTACCCGCTTTTAATTGCGCTAATTCTGTTGCAGTAAAGGCATTGGCCTTAAATCCAATCGAACTAGCATCATAGGTTTGCCAAGTTCTTGTTGTAGTTGTATCGACTATTGCACGGTAATCCGAACCTTGTGTTGGCATTGAATTTAGGCGTAACGTTGCGGCCATCCCCAAAGTATTATTATATGCCTTACTTAAACCAGCTTGGGCTGTTGTATTTCCACCAATAACACCATCTAAAGTTCGAAACATTTTAAAATTCGAACCGTTTACACTAAAACCATCCCACACCATATTAAAACGCAACTGGTTACTTAAACCATTATAAGCATCTGCAATCTTTGTGCCCTCAGCAATATTGGCATCACGCATAAATGCATCACCCCACAAGCTAAGTCTCAAGTTATACGCTGACTTTTCAGCATCAGTCAAAGCATTAATATCATTATAATTATTTGCAGAAGTTAAGGTTTTATACAAAGGTGCTTCAAAATTAAAGTAGGTTACATCACGACCTGTCGCGGTATCATTAAACTGTTGAACTTTGTCGGTGTTAGTTTGAAAAATCCAAGGGTTGTTTGCAGTTCCCCAACTATTAATTGGACGACCAAAACTCATATCCCAATTAGCTGAAGTTCTTCCAGCTCCCCATGCAACATTTGATTGTGACAAATTTAAACCATATAAAAAGATATCCGCCTTTCTAATAACAGCACCATTTGCGTCATACACTTCGCCATCGGTTGTATTGTAAGTATAGTTTGGTGTGTAAGTATAATTTCCAGGAGTTCCTGTTCTTTTATTTCCTTGCAATGGACCAATTGGAATCAAACGCAGATAACCTGTATCCTTCACATCATCTGCGCCATTCATACGCATAGAAAAACCTTCTGGTAGGAATGCAATCCCCTCACCTGTTGTTTCACTTAAAGCATCATCAGAAATTTCTTGTAGTGCAAAAATAGATTGACTTACACATAAGCTAATAAAACTTGCTAAAACAGTTCTTTTAAACAAAACCGTAGAAGTTGATCTAGTCATCTTGACCTTCCTATTACCCGATGCTCCGCATCATCATTCTTTTTCTAACATCCTTTAGAGTGAATCCCTACAAACTATAAGGAAAATCGTATTCACGCTTCACTCATGGGCAGACAATATGCCTACATAATCTCATTCTTCATTATGCTGATAATTTACACAAAAGCAAAATAATTTAGGTAAACGGCGTATTTTCCGATGAGTGAAAGAAAAGATGAACGCACTTAAACTTTTCCATACTAATGATTTTTATCTGCTTATTAATTTCCTATAAAGTAAAATTTCAGCATCTGTCAAATCCAGATGATTGTTGCAAAATGTAATTACCAGATTGAACTCTAGTTAAGCTACGATTGACACTACTATGTGCAAAACCCTGCCTCAACACTTCTCAGATAAAATCAGGTGCTAAATTCGCAACTAAAACCGCCACCCAATGCCAAACTGCAATCGAGGTTGCTGATCCTTGTCGCTTTTCGCAGCTGAAGTATTTCGCCATGCGAGTGTCGCATTATAATCAAAGTCTTGATAGCCACCGCCAAAACCAATCCCTGTACTTGCCAAATTGCGAGTATTTCTATCACTAAGATATGGATTTTTGTTTTGCTGCATTCGTCCAACATCTTGGAATAAATAAGTATTTAGCCATGGTGTTAGTTGATAATAAAAATTAATCGATGCCCCCCAACCTTGATCTCCAAGTCCTTCTGCTGCTGGATAAGCACGCATTTGGTTCAAGGAAAATTTCTCGGCGGAATCGAGGTTCTTAGATGCAAGTTGTCCATATAACTCATTGGTCAACCATGAAGATGCCGTTAATCTTTGCTGTCTGGAAAGCTTAAGTTCATATTTATTGAAACTCCCTTGGGTCTTTGCAGATAAGCGATCTATATTTAAGGCTGATGGGCTTTGTATGTTCAGATTGCCAATCGTCGTGATCAACTCAAATTGATTAATACCACCTTTGGCATCTCCAATTCCCCAATCATCCATTCGGCTAAAATTGAGTGAGATCCGACTCGCCTCTATCTGTTTGGATGTCTCTGTATTCGTGGCCGCAATTTCATCAAATAACTTTCTTTTTTCAGCCAGCAGCTTCAAATTCAAATTCGTCTTTTGACTTCGGATCAATGGATAAATGAGGTTTACATTATAGTTTTCAGAAGTTCCTGTAGCATCTAATTGCTTAAATTGTTCACCCAGTTCATATTCAGTTCTACTATAACCACCGCCCAGCCATAGACCCGTTCCTGTTACAGGAAACCGAGCATTTAAACTACCTGAAACCAAGTCTTGATTGCTTCCGAGTAATTGAGCAGATAGCTTCTCTCCATATCCCAATAAACTATTACTTTCGAGATAGCTTGAAAGTCGATATTTGCCTGTATAACTACTTCCAGAATTATCAATACCAATTCGTCCAAGCCAAGTTGGCTGTCCTAGAATATCCAAAACAAGATCAGTTTGCCCAGTCTGTTCGCCTGCCTGTAGGTTTGCCTGAATTTGCCCTACACCTGCTAGGTCTGAAATAAGTAGCAAGGTCTGATTACTTTGCTGTTGTTGTAACGCCTGATGATGAGGAATTTGATCAGTAAAGCGCTTAATGGTTGTATCTTTGATTTTAGACTGGTTATTTAAAAGAACTTGACCGAGTTGTCCTTCGAGTACTCGGATCACCAATATTCCATTTTCTAATTTTTGTTTGGGTAGATAGGCTTTAGAGGTGGTCCCACATGTTTGAACAACTAAAAGCTTATTTATAAGTGATACTCTGCTCTAGTTAAGCTACCTTATTTTGTTGTGGTAGCTGGTCATAGTAAAACTCATCTGGAGTCATTTTGTCCAGACTCGAATGAGGTCGTTTCAAATTATAAAATTCAAAATATGCGTTTAATTGCTTCTTCGCATCCAAAACATTGCTGTAGGCTTTGAGATACACCTCTTCATATTTAACGCTCCGCCATAATCGTTCAACCATCACATTATCAACCCATCGACCTTTACCATCCATGCTGATTTGGATGTCATTTGATTTCAATACATCAATAAATGCATCACTGGTAAACTGACTGCCTTGGTCTGTATTAAATATTTCAGGTCGACCATATTTTTCAATAGCTTCATTTAATGTTTCTATGCAAAATGTAACCTCCATACTAATCGATACTCTATGCGCAAGTACCTTGCGGCTATGCCAATCAATCACAGCACATAAATAAACAAAGCCTTTTGCCATAGGGATATACGTTATATCCGTAGACCACACTTGATTACTGCGCTGAATAGCCAATCCTTTGAGCAGATATGGATATTTGCGGTGAGCTTGATTAGCCTGGCTTAAATTTGGTTTGCAATATAACGCATTAATGCCCATTTTCTTCATTAAAGTACGTGTATGACGTCGTCCTATATGATGTCCTTGACGATTCAACAAATCACGCATCATACGGCTACCTGCAAAAGGGTATTGCATATGTAACTCATCCATACACCGCATCAGCTTCAGATCTGATGCACTCACAGGTTTTGGGCGATAGTAATAACAACCACGGGAGACTTTCAGCAGCTGAGCTTGCTTAGATACTGAAATCTGAAGTGAGTCATCGATTAACTTTTGTGGTTGAAGCGGCCCAGTTTCTTCAACACACCTTCTAAAAAATCAATTTCTAATGCCTGCTCACCGATTTTTGCATGTAGTTTTTTTAGATCGATGGGTGGTTCTGTTGGAGCTTTTGATTGATCGAAAGCTTGCGAGGAAGCTGAAATCAGTTGATTTTTCCAGTCGATAATTTGGTTTTGATGAACATCAAATTCAGCACTCAATTCAGCAAGTGTTTTTTCTGCTTTAATCGCAGCAAGTGCTACCTTAGCTTTAAAATCATTTGAATGATTTCTTCTTGGTCTACGTGCCATAAAATACTCCATATATTGATGTTTATAACATCATTTGGGGAGCAAAATATCACTTATAAGTGTTGTTCAAATTTCCTGATCCACCTCTCTTTCGCCAAAAAGTAACCCTGTTTTTTATAGTATTGGGTGATTCGTTCTGCGCTAAGCTGTAAATCAGCCAGTACATTATTTTTATTTTCCAGTGGTTTGACTAAATCATGTAAAACTGCTGTAGCAATTTGTTGATTCCCTTCTATCTGGACTTTTGTGACCCAAATAGGGGTTTTATCTTGACTGTAATTTTGCTGCGATGAATCAGCGCCAAAGTACTGTTGGTCTGTTTTGGGTGTTTCTTTGAATTGTTCAGGACCTAATTGCTTGGTAATGGTACCACTATCAGGAATCACAACTTCAGCATGAACAACAGTAGAAGCAACGACTAGAATACTAGCTGCTCCCATTACTTGAAGGAGTGTTCTATTGCATATCCCTGCTTGTTTATATAAATAAAATTTCATTATTTCTCTAAATTTAATCAATATCTTATTATTTAAGACCAGAGGCCTAAGCCTCTGATCTTATATCTTAATAATCTCTTTTAATCTTAATGATTATAACGGAGCCATGGGGTTGCATTATCTTCATCAATCACCCATGTCGAAGTTGAATTTGGATCAGAAGCATCGGCAATATCCCACCCTGAAAAAGTCAGAATTTTTTGCAGTTCTGCTGTGGTTTTTCCAATACCACCCGCGCTGGTAGATTGACCTGAGGTTTCAGTATTCCAGTAGCTATTAATGACTATACCATTAGCATAAGGGTCATCTCCAATAAGCCCCCCGACATGATTTACCCCAGTTACAGCTCCATTTGAATAACTATTTTCAACCGTTCCATTGTTGTAACCAATTAGCCCTCCGACAGAGGTTTCCCCCTCCACTACACTAGTTGAATATGAATTTGTAACAATACCTCCATAATTATTCCCAACTAAACCACCAACTTCAATATCCCCTTTAACCTTACCCATAGCATAGCTACTATTAATAATATTCTGCGATGCATTTGCGCCCACTAGACCACCAACTTGCGTACCTTTAACAGCACCATTTGTTATTACATCACCTGTTGCATAGCTATTATTAATATATAAACGAGGAGTCTGGTCCGAGCTTCTATAGACTGTCACACCGACCAATCCCCCCAAACCCAATAATCCGTTGATATTACCTGTCGCAAAGCTTTGGTCAATATGATGTGAGCTATTTTCCTGAGCTCCCAATAGCCCAATTAAACCACCTGCACCACCAAAACCAAGCTCAGGATGCCAATTTCCATTTACATATGCACCCGTTAAGATATTCCCTGTAGCATAACTATTATAAATACCTACACCACTACCAACTAATCCTCCAGCGCCAAACCCCGCAGTGTAATTAGGATCGAGATTTTGTTCTTGTTCAGCCGTCATTGTAAGATCTGACAAAGAAATATTACCTGTGGCGTAACTATCATAAAGAGGAAAGACACTCCCGCCTGCTAAACCACCAACACCCAAAATACCTTTCACATTCGCCTGTGAATAACTTTGGCTAATTTTACTTGGATTTGCATTAATATCTTGCCCACCAGCAGCACCAATTAAACCTCCAATATAGTACAAGCCATAAACTTGACCTGTACTATAGGCATTTTTAATATCGCCACTCAAATGTAGTCCAGTGAGTGCTCCCATATAAGCGTGCCCTTTCATTGACACATTGGTAAGACCAACATCTCTCAACACTCCCGAAGAAACACTAAAGAGACCTTGAGGAATCGCAACCTGATCATTGATTGGTCCCCAATTCGGTTGGGGTTGATTAATGGTTAAACCATCAATCTGATGCCCTAAGCCATGAAAATTCCCTTGGAAAATTGAAAGTTCTGGATCGATGCCGCCTTCTGGTAATCCACCATCAACTTTAATAGGTAGCTGACCAATCGCTTCGAATCCCTTACCACCATTCCAATTGACCGTATCTGAGGCATCAATATTACTGCCCAAGGCATAATTCCCAGTCAGGTTATTGTTCATCCCCTGCAAGGTATTGATATTGGCATCACCTTCTTCGCCTAGGTCATTGATCACAATGTAAGAACTTCCATTAATCAACAACGTCGGTGATGAACCGCTGATATTAATCTTGGCGCCATTATTTAAGTTGTAATCCGAACCAGCTCCATAATTCATGGCGAGTTTGGCTTTATCTCCACTTAAATCCAAATCACTATTAAAGTTAATATCTTTAGTTGCGGTTAGTGTCAGCGCAGTATTGGCATTCCAACTGCTTTCGTCATTGATATTAATATTGCCTTGGCCTTCTGCTGTACCCATCGCATTCAAAGTGACATTGCCTTTGTTTAAAGCATCACCCAAAGTGGTACTGCTGACACTACCACCAAAGAAATCGACATCGACATTTTTGGCTTTCAACTCCCAGCCACTGGTGGTCGGCGGTAAGCTGCTCGTGCTATTTCGCTGTGTCGTGATATTGGTACCAGAATTGATATTTACTTCTGCCGCAGAGGTTTTAATCTGCCCACCATTGCCACCGTTCGGGGCTGATGCATCTAAGGTACCGCTAACATTTACCTTACCACTGCTTAAATCACTGCCGAGCTCAATCACACCACGAACATTATTCACCGTTTGTGCTTGAATCACCCCAACACTATTCACCACCGCATTACTTAATTCATCAATCCCTTTTGCAGTAAGGATCACTTTACCGCCATCGGCCTGAATCATTCCGCCTGAGTTAATCAAGGCCTGTGCTTTACCTTGATTAATGGTGTAACCCAACAAACTACCATTATTTAGATTCAGGGTAATATCACCGCCTGCTGCCAATAATACATTGCCTTGCGGTGCTTTGATCGTTCCAGTCTGTTTTACAGTCGGAGCAATTAAGGCAACTGTACCGCCTGTTGGTACCGTGATTTTGCCGCGGTTCTCAACAGTTTTGTTATTGGTAGGATTGTTAAAATTAAATAGATTGTTATTAAAATCAGCATTACTCAGGTTTAAAGTCGATGCCACTAAACCCGCGGTATTCACCTGTGAAGTACTGCCAAATAACACCCCATTCGGGTTAATAATAAACACTTGTCCATTGGCATTTAACTGACCATTTAAGTTGGATGCACTTGTACCTGTAACGCGGTTTAAGGTAATCGAGCTGCTATTCGGTTGCACGAAATTCACAATTTCATTGCTATTGGTGGAAAAGCTGCTCCAGTCAATTGCAGCTTTTGCGGTGGACTGGTTAATCGTGGTGGTGGTACCTGCGCTTGAAATGCTCGCTGTTCCAGAGCTAACCACGCCACCTGTTGGTCCTGCAAAAACAATACTTGCACTCAATACATTCACCGCAAAGAATGCTGCTAGTTTTGCTGTATGAGCAACTGCGGTTTTAGATTTGATTTTTGTTGTTGATTGCATTGCAACAACGCCACCTTTGGCCTTCTCACTCACGGCTTGCCAGCAAAGATGTGTCGCATTCCATACCACTTGATAGATCTTATTCACAATTATCCCCACCTGTTCTTAATATTTTAAAAAATTGCGATTTATTTTTAGCATATCTTTTTTATTATTTGATTAATTTGTATATTTTCCTGACCAATGGTTAAAACATCATCAAGCAATCGCATAAATCACAGGTGAGTGCTTATCTTGAATTTAAAGAGAACGAGACGTAGAACATTTTATTTAGATGGATAAATCTAATTGATTAAAAATAAGGAAATACTAAAAATTTAAGGATTATTATTCGTTAAAAACGATACGATTTATGATGATGTGATAAGCATTATATTTAACTTTTACTGAGAGGGTATTAACCATTGACCCAATGATCAATGGTTAAAAATTTTAACGATTAATAATTAGGTCTTCGGTAAAGTCACACCTGTTTGACCTTGGTATTTACCACCACGATCTTTATATGATGTTTCACACACTTCATCGCTTTCAAAGAACAACATTTGTGCAACACCTTCACCTGCATAAATACGCGCTGGCAAATTGGTTGTATTTGAGAACTCTAGGGTAACATGACCTTCCCACTCAGGTTCTAACGGCGTTACGTTTACAATGATTCCGCAACGCGCATAAGTCGATTTACCCAAACAAACCGTAAGAACATTTCGTGGAATACGGAAGTATTCGATGGTACGCGCTAAAGCAAATGAGTTTGGTGGAATAATGCACACATCAGATTCGATATCGATAAAGCTTTTATCATCGAAGTTCTTTGGGTCAACAATCGCTGAATGAACGTTGGTAAACACCTTAAATTCGCGCGCACAACGGACATCGTAGCCATAGCTCGATACCCCATAAGAAATCAACTTTTCTCCGTTTTCATCAAAACGAACTTGATTCTCTGCATAAGGTTCAATCATGCCGTGTTTTTCGCTCATTTCACGAATCCAACGATCAGATTTTATTGCCATGACTTTTTATCCATAGACGAAGTTAATAATTGGCGAGTACTTTAACGTAAAATGGTATCAATGAAAACAACAGCACTATCCTGTTATGTGGATAACGCTGTCAAAGTTATAAATTGATTAATGCTGAGTAGCTAATTGGGATGGCAAAAGCCATAAGTACGACAGATGCAGTACGCTGTAATTTTGATTGAGACAACCATGCAACTTTATTCGTTGCTAACATGGCACCAACTGAAATCCAGAATAATGCAATTGGCAAAATCAAACAGACAAAAGTACTCATATGTGCCATATAAATCTCTTGGCTTTTCCATGCTGCAACAGGAAAAATCGCTGAAGCAAATAACAGTGCTTTAGGATTGAGCAAGGTCGCGCATAACAATTCTCTAGGTCGAATCGTTGGTTGATTTAAAGCCACTTCTTGGTTCGCAGTGCGCCATAATTTAATCGCAAGAAAGACGATATAACCTGCACTTAATAATTTCAAAAAGATAGGCAATGCAGGCAAAGTTGTAGAGACTTTACCAATCAGCATGCCCCATGCACTAATTGCAATGATATAGCCAATTGCTTCTGCTGGAATCAAGAGTAAAGATTTGCGTAATCCAACTTGAATCCCCGAAGATGCCAATAAGGTATTGGTCGGACCAGGCGTCAACAGAATGGTAATGACTAAACCAATAAAGAACCATGAAATCATTGAATGACCTCACTAGAAGATCGTTTCAGATTAATCCAATTCACAAGCCATAGCAAAAAATTAACTGTAAACAGTTATGACCAAATGCAAGTTAAATAGCTGTTTTATATTTATTTTATAGATTTCAAGCCTACTCTACTCAACAGTCACTGCATAAATAGCGTCTATTTAAAATACAATAAATGTAAGCTATTCATCTTGGGCTTGATTTTAATGCGATAATGTCTGAAGTGATTTTAAGTTTTCACTAAGTAAATCGTGTTATTTTCTATACAATTTCCTATCTATCTGTCCTATTGGGTCTATTTCCGCGTTTATGCCTAAGCAATTCTTTCACAAGTGGCTGCCTTCATCAGAGAAAGTCGCGAGCTTAAAGCTGATGAAAATTTTTGGCGATCGCGCCTTAAATCCATTGCTTTGGTATGTGAATCGTCGCTCGATTGCAAAAGCCATGTTTATTGGCACCTTCTGGGGGATTTTACCCGTCCCCTTTCATAGTCTGTTTATTATTCTGACGGTATTATTTTTTGAAGTAAATTTACCAATTGGCCTCTGTATGGCTTGGCTCACCAATCCTTTTACCGTGGTGCCAATTCTGTATTTAGGCTTTTGGTTTGGGACAAAAATTTATCACGTCAATATGATAAACAAAGAGATGCTACTTGGTGTTCTGCATCAAATTCTAAACTGGATTAAGAACTTTGGACATGGTCATATTGATTTTAGTTTGGCCAAAATTTTAGTTTCAGGTCTAATCATTGAAGCTGTTTTATTTGCCATTTTATTTTATCTAGCGACTCACCTAATGTGGCGCTGGATCGTGATTCGCAGCTGGCGCAAACGAGAAAAACAACAGAGAGAAGAAACCATCTAAATGATTTCTTCTCGATCACATTCATTATTTAGCCTCTGCTTTCGCCTTCATATATTGCTCCGCGACCTCAAGTGCATAGTCCTGACACGCTTCACCTGTTGCAGGGTCATAGGCACCATTATTGGTAATATTGTTCGATAAGATACGCACCCCAAGGAATGGTACTTTGAACTGTTGCGCAATTTGAGCCACCGATGCCGCTTCCATTTCTTCTACAGAGGTTCCGTATTTGGTATGGAAAAAGTTGATACGATCGAGTTCATTATTCCACGTGTCTGCTGAACCGATGGTGCCTTCGACCACTTGTCCTTTGCTGTAATGCACTTTAGCTTTATACGCGGCGACCAGTAATTCCTTATCCCCTTCGAATTTACGAATCGCAATCGGTTCTGGATCAGACTCGTCCTCTGGTAATACATCAAATGCTTCATTCCATTCCAACGCATTTGAACCACCACCAATCGGTTTATTTGGCGTTTTAAATGCACCAATATTGGTGGTGTATTTGCCTAATACAATATCAAACACCTTGAGGTCTGGATCATGTCCACCTGAGGTGCCCTGATTGATAATCGCAATCGGTTGATAATGCTGAATTGCAATGGCTGTCGCTGCGGCCGAGTTGCTCATCCCCATCCGGGTTTTAGAGATCACCATTGGATAACCTTTATAGGTGCCTTTCCAGAATTTCCAGCCACCAATGGTTTCTACACTGACATTTTCTAGTTTTGATGCCATTCGCTCTGATTCAACAGGTAATGCACCTTGGATCACAATCGGCTGTAATTTTGGTTTTTCCTGTACTTGGTTATTACTATTTGAAGAATTATCTCCATTACAGCCACTTAAAACTAAAGCTGCACAAACACTGACAATACCCATCAGGCTTTTAAATTGCATCATCGATCTATACTCAAAAATCAAAACAAGTGATAAGCAAGCAACATACCATTTTTTATTTTTTTAATTTATTTTTAAAGCGTAAAAATAAAAACTTATTTTAATCAAATAGTAAAAACCCAGCAGGATATGCTGGGTTTTTAAGCATTTTAGAAGATACGCTTATCGTCTTTCTGACGTTTGGGTAACTTCTCCATTTGTTGCAACACGGCTTGTGCAATATTGAGATAACTGTCTGCGGCTGCATCCTTTGCGATCACACTTGGTGTGCCTTGATCTGCATGTTCACGAATTTTGGCATCTAAAGGTAAATGACCAAGCAAAGGAATATGATATTGCTCAGATAACTGATCACCACCGCCTGTACCAAAAATTTGCTCTTCATGACCACAATTTGAACAGATATGCGTCGACATATTCTCAATCACACCGAGTACTGGAATATTCACTTTATTAAATAATTCAATACCCTTGGTTGCGTCCATCAACGCAACATTTTGCGGCGTGGTGACAATCACTGCACCCGTCACAGGAATACGTTGCGCCAAAGTCAGCTGAATATCGCCTGTACCGGGTGGCATATCAATCACCAGCACATCTAGATCAGGCCATAGAGTCTGATTGAACAACTGCATCAACGCACCAGTTGCTTTCGGACCACGCCATGCCACAGGTGTATTGTGTGCACCAATTAAATGCCCAATCGACAGTACCGCCATGCCGTAAGCATCTAAAGGTACAAAGTGTTCATTTTCAATCTGTGGGGTTCTGCCCGCATTGCCCAACATGGTTGGGATACTTGGTCCGTAAATATCGGCATCCAACACACCAACTTTTAGACCAAGTTGTTGCAATGCAAGTGCAAGGTTGACCGTAGTCGTTGATTTACCTACACCACCCTTACCCGAAGAAACCAGAATCACATTTTGGATACGTGGATGTGCAGCCACATCACGTTGTTGTGGTGCAGCTTTTTGAATCGGGGGATTATTCGGATCGGCTTCTACTTTAGGTGATGCATCCATCACAGGAGGTAAATTGCTGTTTTCTGCTTTTGGCTTCGATGAGCAACTATGACCTGCTTCACCATGCGCCGCATGTTTTTGTTGGATAATATGTAAATTTAACTCTTGGATACCGCATTTTTCCAAGGCTTCAGCCAGCTCATCATGGATCTGCTGTAAATGATCTTTTTCTTCAGGAAAGGTATTCACTGTAAGTTGTAAAATACGGCCTTGTACATTCACTTGGCTAATGCGTTCTTTTAACGCATTGTCTGAATGTGGCAGTACATAATTTTGTAGAACTGTTTGAATCTCGTCTTCCTTCACTTCTTGTGCTGGTGAAAAAACAGATTTTAAGGAAGAAAGCCACGACATTTTGTTTACTCCAAAAACAGATCAACATTTCACTGAGTTTGGTTAGTTTAGCAGTATTGAAGAATTGACGCTCATATCAAAGCAGATAATTGCTCATTTTTTATAGCAACTTTTCTGCTTTAAATTTCAATCTTCAGCAACTGATACTTTTCACAGGAACGGGATATCTTGTTAAGCTGATCATATCGACCATGAAAAATATGGGATTACGCTTTCATCATATGCAGAGTCACATGATGTTTATGCTTCACTTGGGAGTGTTCAATGACACGATATTATTTGATGATTGGCAGTTTATTTGCTTGCTTCCCGCTATTCGCCCAAGAATCGATTAATCGTGCTGTTTATCAATTGCCGCCACAAACAGAAATCGTGGTAAATAAACAAAAAGAGCAAACCCCTTCGTCTGAAATTAAGATATCAATTAGAATCAGCCCAGAAAAAAATGGATTAAAGATTCAATTATTTAAGGCAAGCAACTCAGAGCGACTTAATCGGCATGCTTTAGCGCTTGCGCAACTGATAAAGCCAGAGGATTTACCCATTCAGGAGACTTCGGCAGAACAACGTGATCACAATAACCAACGCCTATTCTCAAACTATGAGCAAGTCTATTATTTTATTTCCATGCAAGATCAAGCTGTTATACAACGTATTCGACGGGTTGCCGCACCGTCATCCTTAACTGAAATGGCCTGTTTGCTTTTACAAAAAAGTGTTCCATTAGAGGGTGAATCGTTCAGGTTGAATGTCAAACTCTACATCGATAAAGAAGGAAAAATACACCTCCAAGAAACTCAGCCATCCTTAGAAAACTTATTAATGAATCAGCTTTTTCCTGATCAAAAACGTACTCAGCCCTTTTACAAGATTTTCGATCTCGAACGCCAACACTACATTGATATGCCTATTAATCAGCCAGTACGATTTATTTGTACGGCCTGATCGAAACCCATTTAAAAAATATTCAAATAAAAATCCTCAAACATAGTTTGCCTATGTTTGAGGAAGATCTTCAATCGATCACGAGATTAGCAAGCTTAACCTTTGAATTTATTGATCGTATCCGTTGCAGCTTTCTTTAAATCATCCAGTTTATGGCTTGCTTGAGCTTTTAGATCATCAAACTTTGCAGCAGCTTCATCTTTCAACTCAGAGGCTTTGGCTTTGGCATCATCCAGTTTATGGCCAGCTTCTTCTTTAAAGTGATCAAACTTATCTTGAACCGCATGTTGGGTATCTTCAAGTTTGGCTTTGAGATCATCCACTTTAGATGAAACTGCCTCTTTACCTTCTGCATTTTGCTCAGAGACATCTTTCTTTAAATCATCAAGGGCTTTTTCGCCTTTTAACTTAAGCTCCTCGGCGGAGTGTTTTAAGTCATCCACTGCTTTTTCACCTTGTAGCTGAGCTTCTTTTGCTTTGTATTTTAAGTCATTACCCAATTCTGCTGCTTGGTCTTTTAATTCATCAAGTTTTTCGTTTGTCATGATATTTCCTCACTATAGGTAAAAAACATATTGTTTGGATCAATCTTAGTTATACCGTGTTTGAAGTTTTTTTTTGCCCATTGCTGCAAATTGAAACAAATGGGATACAGGAAGATTCAATTGATTGCGGATTGATAAAGCTTTTAATTTTTAGATATAAAAATCATATAAATGAATAACATCTCATTTATTCAACAAAATCAGATCGTAGAATCTCATACAGCACATGCCAGCTTAAGGGATGCTCTGAGGCTAAAGCGGGATGCTGAAACTCCGATACTTTTTTCATATTTAATTTTCGCATCACAGCTTGTGACTTGGCATTTTCTAACGTGGTAAATGCAACGACTTTCTCCAGTTTCAATTGATCAAAAGCAAATGCAAGTGCCGCTTGGGCAGCTTCTGGTGCATAACCTTGTCCCCAATAGGCTTGATCGAGTCGCCATCCAATTTCCACACACGGCGAAAATGAAAATTGTGTCGGTTGATCATGCAAACCAACAAAACCAATAAACTGTTGATTGTTCTTTAATTCAACCGCCCATAAGCCCCAGCCTTGTGCTTCAATAATCGATTTCATTTTATCAATCATGGCATCGCTTTCTGCTCGAGTCAGGAGTTTAGGGAAATATTCCATCACCTGTGGATTGGTGCCCATTGCGGCAAAGGATGCATAGTCCTCTGCTTGCCATTGTCTTAAGCGTAATCGTGCAGTTTCGATCATTTTTGCAACCAATAAATTTGTATTAAAAACTATTAACAATATAAGGAGATAGTTCGGATATACTTCCGCAATATCTCAATCATAGACCTCGTTGTCAGAATTACCTAATATGAATGAAAATGAACTCTTAGAAATTCAGCAGGAACTTCAAGCCCAAGAAAAACGTTTGAAGTACATACTTTCAAGTAAAAGAAGAATCCAAAACATGATTCTTTCGTTTGAAAAAGATCTTGCTGAACAGTTAATTCCAGTGATTCATCAGCAAAGTGATGATAAAGCACCTGTTGAAAGCAGTCTAGCGCTTACGATCTGCTGGAAATTTTCTAAAGCTGAATTTCCTAAAACCGAACATTGGTGCAGTGAACTGAGTATTACTGAGCTTGAATTCAAAGATGAATTTACGGTGGCACTAAAAGCACAAGCATGGTTAGGAACTTTGGGCAGTGATGAACTTTGGCAGACGCCAATGTTTGCTGAAATTACCCTTGATCCGAAAACGGACGGCTTAAAGAGCTATCACATCCATTTCCTATCTAAAGGAAAGATTATCTCTTTAAGAAAAAATTCAAAGCATAGTGTTACTGTAAAACAAATGCAGAGTATGTAATCCTTCGGGATGCATACTCTCCTGCTCTAGATCCTCTCAAATTGATTTAAATCGCCATACTTCTTTTTGCATATCAATACATAATAACTATTGGCGCTGATACAACCCAATGCAAGCACAGGCAAAACCGCAACAAAAATGAAAAGACTCATGGCCAATGTTTCAAAATCAAAGCCATTCACTTGATCTTCTAATAAAATCAGCAGCACTAAGCACATCCACCCCGTAAAAAAGACCAAACTGACTTTTAAAAACTGCGCCAAATCAAAAATTTTGCTGGGTAATTTCAATATTGATAAAACAATAACGTAGAAGATAAAAGCAAGCACGATCAGAAATGGAGTGAGATATAGCATCACTTGCATCGCATTGCTGACCACATGCAATAAATGGTTTTGTTGAAAGTTTAAGAACAAACAATAGGGAATCACAAAACTAAAAACCGATGCCACACTTGCGCAAAAAGATGCACAAAGCAAATGCCAAGATCTCATGGTTGGTTCCTTTATTTATTGAGCATGCAGCCATTATCAGTAAAGGAAATGTGTTTTGATTGAAGTGCAAGTGAAGCTTGCATGAAGTCATGAAAATAGACCCATAACACAGCTTGAAAAGATTTCACTGAATCCCTTGTGCAAGTCGGGGCCAAGTCATGTAAAATCATCTGCCTTGCAAATACGAATGAGAGAACAATATCCGTGCGTAAAATTTTAGTCACCAATGCCCTACCTTATGCCAATGGTCCTATCCATATGGGTCACTTACTCGGTTATATCCAAGCA
Source organism: Acinetobacter higginsii (assembly GCF_000369845.1). NCBI lineage: Bacteria > Pseudomonadati > Pseudomonadota > Gammaproteobacteria > Moraxellales > Moraxellaceae > Acinetobacter > Acinetobacter higginsii. The sequence continues at coordinate 273,071 of NZ_KB850211.1, read as the reverse complement.
GATATTTGGGTTCGTGCGATGCGTGCAATGGGCCATGATGTGACTTATGTATGTGCGGATGATGCTCACGGTACAGCAATCATGCTACGCGCTGAGGCCAACGGGATTAGCCCAGAACAACAAATTGCCAATGTTCAGAAAGAACATATCCGTGACTTTGATGGTTTTGGCGTACATTTCGATCACTATGATTCAACCAATAGTGACGAGAACAAAGCACGTTCAGAAGAAATCTATATTAAAAACCGTGAAGCCGGCAATATTGCCATTCGCCCTGTTAGCCAGTTATTCGACCCTGAAAAAGGCATGTTCCTGTCTGACCGTTTCATTAAAGGCACGTGCCCGAAATGTAAAGCGGAAGATCAATACGGCGACGCTTGTGAAGTGTGCGGTACAACCTACAACGCCACTGAATTAGAAAACCCGCGTTCAACTTTAAGTGGTGCGACTCCTGTTGAGAAATCATCGGATCACTATTTCTTTAAACTTCCGAATTTCTCAGAATACTTACAGAAATGGACCCGTGACCAAGGTCGTTTGCCTGTTTCGATCGCTAACAAGCTAGATGAATGGTTTGAAGCTGGTTTATCAGATTGGGATATTTCGCGTGATGCGCCTTATTTCGGTTTTGAAATTCCAGATGCGCCAAACAAATATTTCTATGTTTGGGTGGATGCACCAATTGGTTATATGTCAAGTTTTGAAAACTACATCAAGACTAAACGTCCTGATTTAAGTTTCGACGATTTCTGGAAAAAAGACAGCGATAAAGAAGTTTATCACTTCATTGGTAAAGACATTGTTTACTTCCATGCGCTGTTCTGGCCTGCAATGCTTGAAGGTGCAAACTACCGTACGCCATCAGGTTTATTTGTGAATGGTTTCTTGACGGTGAATGGCCAGAAGATGTCGAAATCTCGTGGTACCTTCATTAAAGCTGAAACCTATTTAGAACATTTGAATCCTGAATATCTACGTTATTACTTTGCGTCTAAGCTTTCTGACAAAGTTGAAGATTCTGATTTAAACCTAGATGACTTCGTTCAAAAAGTGAATTCTGACCTTGTCGGTAAAGTGGTGAATATTGCCAGCCGTTGTGCAAAATTCATTAACACCAACTTCAATAATACTTTGTCGAATACATGTGCAGAGTCTGAACTGGTGCAAAGCTTTATTGATGCGGGTGATTCAATCGCACAAGCCTATGAAGCACGTGAATTCTCAGCTGCAATCCGTGAAATCATGGCGTTGGCTGACCGCGCGAATCAATATATCGATGAGAAAAAACCATGGGCACTTGCGAAGCAAGAAGGTCAGGAACAACAAGTTCATGATGTGTGTTCGGTGGGTATTAACCTATTCCGTCAACTTGCGATTTACTTGGCGCCTGTGTTGCCAACACTTGCAGCTCAAGTTCAAGCCTTCTTACAACTTGAAAGCTTCGACTTTGCATCACGTCAGCTCATCTTGCTTGGTCATGAAATTGCTCAATTCCAGCCATTGATGCAACGTGTTGATGCCAAAGCTGTTGCGGCAATGGTCGATGCATCTAAAGATTCTTTAGCTGCGGCGGCAGAAGCGCCAAAAGCAGAGAAGACAAAAGAAAAGAAAGCCGAGAAGAAGCCTGAGCCGAAAGTAGGTGAAGCTGAAATTATCGGTATTGAAGACTTTATGAAGGTTGACCTTCGTGTTGCTCAAGTACTTGAGGCAGCAACCGTTGAAGGTTCTGATAAATTGCTTCAATTGACTTTGGATGTGGGTGAAGCTGAGCCGCGTAATGTGTTTAGTGGTATCCGTGAGTTTTATCAGCCAGAAGATCTAAAAGACAAGTTGGTGGTGATGGTGGCTAACCTTGCACCACGTAAAATGCGTTTTGGTATTTCTAACGGTATGGTACTTGCCGCGGGTAATGGTGAAGGTGTTTGGGTGATTTCTCCTGAATCTGGCTCTAAACCAGGCGATAAAGTGTCTTAATTTTTTAGATACTTATAAAAAGCCCCGCTATATTCTAGAGGGGCTTTTTTACAATAAAAACTTTAAAGCAAAAAATATTAAAATTCTTCGAAATCTAATTTAGAAACTCTTTCAATATTAATATATGCACATATTTCATCTATACATTTATCTGGATCATGAAATACCTCTTTGCCCGTGAATCGTAATACTGTCCATCCTTGTTTAGATAACCACCTATCTCTTTGAGCATCATGAGTTCTTTGATCAACTGTTTTATGATAATCGTGCCCATCCAACTCAATTGCTATCATTTTATCTGGAATACTAAAATCAAGGCGGTATTTTCCAACAGGATGCTGAGGCATAAGCCTTAGATCAAGACAAGCTAATTTATAAAATAATCGCTCAAGAGGAGAGTCAAAGTTATCAATTAGAAAATCACTATTAACTTGAGAAGAATTACATAGAAATTCAGTAATTAAATCCTTTTCATAATAAATTGGGAGCAATAAATTGCCATCTAAATCAACTTTTGCTTTTTCAACATCAATAATTTTTTTTGGATTCCCATTAAAATCTATATACACAGTCTCTAGCATTCTACAAGCTATACATTGACACGATCCTGAATAACAACCGATTGATATCTTTTTTTTCCCTCTATCAGGATCAATATAATAATGAGTAAAACTTTTATCTTCTTCAGTTACTACTTGAATAAATGCCACAGGTTCTTTAAAGAAGTTATCTAAAAATTCCTTAGTAATTCGTCCACCATATTTTTTATATTTCCTTGGCTTTAAACTTTCAACTAAAAAATCACCATATTCTGTAAAAGGATAACCGACTAAATTTTCTTGAATTTTATTTTTATTTTGAACATCAAGAACAGGAAAAGATCCACCTTGAATTGTTTGTATATTTGCTCCAAATAAACTACAACCTAAACAATTACATTCTGCGACTCTACAATCTTTATTAAGAACAAAATTTCCAAGCTTTTCTGAAAAAATAGCATAAATTTTTGAGCTACTTAATTTATCGATATAAACTAATAAATAGTTATTAGGTATCATAACTTTTTAATCTCAACTCCACGATTATAAATAAAATATTTTTTTATAAAATTACATCCTCAAACAAAGGATATCAACACATAAAATTAATTTTTCAAGATTTTTTACATCAATGAAATACTATTACATATTTTTACATGCTAAAAAGTAGATAATTCAACTAAAATTGAGAATATCTATAAATGAAAAAAACAGCCCTACTCCTTTCACTCTCATTCTTGAGCAGCATCCCTTTACTGAGCCATGCAGAAACCAGCAAGACCTTACCAATCATTGAACAACAAAAACAGATTGCAGGCTTTTACCAGCACCAAGTCGGTGATGTACAAATTACCGCCCTGCTCGATGGCACTAACTTTATGTCACCAAGCTTGTTTAAAGATATTTCACAGCAACAAGTCCAGCAAATCTTAAAGAAGTACTATGCAGATCAGGATAAAGGCGTACAGACCTCCATCAATGCTTTCCTCGTCAATACAGGAAAATCATTGGTACTAGTCGATAGCGGTGCAGCCAGTTGTTTTGGTGCACATTTAGGCTCGATTCTAAAAAATCTCGAGGCTTCAGGCTATAAACCTGAACAGGTCGATACCATTTTACTCACGCATTTACATCCTGATCATGTGTGCGGCATCAGCAAAGATGGCGTTGCCAATTTCCCCAACGCAACTGTGTACGTTTCTAGTGACGAAGCCAATTATTGGTTAGATCCAAAACAGGCTGCCAAGCTTCCTAAAGACAAACAAGCGGGGTATGAAGGAACGGTTAAGCACATTAAGCAAGCGATTGCGCCTTACCAAGCCAAACAACGCTTTAAGACCTATAAACTCGGTGATGAGATTCAAGGCTTTAAAGTCATTAACACGGCGGGACATACGCCCGGTCACTTTAGCTATGAATTAAAAACCAAAGGTGAAAGTGTGGTGTTTATTGGAGATATTGTGCATTCACATACCGTGCAATTTGATAAGCCAGAAACTGCGATTGAATACGATATTGACCCGAAAAAAGCCGTCGCTACACGCTTAAAACAGTTTGCTGATTTCGCCAAGAATGGACAAACCATTGCCGCACCACATTTACCTTTTCCGGGGATTGGGCATATTTATTCAGCAGATGGTAAAAGCTATCAATGGATTCCAGTGCATTTTAAAGATTAAGCTGCGTGCGCTGATTCTAGGCAATAAAAAAGCGACCTTCTGGTCGCTTTTTCTACTCTATTATTTCATACCAAAAATCAGCTTTAATCCCAACAGCGTCATCACGCCACCTGCGATACGATCAAACACAGATTTGGACTTTAAATAGACTTTGCGTGGCCCTTCTGCTGACAAGGCAACCGCCACCAGCGAATACCAACCTGCGTCAATAAAGAAGCACAGCATTGGTAACACCACATAGTAATAACTTGGAATGTCTTTCGGTAATAAGGCGGTAAAAATACTGGCAAGGATAATCGCAATCTTCGGATTACTGAGTTGAGTAATCAGCCCTAAGCGAAAGGCTTGTGCATAGCTCATGCGATTCACAGTGCCATTGACTGCTTCCATTGGTTCTTTGGCATGTTTGATAATTTTATACGCCAGCCAAAGTAAGTACAGACCACCAAATATTTTTAGTGCGATATAAGCAGAAGGTACGGCTAATAAAATTGCCTGCAATCCCATCACAGCCAGCAAACCAAATAAAGCTGCACCGGTGCCTGTTCCCAAGGCGGTAAACAGTCCATGCTTGCGAGAAATCGCAATTGAGTTTTTAGCCACATAAATAAATGTAGGACCTGGGCTAATTGCACCCAACATTAACGCCAAAGCAATGGAGCCTAAAATCAATAACGATTCCAAGTGAAACCTCTAGATTAGAATAATTTTCAAATATTAATTTTACTGAAAAAGCATCGCCAGAAGATATAAAAATTTTGACTAATCTCAGCAATTTTGTGCGCTTTAATCAATAGAAGTTGATGAGAAAACCATAAGCTAGAGCAAAGACTCAATTTACAATGAATATCAAACACTTAAAAATAGCATATTCATCTCCGTCATGGATCGAGTATCCGATTTTTCTATAAAACTAATTTTATGATCAAAATTTGTCATCCATTTTAGTGTAACTTTCATTTATTTTTAGCGACTTAAATCCCATAATAAATTTATGGAATTAAATTCATTTTCATCAATAACGATAACCGAGGCACATCAGATGCAAACTAAAAAATTGAAAAATTTAGACCCTTCACAATCACATCTGTGGATTATTGGCGGTGGTATTGCTGGTATGGCGGCGGCAGCCTTTGCCATTCGTGACGCCAAAGTACCTGCCCAAAACATTCATATTTTAGAAGAGCTTGAAGTCTCAGGCGGTTCAATGGATGGTGGACATAATCCACTCAATCCAAACCATGCATGGGTGACTCGAGGCGGAAGAATGTTGACCGATGAAACCTACCTCTGCACATGGGATCTATTTTCCAGCATCCCCTCACTGGAAGATCCAAACATTTCTGTCCGTGAAGAATGCCGCGAATTTAATGACAAGATCAAAACCCATGCCCAAGCCCGTTTAATTGATGCCAACCATGTCATTGCAGAAGCCGAAAAACTTGGCTTATCCACCTTGAATCGCGCACAGATGCTACGCCTGCTAGCACTCAAAGAAGAACGCATTGGCAGCCGTCGTATTGATGAGTTTTTTGATGATGCATTTTTCCAAAGCAATTTCTGGCGGATGTGGCGCACCACCTTTGCCTTTCAGAAATGGCATAGTGCCGCGGAATTACGTCGCTATTTCTTACGCTTTATTCAGGAATTACCTCGTATTCATACCTTGGCTGGGGTTAAGCGCACCAAATATAATCAATATGATTCGATGATTTATCCCTTACAACGTTGGTTAGTCGAACAAGGCGTGGATGTGCGCTTTGGTACTTATGTCACCGATGCTGATTTTATTGAAGATGAGCAAAGTAAACAACGTAAGGCAAGCAAGCTTTATCTCAATCTCTCAGAAGGGACTGAACAGATTATCTTAGGTGAACATGATCTCGCCTTATTTACCTTAGGCTCGATTACAGCCGATTCACGTTATGGTGGTCAAAATGATGTGCCAGCCTTAATTCGTGATCGACAGGACCATGGCTGGCGCTTATGGGAAACCCTTGCACAAAAAGCACCTGATTTTGGCCGCCCAATGACCTTTAATGGCAATATCGACGAACATAAATGGAAGTCTTTTACCCTGACCCTGCATGATGATGTGCTGCTCAAACGTATCATCGAATACACAGGCAATGAGCCAGGAACGGGTGCACTGATGACTTGGTTTGAATCAGGCTGGCATTTATCCATCGTCGTGCCTGCGCAGCCACATTTTGCTGACCTACCTAAAGGCAAATTTACCCTATGGGGCTATGGCTTTGAAATTGACCACATCGGTGACTACATCAAAAAACCAATGAGTGAAGCCACTGGGCAAGAAATTGTGATTGAGTTAATTCGCCAACTCGGATTCGACGATATTCTGGATCATGTACTGGCGCATAGTGACATTAGCACCGTGATGATGCCCTATGCTTCTGCCCTGTTTGCCTGTCGTAAAGCGGGCGACCGTCCCTTACTGATTCCAGAGAATGCCGTTAATTTTGCTTTCTTGGGTCAATTTGTGGAACTGGAAGATGATGTGGTGTTTACCGTGGAATATTCCATCCGTGGCGCCATGCTTGCTATTTATCAACTCTTAGGGGTAGACCGTGAAGTTCCTGAAATCTACAACGGTCTGCTCGACCCTAAAGTCGGTTTAAAAGCCTTAGAAACCGTATTTCATTAAATCCTTCTGAAATACTAAAATGAAGTAGATCTTGATGATCTACTTCATCCACTTGATCAGTCCTTAGCCATGAGCAAAATTCAGTCTAATTTGCTAAGTAGTACGCTTATTCTTGAAGCAGCAGCTTGCCATTTTCTTTCAGTAATTTTCCATCATAGCTATAAATCATTTTCTTCTGAGCAACTTTGCGTTCTTGCTCCTCACTTTCTGGTGCCCCCATAAAGTCAGGCATGCTCACGATAATTTGATTGGGTTTTGCTGAAACTTTGATGAGATCCGAACATGAGCCAAAAACAGGCGAAACCGTCACTTTCTGGTTTGGACTGATTTTCACAAAATTCAGTTGGATGGGACAACCACTGCCGCCAATGTCTTGCACCAAAACCACATCATCCATGTGTAATTTATAAATGCCTTCAATCGACAGACCGTTATTGCCCTCAATTTTTGGCAGTACCATCTTATGATTAAAATATAGCGTTTCTTGCCCAGTCTCAGGGCTGACTTTAATTTGAACTTGCCCATAACGTGTTTTCTTGACGCTTTCCGCAGCAAAAGCAGTCTGTGTCGCGACCAATACCGTAGCAGCAAGCACCAATTTCAACATCTTATTTTGTATCATCATTTTGATTTTACTCATCACCTTGTTTAATGATTTTAGGTTTTAAACTACATGGATTTTCGACTTTGATCTCCTGAAAATATTTCTCTCCGTCTTCTTCCGCATCATAGCCAAAATTAAACGAGCCATCGCTCTCGTCAAAGAAGGTAGAATAGCCAATCTGCTCCATCTCGCTAAACTTTGGATCTTTTTTACTGATACTTAAATAAGGCTTGAGTTCAGGCAGGCGGTAAAACACCACTTTGTCATGTTCTTTATCCAATTGCTGTTTGGTCACGAAGCACTTTTGATTGGGTGACATTTTTAATAATTCAAAGAATTCCTGCTGCTTATTATTTTGATCATACACCGTGAGGATATGTGCACTGCCTGTTGCACCAAGCTTAAAACCGATCAGTTTTGGGGTGAATTGATAGGCCCTTGCCGTCTTATTCCATTGCGATATTAAGACTTTGTCTTGACCTTTATAGGTTTTAATATAGTCACAGGCATCGGTTTTCACATTGCAATTTCGTTTAATAATTTTGACCTCACCCGCTTGAGCCAAAACTTCGGTTTTAGCCCATAGCGCGCTACTGCAACAGAGCAAACTGATTGCTAAAATTAATCTACTTGTCATTTTATAATATACCCAATTGATTTAAGCCGTGGTCTAAGTGCCACAAAATAGACAGCTTATTCTGCTTAGAATAGATTGGGAATTCAATGTTTTATTGCTAGCCTCATCCACATGACGTTGAAAGTACCATATACAACACCTCACTGCTAAATGAACCATCTGCTTGAATGCGATAATATTGCTGGGTTTGATCAGATGCCTTTTTCTGTAAATGACGAATGGTCTGAATCGCATATTCAGGGGTTTGCATCCGCGCTGTCCAACTCTTGAACTCTAAATCTAAATATTGCTTTTCAACGCTCTCGACCCTAAAACCTGCAGATTCAGCAAAGCGCATCCATTCCTGCAAACTATAATTGCGTACATGACTTGGGTCTCGAATGGTTTCAATACTCTGAAAGAAGGTATCCATCACTGGATTTGAGTGCCCTAAAATATCGACAATAATCACCTTGCCTTGTGGCGCCAATACACGGCGAATTTCCGCCATCGCCTGCGCGACATTTTGCCAATGATGTGCTGAATAGCGAGTAATCACACAATCAAAGCGTTGATCGGAAAAAGGTAAACTCTCTGCTGCGCCTTGCTGAGCAATCACATTATTCAAGCCCTTTTGCTTGGCCTGTTGCGCCACCAACTCCACCATCGACGGCGTTAAATCATAAGCAGTTACTTCACCAGTAAATGGTGCGATCTGATAACTGACATGCCCACCGCCACAACCTAAGTCCAACACGGTCTTCAATTGATGTGATTGGATCAAGTGCTGCATTTTTGCAAACTCAACACCTTGCGCATGCACTGTGCTGTTTAAATAGGCTTGGGATTTATCTTGATATTGCTGTTGATTGACTTGATGCTGGGTACTCATCTTCTTATCCTTGCGTTGTCAGTCTAAATTCAAAATAACCATCAACAACAAAAAATAAAAATGATCAATTTTATTTTAATTAATAAAAATAAGTTATCAATTAAAGACCAATCAAGCTGGCTGCGACATTAATCGCCACCGCCAAGATCACGGTATTAAAAATAAAAGCCAAGACACAATGAAAAATATTCAGATGTCGGAGCGCTGAGCTGGTAATTGAGACATCAGCCGTTTGTGCAGAGGTACCAATGATATAACTGAAATAGATAAAATCGAGATAATCAGGTTGATCGGTTTTAGGAAAATCCAAACCTGCTTCTTGATGACGACTTTTGGCAAGGTAGTAATCATGTGCATAGTGAATCGCAAATAAAGTATGCAGTAATAACCACGTTGAAAAAATCGTCCCGATGGTCAGTAAAATCAGAGCACTTTTTAAAATCGGCTGATCTTTAGGCACATGCCCCAATTGCACCACAATCGAAATAAAGCAGATTACAATGGCAACCAGCACCACGGTCAAGATCATCCACTTACCTTCATCCTGTTGCTTGGCGCGTTGTAAAATATGGGTGGCGTCCAAGTGCCACATCATTTTCAAGGTCAGAAATAAATACAGCCAAATCGCAATATTCCAACCCAGTTGTAAGCAGGTTGCCCAATGCCACTGGGTAAGCAGATGCAAAGCCCCATAAATCATAAGTCCCAAAGAAAAAGTCGCAGACAAATATGGCCGATACTTTATTCCTTTTAGCAAGCGCGGGATAAATCCTTGCATTTTCCACCTATTTGTATTTTTTATACATGCGTAATTTACCCTTATTTTTTAACACTGTATGGCCTGAGAAAACTCACTCAGAACGTCAATTTAACCGAAATTAAACAAAATAAAGTTTCTCAGCATATTTACTTCGGACAAAAATGTCCGTTTAATTCACCCTATCTCCCAAGAAATTTGAATCATGGCAAAACGTCAGCAATTGGCAGCGCATAATCGTGATGAACTTCTAAATGCGGCTGAAGAAATCTTTCGCAAGCAAGGGGTTCATGTGCCTTTACAAGCCATTATTGATCATGCTGGCGTGGGACGTGCAACCTTTTACCGTAATTTTGCAGATCGTAAAGCCTTGATGACAGCATTACTGGAACGTGCCATAGAACGTTTGGAACAACGTACGCTTGCCTTACAAGACTTTGATGATGGCTTTATTCGTCTGATCGAGGGGCATATCGAACAATTGCCCCATCTGGTGGTGCTGATTGATTACTGGCGCATTATTGATCGGCAAGACCCAATCATGCTAAACATTTATGAGCGGCGTGATAAAGCACTGCAACCCTTGATTGATCGCGCCATAAAACACAAATTGTGTCGTCCAGATTTAACGCCACACGATTTTGCCATGATTACAGCGATTTTGGGCTCTTCATTTCAAGGACATCACGCCTCTGATCAAGTGCGCTTAGCCAAACGAGCAATAGAATTATTATTAAACGGCATTAAAGTTTAGTTCGAGGAATAATATGGATAAAAGCCCTCGCTATCTAGAGACTCCTCCAGATTGGTCTGCCGATGAGCGCCCAACCTTACCGGGCTCGCCTGCTGCAATTGCACATGCCCGACCAAAACGTTTTGCCTATTTTTTTATTGGTCTGTTTATATGTATTGCAGCCAGTTTAAGTAACGGGTTTATCGTTGCCAATTTACCGATTTTCCAAGGTGAATATGGTCTCACCCCATCGCAAGCAGCATGGCTACCTGCAGCCTATGTGATGGCCAATGTCAGCTCTAACCTGATTCTGTTTAAAGCCCGCCAACAATATGGTTTGCGCTTATTTTCAGAAATTGGCCTGTTGGCTTTTATTGGTGTACTGGTATTACATATCTTTGTTCAAACCTATGAAGTTGCCTTATTTGTGCGCTTTATTGCAGGTTTGGCAGCTGCGCCTTTAAGCTCGCTAGGGATGTATTACACCATGCAAGCCTTTGGTAAGGCGGATATGGCCAAAGGGATTTATCTGGCCTTCGGCTTTCAGCAACTTGGCCTGCCTTTGGCATGGATCATCTCGCCTTTTCTGCTCAGTGCCAATCAGTGGGATGTGATTTATACCTTTGAATTGGGTTTGGCAATTTGTTGTTTTGCCATGGTGGTGGCGTTAAAACTGCCACGCAGCCTACGCTTAGAGGTATTCGAGAAGCAGGACTTCTTTACCTTTGCCTTGCTTGCACCCGGTTTTGCCTGTCTGTGTATCGTACTCACCCAAGGGCCGATTTTATGGTGGTTCAATAGTCCTTGGTTGGCCTATACCTTAATTGTCGGTTTTTGTTTGATTGTGTTGGGACTGACTTATGAACACTATCGCAGCAATCCACTGATTATGACCCGTTGGTTAGCTGCAGGTGATCTACTCAGTTTTGTGGTCAGTGCCTTCGCCCTACGCTTACTCATGTCAGAACAAAGCTATGCTGCGGTCAATTTCCTCAAGACCATGGGCATGGGGCCCGACCAGTTTGTACCACTGTATGTGGTGATCTTCTGCGGCACCATTGCAGGTTCGGTATTTAGTGCACTGACCTTTCATCGTGAACGACTGATTCTGAATTTGTTCCTTGCTGAAATCCTGATTTTGATTGCTTGTGCGCTGGACTATCACCTGACCAGTGATGTGCGTCCTGCCAACTTTTACCGCAGTCAATTTCTCGTCAGCTTTGCAGGTGGTGTGTTTATCGGCCCACTGCTGCTGATGGGCTTTATGCGTACCCTGCAACGTGGCCCGCAATATGTGGTGACCTTCATTGTACTGTTTTCAGCCACACAGAATTTTGGTGGTTTGGTCGGCTCCTCCTTTTTCAACACCTATCAGCAGCGCCATACCTATGATTATAAAGTCGAAATCAATAGCAATCTTGACCCGACAAATCCAATTGTGGCACAGCGTTTACAAGCCTACCAACATAGTGCCATGGTCAGTAGCAATGACCCTGTTTTGCAAAATAACCAAGCCTTGCAAAACCTGAATAAGGTGGTCACCCGTGAGGCTCAGGTACGTGCCTATAACGATGTAATCGTATTAAACGGTATTTTTGCAGTGGTGTTATTGCTGTGGGGGCTATTTAAATATGCACGGGATAAATACAAAACCCGAAAAAATCTGCAAGCAGCCAGTTAGTCCTTTTTGATTGAGAAAAGCTTATGTCCGAACAAGAGAAACCTGAAAATAATAATGCTCAAACCACTGAGCAAAATGAGACAACTCAAGCAGCCAAGGTGCCTGAGACTGTCGCCCAAATGCCGCCTCCACCACCACCGCCGACCAGTAAACTCATTAAAACCAAACGCTCTACCCTGTGGTGGATGCTGCTGGTGTTATTGGTCGGGATTACCATTATTTTATGGGCATGGCGCATTGGCCCCTTTCATACGGCGGTTGAGCAAACCGACAATAGCTATGTGAAAGGTAAAACCACCATCCTGTCTTCGCAGATCAATGGCTATATCAAAGATGTCTTGGTTAAAGACTTTGATCAAGTCAAACAGGGTCAGGTGTTGATGCATATTGATGCCACCACCTATGACCAAAAAGTGACGCAAGCAGCATCTGGTGTAGAGCAAGCAGAAAACAGTCTCGCCAATCAAACCCAAGCCATTGCGCAACGTCAGGCCGATGTTGTGGCCGCACAAGCCAAACTGGATCAAGTCAAGGCACAGTATGATTTATCTGTGGCTCAGCTAAAACGCTACCAACAATTGGGCGATAGCGGTGCGGCGTCTAAATCTGAACAAGATAAAGCCGCGGCAGATGCGCAGAATAATCACGCCTTACTAAAACAAGCCGAAGCCAATATCTTGGTGGCACAAGAAGCTTTAAAAACGGCGCAAGTGGCACAGTCTGGCTTAAAAGCACAAGTGAATAGTGCACAAGCACAACTCGACCAAGCCAATACCACCAAAGACTACAGCACCATTGTTGCACCACTGGATGGACAATTGGGTGAGGTCAATCCACGGGTGGGCCAATATGTCGCTGCGGGGACACAATTGCTTTATCTGATTCCGACACAAACGTGGGTGATTGCCAACTTTAAAGAAACCCAAATTGCCAATATGAAAATTGGGCAAAAAGCGTATTTCACCGTCGATGCGATGAATCATCAGAAATTTACAGGACATGTTGAACAGATTTCCCCTGCCGCAGGTTCAGAATTTAGTGTACTCAAACCCGACAATGCCACAGGTAACTTTACCAAGGTGGTACAACGTATTTCAGTCCGTATCGCCATAGATCCAAATCAAAAAGGCATCGAAAACTTACGTCCTGGGATGTCGGTAATTACCTCTGTGGATACCGACTCCTAATACAAAACTGACATTCTCAATCAAATCCATTTACAATGTGATCAAATCCATTTCTCTTGTTCGAAAATGTTTGATCACATTGCTTTTCCCACACCCTATCAAACATTAGCACTTCCTAGTTCGGTTCAACTGACCATTAAGCGTCTGGACCTGATTCATCCTCACATTTCAGGCAATAAATTTTATAAACTGAAATACAACCTGCTTGCAGCACAACAACAAGGTTTGACTCAAGTTCTGACTTTTGGCGGTGCATTCTCAAATCATATTGCTGCAACAGCCTATGCTGCACAGCGTTTTGGCTTGCAAAGCATTGGCATAATTCGTGGTGAAGAACTTGCAACTCAAGACTTAAACCCTACCCTACAGACAGCGCAAGATTTTGGTATGCAATTGCATTTTGTCAGTCGGGCTGAGTATCGACTGCGCCATGAAGCGGAATATTTACAAGAACTACAACAGCGATATCCTCAGGCCTTTATTGTTCCAGAAGGTGGCAGCAATGCACTTGCACTGCAAGGAACACAGGAAATTTTAAGCAAAGATGATCGAGAAAATTATGATGTGATTTGTTGTGCAGTTGGAACAGGTGGCACCATTGCTGGACTGATTGAAAGCAGCTCTGCACAACAACAGGTTCTAGGTTTTTCAGCATTGAAAGGCGACTTCCTAAAACAGGATATTCAAAAGTGGACCAATAAAAGTAATTGGTCTTTAACCGATGCCTACTGCTGTGGTGGTTATGCAAAAACCACAGCTGAGTTGCTGCAATTTATGCAACACTTCGAACAACAATATGCAATTCCTTTGGAACAGGTCTATACCGCCAAGATGATGCTGGGGCTATTCGATTTAATTGAGCAGCAGTATTTTCCTGAAAACAGCCGTATTTTGGCGATTCATACAGGTGGATTACAAGGGCGCTTAAAATAAAAAAGCCACTCGCAAGTGACTTTTTATTTGATCGAATCAAGTGCTTAAAACCAGCCATCACCAATCGGCTTATTGTCCATAAACACCACTAAGCCTTTGACAATGCGATAAATAAACCAGATTGATGCTGCAAATAGAATCGGAATACCAATGAGTACAAAAGACAAGATAAATCCAATAATTGCAGCAATGAGAGTGATCCAAAAGGTTTTGATTTGCCATTCAAAATGACTGGCCAACCATGTTCCTTTTACCTCGTCACGCTTCATATAATTCATAATAATGGCAGCAATACTGGTTAATCCCACAAAAATACTGGCCGCATAAAGCCCATACGCAATTAAGGTATATTGTCTGAGTTGATCTTGTTGATGAGGCGGAGTGCCTTCTAAAAAAGTCTTATCATTCATTATTGTTATCCCCTTTATTGAGTCCAATTTTATAACATGCTTTGATTTTAAAAGTATCTTTTTTAATCAAACAATCAACATACTCAAACTGCTCTAAATCTTCTATAATTGCCCGCTTTTCCTCCCTTGAGTATTTTCCCCATGGTTCATCAAGTTGATGTTGTTGTTTTAGGTGCAGGTGCATCAGGCTTGATGTTGGCTGCAGAAGCAGGCAAACGTGGGCGCTCGGTTGTGGTGTTGGAAAAAGCCAATAAAGTCGGCAAAAAGATTTTGATGTCAGGTGGTGGTAAATGTAACTTTACCAATCTGGAGGTCGAAGCTGCCAATTATTTGTCTGAAAACCCACATTTCGTCATCTCAGCCTTAACGCGATACACCAATTGGGACTTTATTGCTTTGGTCTGCGAATACGGCATCGAGTACGAAGAACGCAAACACGGGCAATTATTTACCCTCAAAGGATCTAAAGAGATTCTGGAACTATTACTTTCAGAATGTGACAAAGCCAAACGTGTTCAGATTCAAACCCACTGTGAAGTACAGCAAGTGAAGGCTCAGGCGGATTCCAGTTTTATGATTGAAACCAGTCAAGGGACTTATCACTGTGAGTCTTTGGTGGTGGCAACAGGTGGATTATCCATTCCAACTCTCGGTGGCTCAGGTTTTGGTTATGAACTGGCGCAACAGTTCGGACATCATGTTTATCCAACCCGTGCGGGTCTGGTTCCTTTCACCTTCTCAGATCAGTTTAAAGAAGTCACCACCCGCTTGAGTGGCAATGCATTAGACGCAACCTTGGTCAATGATCGTCATCAATTTACCGAAGCTTTGCTGTTTACCCATCGTGGCCTCAGTGGTCCAAGCTCACTGCAACTGTCGAACTACTGGCATGTTGGGGAAAGCTTTAAAATTGATTTCTTCCCAAGCCAAGACTTTGCACAATTCTTTAAAGATAAGAAAAAGTCACAGCCTAAAGTTCTACTGCGCACCTTAATCAGTGAATTTACCGCCAAAAGTATCGTACTTGAATTACAGCAACTGATTTGGGCAGAACAAAGTGAAACACCAATTGGTAATCTCAGTGATGTACAGCTCGAACATATAGCAGCGCAATTGCATGCATTTACGGTAAAACCATCCGGTACTGAGGGTTATCGTACAGCAGAAGTGACACTTGGCGGTGTCGATACCAGTGAAGTATCTTCCAAAACCATGGAAAGCAAAAAACAGAAAGGTTTATATTTTATTGGTGAAGTGCTGGATGTTACAGGACACTTAGGTGGCTATAACTTCCAATGGGCATGGTCTTCTGCACAGGCAGCGGCTCAATTTGTCTGATATGACCATATGAACTACAGCACTTCAGGCTACGTTCAATAAAATCTGTTTCAGTTTTGGTGGTCTGAAGAGTTCGCCGCTTCTGAAGTTGCGATTTGTTGCGTATTTTCAATGGGTCTCTCTTTAGAAGAGTTTGATTTAGCAACAACAAATTTATAAGCACTCGCCAAGAATCCAACAGTAATGCCTGCAATAATAATCGGTGCGAATACTCGATTTGGCCTCTTCATGTTCATTCTCCTATAGACTTTTTATTTAGAGACTATTGATACTTTAGCCATAAATGAATTGCTTTTGAGGTCAAATTTGTTATTTAAACCCTCTAACTTTACTCAAAATATCCAATCGCAATCCAAAACAAAAGCCAATAGCGCCGATACAAACAAAACGACCACCCTGCTTAGAGTGGTCGAATTGATTAAAAAAATCAAAGATTATTTTTTCTATTCATCCGAATACGGCGGAGTTGGTGGTGTTGGATTTGCCGGAGTATCTGATGACGTTGGGGTCGGACTCACAGGATTTACTGGAGTCGTTGATGCTGTTGGTGTTGAGCTCACAGGAACTACTGGCTTAACCTCATCCTTATGCAACGGATTTGGTTTATTGCCTTCAGTTTTTGCTTTATCTAAAAGATCCGTCAGCAAACGTTCCGCAGGTTGGCGCCCACCTAAGCCAAATGCAAGAGCAAAAGCCACAGCGACTGAGCCAAGTGTTAAACCGAAAGCCAAATTCACAATCGAGTCAGCAATACCCATGGCTTTTAAGCCCATTGCAATCACCAAGCCCATAATTAAGATACGGACTAAATTGCCTAACCAGCGTGAACTGTTGTATTCACCACGTTGTACGATATTGGCGACCACGTTGGCTAACCAGAAACCGATCACTAGAATCACCGCACCAAGTAAAATACTGGCACCAAACTGGATAAACATCGCGATCAGCACACTGACCTGCTCTAAACCAAGTCGATTGGCTGCTTCTGAGACTGCAAACAGCATCGTAAAGAAAACGATTAAACAACCGATCACGTCAGAAACACGGGTTTGTCCCAAGAAGCGTTGTAAATCCAGCTTCATTGGAATTTCATCAACGCCTGCGCCAGAGATCAGCTCAGCCACCAAACGCCCCACAAAACGCGATACGATATAAGCTACAATTAGAATCAGACCAGCTGCAATGATTTGTGGAATTGCATACATGATTTGATTGAGCATGGCAGTTGCAGGTTGAGAAATCGCTTGGATACCCAAGGCTTCAAAAGCCACAATTAAGGTGGTGATAATAATGATGGCAAATACAAATGAACCTAAGAATTTAGCAACATTTGAGTTTTTAAATAGACCAACTTTTTCAGCTTGCGCCTGTAAACCCAGACTATTACTTAAGCCTTCAACAATGCCTCTTACAATTTTCGCTAACACATAGCCCACGAAAATGATCACAGCCGTAATAAACAGGTTCGGCAGATAAGCAATCGCTTCATTCACCATGTTTTGTACTGGAATTAAAAGCCCTGTTAAACCCAGAATTGATAAGACAATAGGCAAGAACAGTAATAACACTAACCAATAGAAAATTTCACCAATATTGCTACTGAGTGAACTGACACCAACTTCGCCACTTAATTTCTCATCTAACTCAGTTCTGGAAAGTACATTGGTTAGACCTGCACGAACCAGACGTGCGATAATCCAGCCAATGAAACCCACAGCAACAGCAGCCAGCAAGTTCGGTATATACGCGAGGACGCGACCAACCATATTGCTAAATGGATCACTGACCCCACTGATATTTAGAACATTGAGTGCGCCAACTACAGCGAGAATCATCACAAACCAGAACACCAGTTTGGAGACCAGATTTTCAATATTTGGAGTACGGCCTGTTGCAGAAGACAATTTATGATTGGTATCAAGCTTTTGCAGTAATTTTTTAACACCTGCTGCAATTACTAAAGCAACAATCCACCCTACAAGTAGGATGACAACTGCAGCAAAAATAGGATGAAACTGATCCCAATAATACATTGCATCAAATCCTCCACGATTGGAGGGGTCACTAAAAAAATCATTCATGTTGTTATCCTTATATTGTGTTTTTAAATCTTGATACGCATCCACCTAAGAACGTTCTGCAATGAAGAACATGATTTATGGATGCTTCCACCTTAGTTTTTGTCTATTTTCCAATCAATCAATGGCATCACTAATACAACAAAAAAGTCTCACAATATTGCAAAAAAAGCTCATTGATTCACACCAATGAGCTTTATTATGAATTGGTTTTGGTCTAAAGATATGCTTGCTTAAGCATTCAGAATGGCCGACTGCATATGTGACATGATCACTTGAGCAGTTGGATTGGCTGAATGATCAGCAACCATATAAACAAGTAATGCAATCAGGAAGATTCCGACCATAATCAAAATATAAACGGGTAATCTTCTCTTTTTGGTAATTTCTTCTTTGCTAGCCACATGAGGCTGTGGCTTACTAAAATCATGCATGATAGCAGCCCTCATCCTTTTACTTTTCAAGTTTTATATTAGCAATACCCAGTGTTGCATTGTGTGAAAAAGCTTCGGACTATCGTTGCACTGGTTGCAGAACTCTACTTTCTTTTATTTATTTTTTGTTTAAAATATAGTCGGTTTTAGAATGCGTTAAAATAAGCTATAATACGCGCCTCCTTTCTTAGCCGTTCTGCTTTATGTCCTATAGCCAACAAAGCGTTTCTCTTGAATTAGACACTGATGTGACGCATCAATGTTTTTTACATCACACACGCGATGAACATTTGATTGGAATTATTGAGTTCAATAAGCCGAGCTATATTCTGAAATGGGGCGATTTAGAATACTTTCGTCGTCGTACAGAAGAGTTCTCGGTGATGCCATTGCCAGATTGTATCAATGCGATGATTGTCGATATTCGCAATGTACAACCATTTTTGGACAATGAAGTGCCGATCCTGCCTTGGCGTCTACTTGAAGAAGATTGCCCAGTCCGTCTGGTCGTGCCACAAGATCGTTTAGAACATTATATTGGCTTGTTTGAACCGACTTGGTTAACCACCGATGTCGATACCGCTATTCAAGAAATTCGTGAATTTATGGATATGTTTGTACATTAAGATCAGACATAAATCATTTTCTGATTGGGTTTAACTTCCCGCAAAAAACAATAATATCAACACAACGGCTAAGCCCTGTAATCCCATAGCCCAATTCGTTGGAGACAAATCCAAGTTGGGCTGCTTGTGAGAAACTACCCAAAGGCACAACGAGCAAATAAAAAAGAACAGGGAATAGGCGGCAAAAGCCAACAACGTTAGCCCAACCATGATATTTCGACTTAAATCTCCCCACCCGCCAGTATATATCGTCGTATAACTGTAGATGAGTAAGATGCTCATCATGAGCATTCCTACAAAAAAAGCGATATAAGGAACTTTGCCAACCGCCTTTTTTCCGACGTGCTCCCCCATCCTATTCTTTTTCCTTATTCTTATTGAAACAACTAAAAGTGATGATGTATTTGCTTTACCAATAATTCTCTACGGCAATATTCCCTTCACCACGACGGTTCATAATTAAACCACGTTGCTTCAGGGCTTCTTTGGTATCTTCCACCATTTGTGGATTACCACATAACATCACATGACTACTGTCTCGGTTAAAAGAGAGCCCTGCTGCTTTTTCTAATTCACCATTGCCGATTAAAACAGGCAAACGATCATGCAGGGCTGCATTCGGATCACGGGTAATGATTGGAATGAACTTAAAGCCCGTATGCCCTTCGCCAAATAAGGCTGCAATCTCTTGGATACGCTCGACATAAGCCAACTCAGATTCCGTCCGTACGCTATACACCAGATTGATCTGCCGATATTTATTCCATGTTTCAAAGTCTTGTAACATCGATAAAAACGGCGCAAGCCCCGTGCCTGTTCCCAATAACCATAAATCCTGTGGTAAAGGTTGTTGATAACGTGCCAGCGTTAAATAGCCATAAGAAATTTTTTCCAAATACAACTCATCATCGACTTTGAGGTGTTGTAGATTCGAGGTAAAAGCACCATCAGGCACAACAATTGAAAAGAATTCTAATGTTTCATCAAAAGGTGAAGAGACAACTGAATAAGCACGAACAACCAGTTCCCCTTCAACCATTAAACCAATACGCGCGAACTGACCTGCGGTAAATTTAAAATGAGCTGGTCGGGTCATGGTGAAGCTAAAAAGATTATGAGTCCAACGGTGTACAGATAAAACCTTTTCTACGCTAAATTTTTCAATTGACATGATGAGAACGTGGCATGAAACAGTGCGCTCATGTTAGCATGATCGAATAATTGATGGATACTCAAAACATTAAGGCTATTTAACATGCGCATGACATTACGCCAGTTGGCTGTTTTCGTGGCGGTCGCTCAAGAAGGAACGGTAACCAAAGCGAGTGATGCTGTCCGACTTACACAAAGTGCGGCAAGTATGGCTTTAGCAGATTTAGAAGATGGTCTCGGTGCACCACTCTTTGATCGTTTGGGTAAACGATTGCAGCTCAATGATTTGGGACGTTTTTTACTCCCACAAGCTTTAGAAATTTTAGGTCGCTGTGATTCTTTTGAACAAGCGGCTAAGGGTGAATTACAAAGCATTGACCTACGCTTAGGTGCAACACTTACAATTAGTGATTATTTAATGCCAGATTTGATGGCTGAATTTTTACAACGTCATCCACAAGCACATCTGCAACTGCAAGTGGGCAATACCCGTCAAATGATTGAAGCAGTCAATCAATTCCAATTGGATCTGGCCTTGATCGAAGGGTCTTGTCATTTACCTCAACTGCAATGTATCCATTGGCGTGATGATGAGCTAGCCGTATGTTGTGCGCCAGATCATCCCTTAGCACAGTTGAATCGCCCCGTGAGTCCAACTGATTTCCTAGATGTAGAATGGATTCTACGTGAGGAGGGCTCAGGCACTCGTGAAGTGTTTGATAATGCCATTTTGCAAGATTTACCCGATGCCAATATCCGTTTAACACTGGGTCATAATGAAGCGATCTTAAAAATTGTGGCGGGTGGTTTAGGCATGTCATGCGTGTCACGCCTAGCGATTGAACCGCTACAAGAAAAAGGCCAACTGGTAATCTTGGATACCCCATTCTGGCAATTGACCCGCCCGCTCTACATGCTCGTGCATCGTCAAAAGTACCAAGGACCTGGACTGAAAGCCTTTTTACAATTTTGCGAACATCAGGTTTAATTCATCCCAATAAAAAACGCTTCCAATAGGAAGCGTTTTTTATTTTCATTTAGAAATCGAAACTCACACCCAATTTATAGGTACGACCTGCACCAATAATGGCATAATCACTGTTAAATACACCTGCCCAGTGCTTTTTATCGGCAACGTTATCAACATTCGCTCTAAAAGTTGTATTTACACCACCAAGTTTAGTCGCGTACTTAGCACCTAAGTCAAAAATAGTGTAATCAGGCAATTCTAAAGAGTTATCGCTATTTAAATACTGTTTGCTTACATAGGTAGCCCCAGCATTTAAGCTTAAACCATCTAGAGTTGGAATTTCATAATTAAGGTTCAACCCCGCTGTAAAATCGGGAATACCATATATGGTTTTGCCTGTCGTTGTTGCCAGAGCTGTTTTCTTATATTTTGCATCGATATAAGCCATATTTCCAATTACACTCAAATCTTGAGTTAAATTGCCAGCAAACGTCCACTCAATACCACGTGAACGAGTTTTAGCATCGTCTGTAGTCATTTGTTTTTTCTTATTTGCATCAGGGGTCGTAAACTTGGTTGTCATCAAATCAGGTTTTTCAATTTGATATATCGCCAACGTATTTAGCCATGAGCCTTGCTGAACTTTTGCACCCAATTCATATTGTTTAGTCTGATAAGGCGCAAAAGTTTTATTATAGTTTATATCATCTTTATAGCTTAGATCGGTAAGAGATTTTCCTTCAGATAAGCCTTCAACATAACTTGCATAAAAAGATATATTCTCACCAAAAGGTTTTAGAATGATTGCAAGACTAGGTGAAATTTTATCGTCACTGTAACTACTTGCGGCATAGGCAGGTATAGTTCTAGTATCAATTTCTTGATAACGTGCGCCTAAAATGAACTCTAACTTATCGTTCAACAAAGAAATCTGGTCAGTTAAAGTGTAGCTCACATATTTATTATCTGCATATGGTCCAATATATGGAGATGCTGTTGGCATAGCGCCATCAGATGAGGGGTTGTATAAATTCGTATCAAAGTTTGTTGTTGGAAGGATATATCCTGCATTTTTATTATTATAATGCTGCCAATATTTACGCGTTAAATAATCTGCTCGAACGCCAACAGTATGTTTGATACTTCCTGTTTCAAACTTTGCTTCAAGACCCGTATTTGCAGCAACATTGTGTTCCTGAGTCCCTACTCGATAATATTGAGATGTTGCAGCACCTGTTTTAGCATTTTGTACAATCATTCGCGTACCAAAAAGATGGCCTGAATATTCTTTTTCAGTATATCCAACCCCTGCAAACACTTTTAAATCTGGACTGAACTTGTATTCACCTGATAACCCAGCATATTGGCTACTCTGCTTTCCTTCAATTTTTGGAAAATAGTTATTATTACCATCAGGAGCTGCAATCACTTGCTTAATTGTTCCCATTGAGACCATTGCTGGTGAGCCACCTTCACGATCATCTCGCATCGCATAGGCATCAAAATTTAACTTTAATTTGTCTGTCGTATAGTCAAGTGCGAGTACGCCAGTTGCATTGCTATCATCCATTCCATCAATAAGATGTTCCCCTGTACCATATGAACCACTCGCTCTGATACCAAATTCATTATTTGCGCCTAAGCGACGGGATACATCAAAACCTGATTTATAGTATCCCCCATCTTCATAACTCGCTGAAACTTGAGTCAAATCTTGATTGGCACGTTTAGTCTGAGCCATGACAACGCCACCAACACTACCTGCTGGCGCCATCCCAGCAACTAAAGCATTTGGGCCTTTTAACAAAGTGACTGACTCAAGAATATCTGTAGGAATACGCCCAGTCGGCGCCATTCCAAACAGGCCATTTAGGTTATAGTCTTCAAATCCAACGCTAAAACCACGAATCTGAACATTTTCATTTAAATGTCCAGCATTGGTTGTTTCACGAATACTTGGATCATTTCTTAATACTTCTGAAACAGTGGCAGCTTGCTGATCTTGAATCAACTTATCCGAATAAGTCGTAACAGAAAACGGGGTATCAATAGTAGATTTATTGCCTAAGCTACCCAAATTTGAATTTTTCTTGAGCTTACCAGCAGCATAACTCTCTTGTTGATCAGCTTTTACCGTAATCGTTGGTAAAACGGTATTGTCTTCAGCAACAGCAAACATGGGTAAAGTAATGAGAGATAAAAATAATATATTCTTTTTCAAGTGATGAAACCCCGATAAAAATTTGACCACAGTATATAAGATAAATTTACAAATGATAATAAAAATCATTAATAAAATGATACCCATTTATTTAATGAATATAAAAATATCATCATGAGAATTCACATAATTTATTTTTAACTTAATAACCGATGAAATGCTTTTCTCTCAGACTTAGTGAAACAGCTGATTAGCTACAATAGGCCAATCGAGAAGCAATACTGATAGAAAGCAAAAGAGGCTAAACGCCTCTTCTCTTTTGAGCTTTAAAAACAAGTTCAAATCAAACCAGAAAAATTAGCGTCTGAAGTTAGATAACAACTCTGATGTGATTGAATTATTGTGCGTCGTTATTTTAGTTTTTCTGGTTTTCGCTGGATTTGGATCAACAAGCTCAATTTTTGTGGCTTTGTACTTTCCGTCATTTTCAACGACCACAAATTTCACTTTTTCATTTCTTTTCGGCTCGCCACCAGCGGGATACTCTGAAATATGAAAAAACACATCCCCTTCAGAAGTCCCAATAAAGCCAAAGCCTTTGTCTGGATTATATTGTTTAATTTTTCCCTGATAGAACTCTTGCTTCATGACATTTATCCTACTTTTCAAATCTGATAATCACAGTATATAAAAATAAAAAAGAGACTTTCAATCTACCCCCAAAACAGCTTCAGGATGAGATCAAGTCTCTTTTTATGAATGTTTCAAAAATCAGTCTTTTTGAACACTACCAAAAATCTTGTCGCCAGCATCACCCAGACCAGGAACAATATAGCCTTCTTCATTCAGACCTTGGTCAATCGATGCGGTATAGATCAACACATCAGGATGTGCAGCTTCTACTTTCGCAACACCTTCTGGCGCGGCAACCAAGACCATGACACGAATATCTTTACAGCCACTTGCTTTCAATACATCAATCGCAGCGATTAAAGAATTACCCGTTGCAAGCATTGGATCAATAATCATGGCTAAACGATTGGCAACATCAGGCACCAACTTTTTATAGTAGGTGCGCACTTCTAAAGTTGCTTCATCACGCTCTAAACCTAAAACACTCACTTTCGCGCTTGGAATCAGACTAAGAACGCCCTCAAGCATACCAATACCAGCACGCAAGATAGGAACAATGGTGATTTTCTTCCCTGCGATACGCTGAGTTGAGACCTTCCCTGCCCACCCATCAATTTCATGATCAACAACAGGAAGATCCTTTGTTGCTTCATAAGTCAGTAACATCGTGACTTCTTGCGCTAATTCACGGAAGTTCTTGGTACTAATATCTGAACGACGTAATAAACCAAGTTTATGGCGAATAAGCGGATGACGGATTTCTTGAATCGACACGAATGAGTACCTAGGTAATATTAATCTCACTCCATTATAAAGTGTTTTTTTACTCATCAATAAAAAAGCCTCCAACTTTGGAGGCTTTTTTGTACAAATCCGACGATTACTGTTGTTGAGACAACATAAAGTGCAATGGAGAAAGGATCTCTGCCTTCAATGCCAAGTTAATCATTGGATCTGGATAAACACCCATCACCAAAACTAATAACGCAGCAGCAAGAACCATAAGACCACCGACTTTGCTTCCCCAATGGGCATCCGCATCAATACGTGGTACATCTGGTGGAGTCATATACATCACCACCATCACACGTAAGTAGTAATACAAACCGATACCACTACCCACCACGATCATTGCAGCCAAGAACCAGTGTTGCGTTGTCACCGCAGCCATCACCACCAAGAACTTACCAATGAAGCCTGCTGTTAATGGAATACCTGCTAAAGACAACATCATCACGGTTAATGTTGCAGTCAAAATCGGACGGCGCCAGAACAAACCACGGTAGTCTGCAAGGCTTTGTGCTTCATCAACGTTGTTATATGGGCTCGACATTAATGCAACCGCACCAAATGCACCGATTGTGGTCAATACATAAGTAATTACATAAACAGTCACGCTGCCCAGACTTGCGTAAGTCATGCTGATTAAAGCAATCAACAAATAACCAAAGTGTGCAATCGATGAATAACCCAAGATACGTTTCAAGTTGACTTGACGAACTGCAAGTAAGTTACCCACCACGATCGACAATACCGCAATGATGGTAATCACCGTCACTAATGATTCAACCAAGATTGCACCAGAAGTCAGTAAGTAACGTACAAATAGACCAATCGTTGCAACTTTCGCAGCCGTTGCCAAGAAGGTTGCCATAGGTGCCGGTGCACCTGCATACACATCTGGCGTCCATTTATGGAATGGCGCAAGTGAAAGTTTGAATGCAACAGCAAAGATAATTAAACCTAAGCCCAATAACACCATTGGTTGTTTGATTGCAGTAAACAATGCCTGAACAGAGTCATAGAACGACAATGAACCTGTATACGCATAGATATAAGCCATACCCATGAGCAACATTGCAGAAGCAGTCGCTGAAAGCACAAGGTATTTAATCCCCGCTTCCAAAGACTGACTACGTTGATAGGTATACGCCAACATGCCGTATACAGGAATCGACATCAACTCTAGGCTGATGAAGAATGCTGCATAGTGTGAGCTTGAAACCAACAACATTGCACCTGTCACTGAGCACAGTAACAAGATATACAACTCTTCGCGGTTGTCCTTATAAGTCTCAATATAAGCATGAGATAAAGTACAGCACGCTAAAGCAGCAATTAGAATCAGGAATTGATAGAGCATGGTAAATGGATCAACCATGAACATACCCATCACGTTTACTGGTGCAAAGTGCCCACTAAACATGGTGTATCCAATATAAATTGCAGCAAGGTTTAAACCCACAACCGAAGTTGTTGCAATCAGATTGTGATTACGCTTAATCGCAGTTAATAACATCACGACGATTGCGGTCAAAGCCACAATCATCACGGGAGCAAGTGGCATTAGCTCAGAAAAAGAAATTGTGAAGTTCATGATTTATTGCATCTCCACATGTTCAAGTTGAGTTGCAGCCTGTTGAACAGTTTCGACAACTTCTTGTACTGGCATATAACTATTTACTAACCATTGCATGCTTGAATGAGACATATCCAAGAATGTTTGCGGATAAATACCTAACCAAACCAAACCGATCGCACAGATCATCAAAATAGTGACTTCACGTGCAGATAGATCTTTAAGCGGACTGGTATAGTGCTGTTTTTGCTCTGAGTTTGGTTTACCAAACAATGCTTTGTGAATCAGAATCAGACCATAAAGACCGGCAAATACCAAGCTCACTGCTGCAATGATCGTGAACGCTGGATAAGCTTTGAATGAACCCATCAAGATCAGGAATTCACCAATAAAGTTACCTAGACCTGGTACACCAACCAATGCTGCAACAAAGAACATCAAGAAGAATGGCAAGTATTGCAGTTGGCCACGAAGACCACCCATCAAGCGTAAATCACGTGTATGTAAACGCTCGTACACTTGACCCGACATAATGAACAATGCAGCAGATGACAAGCCATGTGCCAACATCATGATCATGAGGCCTTGGAAAGTCAGGATGTTACCTGCATAAATTGCAAGTAAGATGAAACCCATGTGCGAAATAGACGTGTACGCAAGTAAGCGTTTCATATCTGTTTGTTGGTACGCTAAGAATGCACCGTAGAAAATACCAATCAGACCCAAAATAATGGCGATATC
Organism: Acinetobacter higginsii; assembly: GCF_000369845.1. Classification (NCBI taxonomy): domain Bacteria; kingdom Pseudomonadati; phylum Pseudomonadota; class Gammaproteobacteria; order Moraxellales; family Moraxellaceae; genus Acinetobacter; species Acinetobacter higginsii. The sequence goes on along the minus strand of NZ_KB850211.1, from coordinate 245,909 downwards.
AGCAAATTGTGCTGATGCAGCCGGGAAGAATGGAATTACGAAACGAAGCAAACCGTACGCAGCTGTTTTAATCAAAATACCCGCTAAATCCACAGAACCCGCTGTTGGTGCTTGAGCATGCGCATCAGGCAACCAGCCGTGTAATGGGAATACTGGTAATTTCACCGCAAAACCGATGAAGAAACACAGCATGAATGCATAAGCAACTTCAGGTGGTAAGTGGTTCGCAACAGCCAATAGATAGTTGTAATCGAAACCGATCATACCTGTCATCATGTATCCATAGACCACAAGGCCCAAGATACCGATCAACATGATCAAACCAGCGATTTGAGTATATAAGAAGAATTTGGTTGCAGCATAAACACGCGAACGACCATTCGACCCAGAGTGTCCCCATAACGCAATCAAGAAGTAGATTGGTACGAGCATCATCTCCCAGAAGAAGAAGAACAAGAATAAGTCAATCGCCAAGAATACACCGATAACCCCACCCAAACTCCAAAGTAAGTTTAAATGGAAGAAACCAACGTTCTTTTGAATCTCACCCCATGAACAGCCCACTGCAAGTACACCCAGTAATGCAGTCAACAACACCATGAGTAAAGATAAACCATCCACCGCTAAGTGAATGCTAATGCCTAAAGTCTGAATCCATGGAAGATGGAATTCAGCCGCCCAAGTCGGGACTTTACCGCCCAACTCGTAGCTAAATGTACCACTTTGCCACAGTGCAATGCCCAAACCGAAGGTAATCAACATACCAATCAAGGCAATCCAGCGCGGCAAATGTTGGTCGTATTTATCGACTAACCAACAAATAAAACCTGCAATGAAAGGAACTAAAATCAGTGCGGGTAAAATTAAATTGTTTTCCATTTTATTTCCCCACAACCTGAATCACGATCAAGATCATCAATAACACCACTACACCGAGTGACATGCTTGAAGCGTATTCACGTAATGAACCTGTTTGACGCGAACTTGTAAAGCTATTACCACCCTTCACAATTGCAGGGAGTACTAACCATAAACCGTCAACTGGATCACGACCTAAAATTTTCGCAATCAATAAATAAGGTTTTACAAATACGATGTCATACAAAGCATCGAAACCAAATGCTGTACGGCAAATGTGCGCTAAACCTGAACCCAAAGATGTTTGAGCAAAAGCTTTTACTGCACCATATGCAAAAGCAAACAAGAAGATACCCACAGCTAAACCAGCGAGGGCAACACCACTTGCTAAGTGTTCAGCATGAGAAACAGCAGCTTCTAAGCTCTCAGGAACAACAAAACTTGGAATACTTGCAGCAGTCAGTAATTTTGCAACTGGCGCTTGTAGGAAGTAGCCGATACCTGTTGATAACGCGGCAAGAATTGCAAGCGGACCCCAGTAAGTGACGCCATGAATCGCATGCGCATGAGTTTTCTCTTCGCCGAAGAATACCACCCAGATTAAACGGAAAGTATAGATAGACGTTAAGAATGCACCCGCAACACCAACCCAATACAACGTATTGTAAAGCGGAAGATTTGCAATAGTCGACTGTGCATAGACTGCACCCAAGATCGCATCTTTAGAGAAGAAGCCAACAGTCACGATTGGAAGTGCTGCCAATGCGCCACCACCGATCACGAAACACCAGAATACGAATGGAATCTTGTGACGTAATCCACCCATTTTGAAAATGTTTTGTTCATGATGACATGCAAGAATTACGGCACCTGAAGAAAGGAACAATAACGCTTTGAAGAATGCGTGAGCCAACATGTGGAATAAACCAGCTTGGTATGCTTCAGCACCCACCGCCATAAACATATAACCCAACTGACTCATGGTTGAGTAAGCCAAGATACGTTTGATATCGGTTTGCACCAATGCAGCAAAGCCAGCAACCAGCAAAGTCACAGCACCTGTAATCGAGATGAACTGCATTACTTCTGGCGCCATTTCCATCACAGAGAACATACGGCAGCATAAGTACACACCTGCTGTAACCATTGTTGCAGCATGGATCAATGCAGATACTGGTGTAGGACCAGCCATCGCATCAGCTAACCAAGTTTGTAATGGAATTTGCGCTGATTTACCCGCTGCACCCAAGAACAACATCAATGCTGTCCAGATCGACAATGATGAGCTTTGCGTCATGACAGTCGCTGCATTTTCAACAATGTACTGAATATTCAACGTACCAAATTGTTGATAGAGCAAGAACAATGCGATGAGTAAGAATACATCACCCACACGTGTTACGGTGAATGCCTTGATTGCAGCCCAGCCATTTGCAGGGTTTGAGTAGTAGAAACCAATCAATAAGTAAGAGCACAGACCTACACCTTCCCAACCTAAGAACAATAACGCCAAGTTATCGCCCAATACCAACAACAACATGCTGGCAACGAATAGGTTGAAATAAGAGAAGAAACGCGCATAACCTTCTTCACCACGCATATACCATGATGCGAAGATATGAATCAGGAAGCCAACACCTGTGACCATACCTGTCATCAATAATGATAAGCCGTCTAAATGTAAGCTGATGCCTGGCTCAAAACCGCCAACACTGAACCAAGTCCATAAGTGTTGAACAAAAACGGTTTGACCACTGCTGGTAAATGCAAGACCGGCAATTAAAGCAAATAACGCAGATAAACCCACTGAACCGACGCCAATAATGGCAGCTACATTTTCAGAAAGTTTGTCACGCCCTGCCGCTAAAAGGATAAAACCAATGAGCGGAAATAAAACGGTTAAATATAATGTACTCATCCGCGCATCTCACTAGCAGCATCCACATCCAAGTGATGGAAGCGATGATAAAACTGAAGGACGATCGCAAGACCAATACATGCCTCTGCTGCAGCAAGCGTCAGGATCAAAATGAACATGATCTGTCCATCTGGCTGAGCCCAAACACTACCTGCCAAGACGAATGCCAACGCAGCAGCATTCATCATCACCTCAAGGCTCATTAGCATAAATAAAAGGTTGCGTCGCACCATTACACCGTAAAAACCCAGTGCAAAAAGGATGGTTGCAACGATCAAACCATGTTCTAAAGGGATGTGTCCCATTATTCTTTATCCTCTTCTGCACCTGGTTCACGTTTGCCTAAGTGGAATGCTGCAACAAGTGCTGCAAGCAATAACATCGCGGCAACTTCTACCAATAATAGATAGTGAGTAAATAGTGCTTGACCGACTGCTTTAGGTCCAACAACTTCTGTACCCATTGGCGCAGAAATCGTGGTGTATTCACCACCGAGCATCCACACCAAGATTAAGCCCAATAAAAAGCTCATCAGTGCAGGAAAAGCCCAAGCATCTGAAGTCAACCATTTGCTTTCTTGTTCAATGGTATCTTGTCCAAGGTTCAACATCATGACAACGAAGACGAACAAGACCATGATCGCACCTGCATAAACGATGATCTCAAGGGCAGCCGCAAACGGCGCACCCACGATCATGAAAATGCCAGCAACCGCAAGAAGAGAAACGATCAAGCTAAGTAATGCATGCACAGGATTGGTGTTGGTCACAACACGTACTGTCGAAACAATGGCCACAAGTGCCATCAAATAAAATGGCCACATCATGGTAATAAGCTCCGTACATCTACTGGTGCACTTTCTTTTTGTGCTTGACCTTTTTCTTTACCGCTCACAGCCATACCAGTGACACGATAGAAGTTGTAGTCAGGATATTTACCAGGTCCAGAGATGAGTAAGTTTTCTTTCTCATACACCAAGTCTTGACGTACATATTCACCAAGTTCGAAATCTGGTGTCATCTGAATCGCTGTAGTTGGACATGCTTCTTCACACATACCGCAGAAAATGCAGCGTGAAAAGTTAATACGGAAAAATTCTGGATACCAACGTCCATCTTCTTTTTCCGCTTTTTGCAATGAAATACAACCCACTGGACATGCAACCGCACACAGGTTACATGCCACACAACGCTCTTCACCATCTGGATCACGCGTTAATACGATACGACCGCGATAGCGTGGAGGCGCAATTTGTTCACCCGGTACTTCTGGATATAAGATCGTGTCACGTTTACGTGTTACATGGCTGAACACCATCCATAACGAACGTACAATCGATCCAAAGCCAGCTAGAATTTTATACATTTTGTACTCCCTGCTGTCCTAGGCCTGATTCATCAGAATCACAGCACCAGTCACTAACAAGTTGACCAACGCCAATGGCAAACAAACTTTCCAACCAAAGTTCATCACTTGGTCATAACGTGGACGCATTAACGAGCCACGCGCCAAGACAAACATCATTACGAAGAATGCTGTTTTAATCACGAACCAGAATAATGGTGGAACAAATGGAATTTCTAAGTTAAATGGTGCAAGCCATCCGCCGAAGAATAAAGTCACGATCAAAGCCGAGATCAAAACAACGTTGACGTATTCCGCAACGAAGAACATCCCCCACTTCATACCACCATATTCAACATGGTAACCTTCAGCCAATTCTTGTTCAGCTTCTGGTTGGTCAAATGGGTGACGATGCGTGACCGCAACACCCGCAACCACAAAGATCAAGAAACCTAAGAACTGAGGAATGATGAACCACATATCACGTTGTGCTTCAACAATTTCACGAAGGTTGAATGAACCTGCAATCGCAACCACACCCATCAACGAGATACCCAAGAACACTTCATAAGAAATGGTTTGAGCAGCAGAACGAAGACCACCGAGTAATGAGTATTTGTTGTTAGACGCCCAACCACCAAATAACACGGCATAAACTGCAATACCCGCCATTGCCATAAAGAACAATAGGCCGATACTCATATCCGCAACGCCCAGTGTAGGACTTACTGGAATCACCATGAATGAAAGTACCGCAGTTGCCATCGCAACTGCTGGTGCTAAACGGAAAGTCAGCTTATCAGCAAACTTTGGTGTCCAGTCTTCTTTGAACATGATCTTAAGCATGTCGGCAACGATCTGGAACATACCACCCGGACCGACACGGTTTGGACCATAACGGTCTTGCCATAATGCCAAGAGACGACGCTCAATAAATGACATCAAAGCAGCAACCAAAACCACCACCAGCAAGATCACAATCGCCTGAATCACTGAATAAGCGATTGGCCAGTTCTCAGCCCAAAGTGGCGTTTGACGTATAATTTCTTGATTCATGAATTACACTCCTACCGCCACAGAAACAGGCTCTGCCAATGAAACAGTTGGTGCTAAACCAATTGGGTAACCAATATAACCTGTTGGTAAATATTCGATCACTTGTACTGGCAAGCTAATACTCGTTTCACCCGCTTTCACTGTAATACGTTGACCATCTTGAACATTTAAGCGTGTCGCATCTTGCTCACCCACAGCAAACATCGCTTCAGGAATACGAGATTCCATCGCAGGTGTTTTAATGGTGAATTCGCCAGAACCAAAAATATGGTGCATTGGCACAAGACGGAAGCTTTCAGGATTCACAACAACAGCTGAAGGTGCCACATAGCTACGCGCAGGACGTTTTGCTAAACGATCGAATAAACGAACACCCGAATCACCACCTTTTAAGTGACCACCCACTTCATCTTGGTATTTGTTCCAAGCTTGTGGTGAGTTCCAACCCGCAGACCATGCGAAAGGTACCAATGAAGATGCAGTCTGATTCCCTACATAACCTTCCATCGAGAACGTTAATGCAGAGTCGATATCCGTCGGTTGCTTAGGTTCGTGAACCGATAACGGTGCACGCATTGCGGTACGACCTGAGTAACGACGTGGTTCACGTGCAATTTTCAAACCGTGGATACGATAGCCAGCATCTGGTGCAACGTCTTCAATTGCAGCAAGCACAGGAACATTCTTCACGATGTCATCAATCACATCATCAAGCAATGTCCAGTCCACTGCTTTGCCTTTGAGACCTGTCTCAATGGCATGTAACCAGCGCCATGATTCTTTAATCGCATATTCAGGTTTGTAGTAGCTTGGGTCATACACTTGATAGAAACGTTGTGCACGGCCTTCTTGGCTCACCACAGTACCGTCACCTTCAGCGAAGCTTGCAGCCGAAAGTACAATATCCGCAAGTTTCAAGGTTTCAGTTTCGCTATGATCGAGTACGATCACAGTTTCAGCCTTGTCAAATGCAGCTTTCACTTGACCCACTGGTAAACGACGAGTTAAGTCATTTTCAATCACAACCACTGCATCATAATCTTGTGCAAATGCTTGTTCTAAGCTTAAGCCACCAAACAGCGCCAAGCCCATTGAGTTCACTTCAGGAACAGTCAATGACAAGCCTGCATGTTCACCTAAGTTTTGTGCAACTTGAGCTGCAGCTTCCATGATCGCAGGATCTTGTAAGCTGGTACCAGAGATAATCAATGGCTTTTTCGCCGCTTTCAACGTATCTGCAATAGTTTGCGCAAATGCTTTGGCATCATCAGCTAAACCAGAGAGTGCTTCACCTTTAACAGCAGCAGCAACCGCGAAACCTAAACGTGCGATATCATTTGGAGATGCAACCACTTCACCTGTTGCAACATCGGCTAAACGCGTTTGTGTTGCAGCAAGGATATAGATTGGTGATTTTGCATCTTGACCGATACGTTGTACAGGTTCTGCTAACCAGTCTGGTGTACGTGTCGCAGCAGCCATTTCTTTGGCTTTGTTTTTCGCAGCTTGGCGAACAGACAATGCCATACGTGGCGCAGTTTGAGTTAGGTCTTCACCCAAGATCAACACCGCATCATAGCTTTCAATTTCACGCATGTTCGGGTTATAGATACCCTGTGTTTGCATGATTGATGCAGCTAACTCAACCAAGTTTTGATCTTTTTGAGACATACCTGTTGAGTAATTGTCTTGTCCGACCAATTCACGCAGTGCGTAGTTTGATTCCAAGCTTGCGCGTGGTGAACCAATACCTAACACTTTCTTGCCTTGAAGTTGAGTAATCACTTGATCAAGTGCCTGATCAACACTCACAGTCGCAACAGTTTCACCATTGCGGAACTGCGGTTGACGTGGACGATCTTCACGATTCACATAACCTGTACCGAAACGACCTTTGTCACAAAGGAAGTATTGGTTGACTGAACCATTGAAACGGTTTTCAACACGACGGATTTCGCCATAGCGTTCGCCCGGAGAAATGTTACAACCTGAAGAACAGCCATGACATACGCTTGGCGCATACTGCATGTCCCACTTACGGTTATAGCGTGCTGAATGAGTCTTATCCGTGAATACACCCGTTGGGCAGACTTCAGTCAAGTTACCAGAGAATTCAGACTCTAAAGTGCCTGATTCTGGACGACCAAAGTAAACACGTGAAGCATTGGCATATACACCAAAGTCCGTACCGCCCGCATAATCTTTGTAGTAACGCACACAACGATAACATGCGATACAACGGTTCATCTCATGCGCAATAAACGAACCCAACTCTTGGTTGTGATGCGTACGTTTGGTAAAGCGATAGCGACGACGGTCATGTTGCGTCATGACGGTCATATCTTGTAAATGACAGTGACCACCTTCTTCACAGACTGGACAGTCGTGCGGGTGGTTGGTCATTAAGAATTCAACAATCGACGCACGGAAATCCGTTGCTTCTTTGTCTTCAATCGAAATATAGGTATTGTCGGCAGCAGGTGTCATACATGACATCACCAAGCGTCCACGTGTGTCCTCAGGATTTGCGTACTGAGTCACCGCACATTGACGACAAGAACCAACAGAACCTAAGGATGGGTGCCAACAAAAATACGGGATGTCGATGCCAAGGCTTAAACATGCTTGTAGCAAGTTTTCAGTACCGTTGACTTCATACGATTTTCCATCGACATGAATTGTAGCCATAGTCGAATTCCTTAAGCTTGTTCTACGTCTAGAGCAGGGGCATGGGTTTTAACCTTTGCTTCAAACTCGCCACGGAAATATTTAAGTGCGCCCATAAGCGGCTCCATCGCACCTGGTGCGTGAGCACAGAAAGTTTTACCAATCCACAATTTACGAGTAAGTTCTTGTAAGTGATCGATATCTTCTTTCTTACCTTCGCCTGCTTCCAGTGCTTTAAGCGCTTTAACTGCCCAAGGTAAACCATCACGGCATGGTGTACAGAAACCACATGATTCACGCGCAAAGAATTCTTCTAAATTACGTGTAGCAGAAACCATACATTGAGTTTCATCCACAACCATCAACAAACAGGTACCTAAACGTGAACCCGCTTTCATGATCGTTTCAGAATCCATTGGCAAATCAATGTGCTCAGCTGCTAAAAAGTCAGTCGAAGCACCACCTGGTAACCATGCTTTCAAAGTAAGACCATCACGCATACCACCCGCATGTTCTTCAATCACTTCACGCGCTGTTGTACCAAATGGAAGTTCCCAAAGACCAGGGAATTTAACTTTGCCTGATGCACCATAGATCTTGGTACCCGGATCTTTCGACTTACCAGCAGAAAGATTGATGTACCACTCAGGACCACGAAGCATAATCGCTGGCAAGTTGTTATAGGTCTCAACGTTGTTGACAATCGTTGGACGGCCCCATGCCCCTGCAACTTGCGGGAATGGTGGCTTAGTACGCGGATTGGCACGACGACCTTCAAGCGAGTTGATCAATGCAGTTTCTTCACCACAGATATAACGACCTGCGCCAGTGTGAACATGCATATCAAAGTTCCAGCCTGTTCCAAGGATGTTGTCACCCAAGTAACCTTTGGCACGGATTTGCTCTAATGCTTCATTTAAGTATTGAGCTGCTTCAACATATTCACCACGGATGAAGATATAACCTTGAGTTGCTTCTAAGGTATAACCTGCAATCAGCATACCTTCGATCAATTGATGCGGAAGTTTTTCCATCAACAAACGGTCTTTAAAGGTACCTGGTTCCATTTCATCGGCATTACAGATCAAATAGCGTGGACCACCATCATTTGGCGCCATCAATGACCATTTGATCCCCGCTGGGAAACCTGCACCACCACGACCTTTGACTGTCGCAGCTTTAATCACTTCAAGCACGTCTTTTGGCGGCATGCTCAATGCTTTCTTAAAGCCGGCATAACCTTCAAGTGCTTCGTACTCATCGGCAGCACGAACAAACTCTTGTTTGCTCAAACGCCACGTTAATGGATGCGTTTCTGGGTTACCGTCGCCATAAATTGGTTTTGGTTCAGTATTCATACATACTTCTCCAATAACTGTTTAACTGATGACACGTCCACAAGACCGTGCGTATCTTCATCAATCATTAAAGTTGGACCTTTATCGCAGTTGCCTAAACAGCAAATTGGGAGCAAGGTAAAACGGCCATCTGCTGTGGTTTGTCCGTACTGGATACCCAGCTCGCGCTGGAACGCTTCTGCCAAAGTTTCTGCACCCATCAAGAAGCATGCAATTGAGTCACACAATAAAATCACATGGCGACCAACCGGTTGACGGTAGATACGGTTATAGAAAGTTGCAACACCTTCAAGATCCGCCACACTCATCGTCAACAACTGTGCAATCGCATTCATTTGTGCATCATCTACCCAACCATTACGGCGCTGTACACACTTCAGAGCATCCAAAGAGGCTGCACGTGGGTACGGGTAGTGACCAATGTGATGTTCAATGTCATGAATTTCGTCAGCAGTCAAAATCCCTTCAACATTCACACGTGGTTTTTTATCAGTCAAAATCATCATAATCGTTTACCCCTAGCGATCCACGTCAGCCATAACCACGTCAATGGTCGCCAAATAAATGATCAAGTCAGAAACCAAACTGCCGTTAATCACTGAAGGCATTTGCTGTAAGTGAGTGAATGTCGGTGTACGAATACGGGTACGGTAACTCATCGTTGACTTGTCTGAAGTCAAATAATAAGTACTCGCACCTTTCACGACTTCCGTCATAAATGATGACTCACCAGCAGGCATTACTGGACCCCAAGATACGCTTAAGAAGTGCGTAATCAAGGTTTCAATATCTTGTAATGTCTTATCTTTCGGTGGTGGAACACCCAATGGATGATCCGCTTTATAAGGACCAGATGGCATGTTATCCAAGCACTGTTGAATGATTTTCAACGACTCAGTAATTTCACGGAAGTGAACCAAGACACGTGCATATGCATCGCCTTCATATTCCACTGGAATATCAAAGTCGAAGTTTTCATAACCACTGTATGGACGATATTTACGAACGTCAAAATCAATACCTGTCGCACGTAAACCAGTACCCGTTACACCCCAAGCCAACGCAGATTTAGCATCGTATTGCGCAACGTTACGCGTACGACCAATAAATACTGAGTTTTTAAGCGCTGCTGTGTAGTACTCGTTCAAACGTTTCGGCATCCACTCTAGCAACTCTTTAACAAGTTTTTGCCAGTTATTTGGAAGGTCGTGTGCTGTACCACCAATACGGAACCATGCTGGGTGCATACGGTAACCCGTAATCGCTTCAACGATGTCATAGACTTTTTGACGGTCTGCGAACATATAGAATACAGGAGTCATACCACCCGCATCCTGAATCGCTGTACCACAGAACAACAAGTGGTTATTGATACGGAATAATTCGTTCAACATCACACGAATGACTTGTGCACGCTCAGGTACTTTAATACCAGCAAGCTGCTCAACAGCCATCACGTATGGCATGTTTTGCGCACAACCACCGAGGTAGTCAACACGATCGGTATAAGGAATGAATGAATGCCATGTTTGACGTTCAGCCATCTTTTCCACACCACGGTGGTGATAACCGATATCAGGCACACAGTCTTTCACTTCTTCACCGTCCAACTGTAATACCACACGGAAAGCACCGTGTGCAGATGGATGGTTAGGACCCAAGTTCAGGAACATGAAGTCTTCATCGTCATTACCGCGTTTTAGACCCCAGTCTTCTGGTACAAAGCGTAAGTGTTCTTGTTCGAAATCTTGCTTTGCTTGGTCTTGCATATACGGCGTATATTCTGTCGCACGCGCTGAATATTCTTTACGTAATGGGTGACCTTCCCAATAGGTTGGTAACAAGATACGACGGAGCATTGGATGCCCTGCGAAATCGATACCGAACATATCGTAAGCTTCACGCTCGTACCAGTTGGCATTTGGCCAAATGTTGGTTGCAGTTGGAATGCTTAAATCATTTTCATTCAACGCAACTTTAATACGAATATCACTATTACGCTCTAGAGATAACAAGTGATAGAACACAGTGAAGTCAGATGCTGGTAAACCATCACGGTGAACACGTAAACGCTCATCTACCGCTGATAAGTCAAACAACATCACATAAGGACGTTCCACTTTACGGAGGAACATAAGGACTTCTTGCACGCGTGCGCGCTCAACCCAGACTGTTGGAAACTCTTCAAAAGTCGTCTGCACATAGAAGTTCTCACCAAATTTGGTTTTGAGCTCTTCTACGATTGCAAATGCAGGGCGGGAATCAACTGGTGTTGATTCTGGCATAGCAATGTCAGTTTCAGCCATTGGCTTGGCTTCCTATTTAATACAAATTCTGGCAATTTTTCCGATGACCATACCCATCACGGGACATGTCAAAAACTCATCGTCAAAATTATTTAATATCATCCATAGAGCGTAAGTTTTTCACCGCAATACGTTCAGCATTTTTACGGTCACGTTCTGGCATCATCTTTGGCTTATACACAGGCTGAAGATCATCACCAATAACCGCTGAAAGTGGACGGCGCTCTAGTTGAATTTGGTCTTGAAGTAACATCAATGCTTGAATCAATGCTTCTGGACGAGGCGGGCAACCTGGGATGTACACATCAACAGGAATAATTTTATCGACACCTTGAACCACAGAGTAGATGTCATACATACCGCCAGAGTTCGCACAAGCACCCATTGAGATCACCCATTTAGGCTCAAGCATTTGTTCATACAAACGTTGAATTACAGGTGCCATTTTGACAAAGCAGGTCCCTGCAACAATCATCAAATCTGCTTGACGTGGTGAAGCACGAATAACCTCAGCACCAAAACGGGATAAGTCATGTACACCCGTTAAAGTCGTTGCATATTCAACGTAGCAGCATGAAGTACCAAAGTTAAAAGGCCACAAAGAGTTTTTACGCCCCCAGTTCACCGCTGTATGCAACACATCTTCAAGACGCGTCATCATCACGCTTTTATTAACTTCTTCCTCAAGTGGATCAGTTACGATTTGACGATCTTGTAATGGATATTGATCGGCATCTGGATTCGCACGGGTTAAAGTATATTTCATCCCGACTTACTCCTTTTTAAGTAATGATGTAGTCGGTGTTTTAGATTTAACACGACCTGAAGACTGTGCTGGAATATGACCAGTAGGATCGACAACTAACTCTTCAATATTATTGAATCGCGTAATGTCAGCAATGTTCATATTTGGCGAACCTATTTTGGTTTTAATCCCAGCTGCTTTACGACGATCTGAAGGTGCCCAGTTAAGTGCGCCTGTAGAAAGCTCATAAATCAAACCGATTAATAAAACTAAAATAAAGACAGCAGCAGTTGCAAAACCAACCCAACCGACTTCACGAACTGAAGTTGCCCAAGCGTAGAGATAGAGGGCTTCCAGATCGAAAACCACAAAGAAAATTGCAACTAAATAGAACTTGGCTGACAAGCGGATACGAGCACCGCCCGCACCAACTACACCTGATTCAAACTGCTCTTGCTTTGCACGTCCCCATGCTTTACCCCCTAGGAGTAAGGGAACAGTGAGCATAAAAACGCAAAGAAATGTAACGCCGATCACGAAGGCAATTATTGCCCATTCGTATGGAGTAATGGCACTCATGCGGGGATAACTCCTGGCAGGCCTATTTTTAACAAAGAATGTATGTATTGGCCTTCAAATACACCAAACACAAAATTAATCCCGCCAATTGTACCTGATTTCTAATTTCTCATGCTAGTTGAAGCGCTTTAGTCTTTCGGATGATTTTGTCCTTAAATTTACCGATATAACCAAGATCACGGTTAATTCACCCCTAAAAATCGAATTATCTAATCAAGAAGACTATATTGATCATTTTTTTCTTTTTCTACATCGTGAAAAAATCTAAATTTTGAGTGGTTCGCCCCAATATATTGCAGCACGAACTAAATCATTGCATTGATACAAATTTATGATGAAAATTTAAACAGAAGTTAGGGCCTGTTGACATTTCAGCCATGCATTGCGTTATCGGCTAAAACGACAGAAACAAGGCATGAAATGCAGGCAATGGTGATCCCCTTGCCAAGTTTCATAACGCAGTTTATGGAGGTTTTAGCCATAACCTAAGCAAGAGCAAAGCATTGCTTTGACGCAGCGCAAGGACAGGGACTTTTTTTGCCGTTACGGCGTTAGGTCTCACTCACTTAGAATAACTAAGTTTCGTAAAACTTGCCTTGTACCGTCTAAAAAATGTCCTCTGTCGCAAGCATCTGTGAAATCTCAACAGACCCTATATAATAGCGCGACCTTGCCTCCCCATAGAACCGCGTCAGCATGCCCCAAGCCTATGCAGCATTAAAACCACGCTCCCTTTTACAATTATTTCTACTTTTTAGTGGGATAATTCTATTGTGCTGCCTACTCGGTATCGCAACCAGACACCTCACCTTTCTTGCCTCTTTTTGGCCTGCCAACTCGGTTCTGCTCGGCTTACTCATTCGTTTTCCGCAAACACGCCACCCGATCAGTTTTATTGGGGCAATCGTGGGTTATCTACTTGCCGATACCTCACAAGATACGCCTTTTTTACTCAATATTTGTCTAACCTCAGCAAACCTGCTCTACGTCATCACGACATTGGCCCTATATGTCAAATTTAATGCATTTATCCGTTCGATGCATCATGGTTATTTTTATCTATTTCTATTTAGTTTTTGCTGTATCGGTGGTTTGGCTAGCTCGTTATTTGCAGCCCTCACCCTACCTTTATTTAACACCAAATTTGCTTTAGGTTCATTTTGGATTGATTTTGGCTATTGGTTTACTGCGGAAATTCAAAATGCATTATTACTGCTCCCGGCAATCATTAGTGCTCCGCTTTGGAGTGAATTTAAACAGCAACTCCAAGAGTTTAAAACCCAAACGGTACAAGAAAGTTTACCGCTATTTGCAGTTATTTTCTCCATTGCAATTGGCTACTATGATGCAGGCCCCGGCTCCCTACTTTATCCAATTGCGGCACTGATTTGGTGTGCATTGAGCTATCGTCATTTTTCAGTGGCAATGATTACCTCGATCAGCTGCGCCTTTGTGATCTATCACGTCTCACAGAACTACCTGCTACTTTACCCCCAGCAATTTTTAAATAATGCCATCTCAATCCGCCTTGGACTGATTATGATGACGATTGCCCCACTCACCGTGTCCAGTATCAATATGGTGAGATCCAAGCTAATCCAAGAATTGCAACATACCATTGCGCATGATGAACTCACCTCCAGCCTGACCCGCCGCCAATTTCTACAATCGGTACAACTGTTCCAGCAGCAAGCAACACAGGCTGGTCAAAGTACGGCCTTTCTTATGCTCGACATTGATCACTTTAAACAAGTGAATGACAGCTATGGGCACCAGATGGGTGATCGTGCCTTGCAAAGCTGCGTGCACACCATTCAGAGCCTACTTAGCCCTCAAGACTTGCTCGGTCGTTTAGGCGGTGAAGAGTTCGCTATCTTTATGACCGACACCGATGCCGATGCAGCTTATCTCTGCGCCGAAAAAATCCGCCTACAGATCAGCCAAACCCCGATTGAAAATGAACAACAGCAACGTTTTTTCATTCAAATCAGCATTGGAATTTGTATCTGCACACCTGAAAATCAGCACGCCATTGAGCAATTATTTAAGCAGGCCGATGATGCGCTGTATCAAGCAAAACGACAGGGCCGAAACCAAGTTGTCATTTCGACATAATATGTTGCAATTCAGCTAAATACTTTAATTATCTTTATACACAGCAGCGCGAATAGATGAGTATTCTAGAATGAGAACAAAAGGAGAAAAATATGCATCTAGAATACACTCACGCTTCGGATTATTTCTTTTTTTCACAACTTCTGATGCGCCATATAGAAAGTTATGTTCGAAAACATCCAGATGCTGATAATGCAATTTTTGATTTAAGAGACATTTACGAAGTATTTAGAGAGGATTTTGCCGCCACAACAACCAATTTAGAAAGTATTCTCAATATTGCCGATGGCTATAAAGTCGAAACCTTAAATGGAGATCAAACCCTGATCAAAGGTTATAAAATCGATATTAAGAACAATGCACTACTGATTGACTTCAATGCAGATGCATTGCAGAGCCTTCGCTCAGGCAAACCATTGATTGAACCCGATCCATCTGTTCATGAATAAATAGTAATAATTCAAGGTCGCCGAAAGACCTGACTTAGCCAAAGTATCTGACTTTGGCTTTTTTATTGATATCAATAAAAAAGGAATGATATTTATCATTCCTTTTTCACTACTTATTTTTTAATGACTTGTTTATAACGCTTGGCAGGCCACGTCATGATAAAGCGTGCACCGCCCAAGTTTGGACTTTGATCGACTTGAATGGTACCACCAAACCAGTAGGCAATACGGCTGACAATTGACAGACCTAGACCGTAACCACCCGAAGCACGGGTACGGCTGTCATCTAAACGGGCGAAGGCCTCAAAAATACGACTGCGCTCTTGTTCAGGAATCCCCGGCCCGTCATCTTCGACACAAACATAGGCATTGCCGTCAGCACGAACCCCACCACTAATGCGGACTTTATTATCGCAATAACGTACTGCATTACCAACCAGATTTTGCACCACGCGATGTAGATAGCGGCGTTCTGCATCTACTTTCAAGGCTAAAGGCGGTGCAATCAGTTCAATTTCTTTTTGCGTCTTCAATGCTTCCGTTTCCATTGCGACCTGATCCAATACTTCAACCAGTACAATGTCTTCGAAGTCTAGAGATGGCGTACCTTGCTCCAATTTGGCATAGGTCATGATCTCATCAATCAAGGTATTGAGTGCTTCAATATCTTTATCAATCATGTCCACTTGCTGAATTCGATAATTATAATCATCTTCTTCAGCCAACATCTCCATACCAAAACGAATCCGTGCCACAGGTGTTCTGAGTTCATGCGACACCGCACGCATCAATTCACGCTGCGCTTCAATCAAACGCTGAATATGATCTGACATATTGTTATAACTGGATGCCAAATTTGCCATTTCGTCAGTACCTTCAATGGGTACACGCAATGACAAGTCACCCGACTTCATCTTATTCAATGCATAACGGACCTGACGAATTTTACGCTCAAGCGGTAAAATCAGGCCATAAACACCCAAACTTAATAAGAACAAGCTGAATAAGGTGATCCCTGCTGACAGCTGGAACGGCATCCAATTAAACATTGGAACAGGCCCTAAAATCAGCACTTGCGCAGGATGGTTTGGCATCGGAGAAACAATCGAAATGGTGGTGCCACGCACAGTTGCACTGTCTTTATACAGCAACACACTTTGATCTTGGCGCAAACGACCAATCTGCTCCGAATCCAGATTAATGTCTTTAATATCCGCAATTTCAATTGGGTAATAGAAATGCTTTTTAATTTTGTCTAAATACTCACGCTCCTGCCCCGGATAAAAAATCAAATAATCCAGTACAAAAATCGGTAGCGCTTTCATTTGGCGTTCGCCAATTTTATCGACTTTAATATAGAGGAAATGCTTAGGGTCGTCTTTCAGGCCAATAATGATATAGCCAATCCCATTATTCGCATCATAACGAACCACTGACTTTTGCTCAGCAATACGTTTTTTCTCGGTACGCGATAGTTCTACCCGTTCAGCATCGACATAGTAGATCGGTAGTTCCAGCAAATCAGACGCATCGGAAATCCAATCTAACTTTTGTTGCTTTTCTGGCTGACGAGATACCCCTTCACTAATGACATAAGAAATGCCATCGGTAAGAGATTCACGATATTCTTGCGCCCGTTGATAGTTAATGATCTGCACCAGCAAATAACAAAATGCGGCAACCACAACAACCAAAACCACCAATCCAGCATAGATACGCAAGAATATGCTGTTTTTCAGTACTCGACTTACCATAGGGTAAATAATTCCAAGCTAGTTAAAATCTCTCCTGAACAGTCACGCTGTACAAGCCCCTCCTCTATCAAGGGAAAAGCCCCCTTTTAAAAGGAGGCTTTAGAGAGTTTAGATTCCGTTGGTTTCTTTAACGAATAAATAACCTTTACTACGCACTGTTTTGATACGTTTTGGATTTTCTGGGTCATCACCAATTTTTGGACGGATACGTGAAATACGTACATCGATCGAACGATCTTGACCATCGTATTCAATACCACGAAGACGCTCAAAGATATCTTCACGAGATAAGATACGGCCAGCGTTTGAAGCCAACAACCATAACAAGTCATATTCAGCGCTGGTGAAGTCAACCAACTCACCATTTAACGTTACTGAACGACCACCGTTATCAATCACAAGGTCATCAAACTCGATACGTTGTGCAACTTCGTCTTCAACTGTTTTGTCAGTACGGCGTAATAAAGCACGGATGCGCGCTAATAACACACGTGGTTGAACAGGTTTCGCAACATAATCGTCTGCACCCATTTCCAAGCCAAGAACCTGATCCATATCTTCAGTACGTGCAGTGAGCATCAAAATTGGTTGATGGTAATGCGGACGTACTTCACGACAAACGGTTAGGCCATCTGCGCCCGGTAACATCACATCGAGAACCACTAAATCTGGTTGCTCGCTGATAATGCGACGAATTGCACGATTACCATCCGTTTCGACTCCAACTTCTAAACCGTTACGAATCAAATACTCTTGTGTTAAACGTGCTAAGCGTTCGTCATCTTCTACGATCAAAATCTTCGGTAACTTTTCTTCTTGGCTCATTTGTTTGCCCCTAAAATCTGAGTGAATCTATCTATGAAATCTGACAGATACATTGGTTTATGTTTTGCAATATACACACGTTTACATTGTAAACAAGTAGGCGTTCACCAAACTGATACACGCCTAACCCCTTTTGTTATATTTTTATTAAAATTATGAATTTTAATATATTTTTCAGCTCTCTATGCTTTTTCCGACAGGATGAATATTTAGTATAGATTTTGTGCCAATGTTAAACAATTTGTTTCTTTATTCACCCAAAACAATTTAAGTGTCTGTTTTTTGAGTTATCCACAGAGTTATCTATAAGCCTTTTTTAACGGCTTTGATATGCTATGTGACTGTGATTTCAGCAGTTAACACATGAAAAAAAAATTAGTAAAAAGTCAAGGATTGATCTACTGCAAAAAATCCCGTATCTTGTGTTGAAAATAAACTTTAACCACTAAGTATTGTGTTTATCCCTCAAACATCGTGGCATACTTTTTGCTCGATTCAAACGGTCCATGAACATAAAAATAGATGATAATGGAGCTATGCTGACATGAGCATCATCACTTCTACTCCTGGCCAACTTCAGGTCATTAAGCGCACCGGTGAGATTGCGACATTTAATGCCGAGAAAATTTCTGTTGCGATTGGGAAAGCATTTTTAGCTGTTGAAGGTCAACAAGGTACTGACTCAAGTCGTATCCATGACCGTATCACTCAACTGACTGAAATGGTAATGAACACATTTAATCGTCGTTTGCCTTCTGGCGGTACGATTCATATCGAAGAAATTCAAGACCAAGTTGAATTGGCATTGATGCGTACAGGCGAGCAAAAAGTTGCACGTGCCTACGTCATTTATCGTGACCAACGCGCAAGTGCTCGTCAGCAAACTGGTGCGAACCATCACCCTACCCTTCAAATTACAGATGCCAATGGTCAGCTCCAACCATTGGATTTGGATGCGCTTACAGCCACCATTGAAACTGCAAGTGAAGGTCTAGAAGGAATTGATGTTCAAGCCATTCTTGATGAAACGGTGAAGAACTTATATAACGGCGTAAAAGAAAGCGATATCGCGACCACCATGATGATGGCAACGCGTACCCGTATCGAACAAGAGCCAAACTATACTTATGTGACTGCGCGTTTACTTAGTAGCGAACTCGTTAGCACAGGTTTAGAGTTCCTCGGTCTACCGACAGACACCTTAGAAGGTGATGCTTTAGAAACCTTCTTGAAGAAAGGTATTGAGCTTGATCTTCTTTCTAAAGACTTGCTTGATTTTGACCTTGCAAAATTGGCTGCTGCGATCAAACCAGAACGCTCAAACCAATTCACATATTTAGGTCTACAAACTTTATTTGACCGTTACTTCATCCATTCAAATGGCGTGCGTTTTGAATTACCACAATTATTCTTTATGCGTGTATCAATGGGTCTTTCGCTCAATGAAGAAAATAGAGAAGATCGTGCAATCGAGTTCTATGACTTATTGTCTAGCTTCGACTACATGGCTTCTACACCAACGCTATTTAACTCAGGTACATTGCGTCCGCAATTATCTAGCTGTTACTTAACCACGATCGGTGATGACCTGTATGACATTTATGGTGCAATGCGTGACAACGCAATGCTATCAAAATGGGCGGGTGGTTTAGGTAATGACTGGACACCTGTACGTGCATTGAACTCTTATATCAAAGGCACCAACGGTAAATCTCAAGGTGTTGTACCGTTCCTTAAAGTTGCGAACGATACAGCCGTTGCGGTAAACCAAGGCGGTAAGCGTAAAGGTGCAGTTTGTGCATACCTCGAAACTTGGCACTTGGATGTTGAAGAATTCCTAGAGCTACGTAAAAACACAGGTGATGACCGTCGTCGTACCCACGACATGAACACAGCGAACTGGGTTCCTGACTTGTTCATGCAACGTGTGTTTGAAGATGCTGAATGGACATTGTTCACACCTTCTGAAACACCAGACCTGCATGATTTAACAGGCGCAGAATTTGCTGAGCGTTATGCACACTACGAAGCTGTAGCAAAAGAACAAAACATGCTACACAAGAAAGTACGTGCTAAAGATTTATGGCGCAAAATGCTTTCGATGTTGTTCGAAACGGGTCACCCATGGATCACATTCAAAGACGTATGTAACTTACGTTCACCACAACAACACGTGGGCGTGGTTCACTCATCTAACTTGTGTACAGAAATCACTTTAAACACAAACCAAGATGAAATCGCGGTCTGTAACTTAGGTTCGATCAACCTTGTACAACACGTTCAAGGTGGCGTATTAGATCGTGAAAAGCTTGCGCGTACAGTGAAAACTGCGGTGCGTATGCTCGATAACGTAATCGACATTAACTACTATGCTGTACCACAAGCGAAAACATCGAACTTGAAACACCGCCCTGTGGGTATGGGTATCATGGGCTTCCAAGATGCATTGTATGAAATGAATCTTGCTTATGGCTCAGATGCAGCCGTTGATTTCGCTGATGAATCGATGGAAGTGATCAGTTACTACGCGATTGAAACATCAAGCAACCTTGCGCTTGAACGTGGTGCTTACTCAACATTCAAAGGTTCATTGTGGGATCAAGGTATCTTGCCAATCGACTCTTTAGAAATCGTTGCGAAATCACGTCCAGAGCGTATGTTCGAAGTGGATCGTACTCAACGTTTAGACTGGGACAGTTTACGTGCCAAAGTTCAAAAAGACGGTATGCGTAACTCAAATGTGATGGCGATTGCACCGACTGCAACCATCTCTAACATTTGTGGCGTGTCTCAATCCATTGAGCCAACTTTCCAGAACTTGTATGTGAAATCTAACCTTTCTGGTGAGTTCACCGTGATCAACCCTTACCTTGTTCGTGCATTAAAAGAACGTGGTCTTTGGGATACGGTAATGGTGAATGATCTGAAACACTTCGAAGGTTCAGTTCAAAAGATTGCGCGTATTCCTGAAGAACTAAAAGCAATCTTCGCGACTGCATTTGAAGTGGATACTCGCTGGATCGTAGATGCTGCATCACGTCGTCAAAAATGGATCGACCAAGCACAGTCATTGAACCTTTACATCGCTGGCGCGAATGGTAAGAAACTTGACATCACGTATAAGATGGCATGGTTACGTGGTCTTAAAACCACTTATTACCTCCGCGCTTTAGGTGCAACATCGGCTGAGAAATCAACCATCAATACGGGTGCACTGAATGCAGTTAAACCAGCATCGGTTGAAGCGCCTGTGGTTGCGGCAGCAGCGGTTGTAGCAGAAAAAGCTGAAGTTCAAACTGAAGATGATGGTTTCTCAACAGCAGCGCCAGTGCCATTGGCCTGTTCAATTGACAACCCAGACTGCGAAGCTTGTCAGTAATTTCACACCTCTCTGCATAAACTCCCTCTCCTTTTAGGAGGGAGTTCGAGAAAGGTTTCTATTGAGGCATAGATCATGTTCCATCTCAGTCATAATTATCAATTTGGTGTGATAGTCCTGATCTGTGCCTTTCTAGTGTTTTATATTCCAATGGTTTACGCATTTTTTAAAATACGTAAACAACAGCGTAAGCAAAATAAGTTTTAGGGATTATCGGTGTCCATTGGTCACCTTTTAAAATTTCAGTCAATAAAACTTAATTTTGCTTACACAAATTGAGCGTATAGTAGGACATCTCCTTGCTTGAGATGTCTAAATAAAAGATATAAAGCAACGAAGAGAGAATGAATATGTCTATCCTTAGTTGGGACGATTTTGAAGATGATTCGCAAAAACCGACTGCACCTGAACACAAGTCTGCGCCCATCGACACGCAAAAAACGGTTAATACGCAAGTGGTATCTGATTCAGAGCAATCATCGCCGCGCGTGGCTGCTGCACAACCCGCTGGAACCAGTACCGTGCGATCAACAAATCCCACCGATTCGTTGGCACGAGCATCTGCTGCCTTAGAACATTTAGATGCTGCACCTGGCTTGGAAGAGCTTGAGATGGGTGCACAGCGTGTTCAGGTTGATGATAAAGCAATGATCAACTGTCGCGCTGACTTAAACCAGCTTGTTCCGTTTAAATACGAGTGGGCTTGGCAGAAGTATCTAGACGGGTGTGCAAACCACTGGATGCCGCAAGAAGTCAACATGAACCATGATATCGCGCTTTGGAAGTCTGAAAATGGCTTAACTGAAGATGAGCGTACCATCATCATGCGTTCTTTAGGTTTCTTTTCGACTGCGGACTCATTGGTTGCAAACAACTTGGTATTGGCGATCTACCGTCACATTACCAACCCTGAATGCCGTCAGTACATCTTGCGTCAAGCATTTGAAGAAGCGATTCACACCCATGCTTATCAATACTGTATCGAATCTTTGGGTATGGACGAAGGCGAAGTCTTCAACATGTACCGCGAGATTCCAAGTGTTGCACGTAAAGCATCGTGGGGCTTGAAGTACACTCAATCTTTAAGTGATCCGACTTTCAACACTGGTACGCCTGAAAACGACCAACGTTTACTTCGTAACTTGATCGCGTTCTATTGCGTACTTGAAGGGATCTTCTTCTACTGTGGCTTTACTCAAATCTTGAGTATGGGTCGTCGTAACAAGATGAACGGTGTTGCTGAGCAGTTCCAGTACATCTTGCGTGATGAGTCTATGCACTTGAACTTCGGTATCGACATGATCAACCAGATCAAGATCGAGAACCCGCACTTGTGGACGGCTGAGTTCCAAGAAGAAGTGATTCAAATGATTCTTGAAGGCACCATGCTTGAGATCGAATATGCGCGTGACACGATGCCACGTGGTGTATTGGGTATGAATGCAAGCATGATGGAAGAATACTTGAAGTTCATCTGTAACCGTCGTTTAGCGCAACTTGGTTTACCTGAGCAGTTTGCTGGTGTAACTAACCCGTTTGGCTGGATGTCTGAAATGATGGACTTGCGTAAAGAGAAGAACTTCTTTGAAACGCGTGTAACTGATTATCAAACTGGTGGTGCGTTAAGCTGGTAAGTTGAATATCGTCACGCGACACATAAATTATCATAGGTTGCAATAAAAGCTGTCATGCAAAGCATGCCAGCTTTTTGGGTTTACGAAGAAATCATTTAACACAGACAATGCAACTGCATAACTGCTTTTCATTGATACAGGCGCAGTTTTTAGAAGAAAACTAACTATTAAAAAGCTAGGATACTCTCGCTAGGAAAAATTGATTTCCTATCAAGGATTACGGCGATGTAAGTGTTTCACTCTAGTAAGATAAAGATTGATTTTGATCTCCTACAAAGAAACACACATATTCCAGTGGAATATGTGTGTTTCTGGAAAATATGATTATAAGCATTATCTAAATTAGATAATCGATTGGAACCTCTGTGATCTCTGAAAGCTGAGCCTCTAAATAACCAACCGAATCTGCCAATTTATTTTTAGCATCTTCTAACCTCATCGCACGAGAGATCTTCGCCAGTTTAGAAAAGAAATTTTGCTTTAGAAACTCTTTCTCATCGAGACTAAGCCCATCGAAATCATCAATATTTTTCAAATAAAATGGAAAAATATTATTTTTATCATTATAAACCAAAGATTTGAGTTTGAATAATTCAATTATCTCAATAAACTTCTGATCAAAGGTTAAAATTGCTGGGAAAAAATATCTTGCCTCTTTATTAAGCTTGAAAGTTGCCGACTCTTCTAACTGTTTAAAATGAAGAACATCCCAAGTCATATTTCTAAGTTCAGAAAATATTCCCTTTTTATTAATTTGTACCTTGGAAAAAAATAATAAATTTTGCTGCTTTACAAAAAACTCCCGCGCCAAGATAGCTTCTCTTAAGCTAATTGCAGCAAGAAATCTGTCGTTATACTCGAAATATAATTTCATTTTTTCGAACAAGCTTGCTCTTTTATGGCCAAGCTGAACGATCGCTATAATTAAAAGCAGCACATACACTATGTTAAACCTTCTCTTTAATCCTTCGACTACTCTTAAATCTTCTAATCCATGAAATTTATGTGCGAGATGCTCTTGTGTAGCCTTTATAAGCTCTACATCAGAAAGATGGCAGGATATCTCTTTGGTTGAATTATATTTTTTTACATCTAAGTTTCTTAGAAATTCATAAGCTCTCACTTTATTGAATATTTTTCCATGATTTTTGGAATCTAATAGATTGAAGCTATTCTCTAAATCATATGGAGACGAATCAACCCATACGTGTTCTTGAGATATAAAGTCAAACACTTCTCTAATTTTATCATGTAGCTGATTGGATTTAGGTGTATAAATAAAAGGATTGAGATAGCTTAATGCTTGTGTATCTAAGGAAATGGAATAGTCTATTGCAAACTGAGCAGTCTTATTCTCAGCCATTTCTTCGAAGGTAACTTCATCAAGGACAAAGACCTTTTCGTGCCCATATAAACTTCTTACAACCCCACCACTTGGGAAGTCTTTATCTATAGAGATACCAGTAGCAAACCCTTTAAGATTTGCATTAGCAAACACAAATTTATATCCTTTTAATCTTGAAATATTATTCTTATAAATTTCAAGAGAGTCTGACAAATCAGATGCCATAGCAATATCTGAAATTATTTCATGTAGATCAAAATTCCACTCGTCATTCATCATTATTCGGTACAGCTTTAGTTAAATTTTTAAATTGATAAAATAACATTTAACTTTCACAATCAAGTCTAATTATGAACTCCTAAAAAATAATAGCTGTAATATATGACAATATCATGTGTCATTTTCAGTAAAAAATGTCAGCCTAATGTGTCATCTGATATCGGTTCAGAGCGTTTAAATAGCAGAGTTAAATAAACATATATTAATAAAAATCAAATACTTGATTTCAAAACCATCTTAAAGTGATTAATGGTACAAGAAAGCCAATGCATCTGTCATCTTTTTTGATTACAATCATAAAACTTAATCTTGAGTAAAAAAATGACTGATTTTGTAAAACATTCGCCCATAGCAATTGAACGCTATATGCAACAGATAGGCAACCTATCTGCGAATGAACTCGCCAAAAAATCAGAACTGCCTATTGAGAAAATAACCAGTATTATCAATGATGCAAAACCAATTCTTAAATTAAGTGAATTAGAAAGGATTGCTAAGGTTTTATTTGTACCAAGTGTCTATCTAACAAATAGCGAACTTGAGTATGTTGCTGATATTCCTAAAATAATAGACCATCGCAATATGAATGACGTATTTAATACGTCTTATGCATACCAATCTGTTATCAGAGAAGCATTAAAAGCTAGAAATGACTACCTTTATGTTCTTGAAACAATGGGCGAAGAACCACTGGAATTTAATTTAATTCTTTCAGGCGAAAATGCCATTATAGATGCACAGACGATTATTGAATATTTTGACTTAAAGAATCAAAAAAGAACGACAGGTCATAATGATTATTATGGTTCTTGGAGAAATATTTTTGAATCTAAGGATATTCTAGTAATTGAAAAGACCTCTAAAGAGCCTTTTGGTTCAGATGGATTCTGTTTATGGTTTGATGTAGTGCCAGTTATTGTTGTTTTAAGCACAGGACAAGCTGCTGAAAGGCGCCTTTTTACGATCATGCATGAATTAGTACATTTAGGATTACGCCAAAGTGTTTTTGATGGAAAAATAAATACTATTGCAAACCATAACAACACTGAACGCTACTGTGATTCCGTTGCAGGTCATGTAATTGCTCCATTAGAACTACTTGAAGAATGCTATCAATTAAACCTATCTGTCGATGAACTTGTTCAAAAAGTACGGTTAAAAGCAAAAGCCAGTCGCCCTGCTATTGCAATACAATTGAAATTAGCTGGATATATTACAGAACAAGATTTAAAAGAATACCTCCAGTCACTCGATTTTAAGAGGATAGAAAAGAATAAAAATAATGAACCGCATATTCCTGCTTCTACGCGGATTATTAGTAAATATGGTCGTTATTTTGTACAGACAGTTATTGCAGCAATGTCACATAACACGATTTCTGCAACTGCAGCTAAAGATATTTTAGGAATTAAAGCTTCCTACAAATTAAGTACACTACAAGATGTACAGAAGCGGGTGTATATGTAAATGATTTACTTAAGTTTAGACACCAATGCTCTTTTAGATCTTTGTTATAGGGTTTATCCAGAACAGACTTTCCCTAAATTATGGGAATTACTGGATGATTTAACGCTTACAACAACAACCAAGTTTTGTATTTGTTCTTCAATCTTAGAAGAAACCCGTTCGAAATGCCTTGTGTTTGAATTTGATGAGAATATTTTTAACGAATTTCTTGTTCGTTTTAGAGTAATGATTATTGATCGTGATGAGATCGGCAGTGGGATCTTAAATATTCGTACAAGATTATTAAGCTATCCATTTTCAGCAACATCAGCTCATGCAATTAAAGACGAACCTGATGTCGACTTAATTGCTACAGCTCAAAAATACAATAAAAGTGGTTATGTAATTACAGGAGAAATTGGTTTTATTGGTGAAGACTGGGATACGTTTCAAACAAAAGCCCGGAGAAAAGAACAAGTCAAGATTCCAGATATTTGTGCCCTAATAGGGGTACAATCTTATTCTTGGTTACAGTTATTCCAAAGATATAGTTTTACCCTAGACTAATTTTTAAAAATTTATTAAAACGGTCAATCCTAATCAATAATTTTACTTTAAATCTACTTATCTTAATTATTCTAGAATAAAGACTTTCCCCACCAACCATCCTTCCAACAACTTCCCTTTATCCACCTTATTCCCACTCAACAATTGCACCATTGCCCCATCCACCACAAACAAAAACATCTGTGCATCTGCTTTTGCAGCATTAATATCAGTCCTTGCCAACAACATATAAATTTCACGAATCAACCAGTTTCGGTATTCCACCACCATCTCATAAGCTTTCGGATAACGGGTTTTAATTTCAAAAACCGCCCTAAACAATAAATGGTACATCCCTTCTATATCGGCATGCAGAAAGAAAATCCGTTTCAGCTTTTCACGCCCTGATAGATGTTTATTGGCATAGAGAATTGAACGGACTTCTTTCTTCAGTGCCGTTCTCTGCAAGCTCAGTGTCATTTCAACCAAATGCTCTTTGGAGTGAAAGTATTTATAAAAGGTGCCTTTGGCAATTTGCGACGCATCAATAATCAGGTCGACCCCAACATGATGAAAACCATATTGGTTAAACAGTGTTTGCGAGGTATCCAAGACTTTTAAAGCACGATAAGTCAAAGCAAAAGGTGGCATATCATTTCCATGATTGAATAATTTTTGTTGTTGCTCAACCCGATCAAGCGGCCATTTATGCTGCAATAAGCAAAAAAAGGCATGCAAAGACCCGATAAGACGGCCTGAGCGCATCTCAAGTTTTATTGTTGATATGATTTTTTAGTCGTGACAAAGCACTGTCTGAATTACGAAGCGCATTCAAACCCTGTCAAAGACTAATGAAGAAGAATAAAAATACAGTGCATGGCCAACTCCTAAATCCTTCGGAATTCTGCCAAGACATAAAGATTATGGTGGCAGGGTGAAAGAGGGTTAGCAGACTGAACCTAAGAATCAGCACGCCCGAAGGCGTCCCCCTTTCGCCCTACCGCTACAAAAGGGGGACGAACGAGTCTACATCAAAAAAACAAAGTTTTTCAATGCACTTAGGAAACGGTCTGCTAAAACCGGCTGGCGATGTAGGCCAGCGCTTAAAGAATAATCGGTGAGTTTAAGGGTGTCAATCTTACACTTTGGGCCAAAGTGATTTTATTATTATTTTTCAATAGATTATATTGTTTATTATTTTTAAATTATGATGTAAATGTATTTTAATAATCAACCAATCGGCTTAAAGCATCCTGCTTTAAGCGACTTCAGTTTGCCCCACTTGGTGATAAGCACGGTTAAAATACACCAAGCTTTGATCATGTCCACTTTGCTGAACCGCCACAATACGACAAATAAAAATCGTATGCGTTCCCACTTCCTGAATTTGATCAATCTCGCAATCGAAATTCACCAAGGCATCATCCAAAACAGGCGCACCTGTTTCCAGCTCTGACCAAGCACCGTGTTTAAAACGTTCTTCTGGACTTAACTTAGACGAAAAGGCTTTAGAAATATGTTGATGATCTGCACTTAACACATTCACGCTTAAGATTTTATTGTCGACGAAATGCACATGCGAACTCGATGCTCGATTCATACACACCAATAAAGTCGGAGGCGTATCGGTGACGCTACATACAGCAGATGCAGTAAAGCCAAAACGACCAGACATGCCCGTGGTGGTAATCACACTGACCGCACTGGTGAGTAAAGACATTGCATCTCTAAAATCTGTTGCTTCAACCATCACTTTATACCTCAATTAAACCCGAGCTTTACGGTGGTATCAAGGGCGCACATACTCGCCCTTTCAACCTCACAACATCAGTGCATTTTAGCCTTGTAGTTCTTTACGAACAATTTCTGCACCTGCACTTAATGCATTCAGCTTGCCACGTGCAACATCACGCGCCAAAGGTGCCATACCACAGTTGGTTGATGGATAGAGCTTATCTGCATCGACAAATTGAAGTGCTTTACGTAAGGTATCGGCAACTTCCTCTGGCGTTTCAACCGTGTTGCTCGCCACGTCAATCGCACCGACCATTACCTTTTTACCGCGAATCAATTCAATCAGATCCATCGGCACACGCGAGTTGTGACATTCGAGCGAGATGATATCAAGTTTTGACTGTTGTAGCTTTGGAAAAGCCTCTTCATATTGGCGCCATTCAGAACCGAGGGTCTTTTTCCAGTCGGTATTGGCTTTAATGCCATAACCATAGCAAATGTGCACCGCAGTTTCACATTTCAAACCTTCAAGCGCACGCTCTAAAGTCGCAACACCCCAGTCATTTACTTCATCAAAGAACACATTAAAAGCAGGTTCATCGAACTGAATAATATCCACACCAGCCGCTTCTAACTCTTTGGCTTCTTCATTCAGGATTTTGGCAAATTCCCATGCCAATTTTTCACGACTTTTATAATGCGCATCATATAGCGTATCAATCATAGTCATTGGCCCTGGCAACGCCCATTTAATTGGTTGATTGGTTTGCTGACGTAAGAACTTGGCATCTTCAACAAAAACAGGCTTTTGACGAGATACCGCACCAACTACAGTTGGCACACTGGCATCATAACGATTACGGATGCGCACCGTCTCGCGTTTCTCAAAATCAACACCGGTAAGATGCTCAATAAATGTCGTCACAAAGTGCTGACGGGTTTGCTCGCCATCACTGACAATATCAATCCCTGCCACTTGCTGTTCATGCAAAGACAAACGTAAAGCATCCTGTTTACCTTCAATTAGACCCTGCTCTTGCAGTTTCCACGGCGACCAAAGCTTTTCAGGCTCTGCCAACCAAGACGGTTTCGGTAAGCTACCCGCAGTCGACGTTGGTAATAATCTTTTCATCATCAATAACCTTATATTTTCAATAAATTAGTGCGCGTAACTTTTTTGCGAGTTGCTTTGTGCTGCATAACTGGCAGACCACTGTTCCAGAATATTTCGATAAGGTTTAATAAATTGTTCTTCAACAAATTTCCCTTGTTCAATCGCCAAACGACTACGTTCTTCGCGGTCATATACAATGCGAGTCAGTGAATAATCTTGGTTGCTCAAACTTGGTTGATACGATTTGCCTGCCACTGAATTGGCATTGTAAATTTCAGGACGGTAAATCTTCTGGAAGCTTTCCATGGTGCTGATGGTGCTGATCAATTCCAGATTGCTGTAATCCGCCAACAAATCCCCAGAGAAATAGAAGGCCAACGGCGCAACACTATTTGGCGGCATGAAATAACGCACCTTTAAGCCCATTTTCTGGAAATACTCATCCGTTAATGAATATTCATCTTGCAAATATTCCGTCCCCAATACTGGATGTTGATTTTCAGTACGTTGATAGACCTTGCTGCTGGAAACACTGAGGCAGATCACAGGTGGTTTTTTAAAGTTTGCCTTGTAAGTCTCTGACTCAATAAAGCTCTTAAACAAGTTGCCATGTAAGTCGCCGAAGTTCTCTGGTGTGCTAAATCCAGACTGATTTTTATTATGCTCAAGCAATAACACACTGAAATCATAATCACGTACATAAGAAGAGAAGTTGTTGCCAACAATACCTTCAATACGCTCATTGGTTTTTTTATCGACAATATTGGTTTTTAAAATTTCAATCAAAGGCAATGCATTGCTGTCAGTGCCCGCTTCAACCTTCATCTCAACAGAAATAATCTCAAGCTCGACCGCATAACGATCCCCTTCTGGATTATCCCAATGCGCCAAGGTATTGAAACGATTGTCGATCATTTTTAGGGTATTACGCAGATTTTCTTGGCGGCTTTGACCACGAGCCAAATTGGCAAAGTTGGTTGTAATACGGGTATTTTCTGATGGGTAATAGTTCTCATCAAAACGAATACTCTTGATCGTAAAATTAAATGCGCTACTCATTTTAATCCGCCACCCTAATTTCTGAGATAAATCTGAATTTCTGTATAGAGTGATTTATACCGTAATCAAGAGATGAATAAAAATGATTTAATCTAAGTCCAAAATGAATGAAATTCACTTTAATACATTTGCTGAGATGAAAATGGCTCAGCATCCTCGGTTGATGACACGTTGAAAGATGAATATCGCTCAGGGGATTTCGGACTGATCTGGATAACGCATAGGGTGTATATAAATCATACCAAGCGGCATTGTTCTCTCTTCGATTGCATCCCTCATTGATGCTAAAACACGCATTTTGTTATTATCTAAATCATCTTATTTGGTCAAAATGTGACTGATCTCTCTAAACCATAAGTCTAAGATTTACTAGAACTTTCTACAACTTTCACACAACAAATCATCAAAGTCGGCTTGATTTGTACATTTTGAAACATTAGTTCAACCAAAATACCGTCTAAATTAAAGTAAAATTCATGAACTAACTTCTTCAACATCAGTGTTAAGGCGATCCCTTGCCGTACTGATGTGCCTTTATTGCGCCTGTATCATCATTTAAATTCTTTCTCTCTATATCGCTTGTCATATAGAGCGTCATTTAATTTTTAAGGTAAATTGAATGAAAAAATTTTGGAAATATTTATTAGTACTACTCGTAGTATTAATTATTATTGCAATTGCCTTTCTTTTTAGACCAGTTGCGTCTAAGGCAATTAAAACCACCAGTAACGAACCAACTGTCGATGTTGTACTCATCGGCGGCGGGATCATGAGTGCTACTTTAGGTACTTACCTCAACGAATTACAACCCGACTGGAATATCCGCATGTATGAACGTCTTGATGCTGTTGCACAAGAAAGTTCAAACGGTTTTAACAACGCGGGTACAGGCCACTCAGGCTTTATGGAAATGAACTATACCGAAGAAAAAGACGGTAAAATGGACATTTCTAAAGCTGTAAACGTGGCAGGTCAGTTTGAAATTGCCAAACAGTTCTGGGCATACCAAGTGAAGCAAGGTGTACTCGAAACACCAAATACCTTTATTAACCCAGTACCACACATTGCTTTCGTATGGGGCGATAACGTGAATTTCATGGAAAAGCGTTATGCTGCCATGGTTCAAAATCCGTTATTCGCTGGTATGAAATTGAGTGAGGACAAAGCTGAAATTCAACAATGGGCACCATTGGTGATGGACGGTCGTGATCCTCAACAAAAAGTGGCTGCAACCCGTATGGACGTTGGTTCTGACGTGAACTACGGTGCAATCACCAAGCAGTTGATTGGCAACCTTGAAAAGAGTCCAAACTTCAAACTCAGCACTTCAACTGAAGTGACAGGCATCAGTAAAAACGATGACAACACTTGGTCTGTGGCTTTCAAAGATTTGAAATCTGGCAAAGTTGATCATGTGAAAACACGTTTTGTGTTTATTGGTGCGGGCGGTGCTGCAATTAAATTATTGCAAATGACTGGCTTACCAGAAGCGCAACAATATGCTGGCTTCCCTGTGGGTGGTGAGTTCCTTGTAACTGACAATCCTGCGGTAACAGCAAAACACACTGCTAAAGTGTATGGTCGTGCTGATCTTGGCGCGCCTCCGATGTCTGTACCACATATCGATACTCGTTATATCGACGGTAAAAAATATGTGTTGTTTGGCCCATTCGCAACTTATTCAAACAAGTTCCTGAAAAATGGTTCACAGCTTGATTTGCTTGCATCGACCAACAAAAACAACGTGTTGCCTATGGCTGCAATTGGTCTACAAAATGCTGATCTTGTTCAGTATCTGGTAAGCCAAGTGTTAATGTCTGATGCAGATCGTTTCAATGAGTTGAAAAAATACTACCCTGAAGCTGATCCAAAAGACTGGCATTTACAACAAGGTGGTCAACGCGTTCAGATCATCAAAAAAGAGCCGGGCAAACCTGCTAAATTGCAATTCGGTACAGAAATCTTTGCATCTAAAGATAAGTCTGTAACTGCATTGTTAGGTGCTTCTCCAGGTGCGTCTACATCACCTTACATCATGCTTAACTTGCTTGAAAAAGCATTCCCTGAGCAAACCAAAGGTGTATGGAATGCTAAGTTACATGAAATCGTACGTTCTTATGGTAAAGACCTTTCAACCGATCCAGCGTTGTTAGATCAAATCCGTCAGTACTCAAGTTCAACTTTAGGCTTGAACTATACGACTCCAGCAAACTTAGTTCCTGCTAAGAAAGTTGTTAAAGCTGAAGCTGTTGCTCAATAAGTAACGCTAAGCACATCAAAAAGGGAGGAGTTTCAGCTCTTCCCTTTTTCTTTATTTGTATGTTTTAAATCTACGCCTTATGTCCTCTGCTGTACCTCATTCTGCTTTTGCTGCATTTGCCAGTCGTGACTTCACGTTATTGACCATCAATCAATGCTGCCTGACTTTTGCGGTGCTGATTCAAGAAGTGCTGATCGCGTATTATCTATATCAAATTACCAAGAATCCGCTTATCCTCGGCTTGGTCGGGATCATG
Organism: Acinetobacter higginsii; assembly: GCF_000369845.1. NCBI lineage: Bacteria > Pseudomonadati > Pseudomonadota > Gammaproteobacteria > Moraxellales > Moraxellaceae > Acinetobacter > Acinetobacter higginsii. Next base: position 212,883 of record NZ_KB850211.1, on the reverse strand, counting down.
GATTTTTTGCCCTTTCTCGTCCTCTCTTTGTGGGGTGGTTATATTGCTGACCGTTTTAATCGGCAGCGTATTTTGCAGATCAGCTTTAGCTTTGCCATCCCCTTATCAATTGCTTTGTGGATAAGCTTTGATCTTTTCCACACTCAAACCATCAGTGCAAATTTATTATTAATCTCATCCTTGAGTATTCTGTTTTTATTTGGCTGTATTCGCGGCATATACAGTCCCTGCTTTAATTCTTTACGTCCTTTTGTCGTACCGGAGCATTTGTATACCAATGCCGCCACATGGACCAGCATGTGCTGGCAAGCCAGTGGTATCCTCGCTCCCGTCATTGGTGGCTTCCTGCTGGCTCATCTGGATTTAGACATTACTTTTAGCGTCATCGTGGCACTTTTTTTAAGTGGTAGTATTGCCCTCTGGTGTTTGCAAAAACGAGATTTTCCTCAAATCCAAACAGAGTCAGTAACTCAGAGTCTAAAAGAAGCGCTGCATTTTATTTTTAAAACTAAAATTATTTTTTGGGCGATGTTTCTCGATCTGAGCTCCGTTTTTTTTGGTGGCATCATCGCGCTATTGCCCATTTTTGCCCAAGATGTTTTACATATCGGTGCAGATGGTTTTGGTCTATTACGCGCAGCACCTGCTTTTGGTGCATTGGTGATGATGATCATTTTAATTCGCTATCCACCAAAATCTAGACCGTGGCAGATCATGCTGATTGCCGTCACAGGCTTTGGCCTGTGTACCTTGTTATTTGCTGTTACCAGACAGCTGTATTTTTCAGTCGCAGTTCTCATTATTATGGGAGCATGTGACAGTATCAACATTGTCATTCGTCAAACGATTCTGCAACTGATTCCCCCCAAGGACATGCTTGGACGTGTCGCTGCCATTAATGGCATTTTTGTCACCTCGAGTAATGAATTAGGTGCCTTGCAGTCGAGTGTGATGACACGCTTTTTCAGCGTGATTCCTGCAATGTTGATGGGTGGTTCACTGTCTTTGCTCTGCGTTGTCTTAACCAAGCTCAAGACCAAAGATTTATTGAAGTTCCGTTTTTAATCCCCGTATTAAACAAATAGTTATTTTAAAATTCAATGTCATATGAAACATACTTTGCCCGCGTCTTCTGGCCTATCTAAATTTATTATTTTTTCCGTTTTTGTATGGCTGGTCTTGCTGTGGCTGCAATCGACCTATATTGTCATTATCGGTGGGCATGCCTATCTATTCTGGACCTCGTTTGGCCTTTTGATATTGAACATTCTGAGCTTACGCCCAACGATTTTAAAAAACCGAATTGCTTTGGTAACGACCGCTGCCTTGCTGATTTATCTGGTGTTTAACTCACTGTTTTGCACCTATTTGATGATTGCCTTCTATTGTATTTTCTACCTCTATTCAGATGAATATAAGAATAAACGCGCCATTAAATTGATTAGCTTATTCTTGATCATGATCATCTTTGCGATCTACCAGACCCAATCTCTGCATGAACTCAAAAGCCATTATAAAACCTATGAAACGGGTGAAACATGGCAAAAATATGGGGCCTTATAATCAGGCCAATAAAAAACCTCACTTCACGTGAGGTTTTTTATTATTCAGCAGACTAATCTTGAGAGTCTGGATACAAAGGACGATTTCCGGGACTAATACGATTGATATGCAAGAAGGTCATATGACGTTCGTACTTATCAAGAATGTCGTTAATCACCTGTTCTTTGGTGTATCCAACCAGATCATTGTCCTGTGAACCCTCATACAAGAAGGTTTCCAGACGGTAGTAGAACTGCTTTCCGCGTTTACCACGCTCACTGAAGTTTGGCGCGATATAACGTACCGGCCAGATTTGATAAACGAAGTTGTGCTCTTCTTCCAAGTAGATGGTTAAATCTAAATGATAGAGTGCATCGTTGTCTTCCAATGCTGTTTGGGTGACATCGACTTGCATACCACGTTTAACCAGTTCATCGGCAACTGTGCGTACTGCAGGCTCACAGACACTATCAAGCATCCGCTGGGTTTCACTGGTACCCGGATGATGCATCACACGGGCTAAACGCTTTTTCCAGTTCAGGATATCCACGTTTCCGACCACAGGCGCAGCATTCATACTACGACTCGCCTTCCGATAATCTTCCAGACGCAAAGACTTGTACAGCCCCGCCATGACCAACAACATGACAAAACTAAAGGGTAAGCCCATGATCACCGTAGCACTTTGCAGTGCGGTAATCCCGTTTGCCATCAGCATTGCCAAGGTGAGCAAACCAATTGCAGTTGCCCAAAATACTCTCAACCAGCGCGGCGCATCATTATCAACATTGGAAAATTTAGTGGTGAAGTTCCCTAAAACCAACGCACCAGAATCGGCAGAGGTTACATAGAACAATAGACCTGTAATCGTCGCCACACCTGCAATAAATGCAAACCACGGATATTGCGCCAATAGGTCATAAAAACCATGCGCAGGATCAGTCAGAACTGTTTGAGCCAGTGCCGTATTGCCTTCAAAAATGACGTTATATAAAGCACTGTTTCCAAAAATAGATAACCACGTGATGGTGAACAACAATGGAATAATTAAGGTACCGCAAACAAATTCACGAATGGTACGGCCACGGGAAATGCGCGCCAAGAACAGACCAACAAAAGGTGACCAAGCTACCCACCATGCCCAGAAGAACAAGGTCCAGCTGTTCATCCAGTCTTTAGGCTGATCAAAGGCAAAACTTTCCAAGGCCAAACTTGGGAATCGACTGATGTAGTCACCAAAGTTTTGTACCAATGCATTGAGTAAAAATCCGGTATTGCCCAAGAACAAGACAAACAACATTAAGCCAATTGCGGCAAAAATATTGATTTCAGATAAAACCTTAATGCCTTTATTGACCCCAGCTGTCACCGAAATAATGGTGACAATGACGGCAACTAAAATCAGTGCCGACTGAATCAACAGGTTTTCAGGCCAACCAAATAAGACATGCAAACCATAATTGATCTGAACGACGGCAATACCACAGGTGGTGGCAATACCAAAGATCGTCCCGATAACCGCTGCAATATCTACACTATGCCCAATTGGACCATCAATTTTTTTACCAAAAATTGGGTAGAGCGCGGAACGAATGGTCAGTGGCAAGTTATAACGATAACTAAAGTAACCCAAGGCCATCCCGACCAAAGCATACATACCCCAACCGGTTAAACCATAGTGGAACAGCGTCCAAACCATACCCTGACGCGCAGCTTCATAGGTTTGACCTTCACCCACAGGCGGATTCATATAATGAGATAAAGGTTCTGCAACAGAGAAGAACATTAAATCTGTTCCGATCCCCGCCGCAAACAACATCGCTGACCAACTGAGTAAGCTAAACTCAGGTTTGGAATGCTTAGGACCGAGTTTGATATCGCCATAACGTGAGCAAGCAATAAAAACCACAAAGATTAAATACAATGTTGCAGCTAATAGGTAATACCAGCTGAATTTATCACTGACCCAAGCCAGCACCACGTTGAGCAAATGGTTGGCAAAATCGTTAAATAAAATCGTAACAAGTGCAAATGTTAAAATAAGTAGAGCTGAAACATAGAAGACCACACGATTTAAATGGTCTTTATTCGCTAATGTAGCATCATCAACCGCTCTTGGATTATCTGTCGCCATACAATCCTCAGGGAGTTAGAGAAGAAAAAGAAAATATTCATCCACGTCTTTTCATCACTCGATCAATGAAAAGACATATCTGAATAGAAAATGAAAAACAAAAGTTATTTACCCGAATTACAATATTTCTGATTTTTCAGTAGTGTGATGTGATGACTGAGTGTCCTGCGTTATCACTTGCGGTGGCGTAGGACGAAACTGATCCTGTTTCAGTGCTTTGGCCAAGCCAAACATATACAGCAAAATAATAACGGAGAATGGCAAACCACACAGTACCACAGCGCTTTGCATAGAGTGAAAACTCCCTGCCAACAGCAGCCCGATACTGACAATGGTAATCACCACAGACCAGAAAATTCGCAACCAAATCGGTGAGTCACTTTCATTGCTACCCCCTTTCGAGGACAGATTTGCGATCATGAGTGTACCAGAACCCACAGGGGTCAAAAACAATACGAAACAAATCACAACAACAATCCCAGCAACATAAGGATTGAATGGTAGAAATTCGAGAAGCTTAAATAAGGACAAAGCAGGATCGGTTAACACCAGATCACCTAAGATTTTTTGCTTTTGTTCCAAAATAAAATAGATTGCGGTGTTACCAAAAATCGAGATCCAAGCCAGCGTAAAACCCAATGGAATCAGACAGACACCGAGCACAACTTCACGAATGGTACGGCCTTTGGAAATACGCGCAATAAACATGCCCACGAATGGTGCCCATGCAATCCACCACGCCCAATAGAACACTGTCCATGAACCTAACCACTCACCTGCTTTAGCATTGTAGAGGTACATATCAAAGCTCTTCGCTAGAAAATGATCGAGATAATCCCCCACGTTCTGTACTAAACCATTAAGTAAATGGTTGGTTGGCCCTGTGAGGAATACAAATAGTAAGAGCGCATAGAGCAAACGCAAATTAATACGCGATAACCAAGCCAAGCCCTTTTCAATTCCAACCACGGTGGTCATGGTCGCGACTGACATCATCAGCAACACCACCGTAATCAATGTGGTTTGATTGTTTGGAATTTCAGGTAAGAGATAATGCACGCCCGAAACCAGTACCAAAGCACCGATACCGAGATTCGTCACCAAAGAAATGACTGTGGCTAAAATCCCAAAACCATCAACAAAATCACCGATCAAACCATGAATACGTTCACCAAAGATTGGATATAGCGCAGAGCGCAATGCCAATGGCAAGTTCTGACGAAAAGCAAAATAACCGAGTGTCACACCCAATAAGGCATACAACACCCAACCATGGATGCCCCAATGTAAAAAGCTATACATCATGGCATCACGTGCTGCTTGAATGGTTCCACCCTGACCTTCTGGCGGTCGAATAAAATGGTCAACGGGTTCAGCTACACCGTAATACAGCAGCGCAATCCCGATCCCTGCGGAAAACAGCATCGACACCCAAGCCAGATAGCCAAACTCAGGTTTATCGTCATCTTTACCTAATGGAATCTGCCCAACCCGAGAAAAGGCCAGCCAAGCAACAAAACCTAAACAAACCACGATTACCAGCATGTAATACCAACCAAATAATTGATTGGCCTGCCCTTGTATATAGGTTAACCAGAACTGACTGCGCTGTGGAAACAACACAAACAATAGGCCAAAAATGCCGATACTGATTGCAGAGCTCCAAAAAACAAACAAATTTAAACGTATAGGTTCAGATGGGGACCCTTCATTACTTTCTGACACCATGTTCTTGCTCCTTGCAATTGGTGTTTTTTCTTAAAAAATAATGTGATAAGTGTTCAATTCTGCTTATCGCCTTATCCATAAGAATCTTTGATTTATTACGCTACTTCTATTCTTTCCAATCAAAAATTCATTGATTTTTACAGATTATACTTTTTATTGATTGAACGTTCAATCAATAAAAAGTATGATAAAAAAATGTTATGATGCTCTACATCGAGAAATGTTGAATAAAAAGCACCTTGGCAGGGCTTTAAATGGATAAGCATGACAAAGCGTAGAGTAAAACCAGAGCATGTGCGACGTGAAGAGATTATTAGCGCCGCATTTTATGTAATTTCTGAAGTGGGGTTATCCAATACCACCATTGCACAGATTGCAAAAAAGGCCGAACTATCGACTGGTATTGTGAGTCACTATTTCGGTGACAAACAAGGATTGATCAATACCTGTATGCAAGAAATGCTCAACGTTTTGCGTCAAAAGACTGACCAATACAAAGCCGAAGCAGATACGCATCCAGAAAGCCAGATCAAGGCCATTATTGATTCCAACTTCGATATCAGTCAGGTCAACAAACAAGCCATGCGGGTCTGGTTAGACTTTTGGTCTGCCAGTATGCACCTTCCCGAACTTGGACGTTTACAACGAATTAATGATCAACGCCTGTATTCCAACTTGAAACATTATTTTCTTATGTTGGTCGATGATAAACAACAGGCAAGCATCGCTGCTCGCGGATTAGCAGCTTTGATTGACGGATTATGGTTACGCGGCAGTTTAAGTAGTCACGACGAGTTTGACAGCCAACTGGCCCGTTCCATTGCTTACGATTATGTAAAAACGCAAATTCAATTTGCGAACAAGCCTTTGCAGGAGAAACAGAATGAGTGATGCACAAGTTCACCAGTTATATATCCACGGACGTTATGTCGCAGCGACCAGTGGCAAAACATTTAACAGCATTAACCCTGCCAACGGTGAAGTGATCGCAACACTTCAACAAGCCTCACAACAAGACATTGAAGCGGCTGTTCAAAGCGCACAACAAGGCCAAAAAATCTGGGCAGCGATGACGGCGATGGAGCGTTCACGCATCTTACGTCGTGCAGTTGATATCTTACGTGAACGTAATGATGAACTTGCTCAGCTCGAAACCCTCGATACAGGGAAAGCCTATAGCGAAACCTCGACCGTGGATATCGTGACAGGCGCGGATGTACTCGAATACTACGCAGGTCTTGCAACCGCGATTCAAGGCGAGCAAGTGCCACTGCGCGAATCAAGCTTCTTCTATACCCGCCGTGAACCCCTCGGTGTAGTGGCTGGTATCGGTGCTTGGAACTATCCAATTCAAATCGCCATGTGGAAATCTGCGCCTGCCCTAGCGGCGGGTAATGCCATGATTTTCAAACCAAGCGAAACCACGCCACTGACTGCATTTAAACTTGCTGAAATCTATACCGAAGCGGGCGTACCAGACGGCGTATTTAACGTGGTCCAAGGTGCGGGTCGTGATATCGGTCAATGGTTAACTGAACATCCTGTGATTGAAAAAATCTCGTTCACGGGTGGTGTCGAAACAGGCAAGAAAGTGATGGCCAGTGCTGCGGGTTCGACTTTGAAAGAAGTCACGATGGAGCTTGGCGGTAAATCACCCCTGATTATTTGTGATGATGCCAACCTCGACCGTGCTGCGGATATCGCAGTGATGGCAAACTTCTTTAGCTCAGGTCAAGTCTGTACCAATGGTACCCGTGTGTTTGTGCCAAAAGCCTTACTTGCGGATTTTGAAGCAGCCGTTGTGGAACGGGTAAAACGTATCCGTATCGGCGATCCGATGGCTGAGCAAACCAACTTCGGACCTCTCACCAGTTTCCCGCATATGGAAAAAGTATTGTCGTTCATTGAGTCAGGCAAACAGCAAGGTGCAAAACTATTAATCGGTGGTGGCCGTGCCACTGAAGGTGACTTAGCCAAAGGTGCTTATGTACTCCCGACGGTATTCAGCAACTGCCAAGATGATATGGCAATTGTACAAGAAGAAATCTTTGGTCCAGTGATGAGCATTCTCAGCTATGAAACTGAGGAAGAAGTGATTCGTCGTGCCAATGACACTACCTTTGGCTTAGCCGCAGGTGTCGTAACCCAAGACATCACCAAAGCACATCGCATGATTCATCAACTTGAAGCAGGTATCTGCTGGATCAATACCTGGGGTGAATCGCCTGCGGAAATGCCAGTCGGTGGCTACAAGCAATCTGGTGTTGGTCGTGAAAATGGCTTAACCACTTTGGGTCATTACACCCGTATCAAATCCGTTCAAGTTGAGTTGGGTGAGTATCACAGCATTTTCTAATGCCCTCAGCTTTCACCCTCAAAATTAATCCTCAATGCCGAGCAATCCCATGATTGCATCGGCATCCTCAAGAATAGAAAAAAGGGATAACGATGAATACTCAAGCATATGACTACATTATCATTGGCGCAGGATCTGCCGGAAATGTGCTCGCAACACGTCTGACTGAAGATAAAGACGTGACTGTTTTATTATTGGAAGCAGGTGGTCCAGACTACCGTTTAGATTTCCGTACTCAAATGCCAGCCGCTTTGGCTTTTCCTTTACAAGGTCGTCGCTATAACTGGGCCTATGAAACCGATCCTGAACCACACATGAACAATCGCCGTATGGAATGTGGTCGTGGTAAGGGCTTAGGTGGTTCTTCATTGATTAATGGCATGTGCTATATCCGTGGTAATGCCATGGACTTGGATCAGTGGGCAACCATGAAAGGTCTGGAAGACTGGACCTATGCAGACTGCTTACCGTATTACAAAAAAGCCGAAACTCGTGATATCGGTGGTAATGACTACCACGGTGACAAAGGCCCTGTGTCAGTTGCAACCCCTAAAAATGGCAACAATGTCTTGTTCCACGCCATGGTTGAAGCAGGCGTACAAGCGGGTTACCCACGTACCGATGACTTAAATGGTTATCAACAAGAAGGCTTTGGTCCAATGGACCGTACTGTGACCCCAAAAGGTCGTCGCTCAAGTACTGCCCGTGGTTATCTGGATCTAGCCAAAGGTCGCCCGAATTTAACCATCGTCACGCATGCCACCACCAATAAAATCTTGTTTAATCAAAAACAGGCGGTGGGTGTGGAATATATTATTGGCGCAGACAAAGCCAATATGAAACAGGCACAAGCCAAACGTGAAGTCTTGCTCTGTGCAGGTGCGATTGCATCGCCACAAATCTTGCAACGCTCAGGTGTGGGTGAAAGCAACTTCCTGAAATCGATGGATATTGATGTGGTACATGACCTGCCGGGTGTCGGTGAGAACCTGCAAGACCACTTGGAAATGTATTTGCAATATCAATGCAAGCAACCGGTATCACTCTACCCTGCACTGCAATGGTATAACCAGCCTGCAATCGGTGCTGAATGGTTATTCAATGGCACTGGCGTTGGCGCGAGCAATCAGTTCGAAGCGGGTGGCTTTATCCGTAGCTCGGAAGAGTTTGACTGGCCGAATATCCAATATCACTTCTTACCTGTTGCGATTAACTACAACGGTAGTAATGCAGTAAAAGAGCATGGCTTCCAAGCCCATGTCGGTTCAATGCGCTCACCGTCGCGTGGTCGTATCAAGCTGAAATCAAAAGATCCGTTTGAGCATCCAAGTATTCTGTTCAACTACATGTCAACTGAACAAGACTGGCGTGAATTCCGTGATGCGATCCGTATCACCCGTGAAATCATGGCTCAGCCTGCACTTGATCCATATCGTGGTGAAGAAATCAGTCCGGGTAAACATATCCAAACCGATGCAGAACTAGATGAATTCGTCCGCACCCATGCCGAAACAGCATTTCACCCATCATGTAGCTGTAAGATGGGCGAAGATGAGATGGCTGTAGTCGATGGTCAAGGTCGCGTTCACGGCGTACAAGGCTTGCGTGTGGTCGATGCCTCCATCATGCCATTGATCATTACTGGTAACTTGAATGCCACCACGATTATGATCGCAGAAAAAATTGCCGACAAAATCCGTGGCAAGAAACTCCCTCGCTCTGAAGCGGCTTATTACAAAGCGGGTACAGCACCTGTACGTCAAGCGCCGTTACGTCCAATACAATAAGCAAGAAATTCCTTTAGGGGATACCCGAAGCTTGGCTTCGGGTTTCACTTCATTCAGGGAGAAATGATGAAAAAAACCTTATTTTTAATTGTACCTTTGGCTTTTTATTTTCAAAGCACCCACGCCACTGAAACCACTTCACCCTACTCAGCCAATATCACTGCGGCTAGCCAATACGTTTCTCGCGGTTTTCAACAAACTTGGGGTAAACCTGCCTTACAAGGTGGACTGGATTACAACCATGCCAACGGTTTTTATGCAGGGACTTGGGCATCGACGGTAAGTGATCATTTTATTCGTGATGCCTCTGTTGAATGGGATGTATATACGGGTTATAGCCGCAGTTTTGGCGATTTAACTGTCGGCACCAAAATCGCCTATTACTATTATCCAGGGGCAAAAACCACTGCGGATACAGGCCATACCCGTTTTGATTATGGGGAAATTATCCCTGAGATCAGCTATGGGCCACTCAGCGTTAAATATGCGATTACCTATACCCAAGATTATTTCGGCAATAACTCGGATACTTTGGGCGTCGGCAACAATAAGCATTCACGTGGCTCAGGTTATCTGGATGTCAATTGGCATCAACCGATTACTCAAGGCTGGTCGGTCGATGCGCATTATGGTAATCAACGCATTAAAAACTTTTCTGCTGCCAACTTCCAAGATGCCAGTTTTGCCGTCAACAAAGAACTGCCCTACAATCTTTCTAGCAGTTTGACCTATAGCAAAGCATGGGATAAAGACGGTTTTTATCAGCAATACAGCAATGGTAATCCCAACGCCAAAGTATCGAATCCGATTGATTCAACTGTGACCCTGTCATTGACCAAAAGTTTCTAACCCAAGCCAGATGGCATCATCTGACATAAAAAAGCCGCTTGATTCAAAGCGGCTTTTTAAAATCTTGGATATTAAGGCTTGATCAGTTCAATCGTTGAACCTGCACGTTTTGGATCAATCAGAATCTTGGCATGTTGCTCTGGATCGCGCAGTGCCTCAAAGGCATTGCCGACGCCTTCCAAACCGACCACACCTGTAATCAATGGCGAACAATCCACTTTGCCTTCTGCAATCATATGCAGCGTGTCACGGAACTCAAGTGGGGTATAACCCAATACATACTGGATTTCCAATTCCTTATTAATCGCCAACGCAGGTTCAATCTTGTCGCTTTGCATACACACCCCCACTCCGACAATACGTGAGAACAGCGGTGCACCTTCCAATATCTGCTGCATAATCCCAGCCACACCCACACACTCAAAAATCACTGGACGTTTTGGCAATAACCCGAGTTTATCTCCGACACGCATGGCATTCACCCACGGTAATGAGTAGGTCTGAACCTTATCAAAAATCCCCATGCCCATATTAATCGCTTCTGAGACATTGCCTAATAAGCCAAGCTCTTTCCAACTGCTAAATGGCGATTGCTGTTTAGGGTCAATCAAGATATCTGCACCACACTGCTCGGCCAAGCGACGGCGATTCGGTGAAAAATCACTGGCGACTACGGTTTTGACACCCGCTGCTTTGAGCATAATAATCACACCCAAACCGACGGGGCCACAGCCAATCACAATCGCTGGCTCATTTTTCTTGATTCGACTACGACGTACCGCATGTAAGGCAACAGCCATCGGCTCAGTCAGTGCAGCACTGTCTGCATCTAGACCATTGGGCACTTCAAACATCAGACTGGATTGCACCAAGACCTGTTCTGCATAACCACCTGAAGCACTTGGCGATAGCCCCGTCGGAACATAGCCTTGTGGATCGACATTTAATAAAGGCATAGCACAAACCAAAGTATCCGCTTTCAATTTACGTCGTGTTTTTGGGCCGTAATCCAAGACTTTGCCGCAGAACTCATGCCCGAAAACCAATTTATCCGAGGACTTTGCCACCCCATTAAAGCCAACTCGCGCTGCCAAATCATGCATATGATCGCAGTGATGTTGCATGTGTAAATCAGAACCACAGATACCACAACGTACCACTTCAAGTAAGACTTGCCCCTTTGCAGGAACCAATTGAAGACTGTCTTCCAGTTTTAACTCAGCGTTATGACAAATCAGAGATTTCATAGGATGCTTTCCTTTTTGTTTTATTCCCATTGTTCGCTTTTAGCACTTTGACCCGTTGCTGTACCAAGCAAACAACACATGACTCAATCCTGACAAGGATAATTGTCAAAAACTATGACCTAAATATCAATATATCGCAGCAATAAAGTCAGCAAATAATGTATTTTAAAATCGCTCAATTGATTCAAAAAAAGTTTAAAAATTATTCTCTTTTAACTTCAAATAGATGAATCTATTTTTCTAAATTGCTTCCCTATTTTTATTAAAACAATCAAATTTAAACCTTGCATTTAATAGTGTCTTTATGACACTATATATTTACTGGCTCTAAGCCACTATAAAAGAGAAATTAAAAATGACGATTCAACTTATGACAGCTCAAGCCAATGTTCCCATCGAGTTTTTGCAGTTTTCAGGTGGTGAACGTCATATTCAACTACAACCTGAGTTATTGAACCAATTACAAGCTGACACGCAGATCAAAGCCTCACTTCAGAACAGTACAGATGTGATGGATTATCTATTATTGGAAAATGTGTTACTAGAACAAGGCACTCGCCTTTCGGTGGAAATCCCTTATTTTCCCTATGCACGTCAAGACCGTATCTGTGCACAAGGTCAGGCCTTCTCTCTAGATTTAATGACCAAGCTATTGAATAGCAATAGCGAAAAATTTGTGGGACAACGTCAGAAAATTGTGGTGTGGGATTGTCATAGCCCAGTGACGCTTGAGCTGTTACGCAAAAATACCAGCTTCCAAACGGTGATCAATATCGAACCGATTGAGATTATCCAGAAAAGCCCAGCATTGATGCAGATTTTAAGCGCCGACAATACGGTATTGATCTGCCCTGATGCAGGCGCAACACAACGCACCCAAGCGATTGCAAACGGCATCAATCCGCAACGCCAACAGACCATTGAAGTGATTCACTGTGAAAAGAAACGTGATCCAAGCACTGGCAAAATTAGAACAACGGCGGTGGATAGCCCTGATTTGACAGGAAAAACAGCCGTGATCACCGATGATATTTGCGATGGTGGTGCCACCTTTATTGGTATTGCCAAACAACTACGCAGCCTAAATTGCCAAAACATTATTTTGTATGTCACCCATGGCATTTTTAGCAAAGGTCTCGCGGTATTTGATGGCTTGGTCGATCAGCTCTTTACCAGCAATAGCCTGCCACAAGCAGAAGCAAGCAAACTCAATATCATCAATTTTCAAAATCAAGATTAAAGCAAAAGGCCGATAAAAATGAGTATTAAAATTAACCCACTCAATGCAATTGATTTCTATAAAGCAGACCACCGTCGCCAGTATCCAGTGGGAACTGAATACGTCTATGCCAACTTTACCCCGCGTTCATCACGTTTAGCCAAAATGCTGCCTGACTTTGATGACAAGATTGTGTTCTTTGGTCTGCAAGGCTTTATCAAACACTTTCTGATTGAAACTTGGAATGAAGGCTTCTTCAATCAAGCTAAAGCCAAAGTGGTGGCAGCCTATAAACGCCGTATGGACAACGCTTTAGGTGAAGGTGCTGTGCCCGTCGAGCACATCGAAGCCTTGCACGATCTTGGTTATTTACCATTAAAAATTAAAGCCTTGCCAGAAGGTAGCCGCGTCAATATCAAAGTACCAGTATTGACCATCATCAATACTGATCCGAATTTCTTTTGGTTAACCAACTATATTGAAACCGTGCTCAGTGCCGAACTCTGGAAAAGCTGTACCACCGCCAGCATTGCCTATGAATACAAACGCTTGTTGACCCAATATGCAGAAAAAACAGGTGCACCTTTAGACTTTGTTGCTGTTCAAGGCCATGATTTTAGTAGCCGTGGGATGAGTGGGATCTATGATGCAGCCCAATCAGGCGTGGGGCACTTGACCAGTTTTATCGGTACCGATTCAGTTGCATCAATTGACTATGCTGAAGAATATTATAACGCCACTGGTGTCATCGGTGTTTCAGTGCCTGCAACAGAACACAGTGTGATGTGTATGGGCAGTGAAGAAAGTGAAATCGAAACCTTTAGACGCCTGATCTGTGGGCTTTATCCTGCTGGGGTAGTCAGTATCGTTTCAGATACTTGGGATTTCTGGCGTGTGATTACCGAGTTTAGCGTGGAATTAAAAGCAGAGATTTTAAAACGCCAACCGAATGCCCTCGGACTCGCCAAAGTGGTGTTTCGCCCTGACTCAGGTGATCCCGTGAAAATTATCTGCGGCGATCCTGATGCTGAGCGAGATAGTCCTGCTTATAAAGGTGCAGTGCAATGTTTATGGGAGATTTTTGGCGGCACAGAAACAACGCAAGGCTATAAAGTACTGAATGAGCGTGTTGGCTTAATCTATGGTGACTCAATTACCCTAGAACGTGCACAAAATATCTTAAAAGGTCTGGAAGCCAAAGGCTTTGCTTCCAACAATCTGGTTTTTGGAATTGGCAGCTATACCTATAACTATTTGACTCGCGATAGCTTTGGTTTTGCTGTAAAAGCCACGTGGGGGCAGGTCAATGGCGTCGGTCGCGAACTGTTTAAAGATCCAGTGACCGACTCGGGTGTTAAAAAATCAGCCAAGGGCTTATTACGGGTTGAACAAACCGAAAATGGTTTTGAGCTCTTTGATCAACAAAGCTTTGAACAGGAGAAGATGGGGGCACTGCAAACAGTATTTGAAAATGGTCAATTGTTAAGAGAATGCTCGCTCGATCAAATTCGGGAGAGATTGGTCTAAGCAATATCAAGACCTCTAATTTGCAGTTCATCTACGTTACATCATGACAGGCGGCATGAATGCCGCCCATTTAACAATCTTGCACGAAATTCAGAATGCTATTTTGAACTGGGCTCAGGATGCAGCATCAACTAACCGCAGCAATGAACAGTTTTTGCTTAGGCCTTATCCCCAAAAGTATGCAATTGCCAATACACAAAAGTTTTGATTTCTCGATGACGAATGTTGCTATGCCGAAACAAGCTAAACTGTTTTTTCATTTATAAACAGCACATTCAAATCTATAAAAACCTTTATACTTGATTCACTCATCCATGAGATAACACCAAATGACCTATACGTCCGAACAGGAATACCTTGCCCACTACCAAAAAACAGACTATGACACCCCACTGTTTACGGTCGATATGGCAATTTTTTCTGTGGCAAAAGGTCAATTACAAGTCTTAATGATTCAGCGCTCCAACTTTCCCGAAAAAGGCAAATGGGCGCTACCGGGTGGCTTTGTCGATTTAAAAACCGACCCAGACTTAATGGCAACGGCACACCGCAAACTACTTGAAAAAACAGGGATTCATTCCCCTTACCTAGAACAAGTCGAAACCATTGGCAATCAACATCGTGATCCACGCGGCTGGTCCATTACCGCTTTATATTTTGCCCTGATTGATTTTGACAAATTCGAAATTCAAGCAAGTCACACCACTGAGCATAGTCAATGGCTTCCAATCGATCAGGCATTACAGCTGGATTTAGCTTTTGATCATCAACAGCTACTCCAACTCGCTTATGATCGCCTTGGCAATAAAACCCGTTACACCGCTCTACCCACCAGTCTCATGCCTGAGCTTTTTACCCTGACCGAATTACAAACCATTTATGAAATTATTTTAGGTCATACATTAGAAAAAAAATCATTCAGACGGCGTATGCAGGAAGCAGGTGCAGTTGAAGAAACGGGACAGCAAAAAATTGTCGGCAAGCGCCCTGCTCAATTGTTTCGCTATGCACTGGAAAATTATAACTTCACCTTTCCGCGTATGCTGGAAACGCCACGCAACAACGCTGAAAATGAAAAGAGCTAAGATATTGCTAGCTTAGCTCCAATTACTGATCGTTTAAGTTTACTTCCACGTTTGACGAATTAAGTCCACCGCTTTTTCAGCAATCATAATGGTCGGTGCATTGGTATTACCATTGACCACGGTTGGCATAATTGAGGCATCAACCACGCGCAACCCTTCGACACCATAGACTTTCAGTTCAGGATCAACCACGGCCATCTCATCCACACCCATTTTACAACTGCCGACTGGGTGATACACCGTATCGACACGTTGGCGCAAAATCTCACGAATTTCATCATCAGACTGCACATTGGCGGTAAACATATCCTCTTTAATTTTTTCACTTAAAGCGGGTGCGTTCATTAACTTTTGCGTGACTTTATAACCATCGACCATATCCTGAAGATCTTGTTCATCCTCAAGGAATTTAAAGTCAATCAGCAATGGATCATCCACATGTTTACCACTGAGTTTGACTGAACCACGCGCACGCGGATTCAACAAACAGACGTGGCATGAAATCCCGTGTCCCATATGCATGGTGCGCGCATGGTTATCCACCACCGCAATCACGAAATGCAGTTGTAGATTTGGCTTATCCAGCTCAGGACGAGTTTTTAAGAAACCACCACACTCAGCAAAATTGGTGGTGATCAAACCGCGACGCTCTTTACGATAACGACCAATCTGCTTGACTAGATCTAGGCTTCCACCCACTGACACCCCAAAGGTTCCCTCCATTTGCTTGGTCTTATAAGCAAAAATAAAGTCTGGATGGTCATGCAGGTTTTCACCCACACCGGCCAAATCTTTAACGACAGCAATACCGTGCTTTTCAAGCTCTTGACGTGGTCCAATACCAGATAGCATCAAGACTTGTGGTGACTGGAATGCCCCTGCTGACAATAAGACTTCCTTCTTGGCACGAACAACCGTGCTTTGTCCATTGTGTTTATATTCGACCCCAACAGCACGACCATTTTCAATCACAATTTTCGACACCAAGGCTTTGGTAATCACATGTAGATTGGTGCGCTGGCCTAAATGAGGAAATAAATAACCACGGGCAGCACTCCAACGTTCACCATTTTTTTGCGTGACCTGATAAACACCGAGTCCTTCTTGTTCTGCGCCATTGAAGTCATCATTTAGCGGATAATTCACCTGCTTCGCAGCTTCAACAAAAGTTTTTTGATAAGGGTTACCTGAACGTAATTCACTGACATTAAGTGGACCATGCTGTCCATGATATTCATTACGAATGCGCTCGTTATGCTCTGATTTTATAAAATATGGCAAAACATCGTCATAAGACCATCCCGCATTACCCAAAGCAGCCCAATGATCGTAGTCACTGCGATGCCCACGGATATACACCATTGCATTGATGGCAGAACTTCCACCTAAGCACTTACCTCGCGGTTGATAGCCTTTTCGGCCGTTTAGGCCTTTTTGGGGAATGGTTTCTAAAGCCCAGTTATTAATTTTAGTCGGAATACTAATCACTGCTGCTGAAGGTGTATTCACCAACCAACTGTTGCCATCACCACCAGCTTCTAATAAACATACCGAAATATTTGGATTTTCTGATAATCGCCCAGCCAGTACCGATCCTGCTGAACCACCACCTATAATTACAAAATCAAAAGCTGTTTCTGTCATCGCTATACTCTGTTTTTTCTTTTTAAAAAGTGGAAGCATTATGCCGAACACGGCATTTAAATACTGTTGTAGTTGTCTAACCAATTCATATCAATATAAGCAACTTAACTGGATCATCCTCAAAGCGCAATAGCCAAATCAAGCAATGCCCTTGCAGTAAAAATGCAATCTTTCAGAAGCCAATAAGTCACCTCCTAATAATATTCATTCATGTCTATTTAAAACTGGCAAAAGGCTCAGAATGGACTCATCAATCAACACTTCAAACTTTCTCCTTTAACACATCAGGACAATGTTTGCATTCCACTTTACTTTGAATAGCTAAACCAAGTAAATAAACCATTTATTAGTTTTATTAAAACAAATTTTTTAAATAACTGAAGATTATTTACTGGATAAAATAATGAAGGCACTCATCACCAAAGGTTGTCATACAGACCACGGTGGCATAGTACAAGAGGCAGATCACACCTTTCTCATTGAAGGGATTCCAGCACATGTAGAAGGAATGAAGCACTATTGCCCCAAATGCCAAGTGATGGCTACAGCTCAATCCTCAGGCAAAGGCTTTTTAATGGCAGGCACGAGAACAATTATTGTGGCGGGTGACAAAGCCACTTGCGGTGCAACTTTTTTCCCGAATCAAAGCCTTGTGGTGAGAGATAACGGAATCGGTACAGGCACGAATAGTTCATCCGCTGTTAGCAACTTCCTCAATACCAGCAGCCCTCAAGTTTTTGATGAGCAAGTTGCCGCTGAGTTTAGTTTTGCCGAAGGTATGCCCTACTTGATCGAAACAGCTGACGGTAAAATCTTTCAAGGCACAATTGGCGCTGATGGGAAACTGCCACGGATTGAAACAGAGGGACATGCTTCTTATAAGCTCTATTTAGGTGAAGAAGCACTCACCAAGCGTGGTGGCGATGCCAGTTAATCAATCGGGAACAGTTAAAACAAATCCCAAACGAGGCTCTGTTGCGGCTTGTAGTATGGTGGGAATCGTTCCAATTACCTTTAAAGAGTTATGGGATAATTACTATGGTGACAAAACTCCACCTTATAACATTAATGGACAAGCCCCGAAAGGGTTTGAAAATCAATGTGCAATTCGAATGAGCGTGACTTTGCATAAAGTAGGTGTAAAGATGACTACTTTTTCTCAGAACAATATTAAACCTGAAGGAAAAGCACCTACGCTTGGTCGTATTGTATTAAACAATAAGGCGACAGCAACAAGAGCGAATGAGATGGCTGTCTGGCTTCAAACAAGACCTGTTTGTGGGATTGGCCCTGCTATCGTCATAACTGGGAGAGATTGGCAATCAAAAATCAAAGGTAAAACAGGAATTATATTTTTCGGAGAGTATTGGGAACGCGATGATGAAAGTGCAGATGCAGCAAGCGGTGGACATATAGATTTATGGAATGGGAAATCACTAACTCCCAATTGGGCCTCAACGCTCCGCTTTACACTCGGTATCAATAGAATATTCTATTTATATGCTGATTTAGGGAAATCTAAAAGAATTTGGTTTTTTGAGGTAAAATAGTGAAAAAAATAATATATCCAATTTTAAGTATCATCCTTGTAGTAATTATTTTTTTTGGGCTACCTCTAACCTATGAATTTATGATTCCTAATTCATCTGTATGTTCCGAAGGGTGCGATCCAACATTTAGGAAATTTGTATTTGTATTTGGCCTTATAAGTTTAATCATAGCACCCACACTTGGTTATTTATTAGCAAAAAAAACTGTTAATCGTAAAAATATTTATTCCTTTCTTGCCTTCTATTTAATGATTTATTTAGTCATTGTTTGGTACAGCACAGGTTATGGCTACGGACTCAATTTAAGCTATTAAATAGATGACTCTCTAAAAAAGAATGAATAAGTTTTTGTATATTTGCATTGGAATCATAGTGACATTTTCTCTTATGATCATAGTCCCTAATTTGTATTTAGCTATTATTGATCGAGATACCTGTCGGGAGGGATGTAGTCGAGCATACAATGATTTTTGTTTGTGGGTATTTCTTATATCAATTTTCTTTGGAGCTGCTTTAGCCTATCTAAAGAGTCTTAAAAAAATTTCATATAAAAGCATATTTTTCTGGGCAATTTTATTTTCAATCATTTGGATAGCAACAACATGGTACGGCCTAGATTATGGGTATGGAAAAAACCTAAGTTATTAAATTTGAGGTCCAATGATAAAAAAGATTCTATACCCAATGGTAGGGGTAATATTTATTTTAACAATTATGCAGTTTTCATATGACCCATTTGTTTTTGTTACAGGAAAAATCCCCTGCAAAGAAGGATGCAGTACTGAGTTTATTTCCATACTCAAATATTGGTTTTGGGGAGTAATACTTACGACAATTACATTAAGTTATTGCTACGCGATTCAAAAAATAAAGAAATTAATTTTATTTTTCTATTTCAGTTTATTTTTTCTTACACATATATTTTTAATGTGGTACGCCTCGACCTATGGCTACGGACTCAACTTAAGCTATTAAATTTTAAAATATAAATAGGATTTTCTTGCCGAGGTAAAGTAATGAAACATACATTATGGGTTCTAGCTGGGGTTTCTTTAGTTGCAATAATCATTTTTATTGTACCTCAGTTTTTTAGTTTAATTTATACAGGTCAATCGAGATGTCGAGAAGGATGTAGTGCTGATTTTCTAATAATTGCAAGAACATTTACTTGGATAAGCCTCTTTTCGGGTGGACTCATCGGATACTTATTTTCATTAAGAAAAGTTGGTAGTAAAACAATATTTTACTTCATTATTTTAATTATTTTTTTATTAGTTTTGCTTTCTTGGTATTCAACAAGTTATGGCTACGGACTCAATTTAAGCTATTAAATTCAAAAAATCCAGACGTAAAAAAACCGCTAACTTAGCGGTATTTTATCTCATCTTTTAAGATGATGGTCGGAGCAGTAGGATTCGAACCTACGACCCCCTGGTCCCAAACCAGGTGCACTACCAGGCTGTGCTATGCTCCGAAATTGGGGTGAATGACGGGATTCGAACCCGCGACAACTGGAATCACAATCCAGGGCTCTACCAACTGAGCTACATCCACCATCAAAACTTTGATTCTATATACCAAGCTGCCAAATGGCGCGCCTGACAGGATTCGAACCTGTGACCATCCGCTTAGAAGGCGGATGCTCTATCCAACTGAGCTACAGGCGCATAACGATGATAATACTATCACGATACTTCGCCGATATTTAAAACTATGTTTTTCAACACATTTTAAATGGTCGGAGCAGTAGGATTCGAACCTACGACCCCCTGGTCCCAAACCAGGTGCACTACCAGGCTGTGCTATGCTCCGATTTCTTTTCAGCTTTTAGTGTATCGCACATCGTGCGGTACGGTGTGCATTCTAGGCGCGACGCCCTAGAACGTCAACACCTATTTTCCAAAAAACTAATAAATCCTTATCAAATGTATATTTAACAAGCATTTTCAGACATTTTAGCGTTTCAAAGAAGCACTAAAGTTCAACATTCGATCTAAGGGTAATTTCGCACGTTCAGCTAGGGCTGGATCAACGTATATTTCTTGATCAGCGTGCTGTAATACATGCAAAATACCATCCAGTTCGTTCATTGCCATCCACGGGCAATGTGCACATGAACGACAAGTAGCCCCCTCACCTGCAGTTGGGGCTTCAAATAATTCTTTATCAGGCGCTGCTTGCTGCATTTTATAGAAAATGCCGCGATCTGTTGCCACGATCATTTGTTTATGCGGCAAGGTCTGTGCTGCTTTAATCAATTGCGAGGTACTTCCCACCGCATCTGCAATATCCACCACTGATTCAGGTGACTCAGGGTGAACCAATACCGCAGCATCTGGGTAAAGTGCTTTCATTTGTGCAATACCACGCGCACGGAACTCTTCATGCACGATACATGCACCATCCCACAACAACATTTCAGCGCCAGTTTTCTTTTGAATATAGCGACCTAAATGCTGATCTGGTGCCCAAATAATTTTTTCACCTAAACTGTCCAAGTGCTCAATGATCTCTACCGCACAGCTTGAAGTCACCACCCAATCGGCACGTGCTTTCACAGCCGCTGAGGTGTTGGCATAAACCACCACGGTATGATCAGGGTGTTGATCACAGAATGCAGTGAACTCATCGACAGGACAGCCCAAATCGAGTGAACAGGTGGCTTCTAGGGTTGGCATCAACACGGTTTTTTCAGGGGATAAGATTTTTGAAGTTTCGCCCATAAACTTCACGCCTGCCACCACAAGCGTTGTTGCAGGATGATCACGACCAAAACGCGCCATTTCCAATGAATCAGAAACACAGCCACCTGTCAGTTCGGCAAGCTCTTGCACTTCCGGATCACAGTAATAGTGAGCCACAAGCACTGCATTGCGTTTTTTCAACTCTGCTGCAATTTGGGCAAACTTTTCTTGTTTCACTTCTGGGCTAAGGCTATTGTCCTTTGGCTCGCCCAAACGATCTAAATGCGCCTGCACAATATTTTTGGCTTCGTTCGCAATTAAATTCGCATCATTCATAAAACGTCTTCTCTATCCTGCGTGCTTGCATCACTGCAAACTTTTAACGTGGGTAATGGCGTGATCATTTGGGAAAAATCACCTCATCCACAAACTAGCTTATAAAAAAAGCCCCACTGTGGAGGCTTTATTATAACGCAAATTTATGAGCGATAATCGGCATTAATTTTGACATAGTCGTAAGAAAAGTCACAGGTATAAACCGTATCTTTTGCTGTACCACGACCAAGGTCAATACGAATGCTAATTTCTTTCTCAGCCATGACGGCTGCGCCCGCTTCTTCGGTATAGTCTGGGTTTGCACCACCATCTAAGCAGATTTGTACATCACCAAGCCAAACTTGAACTTTGCTGCTATCTAGGTTTGGCACGCCCGCCTTACCAATCGCCATTACAATACGCCCCCAGTTTGGATCTGAAGCGAATAAAGCCGTTTTAATTAACGGTGACTCAGCAACGCTATAGGCCACATCACAACATTCTTGGGTATTGGCTCCGCCTTCCACCTGAACGGTAATGAACTTGGTTGCCCCTTCGCCATCACGCACAATCAATTGCGCCAAACGATTCATGATACGTGCAAGCACATCGAGCACTTGTTGATAACGTGCATCGTCTTGGCTCTGAATTTCAGCACCGCCAGCTAGACCCGTTGCGACAAAGATACAAGAGTCATTGGTCGAGGTATCACCATCAATGGTAATGCGGTTAAAGGAATGCTCAACCGTGGTTTGCAGTAAACGCTGTACCAATTCAGCACTAATCGGGGCATCGGTTGCAACGAAGCTGAGCATGGTCGCCATATTCGGACGAATCATACCTGCGCCTTTGCTGATTCCCGTCATGGTATAGGTCACACCATCCAACTCAAACTGTTCAGATGCACCTTTTGGTGTGGTATCTGTGGTCATGATGCCTGATGCCGCGTCTGCCCAACGATCTGCATTTAAATCATTTAATGCAGGTTGAATGCCTTGTGCTAAACGTTCAATCGGGAGTTGCTCACCAATCACACCAGTTGAAAAGGGTAAAATCTGATTGGCTTGAACCCCGGTTAACTCAGCTAACTTGGCACAAGTCGCTTCTGCATTTTTATAACCAACTGTTCCTGTTGCAGCATTGGCATTGCCCGTATTGATAATCAAGTAACGTGGGGTATTTTCTGTTAAATGCTTTTTACTCAATTGAACAGGCGCAGCTGCAAAAGCGCTTTGGGTAAATACCCCTGCAACATTTGAGCCTTCGGCAAATTCAAAAATGACTAAATCTCGTCGATTTGGATAACGTACATACGCCTCAGTTGAGCCAATTTTTACACCCTGCACCACATGCATAAGTGGCATTGTTACGTCACCAACAGCCATTTTTAAACTTCCATTCAATTTGTTATGAAAAAGAAAATGAATACATACCCTATATATGAGACTTGGAAAGGTCATCTACAACCTGCGTGGTATTTGTAATATCCCGTTTCTGCGATAGATAAAACAAATGCAACAAGTGAACAGGTTTTGTAGATGACAATGCCTTTGGTTACTTTGGGCGAAACCAAAGTAACTCGAACCGAAGGTTATTCCTAATATTGAATTACACTAAGCAAGACACCGCCTCGCTAATAACTGAGTTACGGTTCAAGTCATAAAATATGTCGATTCATATCTGTTAAGTAGCTTATTCCAAAAAGAAATGAAAATCGAGTATTAACACTACAGATTATGGAATTTGGCTTTGCTCTAAACTGAGTAAAATCTGCTTCTTATCCAAACCACCCGCAAAACCCACCAAAGCCCCACTCGAACCAATCACCCGATGACACGGCGCAATAATCGAAATCGGATTCTTACCATTGGCGGCTCCAACAGCACGTACCGCTTTTTCATTCCCTAACTGAATAGCAATCTCTTTATAACTACGTGTTTCCCCATAAGGAATACTCAATAAAGCCTGCCAGACTTGTTGCTGAAATACAGTGCCTTGAAAATCAAGTGGTAAATCAAACTGCTGACGTTGCCCTGCAAAATATTGTTCTAATTGTTGTTTGACGCGATGCAGCATTGGATGCTGGCGATCTTCAATCAATTCAGAAAGCCGCACCCGTTTATGGTCTTCATTGTCCCACATCACGGCGACCAGTGCCTGATCATGAGCAACCAGCTTTAATGCACCCACAGGAGAATCCATGTACATATACACCAGTTGCATCACGCTCTCCTCAATCATTAATTTGATGATAACTTCATCAATACAAGACCTGAAACGATTAATACCGCTGCGATCATTCGCATAGCTGTCATCGGTTCATTCAAGATCAAAATACCGACAACAAATGATCCTATTGCCCCGATTCCCGTCCAAATGGTATAGGCCGTTCCAAGTGGAAGTGTCCGCATCGACATGGAAAGTAATACCACACTTAAAATCATGAAAACAATGGTCACGATACTTGGCGTTAACTTGGTAAATCCTTCAGACATCTTCATAGAATATGCCCAAATCACTTCAAAAATACCTGCCAAAATTAAAATTGCCCATGCCATTTTATTACGCTCAACTTTATCGAGTGTCGGGTCGTCCCAACGTGATTCTTTCGAGGGAGGTCGTCCTCCTAGGTGCAGCAGTGTACTGTAAAACATGAAAATTATGTGATTTGTTCTGTATCTAAAACCACTAAGACATTGGTTCTATTAAAATAAATTATTGCCAGATAATCTGATCGACCCGCATCAATTCACATGCACCATTGCCCGTATCTTCTCGAGATAAAGAACTCTTCCAGCGCCAGCCATCTTGGGCCTGAATCTCAACCAGAGAACCCTTTAAATACACCAAATCTTCTTGTTTAATTTTTTTCATTTGTGCTGCAATTGTGGCATTGGCGGGAACCAGATGCATATTGGTACTGTGTGTTGCAATCTGCCGCAATGGAATGGGTGGCTCATGATCAATAGACCAACGATACCAGCGGTTACTTTGAGAAATATCAATCTGTTTGTAAACCTGAGGATTGGCCATTTCACCCCAGCCTACGGCGATATCCATAGGAGAAAACTCAGCTTCACGCCCTAAATGATAGTCTTCTCTCGACAGTACACGAAATGAGCCTTCATAATTTTCTAAGGCCACAACTTGTACCCCTTGCTGAGTCGTAATCTGACTGATATCAGGTGTAGGCTTAATCCATTTTGTCCACAGCATCCAGCCGAGTGCAATCACTAGCAAGCCATACATCCATCTCGGCATGTTATTGATCCTATTTATTGCCTAAAGCTTTTATCCATTGCTTAAATCGCGTTAAAGCAGTTGAAAAGAACTGTTGAATCAGGCTTAAGACATTTTCATCTTGCTGCTGATCTTTATTCTGAGCGACTTGTGGTTTAGAGGTCGCCAGTTCCATCGGTTCATAATGCGGCATGGTTTGCTGTAATTCCGCACCGAGATTCAAGCGCTGTAATGCGACAGTCACCTCAGCAATCGAGTCCTGATGATAGAGAGCTAAATGGCGTGCTTCTAAATCAATACAGTGTTCAATGAGTTGATCTGAAAAAGGCAGTAATGCTTTTCTTACGCGCTGCTCTTCTACAGCACTACTCATATGAGGGATATAGTAAAAACTCACATTCATACTGCCATCGGCAGGAATCAACTCAAGCTGAGAAGCCGACACACGTTGAGATTTTTCTCGCAAGTTAGTCGACGCGTTTAGTTTATCTATTATTGGATTGTCTTGTTGTTCTAAAGCCATTTATGCACCATGAATGACTCAAAAAAGATACTGTCAGTATAAACCAACAGTATCTCGAAAAAATGACATTTTAAACAAAATATCAGAACTTTAGCGACAGACCAGCACCATAGACCCAACCTGTTTTGGAGTCACTGGCGGTTTGCCAATTGGTTTCCTTACGCCCTTTGCTATAACCATAGCCAACATCGATAAAAGGCATCACTCGATTCTTGACGATTTCATAGCGGGTTTTAACCCCCACTTCTGCATCGGCAAGCCCTGTTTTAGCAGCATACTTGGATTCATCCCGCAGTACCCATTCCATTTCCAGATATGGTTGCAGAATCAACTTTTGAGTCAGCAACAAATCTCGTTCTGTTTCCAACACAAAGCGCCATTGTTGGTCTTGTCCGACATACAGATGCGCATCGGTTTCGAAGAAATACTGCGCCATGCCGTGAAAACCAACAACACCCTCAAATTGTTCCTTATCCACCTCACGTTCAGGGTTATAGCGATAATTTACCCCAGCTTGTACATCCCAGAAATCTGCAATATTCCGACTGTATAGCGCAGCCAGACTTTGCTCCGATTTTTCTGACTCGGCCTTGGCATAGTCCGCGATGATGAATAATTTATTTTCATCAGTTCCCACCCAAGTTTTTAACTTGGACTTAAGCGTGCCTTGCCCATCTTCATCAAGTAGCCATTGCGTATCTAACTGCGTTGACTGATAAATCTGTCCACCATGTTCCTTATAATGTTCAGCATGCCCATCTTGATTCTGCATCTGGGGGGAAATGCTTGGGCTTTGATGCTGTGAATGGTCCATCGGCATGGATGCATTCATTGTCATGTTTTGCTGTGCCGACATATCCATTTGCATCGAGTGATCATGTCCTTCATGTGCATAGGTCAATGCACTGAAAGAAGAGACAATGCCACCAATCGCCAATAATTGTGTATAACGTTTCATCTTAGAAGATTGCTTAGTGATGTGCATGGCTCGCTCCTTGAGATGACTGAACTGGTGTTGTTGGTGCTGCTTTGCTGTCATCCACATTGGCGACAATTAACTTACTCATCATGCCCGCACTCATGTGATACAACAGATGACAATGGATCGCCCATTCACCGATTTCATCCGCAGTCAATAAAGCCGTAACCGTCTTACCTGGTGGTACAACCAGAGTATGTTTATTTGGCATATCTTGAGGTGCCTGACCATTTTCCAGCTGCATAAACATGCCATGTAAATGCATCGGATGCGCCATCATACTGTCATTGACAAATTTGAGTCGGATACGCTCGCCATAACGCACGGTTAAAGGCTTAAAATCAGGATCGCTAAATTTCTTGCCATCAATGGTCCAGATATAACGTTCCATGGTTCCACCCAAACGAATTACCACTTCACGTTCTGCTGGACGGCTATAGCTTTCAGGTTGTGGCTTTAAAGATTGCAAATCTGCATAACTTAACGCTTTATGGCCTGCTGGCGTTGCCGCATTGGCCCAGCCTTGCACAGTATCCGTGTTTGATGTGTCCGTCGTAGTGGCAGCTGATTGATGCTGGCTATGGTCCATATTGCTCATATCCATTTGAGCATGTGCACTGTGATCCATAGCAGGCTGCGAAGTCGTTGCAGTCTTCGCCTTATCTTGCGACATCTGATGCTGGCTATGATCCATATTCGCCATGTTCATTTGAGCATGTGCACCATGATCCATAGCAGGCGGCGAAGTCGTTGCAGTCTTCGCCATATCTTGCGGCATCTGGTGCTGGCTATGATCCATATCCGCCATATTCATTTGGCCATGTGCACTGTGATCCATAGCGGGCTGTGAAGTTGTTGCAGTCTTCACCATGTCTTGCGGCATCTGATGCTGGCTATGATCCATCTTGCCCATATCCATTTGACCATGTGCACCATGATCCATACCCATATCTTCCATGGTTAATAAGGCACGTGGACGCGCTTTAGGAATCTGAACCTTTTGGGTATTGGGCGTCATGCTATTGTGCAGTGAGCCAATAGCAAAGCCAGTACGGTCAATCGACTCTGCTTCAATCTGATAATGGGCTTGTTTAGGCTCAACCAATACATCATAAGTTTCGGCTGTTCCAATACGGAATTCATCCACAGGAACAGGTTTCACGGGCTGGCCATCGGCACTGACCACCGTCATTTTTAAGTTGGGAATACGTACATCAAAGAAAGACATTGCTGAAGCATTGATAAAACGTAAACGTACTTTTTCACCCGCGTTAAAAGCACCAGTCCAGTTTTGTTGTGGTGTCTGACCATTGACCAAGAAGGTGTAGCCATCTACATCGCCCATGTCGGTTTTGGCCATACGCATCTGATTCCATGCGGAACGGTCTTGCCACGTGGCTTTTAAACCCAGCGTTTTAACTTGTTTCCAGACATCACCCAGTGTTTCACGATGATTTTGGTAGTATTCAGCAGACTTTTTCAAATTCGCCATGATCTTGTCACTTTCCGTTTCATGGAAATCCGACAACATCACCACATAATCACGTTCAGCTTTTTCATGGGCAGCAACAGGTTGCTTGCCTTTTGGATAAATCACCAACGCGCCATACAAACCATCTTGTTCCTGCCCTTTGCTATGTGCGTGATACCAATAGGTGCCGTTTTGACGTACTTTGAAGCGGTATTCAAAACTGCCATTCGGCTTAATCCCTTGGAAACCATTAAAACCTGGTACACCATCCATCAATCCAGGCAACAATAGTCCATGCCAATGCAAAGAGGTATCTTGATTTTTGAGTTGGTTATGCACATGAATGACCGCTTCATCACCCTCTTCAAACTCTAAGAGCGGGGCGATAAATTTACCGTTTACGGTAATGCGTTTGACGGGCTTGCCAGTGACATTCACCATCCCTTCATTAATGTTCAGATGATATTCTTTAATTGCAGCCAAAGTATAAGGCGCAAACAATAGGCTTAAGCTAGCGACAACACCAGCATATAGTTTTGAAGACATGATAATTTCCTAATCTGTTAGCTTTTCAAATTGCTCTGTTCATGAATCGAAAGAGCCGAGTAAAGACAGATCAGGCTTTAGGAGGGCGTAAAATCTCTTGCCAATAACCAGCAAGGTGTCGAGCCTGATAATCCGTATTGGTACGGGTACTCAACTCTAAAAATGGCGAAGACGTTAGACTTGGGCTATGTTGATCCAAACCTAAATTAATGCTTTGACAATGTGAGGTACTATTGCAGTCCAGACAATGTTGATCGCTATGCATTTTCCCATCATGGCACTGTGCTGAACTGAGTGAGTCACTTTTCGAACTTGGCATCTGATGATGTTGATCCATCATTTGCTGATCGTGACACGCCATGCTTGGCATAACCGTTGAAGTATTTTGATCGGATTGAATCGCTTGAACAGCGGCAACAGCCACACCACTTCCCCCGATGAAAAATATCATCAGGAATACAAACCACAGACGTTTGTATCGCTTAAGAAGTTGCACTTATGTTCCTTATTCCAATCATCAAAAAAATAACTTAACCTTCCTAGGATAATTTCTTTTGCAGTTATACACAATCATCTTTATGTTTGAATTTCGATCATTCCAGCCAAACCTCGCTCCTAACTGCTGTTTTATCAAGCTAAACGGCACATCAATAAGCATGAGCAAAAATAAAGCAAAATGAATAAGTTAATGCACAAAAAAAGGACAGAAAACTGTCCTTTTTTCATCATTTTGTTGTCAATATAAACAACTGAAATCATTTTGTTTATTTTAACAACATCTTATCCACTTGGTTATCAACACGGTTATCCACCGAGTTATAAACAAAGTTATCCACAAGACTATGTGAATAATAGAATGAAAATACTAAACTTCTTTTGCACCAACTTGTGCCAACTCTGCACGCATTTGATCAATCACGGTTTTATAGTCTGGCTGACCAAAAATTGCTGAGCCTGCAACAAACATATCTGCACCAGCTTCTGCGATTTCACGAATATTGGCCGGTCCTACGCCGCCATCTACTTCTAAACGAATATCACGACCACTGGCATCAATAATTTTGCGTGCTTGACGAAGCTTTTCCAAAGTCATTGGAATAAATTTCTGCCCACCAAAGCCTGGGTTTACACTCATCAACAAAATTTGGTCAACTTTATCCAATACATAATCAAGATAGTGCAATGGCGTTGCTGGGTTGAACACCAAGCCTGCTTTGGCGCCACCGGCCTTAATCAACTGTAATGAGCGATCAATATGATCCGTTGCTTCTGGGTGGAAGGTAATAATATCTGCACCGGCTTCTAAGAAATCACCGATCATACGATCAACAGGTGAAACCATTAGATGCACATCAATCGGCGCTTTGATGCCATAGTTTTTCAGTGCCTTACATACCCCCGCACCAAAAGTCAGGTTAGGTACATAGTGGTTGTCCATCACATCAAAATGTACAACGTCTGCGCCCGCAGCTAGAACTTTCTCTACGTCTTCACCTAAACGTGCAAAATCAGCAGATAAAATCGAAGGCGCAATTAAATAAGGCTTGGACATGGACGACCTGGCAAACTCTAAGAAAATAATGCAAGGATTATAGCAAATTTAGCGAACTTAAGTCTGTTACAAAGTCATTATTAGGACATTGCAAACTTGCAACAACGCGTTGCATCTGAACTATTTTTATCTTTTCTCAGCTTTGCTATGGTATGGAGTGAAATAAGAGGATGTCTAAAACATGAACAGTACGACTCAAATCACAACCACTGAAGGAAAACGAATCAGTAAGCGCTTACTGAACCATTGGAAACATAAGTTTGAAGTCTTGGAAACCGAAACCCATTCAAAAATTTTTATGCCGACGGCCACGGTGACACTTACACCACAGGAACAACATTTGGCTGTACTGATTGAAAATCAACAAGAAGATGTAGCGCGTCTAGAACAGGTGGTACTGGATCATTTAAACCGTATGGCACAACAGGAATTTGTTGCTGAATGGCAGCATAGTTAAAAATTAAAAAAGTGTTAAATCAGCAGGCAGATCAGTATTTCAATTCGATCTGTCCGCTTAAAATTAAAAATAGTATTTTGTTTTGGATATCATGTATGCCTTAAATAGGGAAAGCATATGAATAAGAAATTTTCATCCGTCATGCTAATGACTGCAATCATCAGCCTAACGACCATCGGTTGTAGTAAAAAACCAGAAAAACAAGAGGCAGCCGAGACAAGTGCCGCGACTACAGAACATCAATCAGCTGAAGCACAAACAAAAACCGATAGCTTCAATATCAATCAAATTCCGATTTCGAATGTTGAACTTGGAGATTTTCCATTTATTCAACTCCCTAAAGGCTATCATTTTGCGCATCAATCTACTGAAAACTTCGCTCAAATGGAGTTTTGGGTCGGAGACAAACTTGAGAAAGTTGAGGGTAAACTTTTCAATGGACGGATCGATGCTGAAGAAAATAACAAACAAGCCTCCTTCTTGGAGCTACAGCGTAATTTGGATGCGGTTATTGGCAGCTTAGGCGGCAAAAAAATTACAGACAGTAAAATTCCGACAGAACTCAGCACCCAACTTTCAGAAAAATATGGTGTAGCTTATGTGGATGGATTAGGGGATATTTATAACAATCCGACACAAAGCTATGTGATTCATCAGAATCATCGAGATATCTGGTTTCAAATCACTCAAAGTGGACTATCAGCGGGTTTATTGGTCTTAGAAACCCGACCTATAGAAATCACCGCACAAGCTCTGTCGGCAAATCAGTTAAAAGCCGCTTTAGATCAAAATAATAAAGTTGATATACAGATTAACTTTGAAACAGATAAAGCAACACTGTTAGCAGATTCACATGAACAAATCACCCAAATATTGAACTTATTAAAAAGTGATGATGCGCTAAAACTTGAAATTAATGGCTATACAGATAACTCAGGCGAGTCCGCACATAATTTAAAACTCTCTCAGGCAAGAGCACAAACTGTTGTCAAAGCATTGACCGATGCAGGGATTGATCCATCTCGTTTAAAGGCGCAAGGCTTTGGCGATACCAAACCGGTTTCCAGTAATGAGAGTGAGGAAGGTAAAGCAAAAAACAGAAGAGTCGAATTAGTAAAATTATAATGCGCTAACAAATTAGGGGCTGTTGGCATTTCAGCTATGCCTTATGTTATAGGCTCAAACAACAGCCCCTAAGCAGAACCTTTCGGTTGTTAATTTTTTTCTAATTGAATCGCATGGAACTGTAAATGATCATCGATAAAACTTTGAATGAAGTAATAGCCGTGATCATAGCCTTTGTGTTGGCGCAAAGTCAGGTGTTGCCCTGCATCCAGACAAGCTTGCTTAAACTTTTCTGGGTTCAATTGCGCATAGAACTGATCATCCAAACCTTGATCAATTAAAATTTCATCAAATACACTGCCCTTTTGCTGAACCAAAGCCGTCGCATCATGTGCGAGCCATTGTTGTTGATCAGGACCCAAATATTGGGTGAATGCCTTTTCACCCCAAGGACAAATACTTGGTGCACAAATTGGCGCAAAGGCTGAAACCGATTTAAATTGCTCTGGGTATTTAAAGGCTAAGGTTAGCGCGCCATGTCCACCCATTGAATGCCCGAAAATACCGATTTGGTTTTCGATCACAGGCAATTCTTGCAAGACATGTGCATACAGTTCATCAACCAGATAGGACTCCATCTGATAATGCTCTGCCCAAGGCTGTTTCGTTGCATTGAGATAAAAGCCAGCACCCTGACCAATATCCCAATGATCGCCTTGAGCCACATCATCTCCACGCGGAGAAGTATCCGGCGTAATCAAAATCAGACTTAATCGAGCAGCCATTCGTTGCGCATGTGCTTTGATGGCAAAGGTTTCTTCAGTACAAGTCAGTCCCGCAAGATAAAACAAAGCTGAACAAGGCTTCCCCGCTAAAGCAGCAGGAGGCAAATAAACACCGACCTTAGTGCTTCCCTTTAAATGTTGAGATTCCAGCTGATAAATCCGTTGCTCACCCTCAAAACAACGGTTTTTTTGCAGTAGCTGCATGTTCATCATCCTGTGTTTTGGTTATATCTGTTGAAGCGATATTCTGAGTTGGAAATAAATAGGGCTCAAGCTGTGGCAACATCAGTTCCATATTACGTCCAATTGCCCACTGAGGCTCAGAAGGTTCTACCCCCTGTGCAATTTCCCATTTAGTCACGGTTTGCTTGGCTTGCTCAAATGCAGTTTTCATTGAATATTGTTCGCGCATTGCCAAATCAAAGAACGCTCGACCAAAATAAGTATAATCCGCTTCATTATTACAGCCAAACGAGGTTTTATCCGCAGCAGAAGCCGTAATAATTAAAGTATCTGGTGATTGTAATGCTGGAATAAAGCTACCTGAATAACACGCTGAAATCACAATCACACGCCAACGAATTCCAGATTTATCTAGTGTTTCTCTTAACCATTTTGGATCAACTTGACCTAAATCCAAGGGCGCATTTTCAATTTCAAAATGATTACGCTCACCATGCGAGGTCATATACAGAAACAAGACATCACTATCCCGATTCATTTGCTGGCCAATACGGCGTAAAGCCAATTCCATACTGGTTTTAGAGGCAATTGGAACATCTAAGCGTGTTGCTGGATTATTAATCAACATAATCGAGCGCCCGAAGGTTCCAAAACGCGTATCAAACTGTTCTCTTATACGCTCGATTTCAGATTTAAATACATCCACATAGCTATCACCTGCCACACCCATGAAATACCAGTGGCTTTTGGCGATATCCCCATATTGAATCTGATCCAGCGCTTTATCTAACAAATGACTCTGTGCATAGAAAGCATCTTCAGCGAAGCTTGGTGGAGTTTCTTCCACTTTCCAAATCGGCTGATCTTTCACTGAAAGTTGCCAAACCACCATAGTGGCAATGGTTGCGACAAAAACCAAAGCACGTTCCCACCACGGCCAGTTTAAAGCACGTGAAAAAACCCAGATCACAGCCAAACTTTGCCAAACAAACAGTCCAACAAATAAGGGGGGCAGGAAGCCGTTATAAATACTGTCAGGAATAAAATTGAGATAGCCGTTTGAGCCCAAATACTGAATGATGCATTGCAACAGTAGAATATTGGTATCCAACACCAACCATAACAAGGCAGGTACTAGCATCAGACGCGGCTGGTTCATGCGTTGGGAAAGGAAAATACCAACAATGAGCGCAATGAAAGGCCAAAGTGCATAACCAATTAGACCTTGGGAGTTAAACTCTCCAACTTGGCCTGCGACTAACCAGCTATATAAAGAGTTGGTACATCCTCCGAGAATTCCCCAAATAATGAGTTGGGTAATCGAGGGATGAACGATCTGTAAGGAACGACGAGACCCGAGGAACAACCACATTCCAGCAATTTGGTTACTTTTAAAATCATGCCAGATATTAATAGAGGGTTTAAGGTCTATCATAAAATTCTTCGGGAGTTTCTCTTTTCAAGCCTAAACTGAAAATATGCCATTCTAATCATTGAATGGGCATTACTTTTCCTAAAAAACGCGATGCGCGACTGTAGTGTAAGCTCGACAAGAATTTTTTAGCAATCATGCTTTTGCACTATATCACAAATCTTTACCGAGCATTGACGCAAGCCAAACAATCATTCAATTCTGATTCAAATTTGACCTTTTGGAAAATATGCATCAAAACGGCAGGCATCACCTAACCATTGATGATCAGGGGCTTGATCTGCCAGATAAACTGCGTGACGTGGACGCTTCACAATAACACGTTTGGCAATCTGTTGAGCCAAATGAAGTAGCTGATCACCTAAATCCATCTCGCCATCTTCAGGCAACAACATATGCAGCAATTGCATTTGTTTTTTGACTTGTGCCTGCTTTTTGACTGCTTGTTGATTCTGATCACGCTGTGGAAACATTGGATCTAAATACACCACATCCACCTGCTCGCCTTGCTGAGCTAATTGCTGTAAATAGGTATTGGAATCTGCATAAATCAGCTCAATTCGCTGCATAGAACTTTGTAAAAATGAATCTTGCTCAGCGTTGGCTTTGCTATATTCCAATAGCATAAACAGAATCGGATGGCGCTCAACTAAACGAACATTCGCCCCCAGATGGGCCATCAATAAACTGTCGTGACCTAAACCTGCGGTGGCATCAATTAAGGTTGGTTTTTCACCCAACTGACAGGCTCTGGCAATCATTTCTGATTTCAGACTGGCTCTTTTCAGACGAGGAATTTCAGCACGCCAATCAGGCTGCATTTTCATGCCATTGGCAGCGAGACTGAGCCCATCTTCATCCAAAATCAATGCCATGTCAGGATTCAAACGTAAAAAACGTGCATTAATTTTTTCAACTACCTGCCCGTTGAGCTGCACATTTAGTTCAGCCAAACGGGTTTGCAGTTGTTGAAACGGTTGTTCATATTCCGCTGGATACCAACATCGCATTTGCATTACCAATGCACCCAACCTGTCCACCATGTTGCAAGAATAAACAAACCAAAGATAATACGATAGTACGCAAATGCAGTGAAATCATGTTTAGAGACATAGCGAATCAAAGCGCGAATCACTACCAAAGCAGAAACAAAGGCAACAATGATTCCTACACCTAATACAGCCATATCATTGCTATGCAACTCATGACGCATCTTGTACATATCCAGTAAGCCTGCGCCCATCAGCACTGGAATCCCTAAAAAGAAGGAAAACTCTGCCGCAGCTTTACGCGATACGCCTAAGAACAATGAGCCAATAATAGTCGAGCCGGAACGAGACGTTCCAGGAATCAAAGCCAGACACTGAATCAAACCAATTAAAATCGCTTGCTTAAAACTCAGATCATCCACTTCTTGAGTGACGATCTGATGTGGACGACGTTCCGCCCATAAAATAATAAAACCACCGATAATCAAGGCAATCGCAACGGTAATCGCATTAAATAAATAGGCCTTAACCACATCACCGAAAGTCAAACCAATAATCACAATTGGAATCGAGGCAATAATCAGATTCAGACTTAAACGGCGACCTTGCTCTTGCCCCGTTAATGCACCAATCAGTGCACCCCACAATTTACCCCAATATTCATAGATCACGGCTGCAATTGCACCAATCTGTACAGCCACCGCAAACATATCCCGTTTTTCAACAGTCCAGAAATCCAACAGCTGACCTGTTAAAATCAAATGTCCTGTACTTGAAATCGGTAGAAATTCGGTAATCCCTTCCACCAATCCCATAATTGCTGCTTTAAATAGCAATAAAAGATCCATAATTAACCTTAGTCCGCTTTACCTTGTTCGGGAATTTTTTTCCAAGCATCATCACGTAAATACACAGGCAGCGCATATTCAGCATCGACCCATTTTTGTTGTGCCGCATATACGCGGGCAATCGTTGCAATGTCCTGCGCCGTTGCCTTGATGTTGACATTTGACGTGTGCTGATTGGAAGCCGCTTCTGAGTCTATGTCAGTTGGCTTAATTAATTCTGAACCCGAACCGATCGCTGTAAATTGGCAATACGCTGTGGCCTGCTCATAACTTAACAATTTCTCATCATCAATGGCCTGCATCATGCCCTGCTCATCTAGACTAAAATTGGCAATATAGACTTCTTGCATACGCGCATCGAGAACGGCTGTCACCTGCTCTAGGCCATTGAGACGATAAGCCGCCTGCGCCAAAGCCTGTAAACTTGAAACAGGAATAACAGGTAAATCTTGCGACCACGCTAAGGCCTGTGCTACCGCCGCATTGATGCGTACACCACTGAATGATCCTGGACCACGACTAAACGCGATCGCAGTTAAGTCAGCCAATTGCGTATCGGTTTGCAACAGGGCTTGTTCCGTTAAAGGTAAAATGGTTTGAGTTTGTGCCTTGGTTCGCTCATCCAATTGAAAATAGAGTTCTTGAGTATCATCAATTAATGAAACAGAACACTGCTCATTTGCAGTTTCCAATGCAAGCAACTTCATGCAAAAACCTTAGAGAAAAAGAGATAAAAAACGTCGAGTATCATACTCCACTCAAACGCGATAGGCGAGTTATTGTCTTTTTATCGCCATAAAAAAGCCAAGCATAAACTTGGCTAATTACACTGAAATGATTAAAACTGGAACGGCTCTAAATCTAAGAAATTTTTATAGTGTTCTGCATAATGCAAGGCACTTAAACGCAATCGGGCAGCCCCTTGCTCATCCAGCGTTTTCACTACTTTCCCCGGTGATCCCATCACGACTGAATTGTCAGGAATCACTTTCCCTTCAGGAATCAGAGCATTGGCTCCAATAATACAATTCTTGCCAATCACTGCATTGTTGAGGATTACAGCATTCATGCCAATTAAGGAATTATCGCCAATCGTACAACCGTGCAACATCACCTTATGCCCAATCGTGACATATTCACCCACATTCAATTCGATGCCTGCATCAGTATGTAATACTGCATTTTCCTGAATATTGGAAAAATTACCAATTCTTATCACACAATTATCGGCACGAACCACAGCGCCAAACCAAATACTCACCTGACGACCCAATTCTGCTTGACCAATTACTGTTGCTGTTGGAGCAACCCAGCCATCCCAAGGTTCATGTAACGCTTTTGGACTCAATCCCTGATAGGTATACATCATGATCAACAACTCTTAAAAAAATTAGAATTTAGATAAACCAAAATGAGGCGGATTCACTAAGAATGGCCAACTCTTTTGATAGCCCAATCCATATTGAAATAAGGAAATCAGCATCCGAGCTGTCAGCCCCCACACAATTTCACTTTCCACCTGCATACTTGGAAAATAAAGCGACTGCCGTGCCAATCGGACTTCATAAGGCAAAGGCTGAGCATCCATCAACTCTTGTAAAGGTGCAAAAAAGATTCGATCAATTTCGGTTGGCTGAGCGATTAATTCGACCTGAGCAGGGATTAATCCCACAATCGGTTTAACCGAGAGACCGCTTCGTGCACGTTGAATCGGTAAATCACCTAACAACTTTACATCAAAGGGATTTAAGGCTGTTTCTTCCTGTGCCTCACGTAAGGCAACCACGATATTACTGGTATCACTCGGATCACGCTTGCCACCAGGGAATGATACCTCCCCGGCATGTTGCGACAGTTGCATTGAACGGCGGGTCAGTAAAACTTTGGGTTGCGGCTCTTGGGTAATTGCAATCAAAACCGCAGCGTCCGCCTGCTGGATCCGTTTGGAAAAACGCAACCGTTGTTGTAAAAGCTGTATTAACGATGGTTCTTCCATATGACTCATCTCTTTGTTCTCTTTTTCCTTAATCAGCATCATAGCTGAAATTTTCGGTGCAATCATAGATCATGATGCGAAGTCATCAAAATTCAGTTATGCTGAGCTATCTCTACAGCCGATGATAATTATGAGCTTTTGCGTTGCGTGTGGACATCAAACTGAAGCAAAAATTCCAGTAGGTGATCATAAATCACGACTTGTCTGCACTCACTGTGGCAACATTCACTATGAAAATCCCAAGGTCATTTGTGGTGCTTTGGCCCTTTGGGATAACAAAGTGCTGTTATGTCGTCGGGCAATCGAACCTCGTTATGGTTTATGGACCTTACCTGCTGGTTATATGGAACTCTTTGAAACCATGGAGCAAGGTGCGGCACGTGAAACCCGTGAGGAAGCCGAGGCCGAAGTAGAAATCGAACAGCTGTATTGTATGTACAATATCCCACGTATTGGCCAAATCTATGTCCTATTCAAAGCGCATTTAAAACAAGGCTTATTTGGTGCGGGTGAAGAAAGTATCGAATGCCGTTTGTTTGAAGAACATGAAATTCCTTGGACCGAATTGGCTTTTCCGAGTGTAGAACAAACACTCCGACATTATTTTGCGGATCGTAAAACAGGGATTTTTCCAACCCATTTAGAAACGCTGGGAACACGACTCGACCATACGGGTTAAAATAAAAAAGACCGCCATTGCGGTCTTTTTTAATCATTCACTTAAGACTTTATTTTAATGGCATTACATGCAGGGATCTTTTGGTCTGCAATTTTAATACTTACTGTACCAGATACACGTTTTGCCAATGCACGTTCCTCATCCGTTGGCTTCACATAGGCATTCCGTGCTGTATCATCTGCTAATTTATCATATATTTCTATATATGAAGCTTGAGCTGCAGCATAAAAGTTTGACCAAGGTACGGTATTATTAGAAAAATCTGTTAGGTTGATTCCTGTTGCCTGCCCGTTTAATAAATTATGAATATTAATCTTAGCACCAGTGCTTTCCGTAAGGTTCAAACCAAACATATTGCCATCAATCAATCCAAACTTTGGATTAGACAAAATCATACGTACAGTAATCGACTTATCATTAGTTGAAAATAGCGTTGCACCTGTTGTACCAATACGATATTGGGTTTCACCAAATTCATCTGTAATTGTACCATCCGCATTATTTGTCTGTGTTTTTGCACAATTTCCTGACATATCTGTGGAGGTAGAATCTTTTTTAATATCAGTACGAATATCACCTTGCTCATCAATCATAATTCCAATATCAACGGCAGGGAAAGTTGTATCTTTACTATTAAATTTAAACGTTAAAGTGGCATATAGAGGGAATAGATATGGTTTTCCAGACTTAACATTTGCCTTTGTCTGGAAAATATTTTTATCCAAATAACTTGATGGATTCACTTTAAAGATATCAATCGTTCCTTTATAAGCATCGCCACTGATCGTTTGTTGCCATACCCCCAAACGATTACTCTCAACGGTATCTGTATCCTTTGCTTTTACCAACTGTTTATAAACAGGTTCTGTACCAGCAATTGTATTGCCATTCATCAATTTACCTTGATTAATCAATACATCATCTGTTGTATTAGCACTCAAACTTAAGCGTAAAGGTTGATTTGGATTTACTTCTTGGCTAATCGAATTAAACCATGCATTTTGTGCATTAATCTGCATTCTATTTGGCTTAACTTTCGTTGTTAAAATATACGGCAATGTCACATAACTTCCTACCAAAGTTGCAGAACCACGCCATTGTTGACCAGAACCAAGCGTATAGCCTTGACGATCCGAGAGTAAAAAGAAACTCCCCATAGAATGTAGTAAAGTATTACTCGCTTTCATACAGTCCGCATAGACAGCTTTATTACATCCAAAGAATCCATCTGGTCGTACCCCACTTCCATTAAGGGTTTGGGTAACCGTACCATCACTACCAGCTTTATAAATTGGTACATCAGCTTGCCAAATACCTGAATTACTCAAATTGAGAAGCTGAGTCACCATTGTAAATGCTTGCCCATCAGAAACAGGGGTTACATCTAACCATGGTTTTAAAATTTCAGCATATTCACTATTTGCCAATTCAGCAGCACCGACATCTTTACTTATCGTGGATAATTGATCCTTTTTCTCACGACTAATGTCTGTTGGTTGAATATCTCCAATCACATTATGATCTTGTTCTAAACCAGCACTCTGGAAAATTTTCACTAAGGCCATAGCAACACGTATTGTTTCATCATTTATATTTAATGAAGCTTGTTTACCCGTGAGTGCCGTAGCGAAATCTATAACTCGAATACGCGGAAACAGTGCTAGTTTAATTTTAGAAATATTATCTAGTTGAATAGTACCCAAACTAATTTTACGAGGACTTGCTGCACCTTGAATATAAAAAGTAACACTATCACCTAATTTACAGGCACCCGTAACAATATTACCGTCCAACTTTGTTGCAAAGTGATTAACTTTATCGCTACTACAATCAAAATTTAGCCCAGAAATAGGATAATCTAAAACAAATTGTAGACAGTCCTCTGCAGTCACACTACAGCTGGTATTTGAAGTAACGCCTGTTACACCTTTTGTTGGATCCTCATTGATTTTGCTACTTTCACCACCACAACCATGTAGAAAAATAGCCAATGTTGAAAATGCAAATGGCAATAATATTTTTTTGTTCATCATTGGTTCATCCTATCCATGCTTACTGTAAAACAGAAATTTTGATCTGTCCTTGATTTGATAATTCTTGTTCAGAAACATCAATTGCTGAGGCTAATGGGGTCATCATTATATAACGTGCCTCTTTAGGTATCTTTATCACACCTTGTATAGCTGAATGTTGTAACGCTGTTGCAGCAGTTTCACTATTTTTAAATCCGCTGACTCCCTCTTCTATACAACCATTTTCATCTAAAAATACGACTAGAGGCCAATAATATACTGGCTTTTCATTACGAGGAGAATACGAATCGATTTGCATATATTGAGGTGAGGAATCTAGTTTGACCAACTCGTATTCGAATGTTTCCTTCAACGGTTTTCTAGGCCAAAGTCCAACATCTTTTTTCAGTGCAAGGGTTTTGATTGATTTCTTATAGCCATCTAGAAAACAGCGATCATTTTCAAAAGCAACCTTTAAATCTTCACTCGATAAACGTACATAAGTAGTAGATAATGCGATTGGAGCTACTGACTGTTGCGAACGATTCAACAACTTATCAAGAACTGAACGGCTCACTCCTTTTTTTCGTTCTATCGTTTCAGTACGCCCAGTGCCGTCTGGTATCGTATAAAAGCGTTTTTTGCCATCAAGATTAAATTCTTGATTTTCTAAATATTCATTATTGACATAATCAACACCATCAACCTGACTAAATCCAGTTGATAGCTCCCCCTTATTTGAAGAATTTGAATCACTTTGATTCTGTGACTTTTCTTCTATGGCTGTTGATTTCTTTTCTGTCGCTGAGTTCTCTATCTTCAACTGGCTTGTAGGTGCTTGAATCACATTTGATTGTTCAACAGGTAAAACTGGAACCTTTGTTGTTCGCTTATCAATCACTTTAGAAGGAGGCATTGGTTCTCTTATAACCTCAGGAACTTCAAAGTTTTTAATTGTCTTGAACTGTTTTTTCGGGAGCTCAATTGGTTGAGTGTACTCAACCGTTTGCTGCTCAATAGGCACAGCAACCGTCTTTACTGGATTAGAATGATCAATAGGTGGAGCTAGCTGAGCAGTTTTTTCAGTACGAACTTGTT
Organism: Acinetobacter higginsii; assembly: GCF_000369845.1. Taxonomy (NCBI): domain Bacteria; kingdom Pseudomonadati; phylum Pseudomonadota; class Gammaproteobacteria; order Moraxellales; family Moraxellaceae; genus Acinetobacter; species Acinetobacter higginsii. Next base: position 171,361 of record NZ_KB850211.1, on the reverse strand, counting down.
GTTTCTGCTGATTAGGCTCAGCTTGTTTTTTTCCAAGTTTCATCGGTACAACCATTGGTCGACCATCAGGCCCAATAATTGTATAAAAACCATCTGCGTAAACAACCGAAGTACTTGCAATCATTAAATATATAAGTGAAATTACAAGTCTTGGTTGAAGGATCATTTTCTTTTGCATTACCATCTTGTTCTGTAGTTAATTCCAAGTAAAGTTACTTTTGTATTTGTTTTTACATTCAAACCTGCATAAGGATTTAATAACAGGTTATCCACCCCTGTTTTATTGGATAGACTACTTGTATTTGCAGGAATATCATCACGACTGCGTAAGAAACCAACGGATAAATCAATATCTGTATCAGGATCGAAACGATAACCAAGGCCCAAACCAAATAATTGAGCATTATTAATCGGTACCATCGTATTTCGTTTATCATCTGGAATCGAACTAGTACGCGGTTCATAACCCATCCGCAGCTTCAAACGATCTGTTGCAGAATACTCAAAACCTATTCCCCAACGCCAAGAGGACTGAAATTTTAATGGCAAAGACAATGATCGATCAGTTACATCAGCAGATAATAATTTAGCAACTTTTAACAATGAAATTTGTCGATCAAACTCAAAACGAAACTTATCCCATGCCGAGAAATCAGTCCACCCCAAATCGAAATTCATTTGAAGATCAGGGAATATTTTATACTTAATCCCAGCTTTAAAATGCTGTGGATATTTAAAATCCATGGCTAACAAACCTGATTCTACAGCTGGGGCATAACTTGGAAACCCTAAAATTGCTGCAAGAATTTGACCCGTAGCAGATGAATTAAGACCTGCAATCAAATCTCTAGGTGCCTGAGCCACATTAATTAAGTATTTCCCATGCAAACGCATTTTCGCTTCACTTTGATAAACCATCCCAAAGCTAAAATCATCAGTAGGTTCCCAAAGCAAACCTAGGTTATAACTTGGACTTAATGATTGCTCAAGTGATACATCTAAGGCACCAACTTTACTAAATGGATTCATCCCCTCTTTAGCATTACACATACCAAATAGCAGTAAATCTGTAATAATGTCACCATTTTCTTTAAATGGTCCGCATACCACTTCATCGACCATACGTAATACCCCAATTAACTCATTAGGGAAACGTAAGTCCGTTTTCATCGCAATCGCTTGATAGGACATTCCAAATGATGCCCCTAGGTACAAATTATCGTTGACCTGATAACCAAATGAAGGTGATAAATAGGTAATACGCTCTAAGGCAACCTGTTGCCCCATATAGTTACTTGGATTACCATCCTCTGCACCAAAACCTGCAACAAGCGGCGCATAAATTGCTGTCGCATATGTCACTTTAGAGCCTGGTGGTTTATAAGAAATACCTGCTGTCGGTGCAACCAATGGAGAATTAGGCCCTAAATCTACAATTTTCTTTAAAATAGGAACATAAATACTGGCATATTCGACATCGCCACTCACCGTCCCTTTAAAATCTGTACAAATATTTGCATCAACTTCAGGCCCATCATTACATACCAATGGGTCATCCGAATAACCAAAAACGTTATAGCCTGCAGGTGCAGAATAATCACGTTTAATTGCAAAATTAGCGAGAATCCCTTGTACATCGGTTTGTAAACCGTCTAGTTTAGCAAGTGCAGCAGGGTTGAAGTGAACTGCACTAATACCAGGAGGATCTGCAGTAACTGCATTACCTAAAGCCAAAGAACGTAAATCTACTGATAAGTCTTGCCCAAGTTGTGCATGAGTAGCACTCGATAGTCCAGCAAAAAAAATTGCTATCGTTAATGGACATAATTTAAGGTGTTTCACCATTATTACATCTCCTTAACGAGCTTTTTTACCAAAACCTATGATATCAAGCGGGAAAGATAAGCCTAGTGATACATCTGGCGCATCTTCCGTTAAACCGATCCCGACAGTACCATTGACAATGGTTTCAGGCGATACACGCACCCCTAAAGCAAATGACAACATAGCACTACTCTGGTCAGCAGATTTATAACTTTCATCATTCTCGAAATAGAATTTTGCTCCAGTATTAAAGCTTTGTTGATATGACATGGTCAATGACACGTCATAGTTAAATGAATAAGCAAAACCAAAAGAGAATCCACCGCTGAGGCCCGGATCAAAGCTTTCTAAAACACGGCTTCCGCGCAATTGATTGAGTCCAGACTCTTTTAGACCATAACTAGTTGAAACCGATGCAAATAATACAACAGGATCAATATATTTACGTGTACTTGCTCCAGCACCAACTGAATAATAACCTTTACCTGTTGATAGCTCATCTACTCCTACCTCATATGGGCTATCACCTGTTTTAGTTGATAAGCTACCAAATAGAACCAATGGCAAACGGCCCTGTTTTAAAGGAAATGGTTCCCAACGAGCACCAAAATTAATATCACCTAATCCAGCCGTTGTTTGATCTTTTAAAAGTTCTTTTTTAGCTACAAAAGGTACAGATGCTGATAATGTCACGTTATCTAATACGCCATATTGAACTGTAAACGTATTGGTTAAAGTATGGTTAGCATCTTCCTCTACACGCAATCTTGATAGCGAACTATTACTATCACTCATTGCTAAATCAAGACGACTATCACGATAATAGGTATAATCCAAATCATAGTATGATGAAAAAATACCTTTTTTAATTAATGAATACTGACGCTCATTTGAAGTGAACACTTCTTGTAAATTTGTTTCTTGAGTTGCATCACTTTCTTTTTTCTGTAAAGCACTTGCAGCCTGATCAGCCTGACTTCCCTCAACAACCGAGCTATTATTCACAACAGCGCTTGCTGGGCTTTCAGCAATCGTATTCCCCTGTACATCCGCTACCGACACCTGATCCGCCTCAGAGGTTACAGGTTCAGTGGTAGGTTGTTGTTCTGCTGCGTAAAGTGTAGATGTGATCGCACTTAAACTTAAGGCCAACACACTCATTTTCATCCATGTATGATTCATTTTACTTTGCATCCTATTACATTAATTTTACTGATTTTTCTAAATTACTTCCGCTTGTAATATAAGCGCATATAGGTCGTAATTGGTTGGTTATAAGTAACTGAGCTTGGATCCGCATCTAATACTCGACGCATTGTCGAAGCCTTATCTGCAAGGCGCTCCAGTTTTTGTGTCGGAAATTGAATTTCAGCAAGCGCATAACGATTTACGGTTGCATCTTCAACATGGCGCATATCCGCATCTTGTAATGCCAACAAACTCTTTTGATATTGCTGAGGAATATCAACAATAAATAATGTATTGTTGTCCCATATATCTTTAAATCGGTTCTCATCGAAACTGATATTTCCTAATGCAGGATCAGCAACATAAACCCTTCCATCTTTATACGCTTTATATACAACAAAATGTTTAAAGCCAGCATAGGTAATAGGAACAATCGCTGGTTGTTTCAAAGAGGTAAGATCAGAAAACTCCCCACGATAGCCACCACTATTAATCCCTAGAGCGGAGACAAAACGTTTCATATCTAATAAGGAGAAACTTCGACGCTCAATGATACGCTGATACTCTCCATATTGGAGTAGACCGCTCATTGTTTGTTGTTCAGTTAATTGTAAACCACCAAAACCATTTAACAGTGTCGTTAATGCTGCTGAACCACAGCTATAATCATAAGCTTGGCGAACAATTCCACGAAACTGCTCCTCTACGGCCGGCTTAATCACCACTGCTTCGCGATGATTCCGTGTGAACGAAGGGTTACGAGAATCCAAAGTTTCTGTATAGAATACAGTCCCCTCTGGTTTTTTTTCTATTTCAAAGGCTTGCGTTGTAAAGTAATACATCAATGCCGAGCCTAAAGCGATCTCTAACATAAGTCTCTTTTTCTAACAATGGCAGCACTTGCCTTATTCATTTTATTTTTAGTGTCCAAGACACTCCATCCTTGCAAGTTGAAGATACCTTTTTTTATAAGAAAATACATCTTTTTTTTGGTTTTTTTTGACGGAATGTTATTTTTTTATAATTAAGCCCACAATTAAACAATTACCACCTTTAATGCAACTCTTTCACAACAATAAATTACTTATATAACCTATTAAAAATAACAATCCAAGTTCTTAAACCTGCAAAGTCGTCTTGATAAGCAACCCATTTATTAATTTATTGATCAGCATTTTTACTTAAATAAAAAAAAAGCGCATAAAGCGCTTTTTTTGTTTTGGCTACTAAACTGATTAGTGACCAGAAATTGTAATTGCTGTACCCATAGTATCAGCACCAAAAGCATGAGTTGGGTTGTAATAAGTACGCATACCTTGAACTTCGACATCACCAATTGATGCAGCAGCAGCACTACCCAAATGAACACCCTTAATGTAAACGTCTGTTCCAGGGCTAGTTGTGCCTGTTACAATTTTCAAGAAGCCATTATTCGCAGCGCTTGGACCATAAACACTCACTTTAGCATCTACAGACAGATCCGTACCACTAGCATCAGCAACTTTAATGCTATCAAGACGAATTTCACCAGCAGCAGTTGTCGTTACGCCTGTCGCAATCGTAGCACCATTTGTAGAGTTATCTAGAATACCAAGATCTTTAATTTCTAAACCACCAACCATTTTGGTATCTAATACGATCATCGCACCTTGAGGAGCTGCACCCAACTGGATGTTAGCATTCATTTGACCAGTTTTTAAAGTTAAACCCGATAAAATTGCATTATAGTTAGCAGTATCATTACCACGACGGATGCCTGTACCAGAAGAACCTGCTGTACCAGTATTGCCACCTGTTGAAGCAGAAACACCAATTTCACCAATACTGATATCTAAACCTGAAACTTTTGCAGCAATATTCAAGAATGCTGTATTACCATTACCAGCACCAGCATCTGAGTCAATTCGAATATCTGCTAAATTGCCAGTTGCCAACATACGTGATGTATCATAACTACCTGTGCCCACACCATTTGCATCAACCGCTTCTGGAGCCGAGATAGAAATATCATTTACAACAATCGCACCTGCAGTCGCTGTACCACCAGCAATCGCTGGGTTAGTTGAGCTAGCAACCCCACCACTAATTGTTGCATCTGTCGCTAAACCATCATTATCATGGATTAAGACTTTGTCGATTTCAATTTTGGAAATTCCGATACCAAGATTAATACCATCTTGACCTGTTGCAGCGCTTAGTGCAGCATCATCCATTGACTGCATAGCCATTGCATTTGCGCTAATCGCCATTGAAGAAACTAAAGCTAGTTTAGTAAACATTTTCATTGAGCACTCTCCCAAGAGCATTTATTTTTTGACTTACACTACTCTAAACTGTCCACGGTCGTTTTATTCTTAAATGACAACTTGAACTTCCAATCCTTGAGTAGTTCGCTTAGCAATTACTAAATTACCTGTTTGTTATTTTATGTTCAACTCCTGTTAACTGATTTTTATGCACTAACCGACAAACGGCATATAAAACACTCAATCCAAACTATTCAAAAAAATCGTGACAACAACATGTAATTATTCATGATTTTTTATTATATTTTTTGAACATCAAATCTAAACCTAAATCTATTGACCATTTATCATCGTCAAAAATCAGATAAGAAGTGTTAACAAAAGTGCTTTATTCATTCTAATCTGATAAATACATCATTTATTTGCTCTAAGCAATCTTCGAGCAAAAGCATCCGTTTTTTCATCAAACAGTAGGATAAACATCAGTTTGATATTTGTGGATGTAGTACAATTTCTCACTTCAAATGTATAGCCAGTATTTCCGTTTTATGTCTTATTTTCAGCAAAAGCTTAACACGCAACTCACTTCTGCATTTGAGCTTCTGTCCCGACTGTTTGATTTGACTGGATTAGTTTATTTGCACGACCAAGGTGCACCTGTTATTGCATTTTTACCCAAAGAGTTTTTAATTTTTCAGCAATCTAAGCTTCAACAATTTCAACAAATACAATTCAATCAATATCAATTAAAACCTGAAGCACTTTCGCTGATAGAGTTTTCTAAATTTCGCCATTCAACAGCCTCTAATAACGCTAATAATTTTAAGGGGGGGTACATTGGCTTCTTTAGTTATGACTATAGTGCAGATCAATTTACAACAATTGATGCATGCCCACAGCCAAGTTTTTTCTTGGGTCAATACACCAGCTTTTTAAAGTTTCAGCAAGATGAATGGTACTTTTATAGTGATGAAGCTCAGGCTGAAAGTATCTATCAACACATTTCCGATTTGATCAATACACCAAAACAACTCAATGCACTATCTTTAAATCAGCAATGCCACCCTCGTTGGACGAAACAGCAGTACTTCACTGCATTCAACCAAGTTCAGGAGTACATCAAAGCGGGTGATTGTTATCAAATTAACTTGACTCAAGAATTTACAGCGCATGTACAAGGTTCATTATTAAGCCGCGCCCATGATTTATGGGAACTCACCCAAGCACCCTATGCTGGTTATCTCAAAATCAATGATTTTGAATTGCTCAGTTGCTCTCCTGAACTTTTTATTGAATTCAAGGACAACCGAGAAATTAAAACACGTCCAATCAAAGGCACCATGCCACGTTTTGAAGATCCACAACAAGATCAGATCTCAAAGGATAAACTCAGCCACTCTGAAAAAGATCAGGCTGAGAATGTCATGATTGTCGATTTGCTCCGCAATGACTTGAGTGTCTATGCTGAAACAGGCTCTGTTGAAACAACCAAATTATTTGAAATTGAAAGCTTTAATCAAGTCCATCATATGGTCAGCGAAATTACGGCAACTTTAAAAGCAGACATCAATCCAATGCAAATGTTATTGTCTGCCTTACCAGGTGGTTCAATCACAGGTGCACCGAAGATTCGTGCTATGCAAATCATTGAAGAATTAGAAGGTGCACCGCGTGGTGCTTATTGTGGCAGCTTAGGTTATTTTAATTTCGATGGTACAGGTTGCTGGAATATCTTGATTCGTAGTATTCAAAAATATCAGGATCAATTATCGATGTGGGCGGGTGGCGGCATCACCATTGCTTCTGATGCAGAAGCAGAATATCAAGAATGCTTTGATAAAATTTCTGCCATGCTTGATTTACTCAATACATGGCAAACTTCTGAACAATAAGCGTCAATACAGATTTATAAAATTTGCGTTTTAAGCGTATCGACTAAACGCTGGTTTTGTTCATCTGTACCAATCGTGATACGCAAGAATTGATTAATGCGCGGCTTATTGAAATAACGCACAATAATCCCCTGTTCACGCAATTGTTGAGACAACTGAGCAGCATCATGTTGCGGATGTGTAGCAAAGATAAAATTGGCTTTTGAAGGCAATACCTCAAAGCCTAAAGCTGTAAGATCACTCACTAATTTTTCTCGGCTCTCAATCACTTTGGCACATTGCGCTTCAAAATAAGCTTGATCTTCGAATGAAGCCACGGCTGCTGCTATCGCAAAACGATCGATTGGATAGGAGTTAAAACTATTTTTTACGGCTTCAAGTGCTGCAATCAAATGTACTTGTGCAATAGCAAAACCAACGCGTAAGCCCGCCAGTGAACGAGACTTAGATGTCGTTTGGCAAACCACTAAATTTTCATAGCGATTGACCAATTGCACTGCTGACTCAGCACCAAAATCAACATAGGCTTCATCAATCACGACCACACGGTCTGGATTTGCCTTAAGCACCTGTTCTATGTCATCTAAACCAAGTGCGATACTGGTTGGTGCATTTGGATTGGTGATAATAATACCGCCATTTTCCTGCGCATAATCCGACACATCAATTTCGAATTTTTCATTCAAAGGAATCTGCTTGGTCTGCGTTGCAAAAAACTGGCTATAAACAGGATAAAAACTATAGGTAATATCTGGATAGAGAATCGGTTGTTTCTGGATAAAAAAAGCTTTGAAGATATGTGCCAATACTTCATCCGACCCATTACCGACAAAGACTTGAGCCACATCAACATGCTGCTGCTTGGCAATCGCTTGCTTTAAAGCCGTCGCGTCTGGGTCAGGGTATAGACGTAAGGCATCTGCATGATCTGCTAAAACAGCTTGGACAGCTTCTACCACTTTTGGTGATGGCGGATATGGGTTTTCATTGGTATTGAGTTTGAGTAAGTTCTGAATTTTAGGCTGCTCACCGGGTACATAAGGCTCTAATTCACGAACCTCGGGGCTCCAAAAACGCATTTGTTCTGCTGTAAACGTCATTGTTCTACTCTCATGTATCCTAAAAAAGGGGCTAACCAGCCCCTATCAATCTTTGAATCGGTTATTGGTAACGATAACGGGCTGAGCGCGCATGGGCATCAAGATTTTCTTGCACTGCCAAAACATCGGCTGCTTTTGCCAAGCTCTTCACACCCTCTTCAGAGCACATAATTAAGCTAGAGCGTTTCTGAAAATCATAAACACCGAGCGGTGAAGAAAAACGTGCAGTACCCGATGTCGGTAAGACATGGTTTGGACCAGCACAATAATCACCAATGGCTTCTGGGGTATAACGTCCCATAAAGATTGCACCCGCATGACGAATCTCCTGACTCATCAATTCAGCATCATCAAGACAAAGTTCCAAATGCTCTGGTGCCACCTGATTAATCAATTCAATTGCTTCTGCACGATCTTTTACCAATACCAATGCACCACGATTTTGAATCGATGTTTTGGCAATTTCGGCTTTTGGTAATTCAGTTAAATGTTTTTCAATCGCAGCTTCAACCGCATTTAACAGCGTTTCGTCTGGGGTAATGAAAATCGCTTGTGCAACGGTGTCATGCTCAGCTTGAGACAAGACATCCATGGCTAGCCATTCAGCATTATTTTCACCTTCGGCATAGACCAGAATTTCCGAAGGGCCTGCAATCATATCGATACCGACTTGACCAAACACCGCACGTTTTGCGGCTGCTACAAATCGATTGCCTGGTCCTGTAATTTTGTCTACTGCTGGAATGGTTTGTGTTCCATAAGCCAATGCAGCAACGGCCTGTGCACCACCAATGGTAAACACTCGGCTCACCCCAGCTAAATAGGCAGCTGCTAATACCAATGGATTCAACTCACCATTTGGTGCCGGAACCACCATAATAATTTCAGGAACCCCTGCAACATGTGCAGGCAAAGCATTCATAAGTACCGATGATGGATAAGAGGCTAATCCACCAGGCACATAAATCCCTACACGATCCAAAGGTGTGACTTTTTGACCTAAGGTATTACCCAACTCATCGAGATAGGTCCAACCTTCCTGCTTTTGTGCTTGATGGAAAGAACGAATGCGTTTTGCAGCAAGCTCTAATGCTTCACGGATTTCAACACTTAAACCATCAAATGCGGTTTTGAGCTGTGCTTGAGTCAGTTCTAAATCAGAGAATTGATGCGCTGGATGTCGATCGAACTGTTGCGTTAATTTAAGCACATGATCATCACCATGCTGACGTACATCAGCAATAATTTGATCTACAGTTTGAATTAATTGAGGATCATTAACCGTTTCAAATGCTAAAAGTTCAGCAAATGTCTGTTTAAAATTTTGATCCTGAGTCGATAAACGTCGCATCAATTTACCCACAAGGCGAATAAGAGAGCGCTAAGTTTACTCTTTTTCAGTGTACTTGTGGGCACAATATAGGCTAAAAAAATCAATCAGAAAGAGAAGGTTCTTCGATCAATCCACAATTTCTACTTTTATCTTTTTAATCAAAACATTTAGCTATCAAAAACAAAAAGTTAAATTTTTTTATTCCATTTGTCACAAAACAAAAGGCTGAGTCGTCAAATGAATACCTACGTTGATTTTACTCAGGAACACTATAATGACGACACTCAATATTCATCCTAAAAAACATTTACCAGAGTCAATTCATCATCTCTATCAAGTCCATCAAAACATTCTCGATTCAGCTTTGATAGATCGCTCGCTTTATCATCTTGTTCTATTACGCGCCTCACAAATCAATGGCTGTGCTTTTTGTGTGAAGATGCATATCACAGAAGCTTTGGAAGATGGTGAAATACAATCACGTTTGGACCGTTTGGTGGTATGGCGACATTGCAATGATTATACAGATCAGGAAAAAGCCGCCTTTGCTTGGGTTGAAGCACTCACGACTTTACACCCGCTCACTGATTATGAGCCTTTCCGTATAACACTATTAAAATATTTCAGTGAGCCACAAATTTCAGCTTTAACTTTACTGATTGGCATGATTAATTTGTGGAATCGAATTGCAATTTCACAGCATTAACATCTATGAAAGCATCAGGCATGATTAGCCAACAAGATTTAACTATTTTTGAGACAAGCCGAACATTCCTGTTCGGTCTTGCTTATCGACTATTAGGGACAACAAGTGATGCTGAAGATGTCTTACAGGATATTTTTATAAAATGGCAACAGCAACCTAAGCAAGATATTCTCAATCCTCAAGCTTGGTTGACCTCTGTATGCACACGCCATTGCATTGATCTACTCCGTGCTCACCACAGGTCTAGAACTGAATATACGGGAACATGGTTACCTGAACCCTATCATCATACAGAAACATTCTCGGTCGAATCCGACTATACCCTCTCCACAGCTTTCCTTTTGATTCTTGAAAAACTTTCAGTTAAAGAGCGTGCGGCATATTTACTACATGACATCTTTAATCTTGACTATGTTGAAATTTCGGAAATCCTTCGGGAACAACAAAGTAATTGTCGACAATTGGTGGCCCGCAGCAGAAAACGTATTGCAGATGAACCGAATGTTCTCTCGAATCATCCGACTCAGCAGCAAATCAACTTACTCAATGCCTTCAAGGTCGCCATTCATTCACACGACCTGAATCAACTCACACAATTACTTAGTGACGATATCCAATTTGCAGCGGATGGCGGTGGTAAAGTCTCAGCTATTCGACAGCCTTTCATTGGCCAACCGCCTATATTACGTTTCTTTGAACGCTTGCTTTTTCAAGCGTGGACTGAACTCTCTTGGGATATGTGCCATATCAATGGCGGTGTCGGTTTTAAACTCTATGACTCAGACCATTGTTGTGTCATGGTACTTACTTTTGCTTTCAATGATCAGCAACAACTGCAAAGCATTTATTCTTTACGTAATCCAGATAAACTCAAATAAAAAGGCCAACCGAAGCTGACCTTTTTTATTCAATTCAATCTAAAACTCAGTTTTGACGTGCTTTAATAGCTTGTTCAAGTTGCGTCAAAATCGGATTTAACACCGCTTGCTTACGCTTAAAGCTCGCCTTATTGACGATTAAGCGTGAAGAAACTTTGCAAATTTCTTCTAATGGCTCCAAACCATTGGCACGTAAAGTATTCCCCGTATCAACCACATCGACAATGTAATCACCTAACCCAACCAAAGGTGCAAGCTCCATTGATCCGTATAGCTTAATTACATCCACCTGCTCACCGAGGCTTGCATAGTATTGACGAGTCAAGTTAACGTATTTGGTCGCGATCTTTAAACGGCCTTTTGGTCGTTCCATGCCGACTTTACCCGCCGTCATCAACTTACAATTGGCAATTTTTAGGTCGAGCAACTCATAAACATGTTGCGCACCATGCTCCATCAATACATCTTTACCCGCTACGCCAAAGTCTGCTGCACCATTCTCAACATAAGTCGGAACATCAGACGCACGTAGAATCAAAATACGAACTTTTTTGTGCGTGGTTGGAAAAATCAATTTGCGTGATTTATCTGGATCTTCAAGTAAATTAATACCCGCCTTTTCAAGCAACGGTAATGTTTCCTTTAAGATACGACCTTTACTGAGTGCTAAAGTTAAACCATGATCAAAATTGCCCATTACGTCAAAATTTGGATCATCGTTTCTTAAGTCATTCATCCTTTTACTCGCTTAATCTGAGCACCTAAACTTTGCAATTTTTCTTCCACATGTTCGTAACCACGATCAATGTGATAGATACGGTCAACCAATGTTTCACCTTCAGCAACCAAAGCAGCTAAAACAAGTGAAAATGAAGCACGTAAATCTGTCGCCATGACAGGTGCAGCCTGAAGTGTTTCTACACCTGTTACCACCGCATCATGCCCTTCAACCTGGATGTTAGCACCCATACGTGAAAGTTCTGGTACATGCATAAAACGGTTTTCGAAAATGGTTTCAGAAATCGTTGCAAAGCCACGTCCAATCACATTGACTGCCATAATTTGCGCTTGCATGTCTGTTGGAAATTCTGGATGCGGTAATGTTCTAAAGCTCACAGCTTTAGGACGTTTGCCCTGCATATCCAATTCAATCCAATCATCACCACGCGTGACTTCAGCACCCATTTCTTCAAACTTATCCAATACTGCTTCTAATAATGAAGGATCAGTATGGGTAGTCTTCACTCGTCCACCAGTAATGGCAGCGGCAGCTAAATATGAACCTGTTTCAATACGGTCTGCAACAACGGCATATTCACAACCATGCAAACTTTCAACACCAGTAACAACTAAAGTATCTGTATCTAAACCTTCAATTTTAGCGCCCATCTTAATCAACATTTGCGCAAGATCGGTAATTTCAGGTTCACGAGCAGCATTACGAATCGTGGTCACACCCTCAGCCAGTGCCGCAGCCATCAAGATATTCTCGGTACCACCAACGGTCACCATATCAAAGACAACTTCACCGCCTTTCAAACGACCATCAACTGAAGCATGCACATAGCCATTTTCAACTTCAATCTGCGCACCTAAAGCTTCTAAAGCTTTTAAGTGTTGATCGACTGGACGTGAGCCAATCGCACAGCCGCCTGGTAATGATACTTTTGCATTACCATAACGCGCTAACAAAGGACCAAGCACCAAAATAGATGCACGCATGGTGCGTACAAGTTCATATGGTGCAAACTGGTTATCTAATGTTGATGCGTCAGCACAAACCGTTTCACCTTCATAGCTCATGGTCACACCAAGACCAGCAATCAACTTAACCAATGTATTTACATCTTTTAGATTAGGTACATTGGTTAGCTTAATCGGAGAGTCAGCAAGGATCATTGCTGCAAGTAAAGGTAAAGCTGCATTTTTAGCACCAGAAATGCGTACTTCACCTTCGAGCTTAACACCGCCCGTAATTAAAAATTTATCCATTAATATTTAAGCTCCGAAAAGGCTTGCTTTGCGCCATTCGTCTTTTGTCATTGCGCGAATCGTAACAGCGTGAACTGCGCCACTCGCAATATAAGAATTTAGAGGTGCATAAACGGCTTGTTGACGAGCAACGGTACGCTTACCTTCAAACTGATCATCCACAATACGAAGGTCAAATTTCCCAGCTTGACCGCTCACTGCTACTTCTGCTTCAGGGAAAGCTTCTTTTAAAATTTGCGTGAGCTGCTCACTATTCATTACAAGGCCTCTTATACAACCATTGGTGTAAAACCAGCTATTTTACTATAACTTTTTCACATAATTCAGTAAGCAGTTTCTTTTTTTATCAATAAAAAAAGAGGCTTCACAAAAAGCCTCTTATACAAAATAAAAAATTAACTCAAAAGTGCCAGTTCATGCTGATACGAACATTGAATTTTTCGATGTTTTGCTAGCTGGCGTTTTAATTTATCTGTCAGTTTTCGAATTGAAGTATACATATCATCGGCTGTCGCCTGTGCAAACAGTTCTACCCCCGGCAAACGTATAATCGCTTCAGCGATATGATTTGCACTACCCTTATGTGAACGTTTGTCAATTTGATGATCTTTAGCCAGCTTGATTTGCATACTATTGACCTGATCTAGATGTTTGGTCATTTGACTAAACTTTTCTTTTATATTTTCTTCAATGGCTGGTGTAATGGTTAAATGGTGCCCACGAATCGTTATTTGCATAATTCTATCCCTCACCTTTTTCTCAGGATACAAGAAAATCGCTTCAGCAAATTTAATGCACATTATCAGTGGTTCAATATCCATTAAATCATTTCAGCGATTCCTCTAGTGATCATTAAAAAAATTCATTATTCCGTAATAATGAACCCCTAGAATAGTCACACCTTGAAATTTAGATCAAGACTTTTCTTTCAGAAGATGAGGCAATATGTAACGATTCACGATATTTTGCCACCGTGCGTCGAGCCACCTCAATCCCTTCATTCTTCAACATTTCAGCAATTGCATTATCCGACAAAGGCTTACGTGGATTCTCACTTGAAACGAGTTTTTTAATCATGGCTCGAATTGCCGTCGATGAAGCCTCCCCACCTGTTGTTGTTCCAACATGACTAGAAAAGAAGTATTTCAATTCAAATAAACCACGTGGTGTCAGCATATATTTATTGGTTGTCACACGAGATACGGTCGACTCATGTAATTCAACTTCTTCTGCCACATCACGAAGTACTAAAGGCTTCATCGCTTCTGGGCCTTGCTCCAAAAAAGCTCTCTGATGCTCAACAATACACGTTGCTACTTTCAACAAAGTCTTATGACGTTCATCAATACTCTTGATAAAATTCTTCGCTTCCAGCATTTGATTGCGCAAATAGACATTGTCGTCACTTTGATCAGCTCGACGAATCATGCCTGAATAAAAAGAATTGATCCGTAACTTAGGCAATACATCAGGGTTAAGCTGAACTTGCCAATGTTGATCTTTCTTCGACACGACTACATCAGGAACTTGGTATTCAGATTCTTGTTGATTGAACTCCAACCCAGGATAAGGCTTCAAAGTCTTTAACAAATCAACGGCACTTTTTAATTGCTCTTTAGATAACCCTGTTTGCTTTAACAACTTATTCAAATCATTCGAAATCAATAACTCATAATATTTCAATAAATTTCTAGCTTCAGCTAGATAGGGAACTTTTTCATTAAAAGTTTCAAGTTGGATTTTCAAGCATTCTGCTAAATTTCTGGAACCGACACCAATAGGATCAAGACGTTGAATATGTTTTAAAACAACAATAATTTCATCTTGCTCAACCTCTTCCTCACTCTCCATTTCCTGTAAAAGACGGGAAACAGCAAGTAAAATGTCATCCAACTCTGCGTCGAGGAATCCTTTATCATCAAGGGAGTCTACGATGCAATATGCAATCAATTTGTCTACCGTTGAAAAATGCAAGAGATTGACTTGATCTAAAATATGCTCTTTGAGGCTTAAATGTACCTGACGATTGTCTTCTCTTTCTTCATATTCTGGTGAGGCCAACGCAGTAGATTGATGGGTATAAATATCATCCCATTCAGTATCAACGGGTAAATCATTTGGAAGATGATCCGCATTCAGTTCAGTGGTTAAGTCTCCATTCTCTTTTTCTTCTAGTGAAGAAAGACTTTCCATGGTCCCCATATCTTCTATTTTTTCAAGTAATGGATTACTGTCTAACTGGATTTGAATTTCTTGTTCAAGTTCTAAACTGGATAACTGTAAAAGACGTATGGCCTGCTGCAATTGAGGAGTTAACGATAAGCTGTTCGCAACTTTCAATCCAACAGATAATTTCATAGTCTTTCCTTTTATTAAAATAAGCAAAAAACATGCCTATAAAAATATTTATAACATAAAGCAATGTTTCCGCATACAAGGAAAAACCTTTTCAACGGACTTATCTGTTCAAAAAACTAGCATACGTCCAATCTTTTATAATATTCATCAAAAATTGTCAGAAAGGACTTTTCTTTACACCTACTATAAAAGCCCTAGCTCAAATTTTACGATTAATTCTCCCACCACACATTTTCCTCTTCCCAATAAAAAACACCCCCAACCGTTGGTTGGGGGTGTTCTAATTTAAAAGCTGGCGATGACTTACTCTCACATGGCAAGTGCCACACTACCATCAGCGCTAAGAGGTTTCACTTCTGAGTTCGGGAAGGGATCAGGTGGTTCACTCTTGCTATTGTCGCCAGCAAACTGTTGTGGTGCTTTCGGGTCTTAATCACGATGTATTCATCGTATGCCTTACTTACGGTCCAAAGAGTTATTAACGGATTAGATCATTGAGTCGGTATTGTAACTAGATTTCACACTAAATCAAGTTATGTATTGAATTTATCTTGAATACAACAACTGTTTGGGTGTTGTATAGTCAAGCCTCACGAGCAATTAGTATTGGTCAGCTTCACACGTCACCGTGCTTCCACACCCAACCTATCAACGTCCTAGTCTCGAACGGCTCTTTAGAGGAATAAATTCCTAGGGAAATCTTATCTTGAGGTAGGCTTCCCGCTTAGATGCTTTCAGCGGTTATCCCTTCCGAACATAGCTACCCGGCGATGCGACTGGCGTCACAACCGGTACACCAGAGGTTCGTCCACTCTGGTCCTCTCGTACTAGGAGCAGATCCTCTCAAATTTCCAGCGCCCACGGTAGATAGGGACCGAACTGTCTCACGACGTTCTAAACCCAGCTCGCGTACCTCTTTAAATGGCGAACAGCCATACCCTTGGGACCTGCTTCAGCCCCAGGATGAGATGAGCCGACATCGAGGTGCCAAACACCGCCGTCGATATGAACTCTTGGGCGGTATCAGCCTGTTATCCCCAGAGTACCTTTTATCCGTTGAGCGATGGCCCTTCCATACAGAACCACCGGATCACTAAGACCTACTTTCGTACCTGCTCGACTTGTGGGTCTCGCAGTTAAGCGCGCTTTTGCCTTTATACTCTACGCGTGATTTCCGACCACGCTGAGCGCACCTTCGTACTCCTCCGTTACTCTTTAGGAGGAGACCGCCCCAGTCAAACTACCCACCAGACATGGTCCTCGCCCCGGATTACGGGGCAGAGTTAGAACCTCAACATTACCAGGGTGGTATTTCAAGGACGGCTCCATTAGAACTAGCGTTCTAACTTCAAAGCCTCCCACCTATCCTACACAAGTAAGGTCAAAGTTCAATGTCAAGCTGCAGTAAAGGTTCACGGGGTCTTTCCGTCTAGCCGCGGGTACACTGCATCTTCACAGCGATTTCGATTTCACTGAGCCTCTGCTGGAGACAGCGCCGCCATCATTATGCCATTCGTGCAGGTCGGAACTTACCCGACAAGGAATTTCGCTACCTTAGGACCGTTATAGTTACGGCCGCCGTTTACTGGGGCTTCGATCAAGAGCTTCGCTTACGCTAACCCCATCAATTAACCTTCCAGCACCGGGCAGGCATCACACCCTATACGTCCACTTTCGTGTTTGCAGAGTGCTATGTTTTTAATAAACAGTTGCAGCGGCCTGGTTTCTGTGGCTGCCAATAGCTCAGGGAGCAAGTCCCATCACCGTCAGCAGCGTACCTTCTCCCGAAGTTACGGTACCATTTTGCCTAGTTCCTTCAGCAGAGTTCTCTCAAGCGCTTTGGTCTACTCGACCTGACCACCTGTGTCGGTTTCGGGTACGATTCCTGTGTAACTGAAGCTTAGAGACTTTTCCTGGAAGCATGGTATCAGCCACTTCACTGTACAAGTACAGCTTGCTATCAGTTCTCAGCATAGAGTACCCCGGATTTGCCTAAGATACATGCCTACAACCTTCCACCTGGACAACCAACGCCAGGCTGACTTAACCTTCTCCGTCCTCTCATCGCATTACACAGAAGTATTGGAATATTAACCAATTTCCCATCGACTACGCCTCTCGGCCTCGCCTTAGGGGTCGACTCACCCAGCCCCGATTAACGTTGGACTGGAACCCTTGGTCTTTCAGCGAACGGGTTTTTCACCCGTTTTGTCGTTACTCACGTCAGCATTCGCACTTCTGATACCTCCAGCATACTTCTCAATACACCTTCATCGGCTTACAGAACGCTCCCCTACCACTTGACTTAAAGTCAAATCCGCAGCTTCGGCACATAGTTTTAGCCCCGTTACATCTTCCGCGCAGGCCGACTCGACTAGTGAGCTATTACGCTTTCTTTAAAGGGTGGCTGCTTCTAAGCCAACCTCCTAGCTGTCTATGCCTTCCCACATCGTTTCCCACTTAACTATGATTTTGGGGCCTTAGCTGGCGGTCTGGATTGTTTTCCTCTTGACTACGGACGTTAGCACCCGCAGTCTGTCTCCCGGATAGTACTCATTGGTATTCGGAGTTTGCATCGGTTTGGTAAGTCGGGATGACCCCCTAGCCGAAACAGTGCTCTACCCCCAATGGTATTCGTCCGAGGCGCTACCTAAATAGCTTTCGGGGAGAACCAGCTATCACCAGGCTTGATTAGCCTTTCACCCCTATCCACAAGTCATCCCCTGGCTTTTCAACGACAGTGGGTTCGGTCCTCCAGTTAGTGTTACCCAACCTTCAACCTGCTCATGGATAGATCGCCTGGTTTCGGGTCTATACCCAGCAACTAAACGCCCTATTAAGACTCGATTTCTCTACGGCTCCCCTATTCGGTTAACCTTGCTACTGAATATAAGTCGCTGACCCATTATACAAAAGGTACGCAGTCACCGAACAAGTCGGCTCCCACTGCTTGTATGCATGCGGTTTCAGGATCTATTTCACTCCCCTCACAGGGGTTCTTTTCGCCTTTCCCTCACGGTACTGGTTCACTATCGGTCAGTCAGGAGTATTTAGCCTTGGAGGATGGTCCCCCCATATTCAGACAAGGTTTCACGTGCCTCGCCCTACTCGTCATCATTGTGTGTGCCCTTTCGTGTACGGGAATATCACCCTCTACGTTCGCACTTCCCAGAGCGTTCCACTAGAACACACACAACTTAATGGGCTGCTCCCCGTTCGCTCGCCGCTACTAAGGGAATCTCAATTGATTTCTTTTCCTAAGGGTACTGAGATGTTTCACTTCCCCTCGTTCGCTTCATAAGCCTATGTATTCAGCTTATGATACCCGCCTTATAGCGGGTGGGTTCCCCCATTCAGAAATCTCCGGATCAAAGGATATTTGCCGCCTCCCCGGAGCTTTTCGCAGGCTATCACGTCTTTCATCGCCTCTGACTGCCAAGGCATCCACCACATGCACTTAATTACTTGACTATACAACCCCAAACAGTCGTTAACACATACAAGTGAGTGTTATCGTTGCAAACTTAATTGCTACTATTCGTTGTCTGTGAACTTAATCACCATACAGCTTCAATCTAAATTCATATACCAAAACGCTTGATTCAGTGTTTTTGCTAGTTCTCAATCTCATTCTTTCGAATGAATTGAGTGAACAATTTATTTCAGACTCAATTTTCTAATCTGTTAATGATTAACTACCACCTCGTCGGTGAGTAGTAAACTGTGATAAATCACAGAAGTTAATAAGCCAACTGCTTACTAAATTCTGTAATCTTTAGCTCGTACTCCGTAAAGTACATGGTGGAGACTAGGAGAGTCGAACTCCTGACCTCCTGCGTGCAAAGCAGGCGCTCTACCAACTAAGCTAAGTCCCCAGCTTATCACTTAATGAACGACATATCTTTCAATCTAAGCTACTGCAATCAGATTTGGTGGGTCTGACAAGACTTGAACTTGTGACCCCACGCTTATCAAGCGTGTGCTCTAACCAACTGAGCTACAGACCCTCAGATACATCTTCGAAGAACAACTTGTTGTGGATTCTTACCGATCGTCAATCTTTCGTTAAGGAGGTGATCCAGCCGCAGGTTCCCCTACGGCTACCTTGTTACGACTTCACCCCAGTCATCGGCCACACCGTGGTAAGCGTCCTCCTTACGGTTAGACTACCTACTTCTGGTGCAACAAACTCCCATGGTGTGACGGGCGGTGTGTACAAGGCCCGGGAACGTATTCACCGCGGCATTCTGATCCGCGATTACTAGCGATTCCGACTTCATGGAGTCGAGTTGCAGACTCCAATCCGGACTACGATCGGCTTTTTGAGATTAGCATCCTATCGCTAGGTAGCAACCCTTTGTACCGACCATTGTAGCACGTGTGTAGCCCTGGTCGTAAGGGCCATGATGACTTGACGTCGTCCCCGCCTTCCTCCAGTTTGTCACTGGCAGTATCCTTAAAGTTCCCGGCTTAACCCGCTGGCAAATAAGGAAAAGGGTTGCGCTCGTTGCGGGACTTAACCCAACATCTCACGACACGAGCTGACGACAGCCATGCAGCACCTGTATGTAAGTTCCCGAAGGCACCAATCCATCTCTGGAAAGTTCTTACTATGTCAAGACCAGGTAAGGTTCTTCGCGTTGCATCGAATTAAACCACATGCTCCACCGCTTGTGCGGGCCCCCGTCAATTCATTTGAGTTTTAGTCTTGCGACCGTACTCCCCAGGCGGTCTACTTATCGCGTTAGCTGCGCCACTAAAGCCTCAAAGGCCCCAACGGCTAGTAGACATCGTTTACGGCATGGACTACCAGGGTATCTAATCCTGTTTGCTCCCCATGCTTTCGTACCTCAGCGTCAGTATTAGGCCAGATGGCTGCCTTCGCCATCGGTATTCCTCCAGATCTCTACGCATTTCACCGCTACACCTGGAATTCTACCATCCTCTCCCATACTCTAGCTGACCAGTATCGAATGCAATTCCTAAGTTAAGCTCAGGGATTTCACATCCGACTTAATCAGCCGCCTACGCACGCTTTACGCCCAGTAAATCCGATTAACGCTCGCACCCTCTGTATTACCGCGGCTGCTGGCACAGAGTTAGCCGGTGCTTATTCTGCGAGTAACGTCCACTATCCAGTAGTATTAGTACTAGTAGCCTCCTCCTCGCTTAAAGTGCTTTACAACCAAAAGGCCTTCTTCACACACGCGGCATGGCTGGATCAGGCTTCCGCCCATTGTCCAATATTCCCCACTGCTGCCTCCCGTAGGAGTCTGGGCCGTGTCTCAGTCCCAGTGTGGCGGATCATCCTCTCAGACCCGCTACAGATCGTCGCCTTGGTAGGCCTTTACCCCACCAACTAGCTAATCCGACTTAGGCTCATCATTTAGCGCAAGGTCCGAAGATCCCCTGCTTTCTCCCGTAGGACGTATGCGGTATTAGCATTCCTTTCGGAATGTTGTCCCCCACTAAATGGCAGATTCCTAAGCATTACTCACCCGTCCGCCGCTAAGTGATAGTGCAAGCACCATCACTCCGCTCGACTTGCATGTGTTAAGCCTGCCGCCAGCGTTCAATCTGAGCCATGATCAAACTCTTCAGTTTAAAATCATTAGTAGCTTATGGCTACAAATCTTGGCTCATCAATTTTCTGACTAAAAATTCGCTCAAATAAACTTCGAGAAATTTCTACCATTCAATCAATGAAATATTTTCGATCGATCAACCAGTAAAAATCCACACAAGTTGTTCTTCTATTCTCTTAATGATCTTCTCGATGATTCGTCATCATCAAGCTAGGTCGGCTATATTACTCTCAATTTCTTAAAAGTCAACAGGTAATTTAGATATTTAGCAAACTTATCAATCAACTCAAGAATCTAACCTTTTCTAGCCAAATCCTTGTTTCTCAACAAGTTTTTATCTGCATCACCGCCGATGGATGTGCATTCTACAGCATTTCACATCCAACACAACCCCATTTTCATTCTTTTTTATTCGAGTGAACATTTTTAAACCAAAATCACAATTTTTCTTATATTTTTCGATCGAATTTGTTTTAATAATAGGAGAACAACTAAACTATATGCTCATCTTTATGTTGCGCGTTCTATGACGCAATCATTTTAATGGCTGTATTATTTCGCTCTAACAGCGATTAAGGACTTATATGCATTACTCAAATTTTATCTTGCTTGAGTTGTTAACTGCTGGAGCATGTTCATCAGTAGTCGCACAAGAAACTCCCAGCGATTCAGCCAATCAAGCTAATGCTGTAACAAGCCAAGTCACTGCTGAGCAAAAAACCTCTACGATTCAAGCTATCAAAGATTTAAAACATCTGACCAAAGATGACTTAAAAGTAAATGCGAATGCAGCACAACCTGATTCTGTTAAAGACCCTTTACAACCATTGAATCGCCAAGTCTATGCATTCAATGACATGTTAGACCGTAACTTATTAAAGCCTATTGCAATTCAATATGTTGCTAAAGTGCCAGAACCTGTGCGTAGTCCTTATCGCCAATTTCGCAAAAACCTAGGTGAACCTTGGAATGCAGTTAACCAGTTAATGCAAGGTCGCCCAACGCGCGCCGCAAAAACTTTAGGCCGTTTTACAGTGAATACTTTAACAACTTTGGGATTTGCTGATCCGGCACGTCGTTTGGGTTTAAGCACTGAAGAGGAAAGTTTTGGTGTGACTTTAGGCTATTATGGTGTTCCCTCTGGTCCTTATGTGATGTTGCCTTTCTTCGGCCCAAGTACATTCCGTGATGGTTTTGGTTTAGCCGCCGATAGCTATGGTCGTCCACAAAAATACTTATTAGATGATCATGAAGGTATTTATTGGTCAACCAATGTATTACAGGCAGTTGATGCACGTTCTCAAATTCTTGATATTGAAGAAAGTCTAAAAGGTGACAAGTACGCAATGATTCGAGATTTCTATTTACAACGTAAAGCTTTCCAGATTGCAGAAAAGCGTGGCGACTCAAATGATGTTTCTTTTATTAGCGATGAAGATGACATTGATGACAGCTCTTCCCATGAAAAATGATTAATTTAAAATAATGTTTTACAAACTTATGTATTGCCAGAGAATTTAAACTCTGGCAATACTATATCCAAGGTCATCTTTCATCTATGATGAATTTTAAATGATCATACAAAGGATTGGCTATTCATCTATGTATTTCATACAACCCACGCGTTCCGTACCTTGTTTAGATCAAGCTTTAACTGAGTTACCGAGTTTGCAGATCATTCAAATTGATGACTTGGATTTGTATGATCAAACCATCATTGCAATTGCCGATGTACAAGACTTTTTAAAATATCAGTGGAAACTCCCAACAATTGTACTTGCATTTGAACATGAAGGCACAGCGTTAGCACAAGCATGGGAACAAGGTGCATTAGCAGGTTGGATTTGGGATAGTTTGCCAAAAAATCCGATTCATTCTTTGTTTAAAATAGATGCTCAATACAAACGTAATCAAGATAGTCGAGATTTGCCCTCTGCTGCCGAATTACAAAAACGTCTTTTACCGAACCCAATCGAATTACCAAACTATCAGTTTGAATCCCTTTTTCAACCATCTGCTTATTTATCTGGGGATTGGTATGATTATTGGCGTTTAAATGATGAAGAAGTATTGTTCTATCTGGCTGATGTTTCAGGACATGGCGTCACCAGCAGCTTATTAACCTCGTGGATGGCAGCCTTTCATGGCCGTTCAAAAACACCAAGCCAATTGATTCAAAAGCTGAATGCGATGTTGGTACAAGAGAATATTGAAAAACACATTACCATGGTGGCTGGGATCTTAAATTTAGTCACCCATGAAGTGCGTTGGTCAAGTGCAGGACATTACCCTCCCCCCATTATTTTTGAACCAAATCAACCACCTCAGATTCTAACGACCAGCAGCTTTCCACTTGGCCTGACTGAAGAGCTTGAAGTCGAAGAACACCACTGTAAATTAAGTCGTCATGCGCGGTTCATTTTATGCTCTGATGGTGCCTTGGAACCATTTGATGGTGGTCTGAACGATCAGTTTAATCAATTGGTCGAACATCTTCAAAATGACTCATTCAAAGCCCCTGAACATGTAGCAGATGACATTGCAATTTTGAGCATATGTCGAATGAATTAACATTAAAATCAATATCTTAATTAAATCACACCCTCCAACCACTTGTGTCTCCAATATCACTATGGGATAATTTCATATCCTTTCTCTGAAAATGGCATTTATATGTCAACAGGTCATGTTGAATATGCAAGTTTGAACGGAACGCATATTTTCAAGCTTATTGGCGAAGTGCGTGCTCACTCTTGTATAAGTCTAGACAAACTACTCAATCGAATTGAACAACAGCAAAATGTTGTTGGTGCAATCGTTGACTTAACCGAAACCACGTTTATTGACAGTACTGTTTTAGGTATATTGGCAAAACTAGGTTTAAAGCTTAAGCAAGTTCATCACATACAAGCCGTTATGCTCTCGACAAATCCAGATATTACGACCTTGGCCAATAGCATGGGGCTTGGGCAAGTATTTGTGATTTTAAACTACTGTGGCGATCCAAGTGTATGTACATTGGAGCTTACAGAAGAGCAAGTAACGCACAGCGCAATGCTCAACACTGTGCTCGATGCACACAAAACACTGATGCACTTGAACGAAAACAACCAAAATATGTTTGAACCATTGGTTAAGCAATTGCAAAAAGAGCAAGATTGCTTAAATCTCGACGTACAAAAACAAAACGCTTGATCGTTAAACTCAGTATCGTGATCTCCCTATGACCTTACTTTCTGTTGCACAGATGAATTCTCAAAATGACATTGAAGCAAACTTCGATGTCATCGAATCATTACTTCAACAAAGTAAGGCTCAAGGTGCTGAGCTGATTGTTTTCCCCGAGAATTTTGTTTGCTTTGCTGCGGGTAAGCAACGCGAAACCGCAGCACAATTCGAAGCAATTCAAGCACGCTTAGAACAATTAGCGCATCGTTATCAAATCTGGATTGTTGCAGGTACACTCCCATGCCCTTTCCGTCCAGATGGTTCGGTCATTCAAGATGGTCGCGTTCGCACGGTCAGCTTATGTATTAGTCCTGAAGGGACTGAAGCACGTTATGACAAAATCCACTTGTTTGATGTACAAGTCGGTGATGCTGTAGGTGGTTATCAGGAATCTAAATTCTTTGAACCTGGCAATCAAGTTGTGGTTGCCAAAACGCCTTTTGGCAATATTGGCCTGATGGTCTGCTATGACTTACGCTTTCCTGAACTTGCTTTAACTTTACGTCAGCAAGGTGCCAATATCTTAACTGCCCCAGCTGCATTTACCTATACGACAGGCCAGCTCCACTGGCAATTATTGCTACAAGCGCGAGCCATGGACAGCCAATGTTATGTCTTAGGTGCTGCACAACAAGGTTGGCATGGTGAACAACGTCAAACTTGGGGACATGCCGGTATTACAGATAGCCGCGGCCAATTGCTGCAAAGCATTGAAACTGAAGGACACGGCCTAATCACTAGTGAATTTGATCTTGAGACACAAAACACACTTCGTCTTGCAATGCCGTTAATGCAGCATCGTAAGATTATTGCCTATTAATCCCCTCTTCATCTTTACACCACTTTCAATACACTACTGTACAAAATACAAGCACATAAGATCAATCTGACTGCAATGATCAACTTTTATAAATGCCTGATCTATAGAATCATGATTTAATACAAATTATTGATCATAGTAGAACAAAGTCAGCCAATTTTGGGCTAGCTATGATGTAACATCATCCGTTAATTCTTATTAAGCTTTATTCATGTTTAGATTTATTGTTATTTTCTTTTTTTTGGGGACCGCTGTACAACTTCACGCGACATCTGTGGATGTAGATGGTGATGAATCAACTCAATCATCTCGTGTTTTGTCTACGCCACAAAACTTATCGCTGAATGCTTTTGGGCAATGGATCATTGGCTGGGGAACAGGTGCTGAAGGTGCAAGGCAGAGATTAGACAATATTCAACGTGAAGACGTTATGGTCATTAAACAAAAAGGCACAACCTTAGAAATGATCAAAGCATGGCAGCAACATTTTGAACTTGAAGCTCAGAATAATCTCAATAACCCCACCGCACGCTACCGAGCAAGATTGATGAAAAAAATTGCTGAGCTTTGGTAATTGGCAATTTAAGTAAGCGATAGAAAGCATAAGTTTTTACAGCTTGTGCTTTTTTCATTTGAATTGATACTGAAACTACTTAGGTAATCGATTAGACCAAGATATACTGCATCTATTCAATTATTATTTGAGGGCTGCATGGGCGAAGAGCATCCGCAACTGTTATTAGACAATCAGTTATGTTTTCTGATTTATTCGACCAATCTCGCATTGAATCAGGTTTATCGCCAATTACTCGCACCACTTGGCTTAACCTATCCACAATATCTGGTGATGTTGGTGCTATGGGAAAAAGATCAGCTCTCTGTCTCAGAGATTGGTGAACGACTATTTTTAGAATCATCTACACTTACGCCATTACTAAAAAAACTTGAAGCAGCTGACTTAATTACTCGTCAACGCTCAAGTAAAGATGAACGACAAGTGATTATTACCCTGACCCCACAAGGGCAAGCTTTACAATTACAAGCGATTGATATTCCAAATCAACTGGCTCAAGCCGCATCCTGTTCACCAACAGCATTATTGGCACTAAAAGATCAGCTTTCAGAACTTCGCACACATCTAAACAAATAAGTTTGAAATTTACACAACAGCAACTTGTTTTTTAATTTATATCGTGTACGATTTAATTGTATTCAATATTATTTAGGAATAATAATCATGTCTTTAGAAAAAGTGGTTTATCGTGCGAAAGCAAAAGCAACAGGTGGTCGTGATGGTCGTGCAACGTCCTCTGACGGTGTTTTAGATGTGCAATTAGGGGTGCCAAAAGAAATGGGCGGTGCAGGTGACGCAGTCACTAATCCAGAACAATTGTTTGCTGCTGGCTATTCTGCATGTTTCTTAGGTGCAATGAAGTTTGTAGCGAATCGCGATAAATTTAAAATTAGCAAAGATGCCTATGTCGAAGGTGAAGTCGGCATTGGTCCGATTCCAAATGGTTTTGGTATTGAAGTGACCTTGAATGTGTATTTAATTGGAATGGAACAAGCAGAAGCAGAGCAATTGGTTGCGGCTGCACATATCGTTTGCCCTTATTCAAATGCAACACGTAACAATATCGATGTTACTTTCAATATCGTGACGACTGCATAATCCGAATACTCAAACAAAAACAGCATGGTTCAACCATGCTGTTTTTTATTCGTGAATCGATTTATTCTTCCGCAGCTTCATTGGTGACACGAAGTACTTCTTCTAATGTGGTTTTTCCCGCCAAAACTTTCAATAAACCATCATCACGAATCGAAGCAGCATGACGACGTGCATAATTTTCCAGCTCATACTCAGCGGCATTGCCATGAATCAAACGGCGCATCGATTCATCGACTGGTACAATTTCATAAATTGCGGTTCGCCCACTAAAACCAACGTGTGAACATTTTTCACAACCATGTGGTTCCGGCAATTCCATATGTTCATCAAGTTTGAGATGCTGAAATACTTGTCGCTCAAAATCATCAGCCTTACGCCAAGTCACACAATGCGGACATAAAGTACGAACCAGACGCTGCGCAATCACCCCAATTAGTGAACTAGCAAGTAAGAACGGTTCAATTCCCATATCTTTTAAACGCGTCACCGCACCAATTGCCGTATTAGTATGCAGTGTGGATAACACCAAGTGACCCGTTAAAGAGGCTTGTACTGCAATTTCCGCAGTTTCCAAGTCACGAATCTCTCCGACCATCACCACATCTGGATCTTGACGCAACATCGCTTTTAACGCACGCGCGAAGGTCATATCCACTTTGGTATTGACCTGTGTTTGGCCAATACCTTCCAATTGATATTCAATCGGATCTTCGGCAGTCAAAATATTACGTGTATGGTCATTCAAATCTGACAAAGCGGCATACAAGGTGGTGGTTTTACCTGAACCTGTTGGACCTGTCACCAAGATAATGCCATGTGGTCGATGAACCAGTTGCGTTAAACGATCATAGTCATTTTGCATCAAGCCCAAATGCGTCATGTTCAAGCGTCCCGCTTGCTTGTCCAGCAAACGCATGACCACACGTTCGCCATGCGAAGACGGTAAAGTTGAGACACGCACATCCACTTCACGCCCTGCGAGACGTAATGAAATACGACCATCTTGTGGAACACGCTTTTCCGCAATATCCAGTTTCGCCATGACTTTAATACGTGATACCAACAACGGCGCTAATTCACGGCGTGGCTGAACAATTTCACGTAGTTGACCATCGACACGTAATCGTACAGAAAGCTTTTTCTCAAAAGCTTCGATATGAATATCAGAGGCACTGACACGAATCGCTTCGGACAATAAAGCATTGATTAGACGCACGATCGGTGCATCATCTTCCTGATCCATCAAGTCTTCAGCTTCAGGTACTTGATCCGCCAAACTCAATAAATCTGGATGGTCTTCTAGGCCTGCCGCAACTTGTTGCGACTCGCCAGTATCCCCTGCATAGCTAGAACTCAGTAAGGCATGAAACTCTTGATCGGTACACAATTGATCGTGAGCTGTTTTCCCCAAAATTCGACGAGCTTCCTGCAAAGCAATACGCGCGGTGTCCTTGCGTCGTACAATAAAAACTTGATCGCCTTCATAACGTAACAAAACGCCATGTCGTTTAGCGAAACTATAAGGAATTTGTATTTGTTTAAGTATTTGCATCACACAAATAATGATAAAAGAAAGCAGTGAGTGTACTCTAAGCAGATTACAGCGTGAAGTCTGTTTAGCATACTCACACAGGAATTTTGCATTTTGTCTCAAAATAATCAATATCAAGCTCCCCATTCTGACGCTCTGAAATGGTGGGGCGAACAACAATTCGAAATTCAACAGGCCAAAGCGTGGCAATTCGGTTCATTGCTCTTTCGTCTCACCCGCGGCATCAAAGAATGGCGTTTGGAATATCATCGCCCTCAATTTCAGTATGACTATGAGCAGCAGTGGCGAATATTGAATGATATTGAATTTGCCATGCCGCCTCCGGCAAAAATCGAACGCTATATGTTCCACAAGACCAATGGCAGCTTTCATTTGATGCCTCGGTTGGCGGATCGCTCAGTGGTGATTCGACCTGTTGACCCGATTTATATTCCTGCGGGTCAGCGTGGTACCCTGTATATCAGTACCCCCTTGTGGATTGCGGGTTTGGTTGACGGTCTTTCTGAACCTCTATTTGATATTCCCGTGATTCAACCGAAAGATACTTGGTTTGGTAAAGACCCACAAAATGGTGAGATTTGCTACGCGACCTCTGTAGATGGTCGTATTGATTTGAATCTCCTCAAACCGCGTGCTTTCCGTGCGGTGACCCCGATTGAATTCCACAACACCAGTCACCATCAACTGCGTTTTGATCGCATGAATGTACCCGTCCCTGCACTGCCATTATTTTATAGCGAAAGTACAGGCCGTTTATGGACGTCTCAAATCAAAGTCTATTATGAGGGTACTGATCATCCAGCTCGTATTCGTATTGAAAATAAGACCCCAACCCAAGCGGGTGAAGTCACCTATGTGCATCCCCCTCGTGCACCAGGCAGTACTTTATTCAATATGTTTGATTCATTTTTTTAAGGGGTCGCGATGCCAAATTCGAATATTCCCAAAGATGTTGCCGGCAGCCTAACCAGTGTTTTCACCAACATTAACTTTGAGCGACTCAGTGAAATCGTGGTCGCCATTATTTTATGTTTTATCGGCTTCCTGATTGCACGTTTGGTTTCAAATGCCTTTATTCGCACGGTAGGTAGCCGCTTTAATGCGCATCAGCGTTTGTTATGGCGTCGGGGTATTTTTTACTTCATCTTCTTGCTATTCATTATGACCAGCCTCAGAGAAGCTGGTTTTAAACTCAGCGTATTTTTAGGTGCTGCTGGGATATTAACTGTCGCGCTCGGTTTCGCCTCTCAAACCTCTGCCAGTAACTTGATTAGTGGCTTGTTTTTGATTGGTGAAGGCTCTTTTGAAGTCGGTGACACCATTCAAATCACCTTAATTCGAGGTCAAACCATCGAAGGTGAAGTGATTTCGATTGATCTACTCTCAGTTAAACTTTTGACGCTGGATAATGTTTATATTCGTTTGCCGAATGAACAACTGATTCGAACCCCTGTGATGAACTTATCCAAATACCCGATACGGCGTATTCCAATCACCTTGGCGATTAACTTTCACGAAGACATTATTAAAGTACGACATGTTCTGTTAGACGTGGCAGCCAAATATCCGTTGGTGATGGATGATCCTAAAGCTACGGTCACAGTGACGGCGTTTAGAGAATCTTCTATTGAACTATTATTTGCGGTGTGGTGTCGTCAGGAAAACTCGCTCAAAGTACGCGATGAAATGCAGGAACGCATCCGCAATGGCTTCTTGGAAAATGAGATCGAAATTCCTGTACCGAAGATGGGCTTGATTGACCGACCTCTCCCATTAGAAAATGATGAAGTCGATCAATATGCCAATCAGAAAGAACTTAAAAAAGAACAGAAAGAGAGTTAACTTTCTTTCTTGGTTTCACTTAATGCAGGTGGTAATGGTGCCAGATAAGCAATCACTAGCATCACTGCCCCCGAACCAATAAAAGAAATCACACGGGTTAAGGTGCCGCTTTGCGATAGATCCAATAACAACAGTTTCGCTACTACAATGGCTAACAAGACCGCACCAAGAAACCAGATTTGTCGGATATGACGGCGACTGGAAAAGGTCATCAGAATAAAGGCCAAAATCACCCATAGCAGTGTCAAACTCAGTTGCACATCGCCATTCGACCAGATTGCTGTCCCCCAGAATGGTGTGCCCAGATAATGATGCATGGCACGTACCACCACACTGCTCAATACCAATAAGCCAATCAAAATGGTGGTGACTTTAAAGCCCCACTCCATCGATCGCTCTGCACTAAATTCATGCTGATATATCATCCAGATCAATCCCGCAAACACCAGTAAAGACAGTAAATCAGTGAAGTTAAGTAAAGGTAAGTAATAATATTGCTCAGCTGAATGGAGATCTAGACTGACTAAGACGAGCCACAATAAACTAAGACACCAAACAGGAGATTGATGTAACAGCTGAGTATTTTTAGTAGCAAATAAAAAGATTGCAAAAAATACTGGAATTATGGCAAAACCAATCAATGGCATAATTGGGAAAAAAGCCAAACCTATAATCGCTAAATTGAGCCAAAAAATCGTTGCCCAAATCCCAAATCTACGCTGATCAACATCAATAACAATAGAAGCCAAAATAATCGTTGCCACAGAAAACTTTGCTTGCTGTAAACCTGTAGGCCAATGTAATTGCTGATAAATATTTACGGCGAAACTTTCAACATAAGCCAACGCAACCAGGGCACCAACAAATAATAGCTGCAAAGTGCCCCATTGGGTTCGTGCATAACGCTT
This sequence comes from Acinetobacter higginsii, assembly GCF_000369845.1. Classification (NCBI taxonomy): domain Bacteria; kingdom Pseudomonadati; phylum Pseudomonadota; class Gammaproteobacteria; order Moraxellales; family Moraxellaceae; genus Acinetobacter; species Acinetobacter higginsii. The sequence continues at coordinate 140,237 of NZ_KB850211.1, read as the reverse complement.
TACAATAAGACTAAAAACTGCAAGTAATCCACTTGCAATCATTAGATAAGGGCTCAAACCATGCCCTTGCCAATGCCTAAACTCAACCCAAGCGATTGCCCCAGCATACATTCCCAAGGTAAGAAAAACGCCACTCAACATTTTGGCGCTAAAATATTTTTCCACTTGCTGATAGCTGAGTAAATAAAATGCCGAAATAAATTGAGCAAGCGCAAAAATCGCGGTACTCAAAATTGGGAAATGATCATTTGACCAAACTTGGAACAGTAATGCCACTGAACTTAATAATACCAGTGCCACGCCAACATAACGGCTTAAACGATATCGTTCAGTAACGCCCCAGACAATCAGTGCAGTTCCCTGAATCACCCAACCTGTTGAGGTCCAATGTGCCCCTTTGGCCAATGGGAAAATCAAGGCAACGAATACCACAGCCAGAATAAAGAAACTTTTTGCCAAAATTGAAAGCTGTGGATGCTGACGTTTAATCCAAATATTTAAACTGATATAGACAATCGCGAGTGCAACCGCTCCCCAAGTGAGTGCTGAGGTCGAGTTATGCATTAAATAGGCATGTAGCGAAAAGCCCAGTACAGGCACACTAAAAATTAGGCCTACATCTAAAATAGGTTGTAAACGCTCAGATGTCTGAGCTGTTTGTTGCTGCTCATTCTGAGCTCGCAACATCAATTGGCTATAACGAATACTGAGCCAGATAAATAGCGCCATATGTAGCCAGAGAATGATATCTAGCGTATTAAACTGCGCGGTTTTTGCATAAATCCCGATCGTTGTCCCACCAATAAACATGGTGGCGAAGAAAGCAATTTGATGCAGAATTTTCCAGGGTTGAATAAAATTCAACGCTGCCACGGCTAAGTTAATGACAAAATAATAACTAAATAAGAAAATCACATCAGGATGATTTTGTGGAATCACCAAGGGCGCTAGATAAGCCATGGTTAAAGCCAACATCGCCAAATACAAGGCTTGTTGCTTTAAACTCAGATAAACTGTCGCCAGTAATAGCATCACAAATAAAATACTGGCGGTACTTAAGCTGGCAATGACAGCAAAATGATGCGAGAAAATCAGGGTTAAAAAAACCACCGCTAAACCGACGCCTTGTAAGGCCACTGCAAATAGCTGATTTTTCTTTTGCAGTAAATAACCCGCAAGAGTAGTCGCAATCCCAGCAATCGCAATAAAGCCCAGTTTCACGCCTAGACTGAGTTGCCAATGTTCACTGGCAAAACGCAATAACAACACCACCCCAACCATAAGTACCGCGACGGCGACACGTAAAATTGGATTGCCATGTATCATCCAATCCAATGCTGGCTGCCACCAAGCAGGTTGTTTGGATTCAGAAGGATGAGCAGCAGAGGTAGCGTTCTGAAGTATTGGACTTTGAACTGATTCAGATCGAGCCTGCATCCAAGCAGGCTGCTGCTGTTCCACAATTGCAGAGTTTGAAGCTGTCGTTTCATCCCATTCAGCAGATTGACCAATATTTGGCGTCTGTTGTTGTGGCTGAATTAAAATATCTGGATTGAGTGATTGTGTTGCAACCTGCTCTAAATGCAGCAATCGGGTTTGAAAAGCGCTGATGGTTTGAACCAAGCAAAGTAGCAGCACCAACAAGGCACCACCTGCGAGCCACATCCAAGTATTGGCATAGGCAAATAGTGCGACGAGTGCCGCAGCATATATCACAATTTTTTGTACACCAATACTGGCCCCTAATGCAGAATAGCTCGGTGCAGCTTGCTCTAGTTGCAGCAAACGCTGATGAATTTCAGACAGAACGTGCACAATTACAACGGTCAATCCAATCCCAGCAGCAACAATTGTCCCTTGCCACTTCAATACAATTGCAGCCGCAAGCAATACAGCCAAGGCAATTAATACAACGATGAGTCCCTGTTTGTCTTTTTTATACATAGACTTATATCAATTATGACAGCTTCATTGCGGCTATCTTACTTGATCACTAGATAGGCAGGTATTGTTACATACAAAATACTGCAAATTTTAAACGACACAAGCAGCCGCTCTCCGTCCAGTTCAGATAAGACAGCCACCACTTTTTCACGTAAAATACCGAGTAATTTATAATTAGGATTTGCGCAATGCCACCTTTTGTCTTGGTAGACGGGTCTTATTTCTTATTTCGTGCTTTTCACGCCTTACCCCCATTAACCACGTCGACTGGCTTACATACCAATGCCATTCGGGGTGCAATTTCAGCGATTCAAAAACTGATGCGCCGCACTCAACCGACGCATATGGCTGTGATTTTTGATACACCAGAGCCGACTTTCCGTCATAAACTATCGCCAATCTACAAAGGCGACCGTCCAAGCATGCCTGAGGAATTATCTCAACAGATTCCTTATTTACATGCATTGATCAAAGCGCAAGGGATTCCTTTGTATTTTCTCGCAGGTGCAGAAGCAGATGACATTATTGGTACCTTAACCAAACGTGCTTTAGCCGAAGGTCATCATGTCCTCATCTCGACGGGAGACAAAGACATGGCGCAGTTGGTCAATGAACATGTCAAACTGGAAGACAGCTTTAAAGAACGTGTTTTAGATGAAGCAGGTGTTTTTGAAAAGTTCGGTGTACATCCAAATCAAATCATTGATTACCTCACCCTGATGGGCGATGCGTCTGACGGCATCATGGGCGTTCCAGGTGTTGGCGCAAAAACAGCGGCAAAGCTGCTGAATGAATACGGCACATTAAACAATATTATTGCCAATGCTGATCAGCTTAAAGGCAAACTCAGCCAGAATATTAAAGATAATGTAGACAACATCAAAGTTGACCATCAACTTGCCAGCATTGTCTGTGATCTCGATCTTGCCTTAGATTGGCATGACCTTAAACTCGCCAATCCAAATGTAGATCAGCTACGTGAGCTCTATACCGAATTAGAGTTTCGTAACCAATTACAATCCTTAGACCATCCAAACAATCCAAATAGCCCTGCTTATCAGCAAACATCGCAAAGTATTGCTAAAGCTGAAAAAAAAGCAGAACCCGTGGTTGCTGAAGATCATGCCAATCTTTCAAGCCAAGATGATCAACTCGGTAATGCGACTTATCATACGGTATTGAGCCAACAAGATTGGGATGCCTTATTACAGCGTATGCAGCAAGCTGATCATTTTGCGATTGATACAGAAACCACCAACCTCGATTATCGTGTAGCTGAGCTGGTCGGTTTCTCGGTCGCATTTGATGCCAAAGATGCCTATTACGTTCCTGTTGCACATAATTATGAAGGTGCACCTGAGCAACTGAATCGTGAACAGCTTCTCGCTCAGATCAAACCGATCCTTGAAAATGAACAAGTCAAGAAAATTGGTCATCATTTAAAATATGATGCGCATATCTTTGCCAATCATGGTATCACCATTCAAGGTTGGTATTTCGATACCATGCTGGCTTCATATGTATTGAATGCTGCGGCAACGCGACATGGTATGGATGATGTTGCTCGTCTTTATCTCAGTCATTTGACCACGACGTTTGAACAAATCGCAGGTAAAGGTGCAAAGCAAAAGACCTTTAATCAGATTGAGCTTGAAGTGGCTGCGCATTATGCAGCCGAAGATGCGCATGTTACCTATCGTTTGTATGAAGTACTCGCAGCAAAACTGAAAGCCCATCCAGAACTGGTCAATATTCTACATAATATTGAAATGCCTGTTGCTCGCGTGCTCACGGGAATGGAAGAAGATGGCATTAAGCTCGATCATCAATTCCTCGATCAACTCAGTGTCGAGTTTTCAGAAACCATTCAAACGCTCGAAGCTCAAGCAGCAGAACTGGCAGGCGAAGCCTTTAATGTTGCTTCACCAAAGCAAGTCGGTGAAGTCCTGTTTGAGAAACTTGGACTCAAAGGTGGTAAGAAAACTGCAACAGGTCAATACAGTACCAGTGAAAGTATTTTAGAGAAAATCGAACATCCATTGGCTGAAGTCATTTTGGAACATCGTGGCTTGGCAAAACTCAAAAATACCTACACCGATCGCCTGATTGAACAATCGCATGACACAACCCATCGTGTACATACCAGCTATCATCAAGCTTTAACTGCAACAGGCCGCTTGTCTTCAACCGATCCAAACCTGCAAAACATTCCAATTCGTACTCCAATTGGGCGTCAAATCCGTAAAGCCTTTATTGCACCTGAGGGTCGTGTGTTACTCGCTGCCGATTATTCTCAAATCGAACTGCGTTTGATGGCACATTTCTCTCAAGATGATGCATTAGTCCATGCCTTCCAACAAGGTCAGGACGTGCATCGCCGTACCGCATCTGAAGTGCTTGGCATTGCCATTGAAGATGTCACTAATGACCAACGCCGCCAAGCCAAAGCAGTTAACTTTGGTCTACTCTATGGTATGTCTGAATTTGGTCTCACCCGTCAGCTTGGCTTTAGCCGTGAAGAGTCACGTAGCTATATCGCACGTTACTTCCAACGATATCCGGGCGTATTGGATTATATGGAACGTACGCGTCAGATTGCGCGTGAACAAGGCTTTGTTGAAACCATTTTAGGCCGTCGTCTATACACACCAGACATTATGGCAAGCAATAAAATGATCAAACAAGCAGCTGAACGTGCGGCAATCAATGCGCCACTACAAGGCAGTGCGGCTGATATTATTAAATTGGCCATGATTGCAGTGGATAAAATGCTACCTAAAGATCAAGCTAAGCTGTTATTACAAGTGCACGATGAACTTGTGTTTGAAGCGGATGCTGCGATTGCGGATGAACTGTCCAAGCAAATTGCTGAAGTGATGCAATCGGTATTGGAAATTTCAGTGCCGTTTGTGGTTGAAGTTGGACAAGGTCCAAACTGGGATGCTGCCCACTAAGCCATCCGCATACCCGAAAAACAAAAATGTTTCTTGCAGACAGGGGATAAACTCCCCTGCGCTACAAGAAAACTGAAAATAAAGAATATCTGATAAAAATTAATTCGTATAGGAGAAAGGAATGCAATATGTCCTTTAATCAAGTCCAATTTAAGCGCTTTCACTCTATTGATTCATTACGCTGTATTTCAATCTTTTTGGTTTTACTGCATCACTTCAATATCCCTTATAAGCTGTTTGACACCTCGATCAATTTTCAGTTTTTTGGTGAAGATATTACGACTCTACTAGCCCGCAATGGTAACTATGGGGTTACCATGTTCTTTGTCATCTCGGGCTATCTCATCACCTCACACACCATCAAACGCTGGGGTGCATTACATCAGATCAATACGCGCGACTTTTATATTTCACGATTCGCTCGCATCATGCCGACCTTGATTCTGCTGATCTGTCTGGTCAATCTCTTCGGTGCATTTGAGCTTAAACCTTTTATGACTCAGGCCCCAAACGGCATTGTCGTCGCTCAGTCAACAGTTAACCTAGCAGCCCTGACCTTTTGGATGAACATCCTGATTATTGAAAATGGTTGGGTCAACTATGCGCTTGGCGTGTTATGGTCTTTATCTGTGGAAGAAGTGTTTTATCTACTGTTCCCACTAACAGCACTGCTATTTAAGAAGAAGCCCTACTTTCTATTTGTCTGTGTTGCCATAATTCTATTTGCACCCTATTTTAGATATTTACATTATGGTGAGGAAAGTGGCGCCTACCTCTACCATTACTTCTCTAGTTTTGATGGGATTGCCTTTGGCTGTATTGCAGCACTGATCGCACCGCAACTTAAGCTGCAAGCCGAAACTTGGTTAGGGTTGAAATACCTTGCCATTGCGACGATGTTTATCATTTATTTTTCTGCACCAATTAAACAAAACTGTATTTGGGGCGTCAGCCTATTTGCACTTGCGACAGCAATCGTGATTGTTGCGAATGTGGCAAATGAACACAGCACCACGCAGACACAGCGGTTTAAGTGGTTACAGGAGATTGGCAAGAATAGTTATGAAATTTATTTATTCCACCTGATTATTTTAGGTTTTTTTAAACTGTTTTATACGCCAGCAGTCACAGAAGGCAACATTAAACTGATCTTATTATTGGTCTATTTTGTCCTTGCGATTGGGCTAGGTGCTTTCATTGCACGCTATTTCTCCAATCCACTCAATCGAGCCATACGGCAACGTTTGATCAAGAAATAAAAAATGGGCATAACGCCCATTTTTTATTGAATCAGATTGGCTTAAAGACCAGTTAATAGCACTTTAGCTGCTTCATTCATCAGAATCTCAGCCACGTACAAAGCCAAGAACGCCAAAATTGGAGACAAATCAATCATCCCCATATTCGGCAATAAGCGACGGAATGGTGCAAGCAATGGTTCAGCCAATTCTTGAATCACTTCAATATAAGGCGAGCGCGACTGCGTAAACATCACTACCCAACTTAAAATGATCGTTGCAAAAATCAAATAACGACAGAAACGAATCAAATCTTGAATCATGGTCACAAATGTCGTGATCACCAGATACACCGCACTATGTGGCATCTGCCCAGACAAATACATCAGACCAAACATTTTCAATAAATACAGCACCACCAACAAAGCAACTGCCGCTAAATTGACACGGCCTTTACCAATCGTCGGGAAAATGCGGCTAAACACATCCACAATCTTGGTGGCTTTCACGGTTGAAAGCACCACAGGATTGTATGGACTGACTGCTGCCAATTGCATTAAAAAACGGAAAAAGACCAATAAAATTGCAACATTGATCAAAACACCAAAAATTAGCGCAGAACTTGCACCCATAATTGTCTTATCCTACTTAAACCGATTTAGTCTTGTCACTCAACTCTTGCGCTAGCTCTTGGCTACGCTTCTGAGCTGCTGCAAGCGCTGCTTGAATATTTTGTGAAATCTGCGCACGATCAAACACCTCTAAAGCTGCTTGCGTTGTACCATTTGGAGAGGTCACATTTTTACGTAATTCTGCTGGAGAATTTGAGCTGGTAATCGCCATTTGTGCCGCACCCAAAGCTGTTTGCAAGGTCAATGCCGTCGCCACTTTTTCATCGAGTCCCAAGTTTTTGCCAGCACGAATCATACTTTCCATCAAATAGAAAAAGTATGCTGGGCCAGAACCAGAGACTGCGGTTACTGCATCAATTTGAGCTTCGCTCTCCACCCAAATGGTTAAACCCGTCGCCGCTAAAATTTGACTGGTTAACTCACGATCTTGAGCATTTACCGCTTCAGATGCATAAATGCCATGTGCACCTGTTTGTACCAATGCTGGCGTATTCGGCATGACACGAACAATACGTTGACTACCACCAATTAAATCTGAAATCGTTTGAATTTCAGCACCCGCAATAATTGAGATCACGAGTTTATCTGACAATAAACCTTTTAATGGTTGTAATACCGTTGCCAAAACTTGGGGTTTGACCGCCAATACCACAACGTCCGCATTTTTAATTGCGTCCACATTGTCTGTTGTGGTTTGAATATTTTTTTCTTCTAAGATGTGACGAATTTGTTCTACAGGATCAGAAACTGTAATGCGCGTTGTGGGTAAACCACGAGATAGCAACCCACCAATCAAGGCCTGTGCCATGTTACCGCCGCCAATAAAACAAATATTTTGGTTCAATGTTGTCGCCATGTCCTACTCATCATACGAAAAAGACTGCTGAAAAACGTCATTACAGTCAGAAATTAAACTTGGTTGCCAACCGCCCTGCTCTAAATAATCAGATTGCGCCAACCAAAAACCCTTTGGGCTAAAAACCCCAAGCATAACATTATCTACGACTAATATTTGAATTGTATGACGTAACCAAGGCAAAATCTGTAGCTCTTGGATGGCTTTTTTCAGAGGCCAATGTCCAACACGACCATAAAGATGAATTTTTTCACCCCCCTGTCGTTTAAGCAACCTTAACTCTCGCCCTAAAAGCCGAGATGAAAGACCAATTTTTTGAGTTTCAATCTTAAATTGTCCAGCCGCAACATTAATAGTTTCACCTATATCAAACTGTTGTGACAACGTATCAGGAAAGGAAAATAATTTTTCTGCGTACAGCTCATCGTGGGTTAAACGATATAACGTTTTCTGATAGCGAACGAAATAATGTTGATTGATATGTAAAGTTGCCTGCGCATCTGGCTTTGCAAGAATGACCTCATGCTGCAATCGCTGCACCATATCATAACTTGGTCGATATTGATCCACCCCCTTCATCCAAGTCGATAACAATTGACGTTGCCGTGCAGCCGAGAGTTGCTGCAACTTGATCAGATCAAGTACACGATCGGTCGCACAGTGTTGCCAATCCGTCTGCAACACGTCATCCAGTATTTCCGCAGCATCCTGCATCAAAGAACTAGTCCGTGCTACAGCTGCCTGCATTTTGGGGAAGCGTTTTTGTAAGACATCCCATAATTCTTCTCGACACCACGCCCGATCGTAGTGCGTATCATGATTAGTTGGGTCTGTCACATAGGCAAAACCAAGTTGCTGCGACCATTGTTCAATTTGCTCGCGACTCACATCTAAAAATGGTCGCCAAATGGTCATGTCTTGACGAATATCAAGTTGCTGCATCGCAGCTAATCCATGCACGCCTGCTCCAGAAAACAAGCGTAATAATAGCGTCTCAGCCTGATCCTGCTGATGATGGGCCAAAACTAAAATTTCATTGGATTGTAAATGCTGTTGATACGCTTGATAACGCACTTGACGCGCTTGCTGTTCCAAATTTCCTGTTGCAACATCTACTTGCTGGATAATACACGGGATATTTAAGGCGTCTGACTGCTGCTGTACAACACAGCCCCATTCGGCACTCACCGTTTGAAGTTGATGATCAACATAAATCGCACGGGTTTGAGTCGGAAAAAGTTCAGACATTAGAAACAGCAACAGCATGGAATCCATGCCGCCGCTACACCCAATCAAGAATTGAGTTTGTTCAGAAAAATGCTGAGTTTGTGCTAAGACGCGATGCCTAAATTGCTGCTGCCAAACTTCATTAAACGTTGATAACGTGCGTCGCATCGTTCTTGTGCATCCATCGGTTGCAATTCATCTAAAGCTTGTTTTAACACATCTTTCAAATCATGCATGACTTTTTCAGGCTGTAAGTGCGCACCGTCACCTTCATCCACAACATATTCAACAATGCCTAAAGCTTGAAGTTTATCTGCAGTTAGAGAAAGTGCTTCACTCGCTTGTGCTGCTTTATCTGCGGTTTTCCATAGAATAGAGGCACAACCTTCAGGTGAAATCACCGAATAAATACTGTGTGACAGCATAATCACACGATCGGCTACACCAATACCAAGTGCACCACCCGAACCGCCTTCACCAAGAATCGTGGCAATCACAGGCACTTTTAAACTTGAAAGTTGTGCCAAGCTGGTTGCAATTGCTTCTGCTTGACCACGTTCTTCAGCTCCTACACCAGGGTATGCACCCATGGTATCGACGAAAGTAAATACAGGTAAATTAAAACGCTCAGCCATATCAAGTAAACGTTGTGATTTACGATATCCTTCTGGATTACACATCCCAAAGTTATGCTGTAGTTTTTCACGTGTGCTGCGACCACGATGTTGACCAACCACCATCACAGGTTGTCCGTCAAAACGTGCCAAACCACCGATCATGGCACCATCATCACCAAATAAACGGTCGCCGTGAAGTGCATCAAATTCAGTAAAAATTTCACTGACATAATCTAGAAATTGCGGACGCTCAGGGTGTCGTGCAATTTGAACCGTAGCCCAAGCCTTGGACTGAGTCGCTTTATTTTTCATAAGTCAAGAATGGTCCATAATAATATGGTTAATCAACAAATTTGTCTGACTGAATATTTAACTCAATGTCCCAATGCTTAAATTGCACCTGCTCATCATGCAGATCAGCAACCAATAAAGGCCATTGTTTAGCATCGCCAGAAACGCTGAGTTGCCATTGTTGATCATTTACAACATTCAGTTCAATGGCAGGAAGCATCTGATCACTACGACTATGGTTCAGCAAAACTGCAAGACGAAGTAATAAGCAAAGGTAGATTAAATGACTACCACCGACCTTTAAAACGTCATTTTTTGCATCTGCACGTAACTTACGACGATGGTGTGAAACCAAGTGTGAAAGATGATTTTGATCAATTTGTGAGAAACCCGGAATATCCGAGTGTTGCAATAAATATGCCCCATGACGGTGATAACCACCATGGCTAATCGCTAAACCGATTTCATGCAGATAAGCTGCACGACGCAGTAAGTCACTGTCTTCAGTCGTTAAATTTAACGCATCGGCAACACCATCAAACAACTCTTGTGCCGTATTGACCACCCGTTCAGCTTGTTTGGGATCTGCGTTATAACGTCCCATAAGTGCTTGCACACTGCGGTCACGAATATCTTCATGCTTAAAACGACCGAGCAAGTCATACATCACGCCTTCACGTAATGCACCGTCAGAATATGCCAATTTGTCGATATCTAAGACTTCAAAAATGGCATACAAAATCGCAAGGCCGGCTGGCAAAACTGCTCGACGGTCTTCACGTAGACCTTCAAAATCAATTTCAGAAATATGTTTAAATTTGAGCAAACGATCTTTTAATTTATATAAACCATCACGGGTCAGGTTTTCTTGCTCATCACTTAAACCGAGATTAACCGCAATCTGACGGCAGGCTTTAATGGTTCCGCTTGATCCAACGACGGTATCCCACCCCACAGATTTATAAGTATTGGCAATAGCAGACATTTCTTTGCGTGCAGCAACCACGGCTTTATCAAATGCTTTGCTGGTAATTTCACCATCAGAGAAATAGGTTTTACTATAGGCCACACAGCCCATTTGTAAGGATTCGGTATGCAGCGGTTCAAATTCCTCACCGATGATAAACTCGGTTGAACCTCCACCAATATCCACGACTAAACGTCGACCACCATTGGCCATGGTATGTGAAACGCCCAGATAAATCAGACGCGCTTCTTCACGACCCGCAATAATTTCAATCGGTTTCGGTAAAATTTCGGCTGCTTTTTGGATAAATTCGTGGCCATTTTTTGCTTGTCTTAACGCATTGGTTGCCACGATACGTAAACGATTCGGTTGTACTGAGCTCAAACGCCCAACAAAACGGGCTAAACATGCCAGTCCACGCTGTTGCGCGGCTTCGGTTAAATTCTTATTTTCATCAAGCCCAGCTGCTAACTGTACTTTTTCTGACATTGAAGCAACTTTCTTAACTTCACCGTGATCAACACGAGCGATTGCCAGATGGAAACTATTCGATCCCATATCAATCGCAGCAAGTAATTCTTCATCAATCAGAAAATCAGACATTATTCATATAAACCCATGCTCAATTCACGCATTAGAGTAATTCACATGCTTACAATTTTAAAGTCATTTTAAGCAATAAAAGTACTGTATTTGCGCTTTTACTTAATAAATGATTGTAGAAGTCGATGATCAACATCGTGAGCATCCATTAGACTTTTCGTTTTCAAACTTGAATAATCAGAACAAACCCTTACATTGAGTAAAGTAGCAATGTAATATTCATCGTGATGATGATTAAATTCGCACTTTATTTCTTAAATTTGGAGCAACCTCATGTCTGCGACTATTGTTAATACAACTGATGCAAACTTCCAAGCAGATGTTTTAGATGCTGAAACTCCTGTACTTGTTGATTTCTGGGCTGGCTGGTGTGCACCTTGTAAAGCAATTGCACCTGTTCTTGAAGATCTATCAACTGAATATGCAGGAAAAGTAAAAATCGTTAAAGTTGACGTGACTGCATGTGAAGATACTGCTGTAAAATATAACATTCGTAATATCCCAGCATTATTGATGTTTAAAAATGGCGAAGTTGTTGCTCAACAAGTTGGCGCAGCGCCACGTTCAAAACTTGCAGCATTCATTGACCAAAACATCTAATTCGATTGTCACACGGTCAATACAAGAAATACGCGATTCATTGAATCGCGTATTTCTTAGTAAAAATTGACAATTTACTTGATTTCCTCTATATTTCTGGATCAAGAAGCTTTGAATGGAATCTACTTCATTGCGCTTCTTACAAGACAAAACATAAGATCGCCGCTCGGCAATAACAATTGTTTTCACATTTCTCTCTGAAACAATGAACCAGACTACTGAATCGTGGTTGTGTAAATACAATTACCTCAGCATGTATGTATGCGGTCGATTTTTTATTCTTTCCCTAACGTAGTCCTCCACTTATTCCATTCTGTCTGACCACTTATGAACTTAACTGAACTCAAGAAAAAACCCATTGGCGAACTCATTAAAATTGCGGAGTTTATGGGCCTTGAAGGCATGGCACGTAACCGTAAACAAGATATTATTTTTGCCATTTTAAAACGCCACGCCATGAACGGCGAAGAAATCTTTGGTGATGGTGTTCTCGAAATTCTTTCTGATGGTTTTGGCTTCTTACGCTCTGCTGCTGGCTCATATCTAGCAGGACCAGATGACATTTATGTCAGCCCATCACAAATTCGCCGCTTTAATTTACGTACCGGTGATACGATTACTGGCACAATTCGTCCACCGAAAGAAGGTGAACGTTATTTTGCCCTATTAAAAGTTAACCAGATTAACTACGATACGCCTGAAAACTCACGTAATAAAATTCTATTTGAAAACCTTACCCCATTATTCCCAACTGAACAGTTGGTGATGGAATTGGGTAACGGTACAACAGAAGACTTGACCTCTCGTGTTGTCGATCTTGTCGCACCAATTGGTAAAGGTCAACGTTCTATTATTGTTGCGCCGCCAAAAGCGGGTAAAACAATGTTATTACAAACCATTGCGCAATCGATTGTCCGTAATAATCCAGAAGTTTTCTTAATTGTACTTCTAATTGACGAACGTCCTGAAGAAGTCACCGAAATGGAACGCACAGTTCGTGGTGAAGTGATTGCATCTACATTTGATGAAGCACCTGCCCGTCACGTTCAAGTTGCTGAAATGGTGATCGAGAAAGCGAAACGTCTAGTTGAACACAAAAAAGATGTTGTGATTCTCCTTGACTCGATTACCCGTCTTGCACGTGCTTACAACACTGTAGTGCCTTCATCAGGCAAGGTATTAACTGGTGGTGTAGACGCACATGCTTTAGAACGTCCAAAACGTTTCTTCGGTGCTGCACGTAATATTGAAGAAGGTGGTTCACTCACCATTATTTCTACTGCTTTGATTGAAACTGGCAGTAAAATGGATGATGTGATCTATGAAGAGTTTAAAGGTACAGGTAACCAAGAGATTACCCTTGATCGTCGTATTGCAGAGAAACGTGTATTCCCTGCAATGAATATCAAGAAATCTGGTACTCGTCGTGAAGAACGCCTCATGAGCGAAGAGAATCTTCGTAAAGTTTGGATTCTACGCAAGTTATTACATCCGATGGATGAGCTTGCGGCGATGGAATTCTTATTAGATCGTATGAAAGAAACCAAAACCAATGATGACTTCTTCGATCAAATGAAACGAAAGGCATCGACTTAAAGTCCAAAGAAAAAGCTACCTTAATGGTAGCTTTTTTTATTTGGTTGACACGCTTACAGAATATTTACACATTCTTCTAAAAATCATGAAAATAACCAATCTATTGATTTATAAGTTTATATTTAAAAATTGATATTATTTTTTTTCAATTTACCGATTCAAATCATATAACTCATAGTTATTTTCTATCAAAAAATAGCCAAATTCTGCCCATTTTTGTCGTTTTGTTGGACAGAACAGTAGTAATTCATGAATTGCTTTGATAGGATAGCTACAGACCAGTTAGGCTGCTCCCTGCGTTGTTACCTAAAGCGTTTAGGAATAATAAAAGCACAAACAGACTAGCTCAGGTTTTTTTTAATCTCACAATTTTATGAGAGTGATGCCATGTTATTCAAAAAATTCGCTGTTGTTGCTGCTATTGCTACTACTTTAGCTTTCGTTGGTTGCTCTAAGAAAGAAGAAGCGCCAGCTACTGACGCTACTGCTGCTGCATCTGAAGCTGTAGAAGCTGCTTCTGAAGCTGTAGAAGCTGTTGATGCTGCTGCTTCTGAAGCTGTTGCTACTACTGAAGCTGCTGCTTCTGACGTTGCTGCTGCTGCTTCTGACGTTGCTGCTACTGAAGCTGCTCCTGCTGAAGCTTCTGCTGCTCAATAATCTAGTTTTAGATTATCGAAAAAAAGAGAACCTTACGGTTCTCTTTTTTTTATGCCTAACATTTCTATAAATAAAAGATTGGCATAAAAAAAGCAGATCAATCGATCTGCTCATTCCCAACGCGCTGTCTAAATTTCTGACCCGCTCTGAACGTGACCACTCGACGTGCAGAAATTGGAATTTCCTCACCTGTCTTTGGATTACGTCCTGGACGTTCACGCTTATCACGTAACTCGAAATTACCGAAGCCAGAAAGTTTGACTTGTTCGCCAGCAATTAATGCTTGGCTAATTTCGTCAAAAAATAACTCGACCATTTGTTTTGCTTCGCGGCGATTTAAGCTAGTAAGCTCACTTAAATGGTCCGCCATATCTGCTTTTGTTAATGCTGTCATGAGGCCCTCAATGTCGCTTGGTAAGTGTCTTCCAACACTTGAATAATGTTATCCATACCAGATTTAATTTCAGCATCTTCAAGCGTACGAGTTGGATGTTGCCATAACACTGCAAAAGCTAAAGAGCGCTTGCCTTGTTCAACCCCTTGGCCCGTATACACATCGAACAACCATGCTGAGTCGAGTAACTCACCACCAGTCTGCTCAATTAACCGCTGAATATCTCTTACCTCAATATTATCAGAGATTAAAAGCGCAATATCACGTCTAACCGATGGAAAACGTGATAATTCTGTAAAATTAGATACATAAGATTGCAAAACTGCCTGTTGATCCAGCTCTGCGACCCAAGTTATACCCAAATCGAGTTCATTTTCCAATGATGGATGTAGACGACCTAAATAACCAATCGATTGTCCATCCACCAAAATTTCTGCCGATTGGCCAGGATGCAACCATGCACGCTCTGTACGAACAAAGTCAGCACCAATACGACCAGCGGCTAAAATCTCTTCAATCTCACCTTTGAAATCAAAGAAATCCATTGATTGAGGTTTTGCATGCCACGATTCTGGTACACGAGCACCAACCGCAATCAATGCTAAAGTTGGGATCTGTTTTAGATCATGAATATTTTGCGCACCCTGATAATCAAAACGTAGGCCCAACTCAAAGAAACGTACACGCTGCTGTTGACGGTTTAAGTTGTACTGTACACACGGAATTAAGCTAGACAACAAAGTACTACGCATTGCAGCCAAATCACTTGAAATAGGATTGGCAAGCATCAGTGGCTGTACATCTGGATTTAATTGCTTCTCAAGTTTTGCATCGGCAAAGCTAAAGCTAATTGCTTCTTGATAGCCTAATGTCACCGCAGTTTGACGTAATTGTGCAATTTCAAAACGGTCTTGGTACTTTTCCAGTTTTACATCAATTTTTGGCAAACTGATTTGAATATTGTCATAACCGTGAATACGAGCAACTTCTTCAATTAAATCTTGATAGATTGCCATGTCATAACGATGCGATGGTGGAACAACACGCCACTCACCTTCAGCTTTGCTTTCAACCACACAGCCCAAACGCGTCAAAGCATCGGCAATAAAATCACCAGCCACAGCATAACCGAGTAATTGATCAACTTGTGCTTGCTTCAATACAATTGCTTCGCGCTTTGGAAGCAGTTCTGCCTGTTCAGCAACAGTCACTGGACCAAACTCACCACCAGCAAAGGCTTGAATAAGCTCAGAAGCACGGTGCATAGCAATCATTGGCAATTCAAAATCCACACCGCGTTCATAACGTTGTGATGAATCCGTATGTAAACCAAAACGACGTGCACGACCTGCAATCGCTAAAGGTGCAAAGAATGCACTTTCAAGGAAGATGTCTTGGGTATCATCAGTTACCGATGAATCTAGCCCCCCCATAATTCCCGCAATCGCTAAAACTTTTTGATCATCTGCAATGACCATCATGTCATTTTGCAATTCAACTTCTTGATCATTGAGTAACGTCAACTTTTCTTGTGACTGCGCTTGGCGGACTTGAATCGAACCTTCAATTTTTGCCAAGTCAAATGCATGCATGGGTTGGCCCAATTCAAGCAACACATAGTTAGTAATATCCACCAAAATGCTATGCGTACGAATACCTGAACGTGCAAGAGCTTGCTCCATCCACTCAGGAGTTGCCGCTTTGACATTCACATTTTTGATAATACGCCCTAAATAACGTGGTGTACCTTCAGTGCTAATCGTTACTGCTTTCTCATCAGTAATTGATGCAGGAACAGCCTGAATCTTTGGTTCATTTACTTCAAGCTGGTTAATCACCGCGATTTCACGGGCAATACCACGAATACTAAAGCAGTCACCACGGTTGGGTGTGATACTGATGTCAATGACATTGTCATCAAGCTTTAAATATTCACGAATATTCATACCCACTGGTGCATCAGCCGGTAATTCCAACAAACCATCAATTTTGTCTTCTAAATCAATTTCAGAGGCACCACACAGCATGCCTTGTGATTCCACACCACGCAGCTTGCCTTTTTTAATTTTGAAATCGCCTGGCAGTACGGCACCGATCGTTGCAACAGGTGCTTTCATACCCACACGAACATTTGGCGCGCCGCATACAATTTGTAATGGCTCACCAGAACCAATATTAATTGTGGTGACACGTAAACGATCTGCATCTGGATGTTGTTCAACCGTAAGGACTTCACCAACAACCACACCGGTAAATGGTTTTGCTACAGGCGCTAACTCATCAACTTCCAAGCCCAACATGGTCAATTGATCAGAAAGTGCTTCGCTATCAATTGCAGGGTTCACCCACGTGCGTAACCAATTTTCACTAATTTTCATTTGTATAAACCTTATTTAATCCTGAAAAAATGTTTAGGCAAACTGGCGTAAAAAACGCACATCATTTTGGTAGAACATACGCAAATCATTGATGCCATAACGCAACATTGCAAAACGCTCTACCCCTAAACCAAAAGCAAAGCCTTTGTATTTATCAGGATCAATCCCTGCAGCACGCAGTACATTTGGGTGCACCATGCCACAACCTAAAACTTCTAACCAACGACCACGCTCATCCATAATATCTACTTCAGCGCTTGGCTCAGTAAATGGGAAATAAGATGGACGGAAACGTACTTTCAAATCTTTTTCAAAGAATTCATTTAACAGGTTAATCAATAAACCTTTTAATTCAGCAAAGCTGGTATTTTCTGCAACGTATAAGCCTTCGATCTGATGGAACATTGGCGAATGCGTTTGATCCGAGTCACAACGATATACACGACCTGGACACACGATGCGAATTGGCGGTTGACTGGTTTCCATGGTACGAATTTGTACACCCGAGGTATGGGTACGAAGCAAATGCGTTGCATCAAAATAGAAGGTGTCATGCATAGCACGAGCTGGATGATGACCCGGAATGTTTAAGGCTTCAAAGTTATGATAATCATCTTCAACTTCAGGACCATACGCAATTTGGAAACCAGCTTTGGTAAAGAACTGGCAAATACGCTCTTGTACCTGAGTTACAGGATGAATACTTCCCATACGCTGACCGCGACCAGGTAAAGTAATATCAATGGTTTCACTTGCCAATTTTTTTGCAAGCTCAGCTTGTTGTAATGTTTGTTGACGCTCAGTCAAAGCTGTATTGATTGCTTCACGAACAGCATGAATCGCAGCACCTTGTACTTTGCGTTCTTCAGGATCCATTTTTCCAAGTGCTTTCGACTGCTCTGCAAGCTGGCTTTTTTTCCCTGTAAATTGCACACGGGCTTGATCGAGTGCAGCAAGGTCTTGAGCCGCTGCAATGGCAGCAAGCGCTTCAGTGGTCAGGGCTTCCAGTGACATAGTAACTCTCAAAGCAACAAAATATAGAAATATAATAAAACGCTATAGTTTATCAGCTTTTTACCTATTTAATGAAGATAAACGACTGTTTAAATAGAGTACTTTTTCAGTTTTAATTTAAAGATAAAACAACAAGAATATGAAGCAGATGGCTTAAATTTTCGTAAAAATTAATCAATAATTGAATAAAATGTATAAGATACTAGGGTCTATTGACATTTCAACCATGCATTGCGTTATCAGCTAAAACGACATAAACAAGGCATGAAACGCAGACAATCGCAAACCCCTTGTCAAGTTTCATAACACAGTTTAGGGAGGTTTTAGCCATAACCTGAGTAAGATCAAAGCACTGCTTTGATCGCAGCGCAAGGACAGATGCGTTATCTCTTATTTATTTAGAATGGCTAAATTACATAAGACATGCCTTGTAGCATCAAAAAAATGTCCGCTGTCGCAATGAGAGCTTTAGCTCGCAAGGTGAAATATCAATAAACCCTAATTCGTCAATGAGAAAGAATAACGATGGCGCTTGATCAAATCTGGAAACAACAGCTTACACTTGTGACTTATGGCAATGAGTTTCTTGCAGGTGAACTCAATTTTAGTCGTTGGATTGAACATCCGATTTTCAATCAAAATCGACTGATCTTTAGGGATTTACTCTCCCAGCACCTGTTGGCACAACATTTCCAGATTTGGCTTGAAGGCTTAAAAAAACAAGGGGTTAAAAAACTCAGCCTACATTTATCCAGCGTACTCAATGATGAGCAAAATCCAAATGCCAATGTAGAGCTGCTTCCCTTCGCACATTTTATTGTGAGCCACCAAGGCAATAAAAAAACCGCATGGATTTGTGGACATGAACTGGCTGAATGGGATAACAGTGATCAAGCCTTTGATATACCGATACCCCAACAAACAACACTCCGCCAAGAAGTGTTTTGGCGTTATGAGTTGAATGATAAATTCGCTAAAAAAATTGATGCTGACTTACAGAAGGTGAATTGGAATCAGGTGGCCATTTTCTTGGAGAAAGAACTGTTCGATAGTAAATATGCAGAACATTTTTCTGAGCCAGAACAACAGGACCTCCCTTTCTATGGCTATGAATTTGATTCGATCAGTACACCAAACCAGCAACTCGCATTGATTCCAACCGATTATCCTGCTGATTGTGCACATCGCCTGTTACATCGTACTCAAGCTTTGGCTGATTATTTGGAGCAGCAAAGAAAACACCCTTATCATGCGACAGGTGAATTGATCAGTCCTGAAGAACAAATCAATTTGCGTAATTTCGCCCAGAAGACCGATGATTTATTTGCAAAATTAATTGTGAAAACAGCAAATCATTATCAAACGGCCCAACTGACAGCAGAAGAACCTGAAATCATTGACCGAACCATGGAAATCCCACATCAACTAGATAAAACTCAACATCATAAAGTTGGTACATCAGGTGTAATTAAACTGATTATCCTGACTGTAATTATCTGTCTACTTGCTTATTATTTTGGTCTGTAGCAACACCATGCATAAAAAAACCTAGATCACACCATCTAGGTTTTTCTTTTATCGTTTTAGAAGGTGGGGCGAATTCTGATAATCACTTTATGCCCACCATCATGCTGATTAACAATGTGATGCACATTTTCAATTTCACCTTCAACTTCAGCATCTGGCCCATAAAAAATTCGGATGGTTTCACCCTTTCTAGGCACAATACTCAGTTCTGTTTCAAATGCACCTTGCTGTAACCCTTCTACACTCACTAACATATTTTTATCCTGATGCTGTTTTCTTTACTGTAAAAAGATTTCAGCGTAAAAGTCTAATCGAACATGTTTGGGTTATGTAATCATTAAATAAATCAATAGATTATCTTACTCATCATAATCTAAATCATCTTCATCCATATTGAGGAAATCAGGTTCAGGGGTTTGTTCAAATTGCACGGCGAGAATATCTGTGTATTGAAGTAAACTGGCTTTAGCGACGCGATGCATTCCATCCATCACACGCCCTTGTGCACATAAGATAATTGGATAACTCAGATCAGCATCTTGAATCAGTTGAAAGTGCTCAATGATTTGTTGTGTTGTTGGATATTGATCTGGAAACCAATAGGCTTCGTTTAGCTCTTGAATATCAGCCAGTAAAATTTTCTTAGGCATCAAGTTTTTCGTCAACTCAAGTAAATGATGAACATCCCAGATATAGAGATCTTGTCCAATATTGCGAAAATGGTATTGTTTTCTCATTACTTTTTGATCACTCTATCTCTAATTCAAAATGATTATAATAGGAAGAAGAGTGTATCTCCATTTACCAAGAATTTACCGTCAAATCGCATTAGTCAGTTATGGAAATGAATTTTTAACTGGCGGCGTAGATTCCGAGCTTTTAGACCGCCACCCTTTACTCTTCACCCACTTTCCTATTTTACGAAATATTGAGCAAGGTAATTTACTGGCAGGCTCTGCTTCACATTTTTTAAGTTTTCTGAAATCACAAGGTCTAGAAAAAATCAGTTTACATTCGGCATCCAATCTCTCAAATTATTTGAACGAATCGAAACTTTTTAATTTCACCCAAAGTGATAGTGACTTTTGTATTGTCTGCCATTTTCCTCAACAACAGTTAAAAGCACTGATCCATTGTGAAGAAAAATCACTTTGGCAAAGCTATGATAACGATGGATACCCATTATACTCAGACTATAACAATTACCATGACAGCGTTGAAAACTATGTGTTGATCGATCTTCCTGTCGTGGCTATTTCCAGTATTGCTGAAGATTTAAAACCTATCTCTTGGCAAAGCTTTTTCAATGAATACCAAGAAAAAATCTATCATTTTGCAGTGGCTCGACGCTTTGGAAGTTACCCTATTCCGTTGACTGATAATAATTGCTATGAAGGCGATATGTATCAAATTGAAGAACAGTTCCCTGTACTCCCCTATAATCTGAAAAAGAATTATGCCAGTATTTTAATGCTCAATGCTGCTCGCTTAAAAAGTCAGTTTGATAATGAATCTCATATCAAAAATGACAATGGTGATTACTGGCACATGTCTGAAACTGAAAAACTAGAATTTGATACTGCACGTAATACACTCGAAGAATTCCACGTCCTTATCTTTAAATATACGGCCAACCAATATCAGAACTCAAATATCAGTGATTACCATGATCAACACAATGCTTTTAAATTTCATCCTAAATCTATAGATTCTGTCGATTTTTCAAAAAACACTCTCCCATTAGCAGAGCATGAAACTTTTTCATTCACAGAACCTCAACCCCACTTTCATTGGTCAGGAATCATAAAATTTCTATGGTCCATGCTATGGTGTTATTGTGCGTTATGGACCTTAGCTTATTTCGCAGTTGATTGGGGTAATCTTTTTATTCTGGTTCTTGCTTTTATCTATGCCATATATAAAGTACTTAAAAAATTAGCCAATGAAAAAGACCACTAAAAAGCGGTCTTTTTCATTTTGTGCCTATAGCAACTGAGCACGCACCTGCATAAGTGCAAAACCAAGTAAATTTAATCCCTGCCATTGGCTCGGGTCTTGGATATGCTGGTGATCTTGTGCCATACCAATCCCCCAAATCTTATCAACAGGCGATGCTTCAACCAAAATACGAGCATGCGTGGCAATCAAGAAATCTCTCAATTCAGGATGCTGTGAAAATTTGGCAAAGTTTGCCTGTACCACAATATCAAAACGTTTTTCTTGCCAAATCTGCTCATCATAGTTGTGCACTTTGCGCCCTAACTGCTTTGCATCATTGGGATGCTTAACTTTTAAGATTTGTGCAAAAACATCTTCATCGTTAAAGAGTTTTGCTTTTTGCGCCATCATATAATGTTCCGCTGTGAGATATTCAACACCCTCCTGTTTGAATGGCGATGGAAACCACTGGCTAAAACAGCTTTTGTCTACATGGTTGGTTTGCTTTGGGGTATGTCCCCAGAAATATAAATATTTAAATGGGCAACCTTGTTGGACTTGTTGAATTAAATCATTTAAAAATT
This sequence comes from Acinetobacter higginsii, assembly GCF_000369845.1. Classification (NCBI taxonomy): domain Bacteria; kingdom Pseudomonadati; phylum Pseudomonadota; class Gammaproteobacteria; order Moraxellales; family Moraxellaceae; genus Acinetobacter; species Acinetobacter higginsii. The sequence continues at coordinate 118,220 of NZ_KB850211.1, read as the reverse complement.
GTTCATCTCGCATTATCTATCTCTGATTATTATCTATTATTGAAAATCCAATTCACTAAAAATAAAAAAGACCGCTAAAAAGCGGCCTTCTTTGAATCTCTAAGCTTATGCAGCTAATGCGCCTTTAGCTTTTTCAGCTAAAGCAGCAAATGCAACTGCATCATGCATAGCGATGTCAGCTAATACGCGACGGTCGATGATCACTTGAGCTTTTTTCAAGCCATCGATCATACGGCTGTATGACAAACCGTTAAGACGAGCACCAGCATTGATACGCGCAATCCATAAAGCACGGAATTGACGTTTCTTTTGACGGCGGTCACGGTAAGCGTATTGACCAGCTTTGATTACCGCTTGGAACGCTACGCGATAAACGCGTGAACGAGCACCATAGTAACCTTTAGCGCGAGCAAGAATTTTTTTGTGACGACGATGAGCCACTACACCACGTTTTACACGAGCCATTTATAATCTCCTTAGATGTATGGGCACATAGCACGAACTGATGCAACGTCACTTACGTGAACCATTACACAGCCGCGCAATTGACGGATACGCTTAGCAGATTTTTTGGTCAAAATGTGGCGTTTGAACGCTTGTTTACGCTTAAAGCCGTTTGCAGTCGCTTTGAAGCGTTTAGCTGCACCACGGCGAGTTTTCATCTTAGGCATAACAACCTCTTTTGAACACCTGTTCGGAACGTTTGCACCATTGCAAAAACGACCTGCAGGTAAGGGAGCCAGTATTCTAAAGCATAGCAAGCTAAAACGAAAGTAAAATGCTCATTTTTTGATAGTAAATCATCTCTTTTCTATAAACGTTATTTTCTATAACCAATTCTCAAATTACGAGAAACATCCATAAAATTAACACCTATAATAAATACAAGCTCTTAAATTCAAAAGAATATGACTATACAAAATGATGCTTTCGCTGCATTACGGTACCGAGATTTCTCTATTGTGACCGTTAATCAATTCTGCCTAACACTGGCAATTTTGATTCAGGAAATTATCGTCGCCTATTCACTTTATCAAATCACCCGTGATCCACTTACCTTGGGTTTCATTGGTCTGGCAGAAGCGATTCCATTCATTACCCTGTCCCTATGGGGCGGCTATTTCGCCGACAAATTAAATAAGCAGACCATTATGAAAATCTGCTTATTCTTTTCCATTCCTTTACCTTTAGTGCTTTGGGCGCTGTTCCACTTACATGGTTTAGAAAAAATTGGTATCAGCACGCTGTCTTGGGGTATCTATGCCGTGATTTTTGCTTTAGGGACCATTCGAGGTTTTTATAACCCATCGGCAACCTCACTCAAACCTTTTCTAATTCCGCGTGAACTGTATGCCAATGGTGCAACATGGACTACAATTGGATGGCAAAGTGGTGTGATCATCGGTCCTATGCTCGGTGGTTTTATGCTGGCATTTCTGGGACGTGAAACCAGCTTATTTGCTGTTACGGCTTTATTGGCCACCTGCTTCATCTTAATTACGCGTTTACAAAATCGTACTTTCCCTAAAATGGAAACTGAGAATGTACTACAAAGCCTGACTGATGGTTTCCGCTTTATCTGGAAAACTAAAATCGTTTTATGGGCAATCTCACTTGATCTAGTATCGGTTCTATTTGGTGGTGTGATTGCGTTATTGCCAATTTTCGCTGAGGAAATCCTAAAAGTCGGCCCTGAAGGTCTTGGCTATTTACGTGCCGCCCCGTCTATTGGTGCTCTCATCACCATGATTGCACTCACCAAATTTCCTCCGATGCAACATGCATGGCGAAATATGTTATTAGCGGTAGCCGGTTTTGGTATTTTTACCATTCTGTTCGCCTTCTCAAATCATATGTGGCTTTCATTATTTGCCTTAGCCATGACCGGTGCTTGTGACAGTGTTTCTGTCGTGGTTCGTCAAACCATCTTGCAAATTTTCCCGCCCGAAAATATGCGAGGTCGTGTCGCAGCAGTGAATGGGATGTTTGTTTCTTCAAGTAATGAACTAGGGGCTTTTGAATCGGGTCTCGCAGCCAAATACCTCGGCACAATCACTGCAACTATTCTTGGCGGTTGTATGACACTTGCCGTAGTGAGTTATTGCTGGTTTAAAACCAATGACTTATTCAAAGTCGATATTACGAAAGGTTCGGATCACTAAATAAAAGGGAAAGAGCCCATCTTTCCCTTCCTCATTAAAAGAGCCCGAGATATAAAGCATATAACGTTAAATAGCGCCCACCTTTGGCGATGGTGACAATCAATAAAAATCGCCAAAAGTTCTCTTTCATCAACCCAGCAATCAAGGTAATGGGATCACCAATCACAGGAGTCCAACTTAGGAGTAAGGAATAAAAGCCATATTTATGATAAATCTGCTGTGCTTGTAACAACCGTTGTTCTGAAACAGGAAACCATTTCTTATCTTTAAAATGCTCAATTTTTAATCCAAGCCACCAATTCACACAGGAACCTAAGACATTGCCAATGGTCGCAACCAAGATGAGATAAAAAGGATTGGATAAACCTTGTATCAGCAAGGTCATTAATACCGCTTCAGACTGTAAAGGCAATAAGGTGGCAGCACCAAAGGCTGAGAGAAACAATAACAAATAAGACATCAAAACAAGGTTCTCTTAAACTCGGAGCCACACATCATCAAGAGTAGACCATATAACGTGAATGCTATGGATTCAAGGTTAATTTTGCCCAAGTCTCTTTGAGTATCTCCTGTGAAATATCAATCCGAAAAACGCTTTTAATGGTTTGTTCAAATTCATCAAAGGTATTTAACTCTTTCTTGTCAGAGCTTCCTTTGCCATGTGTTCTTAGAACACGATCTTTTAAGGTCATTCGCATTTCTGTATTGGCAGTAGATAACATCAAATACTGGGTAAATAAGGATTCAGACGAGGTGGAAATATACCAGTTTGCAATTACAGCATCTGCATCTGCAATTTGCTGTTGAGGGTTAATCGCATAGACATTGATCCATTGATCATGAATACAGACTTGCAGCATATATTTCATTTCCGTCAGCACTGTCACATCTAAACCGCTCTGGGCAGCTTCAACAAATCTAAAAGGCTCTAACGGTGTCTGCTGTGTTTCACCGATCTTATCAAAAGATAAAACCGTGGTCGGCGTCATCCCTCCAAATCCAGGATCATACAAAAATAATTGCTGATCAATACGTACCAGTGTGACCAAATGAGTTCTCACCGGAGTACTGACAGGCGAACTTTGATAATACACTCGACCGAGTACGTTATATGCTTCATAACCCAGTTCAGTTAAAACAATTCTGGTTAGGGTACTGTGTTCTAGACAATAGCCTTCACGATTTTCAATCAATAATTTTTGCGCAAGTGGGTCTGACGCTAATGAAACCTCTTCTCCTAAAAAAGAGGATAAGTTACCAAAAGGAATAGCTTGCACATGAAGACTTAATAGGCTTTTTAAATTGGCCAAAGTTGGAGAGAAATCTCCTTTAAAACCAAGCTTTTTTAAATAAAGGGCTGATATTTTTGCTTGCATGAGGCTTTATCTTTGATGAACTTAAATCATCGTAGCTTGAACATGTATCGACTAGATGAAAAATTACACAATTATAAAATAGTCAGGCTTACATGCCCTAAATCATGGCTTTTCCAAAGATTAATTTTTAGTTTTCGCTTTTTTAGATCGAATAGAAAAATACATAACTGAAAAAATGAATGGAAAAACAAATAACAGCCAAAAGGTAAGATCAGATCTAATAATTTTTTGGTACAGGCTAAGTTGCATTTCCCCCGCAGAAATCGCTACCCAGTCAATAGAGACCGTATGATCAAGATAGCTACATAACACTAAGGATAAACTTAAAAAGCCAGCAAAAAACCAGCTACTCCAATATGAATTTTTGGTCTCTAGCTGTAGCCAAGCAAAGAGTGTAGAAAATAAGAGCCCTAAAACAGTAATAAAAGCAAATACCAAAACCGCTAAATGACTCTCTGAATAGAGCTTTTGCAACTGAGCACAAAGGATTGCTGTAAGCAACAACAATCCCATCGCAATCGCCCAATGCTTTAAGTAGCAGTGTCGTCCAATCCCCTGATTCATCCAACTTTGATCGACAAGGCTTTTTGTATTGCAGGGCGAGCTGTTAAGCGTTCAATATAATCTTGCACATACGGATAGTCTTCAAGTTGAATGCCCTGCCATTCGTAACGCAATGCCCAAGGTAAGATCGCCATATCCGCAATCGAGTATTCGCCTGCTACAAACTTTTGACCAATCAACTGTTTGTTTAAGACACTATACAAACGCTTGGTTTCATTGACATAACGATCAATCGCATATGGGATACGTTCAGAGGCAAACTTATTGAAGTGGTGATTTTGCCCAAGCATTGGACCAAATCCACCCATTTGCCACATCAACCATTGTTCAACCTCGACCCGCTCTTGCTCATCGGTCGGATAGAACAAACCTGTTTTTCGACCTAAATATTGTAAGATCGCACCCGACTCAAATACTGAAATCGGTTCACCTCTTGGACCATTTTGATCGACAATTGCTGGAATTTTATTATTGGGAGAGATTCTTAGAAAATCAGGTTGAAACTGATCATTTTCCAAAATATTGATTGGAAAAATCTGATATTCAAGTCCCATTTCTTCTAAGGCGATTGTTATTTTATGCCCATTGGGTGTACCCCAATAATATAAGTCAATCATTTTATATTGTCCTATTCATCGTTATCTTGACTGTTGTTGCGTTATAGCACACTTCCTACTTATTGATCAGTAGACAAGCACGAAAAGAAACAATAAAGCGGTGTTTTCAAAGACAATGTTGCAAAGATTTAAGCTTGATTATTCAAGAGTTCTTTGGCTTTCTCTCCAACGAATTTACGACCAGCATTACTGCCATTGATCCACTCTTCCACAGAGAACAAATCAAACATCCCCACTTTAAATAAGGTGGGCACCGCTAAAATCAACTCTTCTTCAACCGTACCTCGAACACCTGCATTATATAAATTAATATTGTGCAGCATGGTCGCGACGGTACCGGTTTGTACTCGACTACCATCTTTCAATGTGACTTGTGGTAAAACCTCGCCTTCTTGTAGCACTTTTTGATTAATTTCAGAGAGTTGTTGAGTACCAGTAATTGTAGACATGTCTTATTCCTATTTTCAAATAGTGTAATTATCAACAAACCCTATCATAGCTTGTTTTCATCTGTTCCAATGATGCTGAGAATTTTTTTAACAGATTTATCTCGAATTAGGTTATACATTTTTAGGCATAAAAAAAGCACCGCTGAGAGCGGTGCTTTTTATAAGAAAAATTACTTTTTCTTTTTCGGACCAATTAACATGCCCATTTGACGACCTTCCATCTTCGGCGCTTGTTCAATCACGCCAAATTCAGCAACGTCTGCTTCAATTTTTTGCAATTGAGCCAAACCAAGCTGTTGATGTGCCATCTCACGACCACGGAATCGCAAAGTGATTTTTACCTTATTCCCTTCTTCAAGGAAACGTAAAATTGCACGCAATTTAATTTGGTAATCACCTACATCCGTTGCAGGACGTAATTTGATTTCTTTCACTTGCACTTGATGCTGTTTTTTCTTCGCATCTTTTTGCTTTTGCTTTAAGTCAAATAAGTGCTTGTTGTAGTCCATGATTTTACAAACAGGTGGTTCTGCATTCGCCACAATCTCAACAAGGTCAAGATTAGCTTCTTCTGCAGCACGCAATGCTTCATTTAATGAAACAACACCTTTTTGTTCTCCATCTGCAGCGACGAGGCGTACTTCTTTCGCACGGATCTCATCGTTAATTGCAGGACGGTTACTTTTAGCACCTTGTTGTTGGTTACGGTCAGGCTGTTTAATCTTTATTACTCCACGATATACCGGCCACGTTCGGCAACGGCAGATTTCACTAAGTCAATAAATGCATCTACTGACATAGTACCTAAATTTTTTCCTGAGCGAGTACGCACATTGACTGTACCTTCTTCAACTTCTCGATCACCGAGAACAAGAAGGTAAGGAATACGCTCTAGGGTACGCTCACGAATCTTAAATCCGATCTTTTCATTTCTCAAGTCAGAAATAGCACGAAGACCATTTTCTTTGAGTTTTGCGACCACTTGCTCACTTGCTTCCGCTTGTGAATCCGTAATATTCATGACACAAGCTTGGATTGGTGTAAGCCATGGTGGCATGAAGCCCGCATAGTGTTCAATTAGTATACCAATAAAACGCTCGAAACTGCCAAGAATTGCACGATGAAGCATGACTGGTTGATCACGATCATTGTCTTCAGTGACATAAGATGCATCTAAACGGATTGGTAAGTTGAAGTCACACTGGATTGTACCGCATTGCCAGATACGGCCTAAGCAGTCTTTCAATGAGAATTCAATTTTCGGACCGTAGAATGCGCCTTCACCTGGTTGTAAGTCCCAAGCCAAGCCAGCATCATCTAAAGCATCTGCTAAAGATTTTTCAGCCAAGTCCCAAAGTGCATCATCACCCACACGCTTTTCTGGACGTGTAGACAATTTCATTTGCACGTCTTCAAAACCGAAGTCTTTATATACATCCAAAGTCAGCTTAATAAAGTCTGCAACTTCTTTACCAATCTGTTCTTTGGTACAGAAGATATGTGCATCATCTTGAGTAAAGCCACGAACACGCATAATGCCGTGCAAAGAACCTGATGGTTCATTACGATGACAAGAACCAAATTCAGCTAGGCGAATTGGTAAATCACGGTAAGACTTTAAGCCTTGATTAAAGACTTGTACGTGACATGGACAGTTCATTGGCTTCACTGCATAGTTACGACTTTCAGAGTGAGTCGTAAACATATTTTCAGCATAGTTTGCCGCATGCCCTGACTTTTCCCAAAGCGTAAAGTCTACGATTTGCGGTGTCTTAATTTCTTGATAGCCATTGTCTTGCTGAACTTTACGCATGTATTGTTCGAGCACTTGGTAAATGGTCCAACCGTTCGGATGCCAGAACACCATACCTGGTGCTTCTTCTTGCATATGGAACAAGTCTAATGCTTTACCAATTTTACGATGGTCACGCTTTTCAGCTTCTTCAATACGTTTGATATAAGCAGCTAACTGTTTTTTATCAGCCCAAGCAGTACCATAAATACGTTGTAGCTGTTCATTCTTCGCATCACCACGCCAGTAAGCACCAGAGATTTTAGTGAGTTTGAATGATTTTAAGAATTTAGTATTCGGTACGTGCGGACCACGGCACATATCTAAATAATCTTGATGGTAGTACAAGCCCATTTGAGTTTCATTTGGCATGTCTGCAATCAAGCGTAACTTGTATTCTTCACCGCGTGCTGTGAATTCAGCGATCACATCTTCACGTGGTGTCATCTTTTTGATGACGTCATAGTCTTGATCGATGAGCTTTTTCATGCGCTCTTCAACCGCAGCCATATCATCCAAAGTGAATGGACGTGGCATCCAGATGTCGTAGTAGAAACCTTCTTCGATCACAGGACCGATCACCATTTTCGCTTCTGGGAACAATTGCTTAACGGCATGTCCTACCAAGTGCGCACATGAGTGACGAATAATTTCTAAACCTTCTTCATCTTTAGGGGTAATAATCTGAACTGTCGCATCTTCTGTGATTAAATCACAAGCATCCACCAAGCGATCATTGATACGGCCAGCAACAGTATTCTTTGCAAGACCTGGACCAATGCTCTGAGCAAGTTCCATCACAGAAATCGGATGATCAAACTGTTTCTGATCACCATTTGGTAAAGTAATGATTGGCATAATAAAATCCTTAAGGAGTGATGCCCTATACGAAGGAGCATATCACCGCGAGATTATGTATTGAGGCAAGCCTCAAAAAATAAAAAACGGCGGATAAAAAAGTATCGAAGATTTTACACGGGTTTAGCTATGGATGAAACCTCTGAACCAGAAAAACCCGAGATCAGTTCAGATTCATCTCCGACTAAAGCCTAAATGATTTAGACTCGATGACAGTCTAGGTTAATACCAATAAATGAAAAAAACGGAAATGGAGCAAGACACATGGTAAGTGCATATGACGAACTACCCAGAAATCCAGCAAATTTTGTTGCTTTATCACCCTTACGCTACTTGGAACGGGCTGCTTATATTTATCCCAATCAAGCTGCAATTATCCATGGCCAACGCCAAATCACATGGCAACAGACTTATCAGCGCTGCCGTCAGTTTGCGCATCAGCTCCGTCATTTAGGTATCCAAAAGAACGATACAGTTTCAGTGCTATTGCCCAATATCCCTGCCATGATTGAAGCACATTTTGCCGTGCCGATGGCTGGCGCAGTTCTGAATACCTTGAATACCCGTCTCGATGCCAAGACCATTGCCTTTATGCTGGAACATGCGGAAGCTAAAGTGCTATTGGTCGATCCTGAATTTCGTCAGGTTGCTGAAGAAGCACTTCAGCTTGTTCCACAGGACATTATTGTGATTGATGTCTTTGATACTGAGTTTGATGGTGAACAAATTGCAATTGGTCAATTTGAATATGAAGCATGGATAGCACAAGGTGATCCTGCCTTTGAATGGTTACTGCCTCAAGATGAATGGGATGCAATTAGTCTGAGTTATACCTCAGGTACCACAGGCAATCCTAAAGGTGTGGTCTATCATCATCGTGGTGCTTATCTGAATGCCGCAAGTAATATTTTGGCCTGTGGTATGAAACCTCGTGCTGTATACCTTTGGACCTTACCTCTGTTTCATTGCAATGGCTGGTGCTTTGCTTGGTCAATTGCAGCCAGTGGCGGTACTAATATTTGTCTGCGTCGTGTCGATCCGGCATTAATTTTCAAATACATTGCAGCATACAAAGTAGATTATTTCTGTGGCGCACCAATTGTATTGTCCATGCTCATCAACACGCCAAGCGAACAGAAAACGGCTTTTGAGCATCATGTTGAAGTTATGGTGGCAGGTGCTGCACCACCTGTAGCAATCATTGAGGGGATGCGCAATATCGGTATTAACGTCAATCATGTTTATGGTTTGACTGAAACCTACGGTCCTTCTGCCTTATGTGCTTCACAGGCTGGCTGGAGCGATTTATCCATTCAGGAGCAAGCGCAACTCCACTCTCGTCAAGGTGTCCCTTATCCTTTGCAAGACAGCATGCGTGTGCTTGATCCAGACACCATGCAACCGGTGCCCAATGATGGACAAACCATGGGTGAAATCATGTTCCGTGGCAATATCGTGATGAAAGGTTATTTGAAAAATGCCCAAGCCACAGAAGAAGCCTTTAAAGGTGGCTGGTTTCACACAGGTGATTTAGCTGTGAGTCATCCTGATGGTTATGCCAAAATTACGGATCGCTCGAAAGATATTATTATTTCAGGTGGAGAAAACATTTCCTCGCTCGAAGTTGAAGATGTGCTTTATCGCCACCCTGCTGTGCTTACTGCCGCAGTGGTAGCCAAACCTGATCAACGCTGGCAAGAAGTGCCATGTGCTTTTATTGAACTCAAACAAGGAGCATCCGCATCGGCTGAGGAGATCATTGCCCATTGTCAAAAAGAACTCGCTCGATTTAAAGTCCCAAAAGATGTGGTCATTACTGACATCCCAAAAACTTCGACAGGGAAATTACAGAAATTTATTTTAAGAGAATGGGCAAAGGAACGGGCAGCAGATAGCTCAGCAAACTCATAATCAAAAAAAAGAAGTTTCCTTGGAAACTTCTTTTTTAGTTTTAACCTTGTTCAGATAACAAAGCAACTTGTTGTACGTAATTCACAAATTTAAGCTTAGAAGCTGCAAGGTCTTCTTCTCTCACCTGTTGTTTCATATCACGGTGAATTCGCAATACATGCTGACGTAAGGTATGGCGTTCAGATGCATTAAACACCTTACTAAACTCATTGATCACTGGATCACCTTGGTCAATCATACGATCAACCCAACGCATTAATTGCATTTGTTTTTTAGCACCTTGCTGCGGTGTTAAATAAGATAAAATGACAGTTTCATCTTCATTTCGCAATAATTTACCGATACGTAAAAATTGACGACGGCGTGCTTCATGCGCACTAATATTTTGTATTTCAAGTAAAGCATCAATAAGACGCTCATCAACTGGAAGTTTCTGAATCTGTTTTTTATTCAGTTGAGCCAATTGCTCACCCAAAGCTGCCATTCGCTGCACAGCTTTTTTTTGCTCAGTTCTACTCGCACGTCCTTCTAATGACTCAAAATCTTCATCGGTATAACGTTGGGTACCACGTGCCACTATTACTCTGCCTCGTAAAATTTTGCTGCGAACAGCGTTTGAATTTCTTCCAGTGCCTTATCTTCATCAGCACCTTCAATCACCAATCTTAATGTAGTGCCTTTACCAGCACCCAACATCAACAATGACATAATATTTTTTGCATCAACTAATTTATCGCCTTTACCAATTTGGATAGAAGAACGAAACTTGGTCGTCACTTCAATTAGTTTACCAGATGCGCGAGCATGTAAGCCGAGTTTATTAATTACATCAATTGTTGTGTCTATCATGACCAGTGCTTCATTTCTCTATGTAAGATTTGGACAGCCCATTTTGCCTCAAGGGCTTGTTTGAGTCTATCTACGATATAAACCGAACGATGTTGCCCGCCTGTACATCCCACAGAAATGGTCATGTAATGGCGATGCCCTTCTGCAAAAGCAGGCAACCACTTGTCTAGAAAAGTATAAATATCTTCAAACATCTCATTGGTTTGTTGACTACCTTCTAAAAAGCGGCGTACAGGCTCATCTAAACCTGAAAAACGGCGTAATTCTAAATCCCAATGCGGATTTGGTAAATGTCGTACGTCAAAAACATAATCTGCGTCTAACGGAATACCATGCTTATAACCAAAGGACTGTAAAATGACGATTAAATTATCTGACTGTCCAAGCTTAGACAATAAAATATGTTTTAAATCATGAACACTTTTATCCGTTGTATCAATATGCACCGTGGAACGGAATTGTATCGGAATGAGCAATTGCTTCTCTTCCTGAATACATTGCAACAGACTATTAAAGCGACTGGCCAGAGGATGTGGTCGACGTGATGCACTAAAGCGCGCAATCAAGTCCTGATCCTGTGTGGTTAGATAAATAATATCAACCGTGCCGTGCCGTTGTAACTGCTGAAACACATGATCAAACTCTTGCATATCCGCACGGGTACTTCGGATATCGACGCCTAATGCGAGTTGCTCCAGATTATTTTCATGATCAAGTTTTGCCACAATTTCAGGCAATAACGCCAAAGGTAAATTATCTATACAATAATAGCCCAAGTCTTCAAGCACTTGCAGTGCAGATGATTTTCCTGAACCGGATTGACCTGTAACGATAAGAATACGCTTCATGGCGTTTTGCCCTTCATTTTTTATGTTTTAAAGTCGATTTGTAGGTTATCAATCAACCGTGTTGAACCAAGCTTGGCTGCAATAAATAACACCAAGTTTTGGTCAAATTGTTGAATAGGTTGCAAGTTGGTTTGTCGAGCTTCCACATAATCCACAACAAAACCCACTTGTGTCAATTGAGCAGAGATATTTTCTAACACTTGTGACAAAGCTTGTCCTTCATGCAATTGCTGTTCGGCTTGTTTGAGCAATTGGTAAATCGTCGGTGCAACAACACGTTGCTGTTCAGTCAAATACCCATTACGCGAGCTTAAAGCCAAACCATCTTCAGCACGGACAATCGGCACACCAATGACTTCTAATGGCATATTCAGGTCTTGTACCAACTGGCGAATCACCGCCAATTGCTGATAGTCCTTTTGACCAAAGAAAGCAAAATCAGGTTGGACGATATTGAACAGTTTGGTGACCACAACTGCAACGCCGTCAAAGTGACCTGGACGTGATTTCCCACACAAGTCATCGGTAATTTGACCCACACTGATATTGGTCAAACGTGGTTGAGTGCCATACATTTGCTCAACCGTTGGGGCAAAAATAATATCGCAACCAACATCTGCCAATAAACGGCTATCTTGCTCTAAAGTACGTGGATAGCTATCAAAATCCTCGCCTGCACCAAATTGAATTGGATTGACGAAAATACTCACCACCACCACATCACACAGTTTTTTTGCTTCACGCACCAAGGTCAAATGACCTTCGTGCAAGTTCCCCATAGTTGGCACAAAACCAATCAATTTTTTTGAACTGCGCGCAGGCGCAAGTGATGCAGTTAAGCCTTGTATTGTTGTTTCAGTTTTCATGAATTAAAGCTCAACTTGGAAAGTATGTTCCTTGGCTGGAAACGACTGGTCTTGCACTGCGGCATGGTACGATTTAAACGCATCAACAATCGCGGTTTCACCCGCTTGTTCTTTCATAAAGTTGCGCACAAAACGTGCTACGCGACCAAAGGTCAAACCGAGCATATCTTGTACCACCAAAACCTGACCATCAGTTTCATTGCCCGCGCCAATTCCGATCACTGGCGTATTCGGGAATAATTCAGCAATTTCTTTACCGAGTTGAGCTGGGACACATTCAAGCAATAAAACCGCCGCGCCCGCATCAACCACCGCTTGGCAATCAGCAATCAATTGATCCGCGGCTTCGCGTGTTCTTGCTTGAAGCTTATAGCCGCCAAACACGTGCACAGATTGTGGTGTTAGACCTAAATGGACACACACAGGGATACCATTACGGGTTAATACCGTCACCAACTCGCTAAGCCAAGCCCCACCTTCAATCTTGACCATTTGTGCACCGACTTGCATTACAGTCTTGGCATTTTTCAAGCCATCTTCAAGCGTTGCATAGCTCATAAATGGTAGATCAGTCATGATTAAGGCATGCGCATTACCACGACGTACAGCTGCGGTATGGTAAGCCATATCTTCGACAGTGACAGGAAGTGTAGAGTCTCTGCCTTGAATCGCCATTCCTAGAGAGTCACCGATTAAAATCGTATCAATTTCAGCCAATTCCATAGCTTTAGCCATACTTGCATCATAGCAAGTAAGACATGAGAACTTGCGTCCTTCGGCTTTAAACTTTCTTAAGTCACTTAGACTAATCATGATGATGTCCTCTACAGGCGTTTCCAGAACGAAACAGTCTTAAGCAGTTGCCCAAGACTGGTCTGCTATTACAGTCAAGTTTGCTTGCTGCACCAGTTCTAAATCTTTTAATGAATGTCCATTTAATTGTAAATGAGCATCTAAATCTAATAAGGGAATAATCACAAAATCACGTTGCAAGAGACCCATGTGCGGCACGGTCAAACGTTCATTTTGGATCTGCGCTTGACCATAGATTAATAAATCCAGATCAAGGGTCCGTTCTCCCCAACGTCGTAACCGGACACGTCCAGACTCTTGCTCAAATTGTTGTAATTGATCAAGTAAAGCAAGTGGTGCTAGCGTGGTGTCCAATTGAACAACGGCATTTAAATAGTTGGGTTGATCTTGCGGCCCCATCGGCGGACTTTGATACAGTCGCGATACCTGTACAGCTCCCAAGGTCGCGAGCTTCGCAACAGCTTCACGCAAAATCTGCTGCGAATCGCCTAAGTTACTGCCTAGACCAATATAAGTACGAATGGTCATTGCGTTGGCCCAAAAACCACTTGGCTAAGATCACGTTGTACACGTTTACGCTTGAGGATCGGGTGATCGGCATTGATTTGACCTGAAGTCGAAGATGCTTTCTCAATAAAACGACTGGCCGATTCATCAGCTCTAACACGCTCTTTTTTGCCTCGACGACTTCTCGGCTCAGGTACATTGACCAAAGGCTCAATTTCAGTAGTCTTCGGCTCATCCACCTCAGCTGCTTTACGACGTGTCTTACTACGTTGACGGTTGTATTGACGAATCACAGCTTCTTTTTGGTCTGTGGTCATTTCTTGGTAGGCTTCCCACCAAACGCCCATACCTTCAGTACTGCTATCACCTGATTTTTCCCGCAACAGTAGGAAGTCAAAGCCTGCACGGAAACGCGCATGTCCAGCCAGTGCTTCGATTTGTTGTGGTTTTGGATTGAGCAAACGGGTTTGCATTTCCCAAACTTCACGAATAAAGGTTTCAGCAAAACGCGGAATGATGGTGCGCGTCGCTTGACGCTTCAACACATCCAAACCAGCTTGTGCACGCGCTTCCGCAGGCACAACCCCTTTACTTAGATAGGCATCACAACGCTCTAGAAAGGGTTTCCACAACAATACAGCATAGAAAAATGCTGGATTAATGGTTTTACCAACTTGAATTCGCTGATCGGTATTCCGTGCTGCACGCTCAATAAAAGCGGTAAGATTCGGTGGAATTTCAGCAAACAGCTGTTTCCAAACACCAAACTCAATCAACATCGGTAGAACACGGGTCAGATGTCCCATAGTGAATAGTTTTTGAGACTCATCATATAAACGATGTGGCGAGACATCACGCAACAATTGCGTCATCTCAGCATCAAAAACATCAAGAATGGATTGATCAATTTTAAAATTCAATTTTGCGGCAAAGCGCAAAGCACGCAACATACGCACAGGATCTTCTTCAAAACGCTGTGCAGGTTCACCAAGAAAACGTAAGGTCCGCGTATTGATATCATCTACTGCATGGCAGAAATCAAGTACAACCCCTTTTCGTGGCTGGTAGTACAAGGTATTGATCGAAAAGTCTCGACGAGCAAAGTCTTGCTCAATCGTCCCCCAGTTATTATCACGAAGAATCATCCCAGATGCACTGGTGACTGCTTTTTTCGGCGGAGCACGGAATGTCGCGACTTCAATCAGCTCGCGACCAGAATAGACATGTGCTAACTCAAAACGTCGTCCGATAATCCGGCAACGTCGACCAAAAACCTCTTTGACTTGGGCTGGTGTAGCATTAGTAACCGCGTCAAAATCCTTTGGATTAAGACCTAACATCATGTCTCGAACACCACCACCCACAATATATGCCTCGTAGCCTGCTTTTGTCAGGCTATCAATCACATCTAGAATTGAGGAAGGGAGTTGAGTTGTGGACAAACCACATTTTGACGCACGCAAAGTTTGCAAAAGACACTGTCTCCTACGTCAGGACGTAAATAACAATTTGTCGCTAATCATAGCTCTAACACACACAAAGGGCAATTTATTCTGTTGGAAGTTTCAACAGTTCAGTCTGCCTAATCAATCCGATTTCGACAGTTCTAAGTTCATAACATGAGCCTTGCTCTGTTTTTTTCAAGTAATTTTGGCCCAATACCTTTGATATTCATTAACTCATCAACTTGTTTAAAGCCACCATTTTTTTGCCGATACTCCATAATGGCTTGCGCCTTTTTCTCGCCAACACCATTTAACAGCTGTAATTGCTGTAAACTTGCTTGGTTCAAGCTGATTTTATCGCCCTGAAGATTTATAGATGATGGAACTTGCTTTGAAGTGTGCTGCTGCGTTGGTCGAGATAAATAATAATTATTGTCTGACTGCTTCGCCAATTGCTGATCACGCGCTTGCTGCTGTGCTTTCCATTGCTGATAAGATTGGTCAAACTGCTGTGCGTGGAGGTGTGAAGCACCTCCCAAGCAAAGAATAAAACCTATAAAAAAATTAAGTTTGCTGCGGAGATGCGGCAACTTCATTGTCTTTCTCCTGAGATTTTAATTGTTGTTTAGCTTGCTCCCAGAGTTCGTCCATTTCAGCCAAACTCATTGCTTGCAAGTCTTTCTGTTGTTGTTGAGCTTGTTGTTCAATAAAAGCAAAACGGCTTCTAAATTTATGGATTGTTGCCAGTAGTGCGGTCTCACTCGACACCCCCAACTTTCGCCCCACATTGATTAAAGAAAATAAACAATCACCGAACTCTTCTTGAATATGATCAACATCTTGGCTTGTTATCGCCTGTTGTAACTCTTCTAACTCTTCATCTAATTTGGCATAGGCATCATCCACACTTTCAAAATCAAAGCCTAACTGAGCGGCTTTGCTCTGAATTTCATGTGACTGAACCAAGGCTGGCGCATGTTTAATCTCATCTAACCTTGACTGTATTTTACCTTGTTTTTCTTGCTGTTTGATTTGTTTCCACAACTCACCGACCTGCTCGGAATCCAAATTTTGATATTTTTCAGCCTGAAATACATGCGGATGGCGACGAATTAATTTTTCACTAATGGCTTCCACCACATCTTGAAAGTTAAATAATCCTTTTTCATCAAACATTTGAGATTGAAACACCACTTGCAATAATAAATCACCGAGTTCATTGCGGATTTCATCCACTTCACCAGAGCGAATTGCAGCCTCAACTTCATATGCCTCCTCAATGGCATATCGTGTCAAACTTTCTGGGGTTTGTTGTTGATCCCACGGGCATTTTTGTCTTAACTCTTGCATGATTGCCAATAATTTTTCCATGATGATCTCCAAACCCAAATAAGCAAATTGTTGCAGCACCAAGCTGCATATGCGTAATATACACGCACGCAAAAATTATCAATATAAAGCAAGGGAAAGTCATGCCATATAGTGTTTTTATTAGTGGGGCCGCACAAGGAATTGGTGCTGAAATCGCACGTTTATTTCACAAAAAAGGTTTCAAAGTTGGCATCTATGATATCAACGAAGAACAAGCTCAAGTCTTAGCTGAACAACTTGGAGAGAATGCCAAGGCAGGTTATCTCGATGTCAGTAATCATCGTCAATGGCAGATCGCACTACAAGAATTTAAAAGCTGGGCCGGTGAACTGAATATCTTGATCAATAATGCAGGAATTCTCTATTCAGGTGCGTTTGAAAACACCTCCATTCAATCACATCACCGCACCATTGATATTAACGTTAAAGGCGTTTTGAATGGTTGTCATGCAGCCTTGCCCCATCTGCAACAAGCCCACTATGCTCGTGTGATTAACCTTTCTTCAGCATCCGCGATTTATGGTCAAGCTGATTTAGCATCTTACTCTGCCAGCAAATTTGCAGTTCGCGGTTTAACGGAAGCCTTGGATGTCGAATGGCAAAAGTATAATATTCGCGTCTTAGACGTTATGCCGCTATTTGTACAAACCAATATGGTGAAAGACATGGATGCGGGCAGTATTCAAAATATTGGTGTGGATTTAACCCCTGCTGATGTGGCGAAACAGGTATTGCATTTAGCACAACAAAAAGACCATGCCCTAATCCCAACCCACACACCTGTTGGGATAAAAACCAAATTGATGTATCAGCTCTCCAGTATTAGCCCACAGTTTTTAAACCGACTCACCAATATCTTTTTAGCGAAACGTTAGATATAAAAAAGCTGCATCGAAATGCAGCTTTTTTATTTTATTGTCTAGCTTCCTTGAACCAAACGTCTGGCACTGATAATCCCTGGTTGCTGCTCTAAACGAGCCAACAAACGTGACAGTTGTGCCAAACCTTTCACTTCAATCAACAACTTCATATTGGCGATACCATCCGCCTCAGAAATGGTATTAACCTGACGAATATTGATTTGGTCTGAGAAAATCACTTGTGTCAGATCTTTCAGTAAACCACGGCGATCATAAGCTTCCACCACGATCTGAACGCTCTGACCACGGGTCGGCTGCATTTCCCAATCGGCTTCAACAGCACGTTCAGGTTCTTGGGTGGTCATACGTAAGTAGTCTGGACACGCAATCTTGTGAATACTGACCCCACGATTCAAGGTGATATAGCCGCCAATCGACTCGCCATGTACCGGCTGACAACATTGTGCAATATGCAATTCAACATTATCCAAACCATCAATTAGAATCCCATGTGCCGATAATGTATGACTAGCACGTGGGTTTAATGCAGGTTTTAACACCAGTTCTGGCTCGTCTTGATCCAAGTGCATCTGGCGATTCACTTGATTCATCAAGGCATGCAAACTGATATCACCACTAACCAATGCCACCAGAATATCATCACCAGATTTCAGGTTGAAATGTGATGAATAATCTTTGAGATCAATACTTTTCGGGTGAATCGCTAAACGGGCCAACTCTTTATTGAGTAACTCACGCCCAACTTCAACATTCTTACTGCGATCTTGTTGTCTAAACCAATGACGTAGCTTGTCACGTGCACGTGCGGTTTTGATATAACCCAGCGAGTTCACCAACCAGTCACGGTTCGGTTCACGATCTTTCTTGGTTAAAATCTCAACCTGCTCACCGGTCTTTAAGGTGTAGGTTAAAGGCACATAAC
This sequence comes from Acinetobacter higginsii, assembly GCF_000369845.1. Classification (NCBI taxonomy): domain Bacteria; kingdom Pseudomonadati; phylum Pseudomonadota; class Gammaproteobacteria; order Moraxellales; family Moraxellaceae; genus Acinetobacter; species Acinetobacter higginsii. Next base: position 99,989 of record NZ_KB850211.1, on the reverse strand, counting down.
GCTGGTTCACACGGGCGGCATAGCACTTATTGCCGACTTCGGTATGCACATGATACGCAAAGTCGAGAACAGTTGAGCCACGTGGCAACTCTTTAATGTCCCCATCACGACTAAACACATAGATCTTTTCAAAATTCTCAAAATCTTGAATTTGATCAATGCCATTCGACTCGTCATCCTCACCATGTGGGGTGGTTTCAGTACGCTCTTGATAATGCTCAAGCACGGCACGTAATGAATGCAAACGATCATTAAAGGAATGGTCTGTATTCTTGGCACCTTCTTTATAGTTAAAGTGCGAGCACACCCCAAGCTCTGCTTCGTTATGCATCTCAAAGGTACGGATTTGTACTTCTAAAGACTTATTCTCAGCAATCACCGCAGTATGCAATGAGCGATAACCATTGGCTTTCGGATTGGTGACGTAGTCATCAAACTGGTTGGGAATATGACGCCATATCTGATGTACGATACCCAAAGCGTGATAACAATCTGGGACACTTTTCACCAACACACGCACTGCACGGATATCATAAAGCTGATCGAAGCTCAGATTTTTGCTTTTCATTTTTCGATAAATCGAATAAATGTGCTTCACACGCCCTGTGATTTCGGCCTGAATATCATAAGCCGCCAATTCAGTTTTCAATTTATCGATGACAAACTGAATATACTGCTCACGCTCCAAACGTTTTTCATTCAATAAAGATGCAATTTCTTTATAACGTTCTGGCGCTAAATAACGAAAGGCAAGATCTTCCAATTCCCACTTGAGTTGGGCAATCCCTAAACGGTGTGCCAATGGAGAATAAATGGTAAGAATTTCGCGTGCCACACGCTCCTGACGCTCTTTGCTTGCTGTTGCCAGCTCACGCAAAGCATAGGTCCGCTCTGCCAGTTTGATCAGGACAACACGAACATCTTCCGTCACTGAAATCAGCATTTTATAAATGCCATTTAAATGTTCGCGCTGGTTATTATTAAAATGATCTTCTAGACGTTTATTCTTTTCAATCAACTCAGACAGTTTACCCATTGCAAGTGTGCCTTGGACCAAAGCCAAAACTTGCTCGCCAAACTGTTGTTGAATATCCTCTAAGGTAATCAACCCTTCACGTACACTACGATACAACACCGCCGCTGAAAGCGTGTCTTCATCGACATGTAAATGGGCCAGAATATCCGCCATGCCAATACCAGTACTAAAGGTATTGATCCGATGATTTCCCGTTGCTTGTAACTCTTTTGCTAAGGTCAGCTCCGCAACCTGTTGAAGTTGCTTCAGCTCTGCCCCATCCAAAATACCACGCACTCGATCCAGCCAAGAGACTAGACTACTTTGCGCTTCAGCGGCATGTTCTACAGTCGCTTCCTCAGACAGCTCTTGGAGCCGTCCAGGTAACTGCTCACGTACTGTGACCATACCTTTCTCCTCTGGATATGTAACTCATTTTTTAATCGTTTATCTCTTCGATTTTTTCAAGCCGTTCAACTTTTTCAAACAGGGCAATCGATTCAACATGTTCAGTATGCGTAAACATGTCCATGACTGCTGCTTTCTTCAATTGATAGCCATATTGTGCCAGTACACCTGCATCCCTTGCCAGTGTTGATGGGTTACATGAAACATAAACGATTCTTTTCGCTCCAAAATTAGGTACATATTGCATAACTTCAAATGCGCCCGATCGTGGAGGATCAATTAATAATGCATCAAATCCCTGTTTCGCCCAAGAATGATGCGAAAAGTCTTTTGTTAAATCTTGTGAAAAGAACGCCGCCTGAGACAAATGATTTGCTTGCGCATTCTCAGTTGCTCTGTTGACCATCTCATCACTCGCCTCAACACCGACCACTTGACCTGCCTCACCCACACAACGTGCAATCGGTAGAGAAAAATTACCTAATCCACAGAATAGGTCCAGTACTCTTTCCCCTTTCTGTAATTGAAGCAATTCACATGCCAACTGAATCATTTGTGCATTTACACCACTGTTGACCTGCGTAAAATCTAACGGTGAAAATGCAAATTTGACTGCAAAATCATCCAAACTGTAATGCAAACGCATTTCTGCCTGTGAATCATCTACGCGATGTAAACTATCCGCCCCTTTTGGCTGCAAATACAACTGCCATCCTTTGAGTAACGTAAATTGACGTAATTGGTTGACATCCGACACATTTAATTCATCTAAGTGGCGAATTAATAATGCAACCTCAGAGTCTCCCATCGCCAATTCTATATGACCAATATGCGCTTTGCCTGTAAGACTTTCGAGTAGTTTCTTAAGTTCTGGTAAACATTCAGATAAGGTTTGATCAAGTACCTTACACTGCTGAATTTCAGTTAAATGATTACTATGATGCTCACGAAAACCCATCACCAAACGATTTTGCTTGGCAATATAGCGCACCCCGATTCGGGCACGGCGACGATAATCTGCTTTAACCGAACGAATCGGGTCTAACCATTGTTCAGGCTGTAAGCCTGCAAAATGTTGTAAGTGAGATTTTAAAACATTCTGCTTTAACAAAATCTGTTCATCGGGATGAATGTGCTGCAAGCTGCAGCCACCACACACCCCAAAATGTGGACACATTGGATCGACTCGACTTTCAGCCGCTTCACTTTCCAACATGATCATATCCGCCTCTTCTAGACGCGAAGTTTGATTGGTAATTTTTGCCTGCACCGTTTCCCCGACAAGGGCATAACGGATAAAAACTTTCTTGCCGTGTTTTTCTTTAGGATGATCTGGATGTGTCCCATAATGCGCAATACCACGCCCCTCATGAGAAAAAGCTTCAATCTGAAAGGTGTATGTTGGATATTGAGCTGGACGTTGTTTGGCTTTGTGTTTCAAAAGATGAACCTAATTTTTTGGCGCAAAAGTATCTGCGGTGAATACAGTATATTGCGATGTTTGCTGCCATACCTGTAAAAATTCTGTTTGTTGCGTTTGCGTTTGTAAATAAGCAATCGTTGATTGTAGTAACTGCTGGTGATCTGGTTGATTCAATTGGCCTTTTAACAATAACCACCGAATATAGAGCAACCATGTATTCAATACATCGCCTTCACAATAACTGGTCAATTCTAACCATTGTTTATTACGAACATATTCAGGCACGTGATAGCCAGTTTCACCGCGTTTCCCAGGGAAACCGAGTAAACAAGCCATATCATCCAATTTTTGGAAATTACGGCCATTAAACATTGCCATCACATCCATCAAATCAACATGACGATGGTGGTAACGGTTCTGATAATTATTAAAACGCTTTTGATGATCAATTTCACCTTGATCAAACAGGCTCGGTGCAGACAAACCATGGTACATAGCGCGAAATAGAATCACAGGCAAATCAAATTGCGAACCATTCCAACTGACTAATGTGGGTTGTTTCTTGTCAAAGATCGATAAGAATTTTGCCAACATTTCAGCTTCGCTATGCTGCTCCTGACTAAATGAAAATAGACGAAAGCCTTTCTCATCGACCCACAATCCAGAAATACACACAATTTCATGCAATGGTAAGCGTTGAAAATCCATCCCCGACTCTTGACGACGGATTTTAGTCAGTGCCTGTTCAACATCTGCTTCGGGTAAATCAAGATGATAAAGATGTGCACCTGCCTTTAAATCGGTCAGTGTCTCAATATCAAAAACTAAAATCGGAAAACGTAAATTCATCTTAGAATTCCCTTACAGAACTGCATTACAGCTCTCTTCAATAAAGGGGGAGCTGTAATTATAACAGTGTAAGGCCAGATGTTAATCTTCATCTTGTACTGAGAATAATCCCGTTGATAAATAACGATCACCGCGGTCACAGATAATGCAGACAATCACCGCATCAGGATATTCTTCAGCAATCTTGATCGAAGCCCAAACTGCACCACCAGAAGATGTTCCTGCACTGATGCCTTCAGTACGTGCCAGCTTACGCATGGTTTTTTCCGCTTCAATCTGTGGAATATCAATGATGCGATCAACACGACTGCGATCAAAGATGGTTGGCAAATATTCTTCCGGCCAACGGCGAATCCCTGCAATGCTTGAACCGTCTGATGGTTGTAAACCCACAATTTGAATATCAGGGTTCTGCTCTTTGAGATATTTAGAGACACCCATGATGGTTCCCGTTGTCCCCATTGAGCTAACAAAATGGGTAATCTTCCCATCCGTTTGCTTCCAGATTTCTGGACCTGTGGTCAGGTAATGCGCTTCGACGTTATCTGGATTACCAAACTGGTTTAGCACAAAGCCTTTGCCCTCTGCCTGCATTTGCAAAGCAAGGTCACGTGCACCTTCCATGCCTTGCTGCTGCGTGACTTCAATCAGCTCTGCCCCATAAGCCAACATCGCATCTTTACGCTCTTGGCTCATATTGTTCGGCATGATCAGCTTCATTTTATAGCCGCGCATAGCCGCAACCATCGCCAAAGCAATGCCTGTGTTGCCACTGGTTGCTTCGATCAGGGTATCCCCTGGCTGAATCTGTCCACGCTTTTCCGCTTGCACAATCATGTTATAAGCTGGACGATCTTTTACCGAACCTGCTGGATTATTACCTTCTAATTTTGCTAATACCGTGGCTTGGGTATGACACGCTAAACGTTGCAAACGTACTAAAGGGGTTTTACCGACATAATCGTCCAGTAAAAATTCATCTGCTAAAAAATCAGTTTGCGTATTCGTCATGATCGACACCGATATCAAGGTGGCGCCTATTGTATGAAAAAAATAGAGATACTGCACCTTTTCACTATGCTTTTTATTGGCAAGCAGATGTCCTTGATTTTCACAAAGCGTGCTAAGATGTTGCGCAGAATGATAAATCTGACCGTACTATGTCAAATTTCAATAAGACCATATCGAAACGCTTACGCCTCAATCATGCTTATGGGCAACTGATTGCACTGATTTTAGTGCCAATTGCCATCTTGACAGGTGTTGGTATTCTTTGGGTTTTATCCGAAACGACCAGCTCCGCAAAATCACAACAACGCTCTGATGCTTCAGCCATTTTGGCACGCTACCATCAAACTGCGAATGATTTATTAAAACTGGTACAAGAACAACCCGATCAATATGATCGTGCTCAAAACATCATGCAGAAAATGTTTGATGAAAAAAACCTACAGCGCGCAGTACTGATTGATAATCGTGGTCAGACTTATTTAAGCGTTGGCTATCAAAACAATCGCTTTTGGCCGAACTTTCCAGAAAACAGCAACTTCTTTGGTCCAATTGCGCATAATCACAACAGCATTTATGGTTCGAAGCTCGACAGTGGTGACCCTAATTCTGTTTGGCTCATGATTGAATTAGACAACCAACCCCTCGAATTGGCTCGCTATAAAATTCTACTGTCCTTGGTCGTGACTGGGCTGATCACCATACTGATTCTACTGTTCTGTTTAAACGTGTTCTCTCGTCGTTGGCTTGCACCGTTGTATGAAATTCGCATGCAAATGCAACGCCTCAACGCCGACACCCTTGATCAGCATATTGTGGTGAACAGTACCGGTGAACTGCGTTTGCTACAGCGTGATATTGCCAATGTGGTGAAACGCCTACACTTTAGTTTCTTAGAATTAAAAGAACATACCGAGCAAACCGAAGAAGATTTACGTCGAACACTGGACACCTTAGAAGTCCAGAACATTACTTACCGCCAAGCACGTGACCAAGCGATTTCATCGAATCAATCCAAGTCGGTGTTTTTGGCCAATATCAGCCATGAACTTAGAACACCATTGAACAGTATTGATGGCTTTATTCATTTACTACTGCGTCAGCAAAATCTGAGTAATGAGCAAAATCTTTATTTGCAAACCATCCGAAAATCATCTGCACACTTATTGGCACTGATCAACGATGTATTAGATTTCTCTAAAATTGACGCAGGTAAATTAGAACTCGAAACCGCACCGTTTGATCTTGAAGAAGCCATTTTCGATGTGATGGATATGCTTTCGCCTTTGGCGGCACAAAAACATATCAACATGGCTTTCTATTACGCAGAGAACATTCCAAAACATGTGGTCGGTGATGCGCTACGCTTTAAACAGATCCTGACCAACCTGATCTCCAATGCGATCAAGTTTACGCCTGATGGTGAAATCATTGTCCGTGTACGTATGGAAGATGATGAGATCGGACAATGTTTACTACATTTTAGTGTCCAAGACAGTGGTATTGGTCTGAGTGGCACTGATCGTAAAAAGTTATTTGAATCGTTCTCTCAGGGTGATGCTTCAGTTACCCGTCAGTTCGGCGGTACAGGACTTGGTCTTGCCATTTCCAAACAGCTGGTACATTTGATGCACGGTCAAATTGGCTTTGAAGATAACCAAGAACGTGCACCGACAGAGAAAGGATCAACCTTCTGGTTCACAGCTTCATTTAAAGTTGAAGAACAAGATGAATTTGTTGAACACCCTCGTTTCGATCATTTACAAGTGGTGTCGTATCTTGCCCACCCAGCAACGGCCAGCGTATTGCGTTCATACCTCGAGAATTACCATGTCTCACATATTGAGACCCAGTCGATTCTGGACCTATTTAGCCGTTTAAATCATCTGAACCAGCAGGAAAATACGTGGCTAATTGTAGATCATAGTGGTGATACAGAGGCCTTACTCAAAGAGATTCGTCAACGCTATCATGGCAACTTAGCGGTTTATGGTTACCAGATGAGTCTTGAGCCGAATATGCTCAATGAATATCGTGCTCGCCCTCTGTATCAACCGTTGAGTCGTCGTGAGTTGGTCCAGTTACTTGGCAATGAACCTGTTTTTGAGCAAGAGCCAGAAGACTTTAATGGCCAAGGTTTACACATCTTGGCTGTGGATGACCATCTGCCTAATTTGATTGTACTTGAAGCCTTACTTGGCGAGCTCAATGTCACCACCACCAAAGCATTAAGTGGGCAAAAGGCCATCGACATCATTCAAGAGCGTATCGAACAAAAATCGCCGCCGTTTGATTTGGTATTTATGGACATTCAAATGCCAGTGATGTCGGGGATTGATACCACTCGCGCCATTCGCTCATTGGAATCAACGCTTGATAATGGAATGCAACTGCCAATTATTGCACTCACAGCACATGCATTGGCCGATGAAAAGCAAAAACTGCTTAAAGTTGGTATGAATGATTATGTGACCAAGCCGATTCAGATGGAGCAAATCATTCAGATTCTGACGCATTGGACCAAAAATAACTTCAGTGCCCAACCGGCGAGCATTGAACCCAAGCGACCAATTGAATCAATTGATCCTCAAATCCTGAATTGGCAACAAAGCGTGCAGCTTGCAGCCAACAAAGAAGATCTGGCGCAAGATTTATTAAATATGCTGGTTGATAGTTTTGATACGGAACTGGCGGAAATGCAGCAATTGATTGAGATGGAAGATTTTCCACAACTGGAACATGTCCTACATCGCCTCTATGGCGCGACCCGCTATGTCGGTACGCCAAACTTACAGCAAGTGTCAGGTGAGTTTGAACAATTTGTCTCGACCTTACGTAAAGAACGTCGTAAAGCGGATGATGTGTTTATTCGTGAAACCACGCATCGTTTCAATGAACTCAGCACGGCAATTGAACAAGTGAGACAAGCCGCCAACTTGATTCTACATGCTCATGACTCATAAGACTGTAAGTTGGAATATTGGATAATCAATGATTAAAATACAGGCAGTCTTTTTTGTGACTGCCCTGTCATGTTTCAACCTAAAGACTCGTGCTATGCTGCCTCATCAAACACAATAAGAGTAAGGCAGATGGCACTTTTACGCGTTGAAAAGAACAATGGAATCGCAACAGTTTCCCTAAACCGACCTGACAAACGTAATGCAATGAGCTTTGCCTTACTTAAAGAGCTGGTGGCAACTGCTAAAAAAATTGAAAAAGATCGTTCAATCCGCTGTGTCATTCTCACTGGTGAAGCCAATGTATTTAGTGCAGGCATCGACCTTTCTGATTTAAACAATCCTAAAAATACCGCTTTTGCCGCTTGGGAACTGATCAAACCAGGGCAAAGTCTGTTTCAAAAAGCGTTCCTGATCTGGCAAAACCTACCGATCCCTGTGATTGCAGCAATCGAAGGCTATTGCTTTGGTGCAGGCATGCAACTCGCACTTGCAGCGGATATTCGTATTGCGACGCCAAGCACACAAATGTCAATTATGGAAAGTCGCTGGGGTCTTGTACCAGATATGGGACTAACACGCTCATTAAAAGGACTGATTGGCGTTGATTTGGCTAAAGAGTTGACCTTAACTGCACGTATCTTTGATGCTGAATATGCCAAACAAATTGGTCTAGTCACCCATTTAGACAATGATCCATTAGCAAAAGCAAACATCATTGCCGAAGAAATTTTACAACGCTCACCAGATGCCATTATGGCAGCGAAGCGTGTTTTAGATGCGATGGAACACCAACCTGAAAAAGCATTACGCTTAGAAAAACTTTGGCAACTCAAACTACTTTTAGGTAAAAACAGTAGTCTTGCGCGTAAAAAGGACAAGAACCCAGAAGTTCAATTCTTACCACGTCAATACAAATAATCCCGACGGAGTACATTCACATGCATGCGAATCAAAAAACACCAATCGCTTTCTTGGGGATGGGTTTAATGGGTACACGTATGGCCAGCCGACTCTTACAAGCAGGTTATCCTGTGGCGGTCTGGAACCGTAGCCCACTTGCATGTGAACCTTTGCAGCAGCAAGGTGCCTTACACTTAAAGCTCGATGACATCGGCAGCTATCCTGTTATTTTGACCTGTTTAGCCGATGATCAAGCAGTGCAAAATGTTTTCACCCAAATTCAACCCTATTTGAAAGCTGAGCAAATCATTGTTGATTTCTCGAGCTTGTCAGTCTCTGCAACGCAACAATTGGCTCAGTCTGCTCAACAACAACAGGTCACATGGATCGACTCTCCCGTATCAGGCGGAACCATGGGAGCCGAACAAGGTACATTGGTTATTTTTGCAGGCGGTGATGCGAAGACGATCGAGCAACTCACCCCAATTTACAATGTACTCTCACAGCGTGTCACCCGTATGGGAACATCGGGTACAGGACAAGCGACTAAAATTTGCAATCAATTAATTGTTGCCGCCAATAGTACCCTGATTGCAGAAGCTGTCGCCCTTGCCGACCAAGCAGGCGTCGACACCGCATTACTTGCACCTGCACTCGCGGGTGGCTTTGCCGACTCAAAACCCTTTCAAATCCTTGCGCCGCGTATGGCAACACAGACCTTTGAGCCAGTACAATGGAAGGTGCAAACCCTATCAAAAGATTTAAACAATGCATTACTTCTGGCACAGAGTTTTAACTTAAAGATACCTGTGGCACAAAAAGCTCTATTACAGTTACAAGCTCACCAAGAAAATGGCTTTGCTGATAAGGATTTAGCGACTATCATCAAAATTACAGAACAATAATTATTGATTCAGGGAGTCTGAAAATGAGCCATCTTGCAGTCAATTTATCCATGATTTTTACTGAAGTCCCTTTAATTGAGCGCTTTGCTTTAGCGCACGCCCATGGTTTTCAGCATGTAGAAATTCAATTTCCCTATGAACTCGACGTGATTGATATTCGAACTCAACTTGAACAACACAATCTTTCCCTCTGTCTGATTAATGTCCCTGCGGGTGACTTGATGCTAGGCGGCAATGGGCTTGCAGGTGTGCCGGGACGAGAAATTGAATTCCATCAAGCGCTTGAGCTGGCAATTCGTTACGCCACTGCACTGGATGTGCCACGTGTGAATATTCTCGCTGGTAAACAACCGCTGGATGCCGATCTGCTGCCGTGTCTCAATACGCTTGCAAACAATCTAAAACTGGCCTGTCACATGCTGACCGAACAAGGTATCGAACCCGTTTTTGAAATGATTAATGGCACCGATATGCCTCGCTTCTTGGTTCAAAATATTGCCCAAGCCCAAGAAATGCTGGAAGCCATCAACCATCCCGCCCTAAAAATGCAATATGACTGTTATCACATGGCGATGATGGGTGAAGATGTATTAACAGGATTACAGGAAAATATCGATCAGATTGGGCACATCCAATTTGCCGATTGCCCAGATCGCCATGAACCCGATACGGGAAATATCCCCTATAAACAGATCTTTGACTGGTTGCTACAAAGTGACTACCGAGGTCTAATTGCAGCAGAATACAGACCAAAAACACAATCAGATCAATCTTTTGCATGGAAAAACAAGTATTTTTCCAATGATGTGAATACATAAACTGTTACTGCTAAAATTTGAACTTTTTAGAGAAAAACGGTATATTTGACAATGAGCAATTGTCAGGAAAATATACCCTCTATGAATTTAGAACCATCGCCCAGCGCTTCTAATTCTCACGACCTAAAAATCAAAACAGCGAACAAAGATGTACAAGCGTGCCTAAACGTTGTACATGAAGCTCTCACTGATGTAAAAGCCAAAGATATTCTTGAACTTGACGTAAGTACGATCAGTAATGTTGCCGATGCAATTGTGATTGCAAGCGGTACATCGACTCGTCATGTTAAAGCCCTTGCAGACAATGTTGCTGATGAAGCACGTAAAGCAGGTTTCCGCCCAATCGGTGTCGAAGGTGAACGCGATGCTGAGTGGATCTTAATTGACCTCGGTTTTGTTGTGGTACATGTGATGTTACCAACCGCGCGTAAGTTCTATGACTTAGAAAGCTTATGGCGTGCACCCGAATCTGTAGCGTAAAGCTCTCAAAAAAAGCGACCGAATCGGTCGCTTTTTTTATACGACATACATCAATCAAAAGAGATCTAAACACAAGCAAGCATAAGCCGACTCAATCCTTACCCCTGTTGCTCGTTGTAAAATTTAATAGCAATGCTAGTATTAAATCCTCTGCTTAATCACAGCTAAAATAAGATGAAAGATTCAAGTGAATGGATTGAAACACTCAATAAGATTACAGGACTCGCGCAATCAGGTTTGTACTACAGCAAAGATGTGTACGATAAAGAGCGTTATGAGCAACTACTTGATCACGTCCGTACCCTGATTGAATTAAAAGAAATTGATACCTCCCATTTTATCCCAAACGTACTACAAGATATTGGCTATGCAACACCCAAAATCGATGTCCGTGCTGTTGTATTTAAAGACAATAAACTTCTATTAGCCAAAGAAACACAGGACGGCTTATGGTCTATTCCAGGAGGCTGGGCAGACGTTGGATATTCCGCTGCCGAAAATGCGGAAAAAGAAGTTCTTGAAGAAACAGGATTAGAAGTAAAAGCGGTTAAACTCCTCGCGCTCACAGACCGAAGAAAGCACCCTCACCCCGCTATGTTTCTGCATGTCTATAAAGCGTTCTTCTGGTGTGAACTGATTGGCGGTGAACTCAAGCCAAGCATCGAGACCTCTGAGGTGGGTTTCTTTACTAAGGATGAATTACCACCGATTTCGACAGCTCGTGTTACAGAAACACAAATCCACCAATTTTTTGAGTTACTACAAGAATTACCCGAAAATACTTATTTCGACTAACGTTCAATTCTGAAACCCATTAAAAAACATAATCCCCAAAAACAACATCTTTGCTATCTAAGGACTAGCAAATACCAATCATCTCCCACCTTTAAATTTGACATGACAAATTGTCAAAATTGCAGCACTATACAGATTCTTGCAATCTCACTAAGAAATAGCATAACTGGAGTACAGGAAGTGAAAATACTGATTACAGGTGCCAATACAGGCATTGGTTTTGCCACAGCAGAACAGTTGGTCAAACAAGGGCAACACGTGATTCTGGCGTGCCGAAACCCACAGAAAGCACAACAAGCACAAAACAAATTACGTGCACTCGATCAAGGGCAAGTCGATCTCATCTCCCTCGACCTCAACAGCCTTGAACTGACTCAAAAAGCAGCGGATGACATCGCAGATCGTTATGGCAATCTGGATGTGTTGATCAACAATGCAGGCTTATTTGCCAAAACCAAACAACTGACTGCTGATGGTTTTGAGCAACAGTTTGGCGTCAACTATCTCGGTCATTTTTTATTGACCCAAAAACTGCTTCCCGTTTTAAAACAATCTCCTCAAGCACGTATTGTGCATTTGGCCTCAATTGCACATTGGGCAGGCTCAATCAAACCCAACAAATTCCGCGCAGAGGGTTTTTATAATCCGCTATTTTATTACGGACAATCTAAACTCGCGAATTTACTGCTCAGCAATGCATTGGCAGAACAACTAGCTGACAGCACAATCACCAATAATGCGTTACACCCAGGTGGCGTCGCTTCGGATATTTATCGCGATCTGCCTAAACCTGTCTATGCGGCGATGAAACTTGGCTTAGTCCCTACTTCTGTTCCAGCAAACCTGATTACTCAAATGGCAATTGGCGATGAATGGAAAAATCGTAATGGAGAGTATGTCAGTGCGCATATGCCAGATTGGAAATCTTCACATGCCAAAAATCAGCAATTGGCACGTGATCTTTATCAACAATCTATGCAACTGGTCGAAAAGTTTCTTTAAAGAATAAGCCAAATAAAAAGCCACCCGAGGGTGGCTTTTACAATCCTGATTAGGGTCAGATTAGTGACCACCACCATTGATTGCTTTAGAGTTTTAATCATTAATTCTATATTTTTCAATTACAGCCTGTTCTAACTCACGAGTTACACTAACTGTAGTTCTATAAACATCTTCATGCTCCATAAAATGCAGATTCCAAAAACCTAGCTCCTTACCATCCTTATCATATTCTTGAGAATGGTGTAGTTCATAATTACTTATTTCGGTAATCCCCCCTAAAAATAATAGGATCTAAAAGTAGAATTTTCTCTTAAGATACGAGCAGGAGATTCTGCATGAAAACATCTAAATTTACTGACAGTCAGATCATGTCCATCTTGAAACAGGCAGAATCTGGCACACCTGTAGCGACCCTTTGCCGTGAACACGGCATGAGTAATGCTACCTTTTATAAATGGCGTGCCAAATATGGTGGTATGGATACATCATTAATGGCTCGACTGAAAGAGCTAGAAGCCGAAAATACCAGACTTAAAAAGATGTATGCGGAAGAGCGATTAAAGGCCGAAATCATCCAGGAAGCGATGGCAAAAAAGTGGTAAAGCCATCTTGCCGGCGTAAGATGGCACAACAGGCAGTTGCCCAGCATGCCATTAGTATTCGTTTGGCTTGTAAAGCATTTGGTATTAGTGAAACCTGCTACCGCTATCAAGCCAATCTCAGCGATGACAATGCACTCATTGCTGAACAGCTCATTGAACTCACTGAGGAAAATTCCGATTGGGGCTTTGGTTTGTGCTTCTCGTATTTACGGCATGTTGAGAGTTGCTGCTGGAATCACAAGCGGGTTTACCGCATTTACTGTGAGTTGGCACTGAATCTGCGTATTAAACCGAGAAGAAGACTAAAACGGCATGCGCCTGAACCATTGAAAGAACCAATCCGAGAAAATCAGGTTTGGTCATTAGATTTTATGCATGATCAGCTTTCCGATGGTCGCAAGTTTCGATTATTGAATGTGATTGATGATTACCGCCGCGAAGGCCTAGCCATTGAAGCAGGGTTCTCATTGCCCACAATCAGGGTTATTCGTACGTTGAATCAATTGCTGGAGTGGCGAGAAAAGCCGTTAGTTATTCGGTGTGACAATGGCCCGGAGTTTATCAGTCACGAATTTGTGCGCTGGGCTACTGAGCACGGTATTCGTATTGAATATATTCAACCGGGTAAGCCACAGCAGAATGCGTATATTGAACGCTATAATCGGACCATACGTTATAGTTGGCTGAGCAAGCATTTATTTGATACTTTGGATGAAGTACAAGATTATGCAACAAACTGGTTGTGGCATTACAACCATGAAAGACCACATCAAGCTAACAAAGGAAAGCCACCTCTAATGGCTGCTTAACCTCTACTTTTAACTTCGGTTATTTATGGGAGGATTACCTTTCGTAATAATATAAATTTCCATTTCTATCGAAGTGGTTAGTTCTAGATCCTAATAAATCTTCATTAAATTCAGTTATATCACTCCCCATCAATATGAATTTATCATCCATAAAAATATAATGATCTACTCTAGGCATATTTTTTGTTCTATCATTTGAAAGTTCTTGATAAGCAACTAATTTATAATTTTCTCCCGCATAGATTTCAATTGTACCAATTCTATTTAAACGATTAATTATGGTTATTTCCTCATAAATAAAATTATTATCTTTATCTAAGCAGGTAATTTTAGAAGATAGCCAAATAGATCGCTCCATACCAACATCTAAATCATTCAATATAATCTTTTTTATTGGATAGTCTTCATGTACTTCTTGAACTGTGACTTCAATCATGATGTAAAGATATGCATGAGTGCATTATTATCAGTATGTATTAGCTTATAAGATACAAACATTTTTTCAAATGAAAAACTTTAAAAATACTGATCAAACCACCAACCTTATGTAGTGAAATAATTTTATTTTCGAGAAAATTGAATGAATTACAACCGCCATTTCCCGATAAAAAAAGCCACCCGAAGGTGGCTTTTTCAATCTCAAGCAGGGTCAGATTAATGACCACCACCATTGATTGCTTTGGTCATGTCTTCAACAACTTTCTTGGCATCACCAAAGATCATCATGGTTTTTTCATTGTAGAACAAGTCATTGTCTAAGCCAGCATAACCTGTCGCCATAGAGCGCTTGATCACCATAATGGTACGTGCTTTATGCGCTTCAAGAATCGGCATACCATAAATCGGTGAAGTCGGATCGTCTTTCGCCGCAGGGTTCACAACGTCGTTTGCACCAATGACCAGTACCACGTCTGTTGCGGGGAAGTCTGAGTTGATCTCGTCCATTTCCAAGATGTCTTCATAAGCAACATCTGCTTCAGCTAATAAGACGTTCATGTGACCAGGCATACGACCAGCAACTGGGTGAATCGCAAAGCGAACTTTTACGCCTTGCTCTTTCAAGATTTCACACAATTCTTTCACCGCATTCTGTGCACGGCCTTGCGCCATACCATAACCAGGTACGATCACAACGCTGTCCGCATTTGACATCAGGAAGCCTGCGTCATCTGCTGAACCAGAACGGTGGTTACGTTGAACTTGTTCACCCTTATCTGCCGATGCAACTGCTGCACCGCCCATTGCACCACCAAACAATACATTGATGATTGAACGGTTCATCGCCTTACACATGATGTAAGAAAGAATCGCACCAGAAGAACCTACAAGCGAACCTGCAACGATCAACATATTGTTTTCAAGTGTGAAACCAATACCTGCCGCAGCCCAACCCGAGAATGAGTTCAAAAGTGATACCACAACTGGCATATCACCACCACCAACTGGTGCAATCCACACCCAGCCAAATGCAAGTGCAAGTGCTGTCATTGCCCAGAATGCAGTCATGTTACCCGTAGTGAAGAAGTAGAAACCACATGCAAGCATCGCAATAAAGATGGTTGCTTGAACTGGTTTAACCCATGCACCAGAAATTGTTTTTGCCCATTTCTTCGCAGCCAATTTACCGTAAGCAAATACAGATGCAGTAAATGTGATCGCACCAACGAAGCAGCCAACAAACAATTCAAATAAATGAACTGAACTCATATGTGCATGTTGAACACCAGCAGCTGTTAACGCAGCTTCATTTTGTTCAAATAAAACATTGAGTTGGTTGTTGTGCAGAATCGCCGCAATTGCAATCAATACCGCAGCCAAACCGACAAGAGAGTGCATCAACGCAACCGTTTCAGGCATTTGTGTCATTGGCACTGTTTTCGCACGTGCGATACCAACGACAGCACCCAATACCATTGCACCACCGATCATCCAAACAACAGGATGTTCAGCAACAAAGAAGGTCGTTACTACCGCAATCGCCATTGCGATCATACCGTAGCGATTACCTGCAATTGCAGTCTTAGGACCAGACAAGCCACGTAAAGTTAAGATAAAGAGGACAGCACCAATCAGGTAGAACCAATCCGCATAGTCTCGAATGAATTCCATTGCTTAGCCCTCTTTTTTCTTTTGCTTCGGCTTGAACATTTCAAGCATACGAGCAGTTACAGCAAAGCCACCGAAGATGTTGATACTTGCCAAGAACACAGCAATCGCACCAAGGATACTCACCACGTTTACACTTTGGAATGCAACGTTAGCATCTACACCAATCGCAGGCATACCCACTGTTTGAATCATCGCGCCAACCACAATAATGGAAGATAACGCATTGGTTACCGCCATTAATGGTGTATGTAACGCAGGTGTTACACCCCACACCACGTAATAACCAACGAAGATGGCAAGGACGAAAATTGTAATCGTTTCAACCATGAGAACTCTCCTTAACCGCGCTTGAGCAGTACTTGACCGCCATGAGTCACGAGTAACGCTTTTTGGATTTCTTCTTCTTGATTGATCGCAAAGGCTTTGTCTTTGTCGAATAATGTCTCAAGGAAGTTAAAAACGTTACGTGCATACAGTGCAGATGCTTCAGTCGCAACTGTGCCTGGAATATTTGGAATACCCAAAATTTTCACGCCATTTTCAGTTGTGACTGTTTCGCCTTCTTTAGAACCTTCAACGTTACCGCCCGTTTCAACTGCCATATCTAAAATGACAGAACCCGGTTTCATTTTGGCAACAGTTTCAGCTTTAATTAAACGCGGAGCATTACGACCCGGAATCAATGCAGTGGTGATTACGATGTCAGCATTTGATACAGCTTTATCTACAATCGCAGCTTGGTCCTTGATGTATTGCTCACCCGGCTGCCAACCATAGCCGCTTTTCGCAGCTTCAGCAGCACGTTGTTTTTCTTCATCGGACATTGGCACATCGAGCCACTTACCGCCTAAAGATTCAACCTGCTCTTTTGCTGTTGGACGTAAGTCAGTTGCTTCTACGACTGCACCCAAACGTTTCGCAGTCGCAATCGCTTGAAGACCTGCAACACCAACACCCATAATCACAACACGTGCAGGTTTTACAGTACCTGCAGCCGTCATTAACATTGGGAACATACGTTGATATTCAGCCGCAGCTAACAATACAGACTTATAACCCGCCAAGTTTGCTTGAGAAGAAAGTACGTCCATGTTTTGTGCACGCGATAGCGTACGTGGCAGTAATTCCAACGCAAAAGCAGACACTTGCTGAGTTGCAAACTGGTCTAATTCTGGATTGCGGTAAGGGTCAAACATTGCAATTACAGTCGTATTCGCCGCAAGCTTTTGAATTTCGTCACCTTTAGGGGCACGTACCTTCAAAATAATTTGGCTGCCTGTATATGCATCGTCCGTAATGGTTGCGCCAACTTGTTCATAAGCACTATCAATATAGGCAGCTTTAACACCAGCACCACGTTGAATGACAATACTATGACCTGCGTTAATCAACTTCTTCACTGTTTCTGGTGTAGCCGCTACACGACTTTCACCTGCAACAGTTTCGGTTGGGATTCCGATCTGCATGAGCGTTCCTCAAGCTAGTTTTTCTTAAGTAAACATCGCAAATAGCAATGTTTCCCCCAGGAGTATTCTTTGTAGAAATTTGGATTCTAATGGAACTTTTTTAAATTTCCACCCAATATTTATTTAATAAATACCTATATTTTGAACTGATGATTCACATTTATATTTAGAGCTTGTATGATCCGCAGGTTTGCCTTTTGATCGAACAACGCAGATCTTTCATCTCTTCTTCACATACAAATCTGACCGCTTACACCGTGAATCGGTTCATTTCTATACTGTGCCCTTCCTGATTTGGATGATCACAGCGGTATCTATTCAACATCTCTACCTCTCATCCTGATCATCAGGAGCGTTTAACCAAATCCATTTTCATCGACATTGGTTATTTCTTTGACGCTCTACCAATGTATTGGTTGAATCGGCATCATAATCATGCAGTTGTGGCGAGGGATTGGCTTCTCTGAACTTTTATTGGTCTTTTCGGCGAGTTTTTATCTGACAATTTATAACAAGCCATCAAAGAGTGAGAATGAAAGACGATTTTTGCTTATCAGTAAATCTGAATTAGATGAAGTTAGTTGCTCAGAAAAATTTAAAAGAATGAAAAAAACTTAAATAGGCATTTTTTCAAGTGATATTTGTATGGTTTTGTCTAGCAAAAGCTGCTTTATTGCACAATATTGGTGCAAATATTAAACACCCACTCAATCCATCTCTTCAATTTAATTTTTTAAAAACCCAAATGCTGAGAAATCGCTCATTTATTCTGACTTCTGCTGGCTTTAGGTTCAAAATATTCTTGACCTCAAGTTAGATTGAGCTTTGATACTGAGTCATCTCCATCTTCAATGTGATGTGTCACGATGAAACCGACATTTAAAATGATCAATCCCAGTGAACTTTATGATCCACACAGTAATGGCTATAGTCATGTAAGCATTGTTCCACCCAATATGCGTACCATTCATATTGCCGGTCAGGGTGGTGAAAATAAAAATGGTGAGCTTTCTAAAGATTTTGACCAACAGGTACAACAAGTCTTCTATAATATTCAACACGCTTTAACTTCAGCCCAAGCACAACTATCAGATATTGCCGTTTTACGTATGCTCGTGGTTGACCATAATGCGGAGAAACTTCAAATCTTGGCTCAAACCATACAACACTTATGGTCGCAGCATGCCTTTCCTGTCTGTACCCTTATTCCTGTATCACACTTGGCATTAGCAGGGATGCAAATTGAAGTTGAAGCAACTGCCTATACCGCATAAACCAGTGATAGAGAAAATTATGTCTGCCCCTCAAGATATTAGTCAAAATAAAACCTTACTTTGGTTTATGGCTGCAGCATGTGGTTTATGTGCGGGCGCCAACTATTATAGTCAGCCTTTGATTCACTCGATTCAGCAGTATTTTGCAGTGACTGAAGGTCAAGCAGCGCTCACGGTAACCTTTGCTCAAGTCTCTTATGCACTTGGCCTGCTGTTTATTGTCCCAATGGGCGATGTAGTGAACAAAACCAAATTCATTCCTTTGCTCATGGTATTTTGTGCTGTAGGTTTATTTATTAGCGCTTTCTCGGTCAACTTACCGATGCTTTGGCTCGGTACCGTCATGGCAGGACTGTTCTCGGTAGCAGCTCAAGTCTTAATTCCGCTTGCCACCATGACAGTGAAACCCGAAAAAACGGGGGAAGTAATTGGCTTCTTGATGAGTGGCTTACTGGTGGGTATTTTACTCTCAACCAGTCTTGCAGGTCTGTTTTCTAATCTATTCCATTGGAAAGTCATTTATGTGGTCAGTGGTGTGCTGATGCTGATCTTGGCCTATGCATTGAAAAGCCGCTTACCTTATGCCATGCGCATGAAAATGAATTATGGGCAAGTCTTTGTCTCGATGGCGCAGTTACTCAAGCAAGAGAAACGTTTGCTCTTGCGTGCACTTGCAGGCGGTTTTGCTTTCGCTGCGGTCAGTATTCTATATTCAACGATCGCGCTACTGTTGACTTCAGCACACCATCTGCAAGATCTGTTGATTGGTATGGTGCCTTTGGTCGGGATCTTTGGTGCGCTCTCTACGCAATATATCGGTAAATATGCCGATCAGGGTTATACCAGCCAACTGACTTGGATGGGTTGTGCTTTATTTATCGTGAGTTGGATCTGCTTCTATTTTGGGCAAAGCGTGTTACTCAGTTATATCCTCGGCTTTGCATTGATTCAGTTGGCATTGGCCTTGGTCCATACCAGCAATCAGAGTGTGATTTTCCGTTTACGTCCTGATGCAAAATCCCGTATCAATGCTATTTATATGACCGCCTACTTTACTGGGGGTGCATGTGGTTCGGCCCTTGGTATTTTTGCATGGAATCACGGCGGCTGGAGTATGACCTGTTTGGCTGGAATCAGTCTGGTCTTTGCCTGTATGTTGTTTAGTTTCTTCGACCATCTTTTGACGAAGAAAAACAATATGCTCACCTCCTAGCAATTCATCCGCATAGTGAAAACTGAAGTGACGGGGATCAGCATTGGTGAATTGATCACAAAACTCGTATAATGCTGCCCTTTCTTTTCTTGTCCACATCCGAGAACCGTTTATGCAACCACTTGAATCATTAAAGCCACGTATTTCCGTCGCCCCGATGATGGATTGGACCAGTAAAATTTTATTTTTAATTTAAATCAAAAACTTATTAGAAATTTTAAAATTTTTAGGCGTAAAATAGGCGCAAATAACGTCCATATTTCGTCCAATTTCACTATACTATTATTTTAATTTTAAGCGCTCGTTTATTAATCAATATAGTAGCATTTAGCTCATTTTATCTCAACTCTACACCTAAATTTGATCATTTCAACCTATAGCGTTGCTTCGGACTTTTCGGCTTATCTGGAATAGTGCATTTGACCAAACCAACTTCTATTGCAGGATTCAAATAATTCCTTGGAACGTTACTCGATGGGTTAATCCGACCAATTGGATCAACTCAGCCAAAGTATAGCCTGCTACTTCTTAGACCTGCTGAATGGGTAATTTCAACGTGCCAAGCAATGCGATAAAAACTAACGTAGTTAAAATTATCAATAAGATATTGACTCCCCACTTTTCAAGAATAAATGCAGAGATGAGAGGGCCAAAAGCCAATGCAATCATGATAGGCCGACCTAATAAGCCCATTCTGGTTGCATAGCCTTCTCGCCCAAATAAGGCAAGAGGTAATGTGCCTCGAATAATAGTGAGAATACCATTGCCTGCGCCATATAAAGCCGCGCCAAGCAAGGCTAAGGCATATCCATCCGTAAACAAAAAAATGATGCCAAAGAAACTAATCAATACTCCAACACGACTCGACCAACTTGGATGTAAGTTTTTAAACAAAGAGAACTCAAGCAGTCTCGCAATGATCTGCGCTGGACCAATCATCATCCCGATCGCAAGGGCTGTTGATACACTAAAACCAATGGTTTTTAGCATCGATAATAAATGAACTGAAATTGTCGCCACAACAAAAGATTGTACCGTCAAAATAACGGCTACCAACATAAAGAGTCGATTACCTTCTTTGTGTAGATTGGTTTGGCTATTGAGTTCTTTAGCATGAGCTTCCGTGCTTTGTTCTTCTCTAGGAAGTAAAAAGTAATGCAACGGTAAACCAAGCAGCAGATGAAATAATGCAAGAATGAAGCAAGTAATTCTCCAACCGTATAAGCCTTCTAAAAATACGATGAGCGCCCATCCGATAGTACTGGCTAAGCCACCTAATAGTGTTACTCCTACTATCGCTGTTTTTGCATCTTGACCAAGTAATCGCCCCAAGGTTGAAAATGCAGCATCATATAAGCCAAAAGCCATACCAATACCGAGCATTGTCCATGCAAAATAATAAACCAATAGATGAGAGGAAAGCCCTAAACATAACAGTCCGATAGCGAAGAATATTGAACTAATAGAGAGTGCTTTTCTTCCACCAAATTGCTCGATAAACCGTCCAACTTTTGGAGAGCAAATACCTGTAACAATAAATCCCCAAGACAATCCTACAATCGCTAAAGTTAGAGACCATCCTGTGTCTTTGGCAATAAGATTAGCCAGTACTGCGGGTAGATAAAATGTAGAGCTCCACGCAAGAATCTGTGTAAAGCCCATAACAGCAATGAGTTTATATTTTCTTGAATGAAGTAACATCACAATAAAGAAGTATCCATAAAGTATTGAGGGGTAATGCAAACCTTTCTATACACTGCCTTAAATGCATAGCTCTTAAACATTAGCCAAATAAGCATATATTTGATCTACCGCTGCTCTTGCTGTTCTAGAAACCCCAATGAGTGTAGCGGATGCCATGCCTGTCCACTCCCCATAGCCAACCAACCAAAGGTTATTTACTTTTATTGAGCGTCCATCATTCACATCAACCGTCTGATCAGGTTTGACAACATCCAGACTTCTTAAGTGATCCAGTGAAGCCTTGAATCCTGTACACCAAATTACAGCATCTACCGCTTGTCTTGTACCATCAGCCCAAACAACGGAATGCTCCTCAAATGAGGTAAAGGGTTCTCGACTATGTAGTACGCCACGTTCACGTGCCTCTTTGACACTGTCTATCATGACAATATCACCCAGACCACCAACGGGTTGATCAATCACACGACCTTCCTGTTGAGCTTTTAAACGTTCAGTTGCCCGAAGAAACAAGACCCGCCCATCAACGTCATCTGATAAAAATTGAGGTGGTGTTGCTGTGACCCAAGTGGTATCTGCAACCTTTGAGACTTCGGCAAGAATTTGTGCCCCTGAGTTACCACCACCAACTACGATCACTTTTTTATTAATAAAAGGATCTGGATTCACATAATGTGCTGAATGCGTTTGTAATCCTTCAAATCGTTCACGTCCTTTATAATGCGGAATATAAGGCTGACTCCATGTCCCTGTAGCACTGACCACCGCTTTAGCTCGCCAATATTGATCGCCAGCATACACGTCTAAGTAGCCATCTTTTTGTTCGATATGATCGACATGAACTGGTCGAATAATCGGAAATTGATAGCGTTGCTCATATGCCGACAAGTAGTCAATCACTTCATTTCGCGTTGGGTAGGTTTGTTCAGTTGTTGGCATCATCCAACCTGACAAAGAGCTCCAAGTATTTGGAGAAAAAAGACGAAGCGATTCCCAAGCATGTGACCATGCACCGCCCGCCTGAGATTGATCATCTAAAATAATAAATGGAATTTTCTTACGTTTGAGGAAATAAGCTGTAGCAAGTGCTGCCTGACCACCACCAATAATGACTACATCGACTTCAGCTTGTAATTGAGTCAAAGTATATCTCCTATTATTTATTGTCATAATCAAAATTTAACGCCCAGTCTGCAATAGACTGGGCGTATTTCATACAGTTTTCAAGCGTTTAAATGAGCCTTTCAATTGCTCAATTGATCAAGATACTTTTCGGCATCCAAAGCTGCCATACAACCTGAGCCTGCCGAAGTAATTGCTTGGCGATAAATGCTGTCAGCAACGTCACCCGCAGCAAATACCCCAGCCACAGAAGTTGCTGTTGCATTGCCTGAAGTACCACTTTGTACTTGAATGTAACCATCACGTAGAGTGAGTTGACTGTCAAACATACCTGTATTCGGTTTGTGACCAATAGCAACAAATAAGCCCTGAACTTCAACATCTTGTATGCTTTCGTCCAAAGTTGACTTCAAGCGAACTGAAGTAACACCAGTATTATCACCTAAGACTTCATCAACTTGATTGTTCCAAAGAATACTAATTTTGCCTTCTTTTTCTTTGGCAAAAAGATGATCTTGTAGAATTTTCTCTGAACGTAAACTGTCTCTACGGTGAACTAAGGTGACATGTTCAGCAATATTAGAAAGATAAAGTGCTTCTTCAACTGCTGTGTTACCACCACCCACGACCATGACTTTTTGATTCTTATAAAAGAAACCATCACAAGTTGCACATGCGCTGACACCTTGACCCATGAATTTAGCTTCAGATTCAAGACCCAAGTATTGTGCTGTCGCACCTGTTGCAATAATCAGTGCATCACAAGTAAATTCTTCCATGTCACCTTTAAGCACAAATGGACGGACGCTTAAATCAACTTCATTAATGTGGTCATACACAATCTCTGTGCCAAAGCGTTCAGCATGGGCTTGCATTCGTTCCATAAGTGCAGGACCAGTTAAACCTTCTGGGTCGCCTGGCCAGTTATCTACCTCAGTGGTCGTTGTTAATTGACCACCAAGTTGTATACCTGCAATCAATGTGGGTTTTAAGTTTGCGCGTGCTGCATATACAGCGGCACTATAACCCGCAGGTCCTGAACCTAAGATCACTAATTTAGAATGTCTCTTTTGCATTTCTGATCACCTAAAGTTTATAAGCTACGTTGATTGACACGCTTAGATAATTCTTCTGCCGACTCTTTTCGCTCTGAATAACGGTCTGTGAGGTACTGACTTTGCCCACGAGTGAGCAAGGTGAACTTATATAGTTCTTCCATGACATCGACAATTCGATCATAGAAGGATGAAGGTTTCATCCGTCCATCTTCTTCAAACTCTAAAAAAGCTTTTGGAATAGAGGATTGGTTCGGAATAGTGATCATACGCATCCAACGGCCTAAAATACGCATCTGGTTTAGGCTGTTAAAAGACTGTGAACCGCCACTGACCTGCATCAATGCCAAAGTTTTTCCTTGCGTTGCGCGAATCGCACCACCTGCCAATGGAATCCAATCAATTTGCGATTTGAAAATTGAACTCATTGAGCCGTGACGTTCAGGTGAGCACCACACCATTCCTTCTGCCCAAGCGAGTAAATCATGCAACTCTTTAACCTTTGGATGTTCAGTGTCCGCATCTTCAGGTAAAGGCAGCCCTTTAGGATGAAAGATTTTTACTTCGGCACCTAGCTGCTCCAAGATACGTCCTGCTTCCATTACGGCCAATCGGCTGTATGAACGCTCACGGTTAGAACCATACAGCAGTAAAATACGCGGTGGATGATCCAACTCTTTAGCTTGTACTTTTTCTAAAGTAGGTTGATCCAAAAGATTCATATCTACATTTGGGAGAGTCATAGAAATTACACCTCTGCTTTAAAAAACTTTTTTCTGAGCCATAAAGACACGCTAACTAAAGCAATCAACACAGGCACTTCAACCAGTGGGCCAATTACAGTGGTAAACGCCACAGGTGAGGCTAAACCAAAAGTTGCAATCGCTACAGCAAGTGCCAATTCAAAGTTATTTCCCGTAGCAGTAAAAGAAATTGCTGTGGTTTTAGGATAATCGTTCCCCATCCATTTGCTCATGAAGAAGCTGATGAAGAACATCACAATAAAGTAAATGGTCAATGGAATCGCAATACGCAAGACATCCATCGGTAAGCTCACCACATCGTTCCCTTTCAGGCTAAACATCGCCACAATCGTGAACAATAAAGCCAGTAGACTCAGTGGACTAATCTTAGGTAAGAAGACATTTTGATACCAAGCCAAACCTTTAGCACGAACTAAAATGAATCGGGTCATAAAGCCAAGAAAAAATGGAATCCCTAAATACACCAGTACCGCATGGGTAATCGTCCAGAAATCCACATTGATCACTTGCCCTGCAACACCAAAATACGGTGGTAAGAAGGTCAAGAACAACCAAGCATAGGTACTGAAAAATAAAATTTGGAAGATACTGTTAAAGGCCACCAATGCAGCAACATATTGGTTATCCCCACAGGCCAAACCGTTCCACACCAAGACCATCGCAATACAACGAGCCAGTCCTATCAGGATTAAGCCTGTCATATACTCTGGATAGCTATGTAGAAAAATAATGGCTAATGCAAACATCAATACTGGTGCTATCACCCAGTTCTGTACCAAAGACAAAGTTAAGGTTTTTTTGTCTTTAAACACTTGTGGTAGCGCTGCATAATCCACTTTTGCCAAAGGTGGATACATCATCAAAATCAAACCAATCGCAATTGGAATATTGACGGAATCCACACTCATTTTATCCAATGCCACTGAGGCTTGTGGAAAGAACACACCGATCGCAATTCCCAACCCCATCGCAATGAAAATCCATAGCGTGAGGTTACGATCTAAAAATGACAGTCTTTGTTGAGCCATGATGTTCTCATTCAATATCTGAGATGTGATTGATTGCAGCAATCAATTCAGGACGAGACATATGCGCTGTATCCAGTGCCAACAATGCATCTAAACGACGATTGATATGGTCTACAGTCACTTGGAATGCTTTTAGTTTTTCTTCTTTAGGTAAGTCTAAGTGTGATGGATCAGCCAAGCCCCAATGTGCCTTGATCGCTCCACCCAAATAAAGCGGACACGCTTCTTGCGCTGCTGAATCACACACGGTAATCACCACATCAGGCTGATATTGTTCACAATCATCAATGGTTTTGCTCCACAAACCATCGGTCGAAAGCCCTAAGTTTTCTAACGTTTCAATGGTCAATGGATGTACCTGTCCAGATGGCTTACTGCCTGCACTGTACGCTTTCCAACTTGCAGGCGCACGACTGTTAAACAGCACTTCAGACAAAATGCTACGGCAACTATTTCCAGTACACAAAAAAAGGAATTTCATAATCTATTACTCACAATAACTATTTATAGGAAACATATTGGTATCGACCACAACTTGATTGGGTGATGTTTTTTGTAAAGTGCTTAGAATTTCAAAACACCAAGCTGGTAGTTGTGGATTAATGCTGTAGTACACCCATTGGCTTTGTCGTCTGTCCTGCAACAATCCTGAAGAACGTAATAACGCCAAATGCCTCGAAATCTTGGGTTGGCTCAGTTGTAGCTTTTCTGTCAGATCACAGACACAGAGTTCTTTATTCTCAGCAATTAAAGTCACGATATTGAGACGGGTTTCATCTGATAAACATTTAAAAAAATTAACTTGATCCATCTTTGCTACCTATTTATTCATTTGGATATACAGATAATCATATACAAAAATTAAATTTTTTAATTTACTCTCTGACCATTTTCATCAATCACTTGTTCACCATCTTCTTTAGTGAAAGCACCCTTTTGCGGTAATGGCAAAATATCCAAAACCACTTCTGACGGGCGGCTTAAGCGAGTGCCTAGTTCAGTCACCACGAATGGACGGTTAATCAAAATTGGATACTGAAGCATAAAGTTAAGCAATTGATCTTCAGTCCAATCCTCTTGATCAATTCCTAAATCTGTATATGGAGCAACATTTTTACGAATCGCTTCTCTCACTGTTAAACCCGCATCCGCAATCAGCTGAATAAGCTCACTTTTAGATGGCGGATTGACAAGATATTCAATAACTTCAGGTTCAATATTGGCATTACGAATTAATGCCAATGTATTACGTGATGTACCACATTCAGGGTTGTGATAAATTTTAACGTTTGGAGTAGCAGACATTTGCTCAAACTCAACAGGATCTTTGAATATATTTATATACGAATAAACATATATATGCAATTCCCAATATACCCATTTTCATAATAAAACTTCTACTTCAAAATTCTAACTTTAATTAAGAAGATACAAACAGCGATAATTTCACCGCTGTTCGATTTTCAACTTAACTATATGCGGCTAGCAATCTGATACGTAACAAAAGAGAAGAAATATGCTAGTGAAAACAGATAGGTAGCCATAATAATTGGTTGTTTCCAACTACCTGTTTCACGCTTGATTGTTGCTAATGTTGCAAGACAATGAGGTGCAAAAATAAACCAAACCAAGAGTGATAAGCCTGTTGCAAGTCCCCATCCATCAGGCCCAGAAATTTGACTGAGCAGAGTTTGTGTGACTGTATCTTCATCCCCAGACATAGCGTAAATCACACCTAATGCAGCAATAATTACTTCACGGGCTGCCATTGCAGGAATGAGCGCAATACAAATTTCCCATGTAAAGCCGATTGGGGCAAAAATAGGGTGAATGATGTGCCCCAATTGCCCTGCTAGGCTGTAATTAATTGCAGGCATTGTGGCGTTATCTGGTGGCTGAGGGAATGTCACGAGTACCCATAACAAAATTGATAAAGCGACAATAATTCCACCAACTCGCTTTAAGAAAATTGTTGCTCTGTCATATAGGCCTAATGCAACATTTCTAATATCTGGTAAACGGTAAGTTGGTAATTCAAAAATAAAAATGCTTTCAGTTTTATCTTTTCGAACTAACTTTAAAAATAAAGAAACCAATAGCGCAGATATGATTCCTGACATGTAAAGTCCAAACAGGACTAAACCTTGTAAGCTGAGCCACCCATAAACCAACTTATTAGGAATGAACGCGGCTATTAATAAAGCATATACAGGTAGTCGAGCAGAACATGTCATTAATGGCGCAATCATAATCGTTGCTAAACGATCTCGTTCAGAGCTAATACTTCTTGTTGCCATGACTCCGGGAATAGCACAAGCGAAACTGGAAAGTAATGGAATGAATGAACGACCGCTTAACCCTGCTTTAGACATAAGTTTGTCTAATAAGAAGGCTGCTCTTGGCAAATAACCCGATTCCTCTAAGATCAAAATAAAGAAGAAAAGGATAAGAATTTGAGGCATATAGGCTAGAACGCTGCCTGCACCCGCAATCACACCATCAACAATCAAACTTCTTAATAGTGGATGCGAAATCAAGGGGCCAATTGCACCACTTAGCCAAGTAATTGAGTCTTCAATAAAAGCAATGAAAGGCTGTGCCCAAATAAAAACGGCCTGAAACATGACAAACATGGTCAGCGTTAAAATTAGTAGGCCAAAGACAGGATGTAAAAATATTTTGTCTAAAAATGCAGTTCGTTTATCACCACTGTCATTTTTTAAAATAACTTGCTTAGTAATGTATTTAATCTGATCAAAATGATTTAGCTCAGAATGATAAGGTGCAACAAATAGATTTTTTTGATCTAACTGCGTTAATAGCTCCTGAATCCCTTTTGTTTTCACAGCGACGGATTCAACAACAGGCACTCCTAAAAGTTGTGATAGTTTTGAGGTGTCAATTGAAATTCCACGTTTTTTTACTTCATCCATCATATTCAAGACGAGTAACATCGGTCTATTTAACGCTCTGACCTCTAGTACTAGGCTTAAATGAAGGTGAAGATTTGTAGCATCAACAACACAAACAAAAATGTCAGGTAATACTTCACCTTTTAGCTCACCGAAGCAGACAGCTCTTGTTACTTCTTCATCTAAGCTACTTGGTTTTAAACTATAAGTCCCGGGCAAATCCAATACTCGAACAGTGTCTCCTGAAGGTAACTTAAAGAAACCTTCCTTACGTTCAACAGTCACACCTGCATAGTTTGCAACTTTTTGCCGAGTACCAGTAAGGGTGTTAAACAGTGAGGTTTTACCACAATTGGGATTACCAATGAGTGCAATATTTTTAGTGTTCATTGACAATCTCTACAAAAATTCGTTCAGCTTCATTTTTTCTTAGGGCAAAGCGCGATGTTTCAATTTGGACTAAGATCGGATCACCACCGAATAGACCTTTTTCGAGGACTTTCAGCGATTCACCAACTCTAAAACCCAGTAACTCAAGCCTTTCAAGTACAGGATCGTTGTTGCTGTATTGTTCCCCTTTTTTGAGATCAATAATTTTTGCAAACTGATTAGGTTTCACTTGAAATAAGTTCATGATTAATCGTCCTATTTCAAAGCCAAAATTTTTCGAGCACCATTCAGCACGAATAAAGAAACAATAATTCCAATAATCAAGTCAGGGTAAGCTGAACCTGTCCAAGCAACGAGTGCGCCTGCGAGGATTACGCCCATGTTAACGATCACATCATTCGCTGAGAAAATCCAACTTGCCTTCATATGAGCTCCACCATCTTTATGCCCTGATATGAGATACAAACAACTGACATTCGCTATAAGTGCAAAGAATCCGATAATAATCATAAGATTAGATTCAGGTTCACTTCCAAACATAAATCGTCTAACGACATCAACAATTACAATTACAGCGAGTATGAGCTGAATCCAACCAGCGAAATGAGCTGCCCGCACTTGATATTTTGCTGCTTTACCTACTGCATAAAGTGCAATGCCATAAACGGCAGCATCAGCAAACATATCAAGAGAGTCTGCAATTAACCCTGTGGAAGCGGCAATAATGCCACTAATAAATTCAATGACAAAAAGCACTGCATTAATTGCGAGTAGTATTTTGAGCACTTTAGCTTGCCGAGTTGGATCAGGACTATCTGGTAAAGTTCTTATTGATTCAACAGTACTTTCAAGCTTAGCTCCAAAACCGAGTCCCTCAAGTTTCGTTGTGATTTCTGAAATTCCATCGGTATGGAAAACCTGTAATTTTCTATTCGGAAGATCAAAAACTAAGGCTTTTACCTCACTCAATGGTGCTAAAGCCATTCGCACCATTTGCTCTTCTGCGGAACAATCCATTTTAGGGATAATATAGGTACTGGTCTGTTTCGAGTTTTTATTATCATTATAGATTTCAGTTGAATTTAACTTTGCTCCAAATCCGAGTGCTTCAAGTTTTGACGTAATTAAATCAGTATTGCCTTCATGCAAAACTTTTAGATTTCGATTTGGTAAGTCAAAAATTAAACTATTAACGCTTTCTAAAGAGGACAAAGACATTCTGACCATCTGCTCCTCTGCGGAACAATCCATTTTAGGAATGGTATAGTCGCTAATGAGGGCTGCTCTGCCTGTTTCTTTATTTATATTTTGTTGCTGATTACTTGTATCAGTTCCACAGCATGATTTAGCCTTTGCTGAACAAGGCTGACTACCACCACAAGCATCTACAGTGATCTGCTCTTTAGACTCGCTAGCAATACCTTTATCACAACAAGACTTTTTATTTGTTTCAGTATTTAAATCTGTACCACTACAAGAATCGGTTTCAGATATATTTTGTTTGGGTTTAGTGTCTTCACAAGAACCGTCATTACAACCGCAACCACTCATAGATGTGCCTATAGTCATATTTTCACTTATTGCATATTAGAATCCCTATAGCTACTATAGAGTCAAGCTAGATTTGGTTGATTTCAATGTTTTTAAAAATAGGTGAGTTATCTGAGAAAACTTCTTGTTCAGTACTAACTATTAGATTCTATGAGAAGGAGGGTCTTATTCCTCAGCCTGAAAGAACTGAGGGGAACTATAGAATGTACTCCGAAGCTTATATCGACCGATTAAAATTTATAGTTAATTGCCGCTCTCTAAATATGAATCTTAATGAAATCAAAAGATTGCTTTCTTATAAAGATTTACCCACCCAAAACTGTTCAGAAGTAAATGAATTAATTGACGCACATATTGTAGATGTACAAGAAAGTATCAAAAATCAGCAAAAACTAATTGAACAATTATTAGATATAAGAAAGACATGCGATGGTTCATGCACAGTTGATAGATGTGGTGTATTGAAAAATTTAGCTTGAATAAAGACAAAGTTTAGACTTAATACGATAGCTCTATAAGCTATTGATACTAAATATGATAAAAAATAAATCGAGTGTATAACTCGTAAAGAATCTAATGATTCTTTACGATTAGCTTCAATTCACTGCCCTCACACTCCCCTGCAACCCTTGCTGAATATCCTGCACAAAACCATCCCCATGATTGAACTTTGCTTTAACCTTGGGTTTCGACTCAGGTTTCATTTGTTCAGATTCAACAAGCTCATCTGTATAAAACTCCTCCACCAAATCTAATCCTTCCTCTGAATTCACCTCAAACCGTGCATTACCATAACCCTGCCATGCCGTCTGATCTAAAGCCTGTTGATTAAATCCTAAAGTTTTGCTTTGTTGGTCAATCTCCTTCGCCACTTGAATGGCTTGTTGCAGATTGACACCATCCCTAAGTGTCAAATCCACGTAATACACAGGCGTGCGATAGCTTTGCGTCGTGGACTTGCCTCTCAAGGTCAATTGCATTGGTAGGCATGAAAGTAAACCATTCGATGCTGCATGGTAATAAGACAATCGTGCAGCCAAAGTTCTGATACTGTTAAAGCCCGTGGTTCTAAAAATGAATGTCCCTAGTTCATCCGACTCATCTAAATTGACATGCAAGCGCCCATAAGGTTTACAGTGACCACCTTGTGCCAAAGGACAGAGATCAGGTGATGGGCATGGATGTTGTTCCACCCCTTGATTGGTCAATCGTTGGCAAGTTTCTCCATTACCCACACAAACAGGACGCCCTGTTTGACGATCAAATAAACTGTACTCTGCACGTAGATTGAGTTCAGGATCATTAAAGATCATACGGACTGGTATGGTTCTGAGCTTTTGGTTCGGTGCTTTCGCACGAAGTTGTTCATCGAGTGGATGCTTGACCCAACCTTCTTTGCCTTGAATTTGGCTAGTAATGGTAAATTGGTCATCCTTTTCGGGCAGTCGTTTGCCATTCTTCTCCACGACCTTGCCGATACTGATTCTGCCAAGTATGGGTGGTGTGATTGCTAAACCTTTAATCATAATAATTTCCTCTGTCGTTTAAATGTGTTGTTTGGTTAAAAATGAAATGGACATAAAAAATCCCATGCGCTGAGGCATGGGATTTTTAGGTGGTGTCTTGTATTTTGCTTAGGCTAAATCGGCTTCAATCATCATTGGCATAAATGTTGAAACGCCGTGAGCCTGTTTTGCTTTGTGGAAATTGACTCAAATATTCAGGATGCTGTTTCAGTAATGCCTTGCTGTCTAAACTGATTGAGTCTTTAGCCTTTTTCCATGTCACTGAACCACTGGTGAATGTTGCGCGTTCAGCCTGCTGCATCTTGGCTTGCAGTTGGTGTTTGAGTCGATCGAATTGCTCCTGATACTTTTCGATTTGGTTGCGAGACTGAATCAATTGTTCAAACTGTTGATTGGCTTGCGTATCTTCAGTGAGGTCTGTGGTGCTGAGTGGTACATGTTCAGGATAGAGTAGTTGCAATGCTTTGGCTGCCGATTCACTGGCATCGGCTTCAGGTGGGGTATCCTTTTCCACACATTCCCAGAAGTAACGCTCCGCATCGATGATGTGTTGAATCACCGATTCTGAACGGGTGACTTTAAAGATGCGAGTTTCATGTCCACAAATCAGTACGCAAATATGCGCGGCTTTCTTACCTGTCACTGCCAATTGATGTTGTACCTGACACAGCACGTATAAAGGCACACCATCTCGCCACAGTTTGGCACCATATTCCCCTGCGGTTTTACATTCTAGAATTTGTACATCGGCATCACCCACCACCGAATAATCCAAGTTGGCGAGCATGAAATGTTTATCAGCTTCGGGATGTTGTAATACGGCATTGACCCGTCGGACTTTGTAGTTGGTGTGCATGCTGTAGTATTCAGCGACTAAAGGTTCAAGTCTTTTGCCCCAGTACAACGGTGCATGTCCTTCGCTTTCATCTTCAATCGATTGTTGAATTCTTCCTGTTTTAATCATCCACAATTCCAACATCGACATATAAGGATTGAGTCCACAGGCTGCGGCGCAGTCACTACTGCCGATACCCTGTCGACGTACTGCTAACCATTCGGCTTGGCTGAGTTTCTTGGTGTCTACAAAGCGTTTAGCGGTAAACAGTTTGGGACGATGGGTATGGATATTAACCATTGGACTCGGTGTTACATTCAGAGGTGTGTTTAGTGCTGTATTCATGATGATTTCCTATTTTGTAAATTTCGGGCATAAAAAAGCCACATCATGTGATGTGGCTATAAAGGGTTTATGCTCTGGAGGTGGTGCAACATAAACTTTGCTTGATTGACAATTTTTAATTTAATCTCAAAACTTAAAGCAAACTTAAGCAATCATCCTTAAAGCCTGTTCTAAGCCACGTTGTTTTAAGCCAGCCCCTGCACCAAACCATGCTGAATCCAGTCGATGATCCTGACTCATGGCACGACGTTCATGGTCAGCAAATTCGGTGATACTGCATAGTAGCCCATACGCGGTGTCTTTGGCTGAACTCAGTTCTGCCCCTCGCCCATGTCCATTAAACATGGTCATCACTTTAGACATGGCTCGTCCATTCGGTTCGGCTTTTGTGGAATCTGCTTGACTGGCAACATTACGATAGAACTGAATAATGCTGTCATCCTGTTCGGCCATACTCAGACTGGTATTATTAAACACGGCATCAAAGTAGGCTGCTGCTTCTTGTTGGGTGACTTTACGTTGACTCAGTTGCTTCATTTCATACATGTGCTCTTCCCATGCACGGACTGAAATCCCGAGTTGCTGTTTAATCTTCTCAGCATCAAACTTGGTGCTGTGTGGCACTTTGACCACGCCTGCACTTGAGTTTTGTCCTTTCAAGGCTATGGCTAAGGTGTTGTTACACACCACTCGAATACTGGTGAATTGTGCTGTGGTGGCTAAAGTACCATCACAAGCGGTGGCTAAGAGAATATAGCCATTGCTGACATCTTTACCCTTTAAGGCTGAAGTCTGTCCTGTACGTGCCAATGCCCAGAATTTCTTGCCACCTTTAAGTACCCCTGCGGTTTCTAATTCAAAGCCCGATTGTTCGGTCAGGTCTTTATAAAAGTGTAGAATCTCTTTAGGTTGTACTTCCTGATAACGCTGACTGACCACGGAAAGCGGTGCATGGGTATCGGAACGATAAAGTACTCGCTGTTCCTCATAGGGCAGAATGATGCTTTGCCTGCGTTCATTTTGTGCCATATAGCTGACATTGGAAGATTCAATACGCCAGTCCATGCCTGCCTGTTGTGCCCAGACTTCAATCGGTTGGTTTTGGCTGAGTTGATTGCCTAAACCATGCCAAGGGGTTTCGCCTACATAGGCCATTTGTTCAAGTTGATGTGCCATGAGTTTTGTCCTTATAAACAAAAAGGCTACTGAACCCCATCCCTTGATTGGAATGAAGCCCAGCAGCCTGATTTAGATTGGTCTTGTGAATATGCTCATTGAGCCCTATGTAATAAGTTCAATAAACACATTCTTGTATTGATTCATCTTTATGTTATATAAGTGAAATTTCTTTCAATCCGCTCAAAAGCTTCAACGATTCAACTGTATAGTGCGTGGTGCGTATGTATAATAAATATCGCATTCAACTTATTGTGGTGACATCACAATTTCACGTCCATCCTTCAATACTGCAACCACCTCTCTGACATTGCGTGGATCACAATTTAAGAAGAAGCGCATGGATTTCCCGTACAGAATAGGATTGGCACCATCACGATAATCCGCTCTACAGTTACCCCGATTCACCACCACTCGATCCAATGTAATGCTATCGGATAGTGAGATTAAATGTAGATAGGCAGTTTCAACCTCATGCTTTCCACCAAATACCTGATTCTTGATTTCAATACGATATTGCATTGAAGCATCGCCTTGGTCGGATGGTGCCTGTTGTGCGTCCTTCTCCGCTTCTTGTCTATTCAGTGTTTCCCATTCATCCCAGCCTTTGGCAATAAATTCTCGTATTTCCGCAACGGGTGTGACTTCCAAATTACTGAGATAGTATCCTGCTAGACTGGCGGTTTCTTCACTGGGCGATTTTTCTAAAGACTCCAAATCCTGTAGTTCTTTCTCAGTCAGTTTTTCTGTTTGAGCCTTTGCTTTGACTGCTTCGGTTGTCACTGCAGTATTCTGTGCTTGTGCTGCTTCTGGTTGCTTTCCACAACCGACTGTGAACATAGCCATCGTTGCCAACATCATGATCTTTTTCATTTTATCTCTTCTCCCTCTCCCCTATATGCTTAGGTATTCACATCAAGATGCTGGTCTATCCATGCATTGTTGGTAATATTTATCTTTGAAGACTTGTTTGGTTTTTTCGAAAGTTGCTGTACCACCTCGACTATATTCAAAGGCGTCATGAATCATCGGTCTGAGTTGTTCTCTCAGCTCATCGTTATCGCCTGCAAGCATATAAGTCGCCTCGGCAAAGCCGCCATAGGTCAAACGAGCCTGCATCACAGTTTCAGCTACATTGGCTTCTTCCTGACAGGCTTTCTCTTGTTTGGAGGTACAGCCTGTAAGCAAAGCAACAGCAATGATGAAAAGTAATTTTTTGTTTTGCATGTTTCTACCCTCTGCATTTGCCCACGGTATAACCTCTGGCAAAGTCCAGACGACGTCTGTCTTCATCATTGGTGATCGGTACAGTAAAGAATGGCTTGCCGTATTGTTCACGAATGCTGTCATAGCGACAGCTACAGGCCTCTTCACTTTCAACTGCGGTTTTAATGGCAACGTTGGGATACATGCATTGTTCGATATAGGCTTTACGGTCTTTGGCATCCGTAGATGAACAGGCAGATAAAATAGGTAAAAGGAATACAGCAAGCATGCTGAATGTTTGAATTTTCATAAAGCTCCCCTCTGGTATTGTTCTGTATTGAAATCAAAATTTAAGACACAACGACGCATCCTCCCGAGTCAGGAAGATGTGCGGATATGAATAAAATGAGACGAATAAATCCCATCAACTGCTTAGTGAAAAGTCAGTTGTTTGAAATAGAATTCA
The DNA here is from genome assembly GCF_000369845.1 of Acinetobacter higginsii. Classification (NCBI taxonomy): domain Bacteria; kingdom Pseudomonadati; phylum Pseudomonadota; class Gammaproteobacteria; order Moraxellales; family Moraxellaceae; genus Acinetobacter; species Acinetobacter higginsii. Next base: position 63,873 of record NZ_KB850211.1, on the reverse strand, counting down.
GTACAGTAAGGGAATGTTTTGAATGACCATGACGGACTCCTATATGCATTAGAAGTTCTACCGAATCACTGTCAATTGATTATGGTGGCAGAACGAAAAGGGGTTGACAGACTGGGCATATAGAACCAGCACGCGCGAACGCGTCCCCCTCCCGTTCTACCGCAAAGGGGGACGAGAAGGTTTCGCACAAGACTTATACTCAGGAAGAATATAAGTACCTGATACGCTATACGCTTGGTCTGTCAAAACCAACTGACAATGTAGGTCAGCATGCTAAGAATAATGGTGAGGGGGATTGAAGTCAATTCGGACACATGAAAATTGCTTATTTTGTATTTCTATATATTTTTTGGTTAGTTACAAAACAGCATAACTCAATTTCTAAATTTAAGCTCTAATTTAACCTGACAGACACGCTAACAAATGGGTAACTGTCAGATCAGGTTTGAGCTAGTACATATTATTCAATTTTAGCTCGGTTTTTTAGGTAAAATTATTACAAAATTATTTTCCTCAAATTCATCTTGTAACATCTTTTTAGGCTTTTGGGTTTGACACGTAATGGATGGATAAAATTGAAGCTCACCTTTTGTTAATTTCAATACTTGTCTAGATATATAAAGTCCTAAACCTCCACCTTTCTTACCAGTTCTATGTGCTAAATCACCTGAATAATTTTCTTCAAAGATACGCTCTCTCTCATTTTCAAGTACTCTAAGGCTTGTCATTTCAAAACGTATTAGTATATTTTCTTTGCTAGAGAGGTGGATCAGGAAATTTGAACAACACTTATAAGTGATATTTTGCTCCCCAAATGATGTTATAAACATCAATATATGGAGTATTTTATGGCACGTAGACCAAGAAGAAATCATTCAAATGATTTTAAAGCTAAGGTAGCACTTGCTGCGATTAAAGCAGAAAAAACACTTGCTGAATTGAGTGCTGAATTTGATGTTCATCAAAACCAAATTATCGACTGGAAAAATCAACTGATTTCAGCTTCCTCGCAAGCTTTCGATCAATCAAAAGCTCCAACAGAACCACCCATCGATCTAAAAAAACTACATGCAAAAATCGGTGAGCAGGCATTAGAAATTGATTTTTTAGAAGGTGTGTTGAAGAAACTGGGCCGCTTCAACCACAAAAGTTAATCGATGACTCACTTCAGATTTCAGTATCTAAGCAAGCTCAGCTGCTGAAAGTCTCCCGTGGTTGTTATTACTATCGCCCAAAACCTGTGAGTGCATCAGATCTGAAGCTGATGCGGTGTATGGATGAGTTACATATGCAATACCCTTTTGCAGGTAGCCGTATGATGCGTGATTTGTTGAATCGTCAAGGACATCATATAGGACGACGTCATACACGTACTTTAATGAAGAAAATGGGCATTAATGCGTTATATTGCAAACCAAATTTAAGCCAGGCTAATCAAGCTCACCGCAAATATCCATATCTGCTCAAAGGATTGGCTATTCAGCGCAGTAATCAAGTGTGGTCTACGGATATAACGTATATCCCTATGGCAAAAGGCTTTGTTTATTTATGTGCTGTGATTGATTGGCATAGCCGCAAGGTACTTGCGCATAGAGTATCGATTAGTATGGAGGTTACATTTTGCATAGAAACATTAAATGAAGCTATTGAAAAATATGGTCGACCTGAAATATTTAATACAGACCAAGGCAGTCAGTTTACCAGTGATGCATTTATTGATGTATTGAAATCAAATGACATCCAAATCAGCATGGATGGTAAAGGTCGATGGGTTGATAATGTGATGGTTGAACGATTATGGCGGAGCGTTAAATATGAAGAGGTGTATCTCAAAGCCTACAGCAATGTTTTGGATGCGAAGAAGCAATTAAACGCATATTTTGAATTTTATAATTTGAAACGACCTCATTCGAGTCTGGACAAAATGACTCCAGATGAGTTTTACTATGACCAGCTACCACAACAAAATAAGGTAGCTTAACTAGAGCAGAGTATCACTTATAAATAAGCTTTTAGTTGTTCAAACATGTGGGACCACCTCTCTAGAATCTTCCTGTAAATGAATATTCAAATCAGTTTTATTTAAAGCATACTTAACTGTATTTTGAAGTATATGATATAAGGCGACACGAACACATTCAAAGTCAAAATATGCATAAGTTTCATCACTATATGAAAAAAATTGAACACGAATTTCCTTTTCAATCAAATCTAAAAAGAACATATCAATAACTGTTCTGATTACTTTATGAACATTATGTTCATCAATTCTCAAATTTTGTTGTTTCGCGATTAACTTATTAAAAACTGTAAATTCAGATTTTATAGCAGCATTATTTTTTGCCATTCTTAATAAAATTTTAGCAACTTCTCTAAGATTGTTTTTAATTTTATTTTCAACAAAGATAATTTGCCTTTGCTGTTGTTGATTCATTAATTCTGATTGTGGAATCACACTAAAAAATTCTTGAATATTATGAGCATTTAAAGAGACAACGTTATGCAATAATCTTGAAGTATTTCTGTTGCTAGTTTCTTGCATTTGCATATAAGTACTATACAAACTTTCAAGACTAGCCTCATAAGTCGAGACTAATGTTTTGAACTTTTGGGAACTTTTTACATAGTCCTCATTGCTGGAAATTATAAATAGTGTGCAATGATCTGTACTTATTTTTGCAACCCTAGAATTCCCACTTTTTATAATCTGATTAGAAGATAAACTTTCTATTTTGTCTTTTTCAGAAATTAGCAAGTTAGAAAATAGAATATTATTACTAACATCTAATAAATGTATTCTTACATCTTCATTCCGCTTATGCATTACTAATTTCTCTAGCAAATTTTTCTACCAATTGAATAAACTCATACGGTTCAGCATTTTTCTCTAACACTGCATCAACTTTCCTTAGTGTAGGGTCGAATCGATTTCCAGTTGTTTCAGCAGAATAGAGAATGACTTTTTTTTCTGGATGACGCTCTTGAATAATATTAGCTAAACCAATACCTTCGTTATTAAAAAGTTTAGTCCCTACTCCTTGAATATCAATGAAAAAGATCTCATTTCCAGTAATTAATGGGCTATCCAATGTTGTAATATCTTTTACTAATTTCGTATGTATCCAACCTTCATCCACTAATGTTTTAACTATTTTAAAAGTTTTATCATCTACAAAAAGAATGTGAGTGTTTTTCTTCAAATCAGCCATTGATATCATTTGATTAGCCTGTGTTGGAGTCGCAAGAGCCTGTATTGGAGTCGCAGGAGCCTGTATTGGAGTCGCAAGAGCCTGTGTAGAAGTAATAGGCGCTTGTGTACTTGGCTGATTTCCAATAATTATTTGATTGGTAACACTTGGCTGAAGACTAGCAACAGGGAGACTTTGTTCAGTAGATTTACCAAATAATTTATTCCACAAAAATTTTATAAAAGACACTATTAAATCCTTAAAAGTCATTATTAAAACCACACCAAAACCTGACAATACCCACTCTTTATTTTTAACTACCCAATCCAAAAGCATACTTATCACTATAAATAATTAAATAATTTAAATTATTATAAACTATAAAATACTCGCTGAGTTATTGATCTTCCTCATTAAGTTCATTAAACATAAAATCTGTTGTGTGAAATGTAAGCCCTTAGTAGAGCGTTAAAATAGATCTCTCCTGTAGGAATTGAGCCACTTCTGACACAATTCCTTTAAAAAGTCCCAAATGGTATTTTTAACTAATAATGTATAACTCTAGCCTACTGTATTGAGATATATAACCTTTTGCTCAATCAACATGAAGAACAGCCAAAAGCCCTCATACCTTTCACACGGACTCTAAGCCGTTGCTCAATCTTTTCAACAGTCATACGAGCTAAATAGCCATACACAGATTTAAGTCTTTCTAATCCTCTTGGGTCTTCACGCTTAATCATACCCAAACCATTAAGATATTTATAACCTTCCTTTTTCTGACTGTTTTCTGTATTTGCTACCGTAGTGTCACTGTCTTCCAAATCTTCATCTGCATGTTTACACGTATGGCAATTCCAATAATAGCCAAGCCCTCCCGTGATTTCATCCATCCATACCTTGCCTACCCATCTAGCGAGCTTACAGTCATACGTAGATGTAGAACCATCATAGATCAAATACAAGTGAACGTGATAACTCCCTAGAGGAGCCTGCTCTAAACACCAAGCATTCAGTTTCAGGTTTTTAAAACACGTATGCTTATTTGCCATACGGTTACGAAGCGTTTGAACATGTAGATTAAACATTTCAATATCAACCATATGCTGTTTATCCACGTGATACTTTAAATCCACCCTGACAACGAGATTACGGCTATAACGGGAAAATAACCTTTCTGAGAGTTGCTTAAGCCTTTTAAACCTTACACTTACTCCAAACCTATACTGACGTAGATCACTTTTAGCTTTTGACTGATACTCTTGAAACAATTTGCTGTATTCATTCAATATCCTCTCATCTATATTTAAAAGAGATCCATACGTAAAGTAGCCATTTCCCATTTTCCTGTAACGTTGAAGTTCACCTTTAGCAATGACATGGAATACCTCAACGTAGTCTGCATATACATGATTACAGGAATAGATTTGTTCAAAGGCATCTATCAGTCTAACCAGTTCAGGTAGGTCTTTTCTCTTCAATCCATTGTTGATAATCCTCTTGGTAAAGGATTCAATTTCAATCAGTAGTCTTGGTTCAAGGAGAGTGTGTTGATGAATGTTCATGATGAGTAATTCCGTAATATGCTCATCAGATCAGGTGTTTGAGTATTTTTTAATTCTTAATCTTTAGTTATATAATTCATATATATAATATCTACTACAGCTTTTCAGACAAAAAAATGCCCTAGGATTCATTGGAATATAGAAACATTTCAATCAATTTACCCTAGGGAATCTTATGAAATTGTTCATTTTCAACAAAGCTAAAGTTATTCAACGCTTTCAATGAAAAAACACGCAAACAATCATGATTGTTCATCGTCATTTTTCTTGACAAGTACATGCTTTGATTTAGGTTTTTGCCCTGGTGTTAGCCTTTTTTCTTTAAGCACCCAACCTTGAATTGGGCTAAATAGACTCTTGTAACAAATATATAGCAAATACTTTTCTTTAAAAGCTCCCCTAGTCACTTTGTCTATAGTCTCAATTTTTAAGGGTTTTGACGAAAGTTCGATCACTCCATCCCAAATAACCTGGGGATCTAGAAGGTAAGTAAACTCTGCTTTTATAAAAGCAAGAGAACCACTATGAGATAAATCCTCTGAATTTCGATATTTTTCATTGCGCTGGTCAATAAACCTTTTCAAAAATGAATCTAAACTTTGATATATATCAATAGACTGTAACTCTGAGTCATAATTAAAAATCAAGGTTAGGTCTGCATACAACGTTTTGTCTTGCCCAACCTCAAATCCTTTTTCATCCCAACGCAGGATATACCCCCTTAACCAACGTAAAGGTTGAGTTGAGCGCCCTACCCGCAGGAACTCTGTCAAAATTGCCGATTGCTCTTTTTTGCTAAACTTGCCACCATGCAGACGACCAAATTTAAGATGCAATCGATGAACAAGTATGTCATTTTCTAAAAGGTAATCAGCATATTTTGACAATTTTTCAAATGACTTATCTAATTCTTTAAGCTGCTTGTTATAAGTATTCACATTCAGACTTACTTTAAACCTTCTTAATAACTCTTCATACTTTTGAATTGTTTCAGGGCTTATTGTGTGATTACATAAATCCAATAACTCACCCGCCTTGGAAGAAAAGAATCTCCTAAAATCGATTACATTTTGTGATTCGAAACCAAGTAGTTCTATTTGAGTAAAAGGATAATCCACACCGTTTAAGTGTTTGAAAAGACCAAACCAAATACGCCCTAAACGCGTCAGGCTATCGCTATAAAATTTGGGAGAACGATTCTTATTAGACGTGGCTGGCGTTATTACCACATTGAATAGTTTTACTGGAACCGTTTTCAACGTCTCACAGAACAGCTCCATCAAATAAAGTAAGCTACTGCGTGGAATCTTATCCTTGTGACTGATAGGAAGTAAAACAGAACGTAAATCCATCAATGCAACTTTATCGAGATAATTTTGGGTGATTTGAGGAAGGTGCTGGCAATCGTAGCTTTTATGGCGCTTAGAAAGTGTTAAAAGCTCATCAAATGTGATCTGTTTTGTTATATCCTTTTTCAGTAATGCCCCTTGAGGCATTAAAGACTGATTTGAAAGTGCCTTAAAAATATCATCGTTACTATTATAGCCGTCTATGTTCAGGCTTATGACTTGGTCTACAGAAAAAAAATAGCTGTAAACCCAGTACCAACAATAATAAAGTGAAAGCTCATTGCCCTTACCCTTTTTTATTAAACCCACGGCATTTTGATGATAAGTGCGGAGATGCTTATTCCAATTTCTTAGGGTGTAACTTTCAGCAGACAGACCAGCCTCCTGTTTCATTTTCTTATGTAACTGAGCAATAATCCCATCTTCTGAGAAATTCGAATGTTTACAATTAAACATCAATATACAATGCAAATTTAGACCAGCTTTTTGCATCGGCTCTAATTTTAATAAATAACTTTGTAAATTCTCAGTTTGAGCTATCAACTGGCGTATAGCATCAATTTTACCTTTTAGTACTTTGAATAAGCTGGTGTAACTGTCTGAACAATCATCGGAAGGTGCATATAACTTAATGTCCAAACACATGACATACACTTGCCCATTTCGATCTAATGTGTCTTTGAAATACTGAAAATAGCTCTCTTCTTCATCCGACAAGGCAAATGTTTCTTTAACTGTTTCATCAGTTTTCATTTTTGGTTTTAAATATTCAGATATTTCAAAATAAACCTGTGTCAATTGCTCACCAGAAATGGAACTAAAATCCTGAGGGCTGTTCATACAAAATTTATTTTGTTGAAAAAACTGATTAAACCACCTGACAATATTTGTCTGATTTCCCCACCCGCCTTGCACTTCTGGTTCCATCAAATATTGTACAAATTTTCTAAATGCGGGTATCTCCAATCCATGCCATTCAGGCAATAATCCAGATGCATATTGCAAAGAACCAACATCTTTTAAGAAATTTTCTCTGCTCTTAAAGTCCATTTTTTCAAATCTTCTTTTACTCATCACCTCATCATTCTTGATGTTTAGCAGCCAACGATCATAGAACTGAATGACATCTATTGATTCCCTAAAAATGAGAATATTCTGATTCACTCCCTCTTGCTTGGCTTCGTCATAAGTCTTTCTATATCGAACCCTAAGCAAATCATACATTTCTTCTTTTGAAATTTTAGATAAAGTTGGAGTTATTCTCATTAAAACCCTCGATATACGGTACTTATGAAATTTTTAATACAATATTATTCAGTATTTTTTATCATAATAATCATATTTTATAAATCAAAAATCACACTATTTATAGTTATTATTCAAAATATCAGAAAGGCCATTAGCCCCAAAAATCAAACACAACTGTTCAATTTTTAAATGTCGTTTGAATTTTTTTTGGGCAAAAATCCTCTTAGCTCGGCAAAGTAAAATAGGCTACTACTGCTGACGATACTTAAAAAATACAAAGTGAATTCAGTGCGATTTATGTGGAGGAAGTAGAGTTGTAGAATCTGATAGCAATCTAATAAAAAGAGTACTGTAATAAGTGCAGCTCCCCCTAATCCATATGAGGGAATAATTGGGTGTAACAGTAAAAATGTGATTCTCTCTTATTTAACTTTCATTTTTTGGAATTAAAATTTCTTTCAATAAATCTTGATTTTTTCTTAACTCGTGAATAATTGTTTCCTCCATGTAGTCAGTATTGTTGTATGGCATATTGTAGCCAAAACTCTTTAATGCAGCGGAGGGGTTTTTCGAATTTAGAATGCTTGTTAGATTTTCAATTTCTTCCTGTAATTCTTTTACTTGCCTAGCCTTTTTGTCAGATAATACTTTACGACGCTTATACCCATCGCTTATGACCTCTCCTAACTGTTCTTCTTTTTCCTTAATTAAGGCTTTCACCCAATCAACATCAAATTTTTCGAATTCTTTTATCAATGTCGGAATTATTGAAGTTACAGCCTGATTCAAGCTCTTCCATTTACGCCCATTTAAAGTACATTGCTCACGTAAAACACTGTATAAAATTTCACGCCTAGGTAATAATTTTTTATCATAGCGCGCCCTAACTGCTCGAATTGCACTCACTTTTCTTGCTAATCCAATGTTATAACAATAATAGTAAGCCCCCATTGTATCTACATATCCCATTAAAATTTCGGAGAACCTTTGTTTACAAGTTCTTGAAGATAAATTACTTCTTTCACTTTTTAGTAAATCTATTTTTATAAAAAAATCATATATTTGATTCGGTTTAAATCTAGGATCATTTGAAAACTGTGGAAGTACTGTCACTCTAAGTGGATTCTTTAAGTAATCATTTTGTTGCATTCTCAGTATGATTTTATCTCTAGCTAATAGATATGAGGGATGCGTAATATCGGCCTCAAAATCACAGTCATACCAATACTTAAATGTGAAAAGTATTTCTTGCTCTAAATCATTCAAATCAGAAATGATGTCTAAATTCACCACTTAAAATCACCTTAAATAACAATGTATTAAATAGCATGATACGCTAATTATCTACTAATTAAGCATCACTCTACTTTTTAAATTCCATTAAATTTACAGTGAGCACATCAACCAAAATGATAGGAATAAAATCATGAATGGCGCTGCTCTACAACTCTCCACATCTGATTACTTATTTATGCGCTACCGCAGCACAACAGTTAAACTAGAGGATGTAGTCAAGGATTACTACCCTCATCTCAGTAAAGTAAAAATGTTAGAAAAAGCAAGAAATCAAGATTTTCCATTTTCTTGCTTCCGACTAGATAATAGCCAAAAAGCTCCGTACTTTGTCCATGTCAAAGATCTAGCTCGCGTCCTAGATCTACAATATAAATATGCTAATCAAGATCATGTTACTCTTCACCAATGAAGGGTAACACTTCATCCAACTCTATTGTCTTTTTCCTTTTTTTCACTGACACATATCTTTCCAGACTCCCCCATGAATCATGTAGACTCACTTGCTGAATTTGAGGAATTGTAAAACCTTGCTCAGCAAGACGAGTACAACCTTCATGCCTTAAATCATGAAAACGTAAATCATCAATTCCCAAGATTTTACAAGCATTTCTAAATTCACCTCCAATCGTTTTAGGACTTAGAGGAATGAGCAAATCCTTGTCATATCCTCGATTCAACATACGTTTTCGCGTACTCTTCACCTGTAAAAGTTCAATCATTTTTCGGCAAGGTTCTAATACATTAAATTCTTTATGATTACCCTTTGAGCCATTCGGATTTTTTAAATCCCGTACTTTCCACACTTCATTATCCTCGTCATAATCAGCCAATAACATTTCAGTAATTTCTGACTCACGACGACATGAAAATATTGCAAACCACATAATCAAATGCATGGGATAGCTGTAAACAGGCTTTTGCCATTTTCGATAAAAGTATTCTGTCAGTTTTTTTAACTCTGCCGTTGTCGGCAAGCGATCACGTTTACCACTAGAAGATATTTGTCGAGTCTTTCGCAATTGTGCTGTTGCTTTATCAAATCCTGCCAAATCAACATTTACATCCCACATGACTGAAGCATGAGACAATACGCCACGAATATGCAATAACTCATGTTGCAACGTACTTGTCGCTATCGGCTTTAAATCTAATTTAGCATATCCAGCCTTACGCAAAGCGACATGTTCTGAAATATCGGCTGGCTTAATTTTTGTGATAATATATTGCGCTATTGGAAATTTCTGAATTAGGCGAAGACAATAGGTTTTAGTACGACCATATTCACTGCCAACTTCATCAAGATATTTGTCTATGGCATTGGCTAAAGTGATATTCGTCACATCCGATCTACCTAATAAAATATCTGGATTTTCTTCGACTTCCTCTTCACGCATTGCAAGCCATTTTTGAGCGAGTCGCATAGAACTAAACGTCTTACTTTCCTTGAAATTTGCAAACCCTTTACGGCTTATTCTAATTTCAGCCCGAAAGCGTATGGTTCCATCGGCTAATTTACGCTGTGAAATTGTCCCCATGATTTACGCCTTATTGTTTTCTTAAGGCTATAATGGCGTAATTTGGCGTAAATATCAAAAATAATAGTGCTAAATGAGGCGTAAAAAATCGAAATAGATCAAAATCAGCAACACTGTAAAGGTATGTTTTTTAATATGATTACTGAAAAAACCATTGATAACACTAAAGAACCTCGCATCAGTGTTGCCCCCATGATGGATTGGACAACAAAGGATTACCGTTTTTTTGCACGCTTATTTAATCCAAATGTGGTTCTCTATACAGAGATGGTGACCACGGGTGCGATTATCTATGGTGGAACAAACCGTCATTTAGACTTCAACCAACAAGAACATCCAATTGTGTTACAACTCGGCGGCTCCAATCCACAAGAGTTGGCCACCTGTACCAAAATGGCTGAAGACTGGGGTTATAACGAAGTCAATTTAAACGTAGGCTGCCCAAGTGATCGCGTGCAAAACAACAAAATTGGGGCATGCTTAATGGCTGAACCCAATCTCGTTGCAGAATGTATTCACAGCATGCAAAAAGCTGTTTCGATTCCAGTGACGGTGAAACATCGTATCGGGATTGATGACATGCACTCCTATGAAGAAATGCTACATTTTGTCGATACGGTAGCAGCAACAGGCTGTACCCATTTTATCGTACATGCGCGTATTGCCATCTTGCAGGGCTTATCTCCAAAAGAGAACCGTGAAGTTCCACCCTTGCGCTATGAAGATGTTTATCGCCTTAAACAAGAACGCCCACACCTCACCATTGAGATTAACGGTGGCATTAAAACCTTTGAAGAAACACAGCAGCATTTACAGCATGTTGATGGGGTGATGATTGGTCGTGAGGCTTATCACAATCCGTATTTATTGGCAGAGATGGGCCAACTCTGGAATTTGGAAGCACCTGATCGTTTTGAGATCATGCAGCAAATGATGCCTTATATTCATCAACGTGTGGCCGAAGGCGCACCGCTTTCAATTATCACCCGTCATATTCTGGGCTTATTTCAAAACTTGCCGGGCGCACGTAAATGGCGTCAAGCGCTGAGTGGCGGTAATGCCAAAACCATCGCTGATATTGAACAGGCCATTCAAAATATTCAGGCTGCGATGCAACGCACTGAAGATTATTTAAAAGAGCATCAGAACTAATCTGATCTGCTAAACATCACTTTTCGGCTTCGGAACATGGTGCAATCCGCTATGTTCCACCACCACTGAGCTTGCGATAAGCTAAAAGTCTCACCAATCACTTGAGCTTAACCACTTAAACTCCTGGTTATGCTCAAGCGTAATTTCGCAATTACATCTTCCAGAAGCAACCAAAATTGATGTCCCTTGAGGGCAGGATTTGTCGATCTTTAAAAATGTGTCATGGCTCAGTATGACCGATGCCCTTTCAATATGAACATAACCAAAGTTAAGCTTTTTTAGCTAACTGGAACTCTTCATAAGAATCAAAAGGCAGCTGTGTTTTTGTATCAATGATTTCAGTCAGTTCATCACCTAACATAATCATATTTCGGGTGGGAACACCTTGTAGCTGAATTTTTAATTGATCATGATCCAGAAACTTAAATTGCCCTACATAAATTTTAGCTGGGCTATTATCATTATTATTGCTTTGTTCCAAGACAAAGGTCTGATCTGCGTTGATTTTAAGATCAATTCCTGTCCCCAGACAGCCATCACAACTGGTTACGCAAGTCGCACATGGAACCACGCCAGAATAATGCCCGACCCATGCTTTAAGCTCAGGATGATTGACGAAATGTTGCTTATTTGAGTGTAGATCTGGCGTTTGTGCTTGCGTATTGCTTTGATTTTGTGCCTCATTAGACTGTGAACATCCCAAACTGATACTGGCAAAAACAAAGGAAGTCAGTAATGTCCTTTTCATATACGATTTCCCTCAAACTCAATATTTAACATTCATCGCAGCCTCAACATAACGCGGCGCATCACTATACGTTCAGGAATGGCGCCATGGCAAGTACTGCAATACTGATGTCAGCCAAAGGAATATTTTTAGATTTTATGCAAAAAGCAGTCTTAGGAAATGGCTCTGTTTTTTATTCAGAATAAGGTGATTGATATTGGAGTATTCACCATCAAGCATCGCAATATTGAACTGAATATTTTAAACACTCAGCTATTCAAAACAAAATCTTTGATATATCTCTGAATTCATTGCACTATACTGATGAAGATTAGAAGATTTCGCAGGACGGAGCAATTCAAACAACTCACCCTGTATCATGATATTAAACAGAAACTTATATAAAAACTATGCATCAAAGCAGATCTAATACCCATGCCAATATGTATATTTTTTAATCAAAAATGAAATATAATCTTACAAATCATTTTATCTAAACTAATCAACCAACAACTTACTGATAATGAAAAAGATTCTTAAATAGCAATTTAGCTAAGTGATCTGGATAACAGCTAAAATGTTATATTATTACGTTACATTTCAGTTTTTTTAAGATTTATCGCTTACTATGGGCGCCGTAATAAATTCTGGCACACGTTCAGTTGTTTTGAAAATGCGGTAGAGATTCACAATGATTTATGATGTACCTTCAGTTGATCACAGTATGATTCACCCACCTTCGCAACAGGTGGTTATTCCTTATCGAGAAATGCCGAAGGCTCCATCAGAGCCAGCCATTGATGTCAGTAAATTCTCTCAAAAGTTGGCTAAAAGAGCGTCTTATCGTAGCTCATCGCAATGTGCCAAATTTGTCAGAATCGCTTTACAGTCAGCAGGTGCTAAAATTGTACAGCACCCTGTTGCAGCATCAGACTGGGGACGCACCTTACAGCAAATTGGTTATCAGAAAATTAATCCTGAATTTAACAACCCACAACCTGGTGATATCTACATTATCCACCGCACTAAAAAGCATCGCTATGGGCACATTGCAGGCTTTACCGGTTCACAATGGGTGTCTGACTATAAGCAAACTAGCTATGATGTCTATAAAGATCCGAATGTGACGTATAGCTATTACCGCTTAGCACCACAGTATCCGCAGGCTTAACCTATGGTGAGTCATTATGAACTCACCAAACTTATATACCCAAGTAGCTCAATCGCTATGGACATAGTTCCTCTAGTCATCATAAAAATACTATTTGCATGAATTTGAGTAATAGCAGTTAGATAGCAATGATCTATTTACCTTAGCATTCAATTGATGACGCTTTTTATCTCCCAAATTTATTCAGACAACGCCAATATTTATCTTTGAAAAAACTAACATCAATTTCAAAATTATCTCTATTATTTTGAATAATTTGGTCAATTATCTTGGATGGTTTTCTAAAATCTTTACAAGCAAAGTATATCGTTCTTAAATTATTGCCAGTTTCTCGACCGATATTTAAATACCCTTCTACATCTTTTAACTCAGCCACTAATGTCTGCTCAATACTTTCAAGCAACTCATATTCATTTGATGGTGGCATACCGTTAAAATTTTCACCATCATAAGGTATTTCAATAATCATCAACCAAGGATGCGATGCTTTTTTATCCCACGCTAATAATGTACTATTCAACGTCGCAATAAGTGGCAAACCCTCATGGGTCTCCCCTTCTAAACTTATATATTCATCCTCATCTGTATTTGAGCGAGTCACTTTATCAAAACGAGAAATTTCACTGTTCTTTAAGGTTAAAATTTTCTTTAAATTTGCAATCGGCATTAATTCTTTTTCAGCATCTTGTCTGGATTGTACTGAAACTTGATCGAGTTTGGTTACCGAATCATATTCTCCTAAGTAATTGTCTAAGAAAATATAAACTCCTTGTAAAAATTCACTTTTTTGCGCTTCATTATATTCATCATGAACCACAAAGAGATCTATTTCATCTGGACATTCAGGGTGGTCTTTTAAGTAAAAAGATAAGGTGTCTTGACTAAATTCATAGTCATGCATGCCAATACAGGTCTGATGGATTTCACTAGCGGGTTTAAGGGCTGTAAATTTCCACCCTGTAATTTCAGGTGCTGCGGCAATAAGTTCTTCTACAAAGATAATATTTCGAATCACCCCATCTGGTGTCAATATCAGTTCAGCTGTGTGTTCATCGGCCATTCCTGCTAGGAAAAAAATTCCATCATGAACATTCACTAATTCAGTCCATAATTTATCAAAAAAACCTTCTTGGATTGCGTCTTGATTCTTTGCATTTAATATTTGATAAAACTCATGCTGATGCTTCTGAAACCATTGCCAAAACTCTGCATAACTATTTTGATTGTTTGATATAAGCTGTTCTGTATTGACTAAAGTATTTTTTACACTCATGTTGATTATTCTCTACTTTTTTATCTATCACTAATCAATTTAGCTCAATTGCCGTGGTTGTTAAATGCCTGTTAAATAAGGGCTGATCACCCTCAACAACTATTTGCTAATCTGCATACGATCCAACTTTTTCAGGACTTCAGCCACTGCCACCATGGCAAAGCTTGAAGTCACCACCACCGCCGAACCATATCCGCCACAGCGTAGACCCGCACTTGGGCAAACATCTGCGCTTGAAAATGGATTATCAATCGAATACACGCAAGTAATGCCGAATTTTTCTTTTGGCTTTTTACAGATGCCTTTGGAACGCAGTTGAGTTCGTAACTTTGCCAACATAGGGTCTTGTTCGGTTTTGGACAAATCTGCCACGCGAATCTTAAGTGGATCAAGCTTTCCACCTGCACCACCTGAAACGATCAGCGGAATTTTATTAAAACGACAATGTAGCATCAAAGCAAGTTTAGCTTTGACGTCATCAATACAATCCAAAACAATGCTTGGTACTGGATTTAAAATCTCTTTGACATTTTCAGGTGTCAGATAATCATCAATCACGTTTACTTTCATACGTGGATTAATTTGACGACAACGCTCTGCCATCACTTCGATTTTTTCTTGTCCGAGTGTCGAACTCATCGCTGGCAACTGACGGTTAATATTCGACGCTGCCACCACATCCATATCGACTAAGGTCAGCTCACCAAGCCCTGTCCGTGCCAATGCCTCAACAGCCCAACTGCCGACGCCACCAATCCCAATCACCATGACATGACTTTGTTCATAATGCGAAAATGCATTTTCTCCATAAATTTTGGCGACACCAGCAAAACGGCGCTCATATTCATCATTTACAGGAACATCGGTCATAACAGTCGTGGTCTATCTTTTAAATCAAAGCAGTATTTTACCGCGTTTAACTGGTTTTAGGTTAGCCCACTGAAACTTTACTTGATGGTTGATCTCGGCGAATTAAAATCACCAACAAGATAAAAACGATCAGGCTCATGCATAAAGCCAACAGGTTTGCATTGATCCATCCGAGGCTACTCAAAATCGGTGCAGGTAAAAATGCTCCCAAAGTCGCAAACAAAGCAATTCCTGTTTCATTGATACCTTGGACACGATGTTTTTGCTGCTCGTTAAGACCCGCTAACAAGGTTGATGCACCTGAATAAGCAAAATTCCAACCCACGCCTAGAACGATCAAGGCAACATTAATATAGATGCCGACCTGTCCAAACATTGGAATTAAAGACGATAACATCAACATAGCAAAACCAACATAAATCGTGGTATGCATTCCCCAGCGTTGAATCAGTTTCGACACAAAGAAAGATGGGATAAACATTGCCAGCACATGTAACTGAATCGAGATCGAAGCATAATGAAATGAGTGATGTTCCTTGAGATGCAAGGAGGACATAATCATCATGACATTCATAATATAGTA
This sequence comes from Acinetobacter higginsii, assembly GCF_000369845.1. Lineage (NCBI taxonomy): Bacteria > Pseudomonadati > Pseudomonadota > Gammaproteobacteria > Moraxellales > Moraxellaceae > Acinetobacter > Acinetobacter higginsii. The sequence continues at coordinate 47,916 of NZ_KB850211.1, read as the reverse complement.
GGCAAATGCACCGCTGATCACCGCAGCGATAATCAAAGTGCTTGGCAGTTTGCGACGTTGAGTTGGTTCAATCAGCACTTGCTGTATCTGCTGGCGTTGGAATTTTTTGTTCCATAGATACAAGATCGGAGAAAGCAACAAGGCCAAGACACTAAAGATGAAATAGATCGCAGTGAAATCGGGTAAGCCTGCTACCTGTTGAAATTGAATTGCCAATATGGGTGCAATAATTGCTGCAATCACCCCACCAGAGATCACCATGGCTGTTGCCTTTGGAATCAAATCAGCGGCCAAACGATCAGAAGCAGCAAAGCGATAAAAATTCGCAGTTGAGATAAATAAACCCAATGAAAAATGGCTCAGGCACAATAAATAAAATTGTTGCTGCTGTAGAGCCAAATAACCGAGAACACCAGCAGAGAAAAGACAGATGCAACCAAACTGGAAAACCAGATGCCGCCCAAGCTTTTTCATTAGAAAAGAAAAAATAAAAGTGGTCAGTAGCATCGCTAAAAACTGCAAACCATATGAAACCGTAGCCAAAGCCTGAGTTGGCGCTAACTTTAACCCCACAATTGCAGCCACGGTAACAGACAGCACCGCAGCAATTAAGTTAAAGGCCTGTGCAACCAAGAGGTAATAAACATAGCGAGGTAACTGATTCAAAGCCTTTATCCAATTTAATCGGGCCTGATTACCTTAACGCTGAATGTTTGAAATTCAAACAAAAAAAGATGAAAGACCAGCTTTCATCTTTTTTTTAAGAGTGTGTTTCGTTATGCAGCAATCAGATTTCGTAATACATAATGCAAGATACCACCTGCTTTAAAATATTCCACCTCATTCAAGGTATCAATACGACATAACACTTTGAATTGGTCTTGACTACCATCTTCTCGTTCTACCTGAATATCCAAAGTTTGATGTGGTTGGATATCATCAGATAATCCATGAATCGACAGTACTTCACGGCCAGTGAGGTTCAAGGATTGACGTGTTTGCCCATCTATAAACTGCAATGGCAAGACGCCCATGCCGACCAGATTCGAACGATGAATCCGTTCAAAACTTTCAGCAATGACCGCTTTAACGCCTAAGAGATTGGTCCCTTTTGCCGCCCAGTCTCGTGACGAACCCGTTCCATATTCCTTACCTGCAATAATCACCAACGGTGTTTTCTGTTGCTGATACAGCATGGATGCATCATAGATCGCCAACTTTTCACCCGTTGGAATAAAGATGGTATTGCCACCTTCTTCACCATCCAGCATTTCATTCTTGATCCGGATATTGGCAAAAGTCCCGCGCATCATCACTTCATGATTACCACGTCGAGAACCATAAGAGTTGAAATCTTTCGGTTCAACTCCCTGCTGCTGTAAGTAGCGACCTGCCGGACTGTCTTTCTTGATATTCCCTGCTGGAGAGATATGATCGGTGGTGACTGAGTCGCCCAATACCGCCAAGATGCGCGCCTGTTCAATATTGCTAATGGCTTTCGGAGGCTGATTAATTTCCTCAAAAAATGGTGGATGGCGAATATAAGTCGAATTATCTTGCCACGCATAAGTTTGGCTTTGTGGAATCTGAATCGCCTGCCAAGTTGCATCGCCATCAAATACTGCTGCATATTCTTTATGGAACATGTCGGTATTCACTTTTTGCAGTACTTGATCAATTTCAAACTGACTTGGCCAAATGTCTTTCAAATAAACATCTTGTCCATCTTTGCCTTGTCCAATTGGTTGCGTGGTTAAATCAGTACGGATATTCCCCGCTAAACCATAAGCCACGACCAAAGGTGGAGACGCCAACCAGTTGGTTTTTACCAATGGATGGACACGTCCCTCAAAATTACGGTTACCTGAAAGCACCGAAGCCACATTCAGATCATGGCATTGAATTGCTTCTTCAATCGGTTCAGGTAAAGGCCCAGAGTTACCGATACAAGTGGTACAACCATAACCGACCAAGTTATAACCCAACTCATCCAAGTACGGTGTTAAGCCTGCCGCCGCTAAATAATCGGTCACCACTTTAGAACCCGGTGCCAATGAACTTTTCACCCACGGTTTACGTTGCAAACCTTTTTCAATGGCTTTTTTCGCCAGCAAACCTGCTGCCAGCATGACACTTGGATTGGAAGTGTTGGTACATGAGGTAATCGCGGAAATCACCACATCACCATGATTCAATGGATAAGATTTACCTTCAATGGTGCACGAAGGTTCTTCATGCGCTAAATTCGCTTTCTTGGCTTCAACAGCCGTACCTCCGCCGCCTTCATTCTCTAAACGTTCTTTGGCTTCTTTCGCAGGTTTTAAATTCAGCTCCATCAATGCATTAAATGTTTTCGGAACATCACCCAACAAAACCCGATCTTGTGGACGTTTTGGCCCAGCCAGACTGGCTTGTACGGTACTCATATCCAGACTCAAGGTATCGGTAAATACAGGTTCATCGCCTGCATGACGCCACAATCCTTGTTGTTTACTATAGGCTTCGACTAAATCTATGCGTTCTTGTTTACGACCAGTTAGGGCTAAATACCCCAATGTCACGTCATCAATCGGGAAGAAACCACAGGTTGCTCCATATTCAGGTGCCATATTTGCAATCGTGGCACGGTCAGCCAATGGTAAATCAGCCAAACCATCACCATAAAATTCAACGAATTTACCCACCACGCCTTTTTGACGCAGCATTTGGGTAATGGTCAGAACCAAATCGGTCGCAGTAATGCCTTCATTCAATTTGCCTGTGAGTTTGAATCCGATCACTTCTGGAATCAACATGGATACAGGCTGCCCGAGCATCGCTGCTTCGGCTTCAATACCACCCACACCCCAACCAAGTACACCAAGGCCATTGATCATGGTGGTATGTGAATCTGTTCCAACTAAGGTATCTGGAAAGGCAAAAACCTGACCTTCATCATCACCTAACCAGACCGCTTGCGCTAAGTATTCTAAATTGACTTGGTGGCAAATCCCTGTACCGGGTGGCACCACACTAAAATTATTAAATGCAGATTGTCCCCAACGCAGGAATTGATAACGCTCACCATTGCGTTGCATTTCAATTTCAACATTCTCGGCAAAGGCATTTTCATCAGCAAAATGATCAACCATCACCGAATGGTCAATGACCAGATCAACGGGTGACAAAGGATTAATCAGGTTAGGATCACCGCCTGCTTGAGACATTGCGGCACGCATCGCAGCCAGATCGACCACTGCTGGAACACCAGTGAAATCCTGCATTAACACCCGTGCAGGACGATATTGAATTTCCTGATCAGAACTTTTGGTTTTCTGCCAATCAACCAAGGCCTGAATATGCTCCACTTTTACACTTTTTTGATCTTCGAAACGGAGTAAATTTTCTAGCAAAACCTTTAAAGACTTTGGCAATTTATCAATATTGCCAAGTGTTTCAGCTGCTCGCGCTAAACTATAGATTTGATAGGATGTCGAACCGACGGTGAGTGTTTGTAATGCATTGAAACTATTGATTTTGCTATATCTGGCCATAAGGTTACCCTCCCAGTATTGGCTGGTTGTTTATTATCAAATTGTTCTTTTAATGTACCCCTGTTTAGAAAAGCATGTGTTCCCTTTTAGTATCTTATTTTTAACGAGATTATTTGCTTATTCTCTTAAAATTTAAGTCGCAACGCAGCCAATGAGTTTTTCCATAATTGTGCAGCCAGCTGCAACTCAGGCTGGTCAAGGGTCTGAGCCAAACTTTCCAGAACATAGGGTAGGTTGACTGGGGTATTACGTGTGCGATGCTCGGTTGAAGTTTGGCAACACAACGGCGTCATATCTGGACAATCTGTTTCAATCACCAAATTTTCACTGCCTATCGCTTGTACCACTTGATGCAGTTTTTTGGCATTTGGATTGGTGATTTGTCCTGTCACCCCAATTTTAAAGCCCAGTTTAACCAAGGTTTTGGCTTCTTCGACGCCACCACTAAACGCATGGGCAATGCCACCTAATTTGAATTTTTGTGTTTTTAAAATGGCAATGGTTTCTGCATGCGCCTTACGGATATGTAATAACACAGGCTTTTGATATTGAGTTGCCAATACAAGTTGCTCAATAAAATAATGTTGTTGCTTGGCAAACAGTTCGGGCTGTTTATGCTGTTTTAAAAAAGTATCTAAACCGATTTCACCTACAGCCACACAGTCATGCTGCTGTAAGACTTGCTCAAGCTGCTGTAAATGTTCTGGCTGATGTTGTTCGATATAAAATGGATGTAAGCCTGGCGCCAGATAAGAGATTGGCACCTTGCCCCAAGCCTGTAATTGTTGATGGGTATGAATCAGTTCATCAAATCTAGACTCAACAAAACCGATTAACACCAAAGCATCGACCCCAACCCGTTTTGCTTGCTCAGCCAGATGTTGCCGATCATGATCAAAATCGGCAACATCAAAATGGGTATGGGTATCGAACAGTTGCATTAACTTTGACTTGGCGTACTTGCAGCAGGCGTAGATGCTGCTGGCGTATCAATTTTTGGTAAATATTCAGGTTTTAAAACACCCTGCAATTCACTAAATGGAATCACTAACCGCGGTAAACCGACAACATAAGGACCAATCTCATATTCGCCATATTGCAGAATTAAACCCTGTTCACCCAATAAGAAATTATCGGTGACTTGGAATGGCCAAGCCTGTTCATATTCTTTCGGATCTGTTGCGAGTTTTGAATCGACAATCCACACTTTAAAAGCTTCATGCGCCAGTTTGTCTAAAGTTGCTTTTTGCTTCGGCAATAATAGGTCGTGCAATTGAATCTGTTTTTGGTTCGCTAAATCAAAGTTATAGTAACGTTGTGAGGTTGAACCATGCGCTCCCCCCAAATAACTGCTGCTATTCAACACTACGGTTGCTAGCTGGCCTTTCGGTTGTAAAATCTTTGGCTTAACCATCAAGCTGATCTGATGACTACTACTCAGTGCTTTTAACTCATCATCTATTTTAACAAAGGCATTGGCATAGGCTTGTGCCTGAGCATCTAAACCTGTTTTTTGCTCAGTCGTTTTTGGTATAGATGCTGCTGAAGCATCGGCATCAACGACATCGAGCATTTTACTCAGTTGATCGAGAATCTGCTGATCCAGTAACTGGTCAATGAATGGGAAATTACTTTGTAATCGTTCAACAGTAAAATCTGGACAGGTATTACCTTTACATTCAGGTAGCGTCACCTGTAGCTTCACCGTTTCACCACGCAAAATCGGTTCGGCAGCTTGCTGTGCCGCTGGTGGATCTGTCGGTTTATCCTGTGATTCTTTAGGTTCTGATTTCGGTTGGCAAGCAGCAAGTAGAATTGCACAAGCAAGCACGCTGTATTTAGCAATTGTTTTCATTTAAAACCTATCAGCATTGTTATTACACAAGATTTTTAAATGCTATCGAACTTCATACAAAACCGCTAGCAGTGCATGCAATTTCTATACGAATCTCAAAAATCTTGTACTCAATCTGATTAGAACATTTGCTGGTAAATTTCAGCTTGTAGCATCTGTTTACTTTGTTCAGTGCTGAGATAAATATCCAACTGTGGTGCATCCTTACTAATTTCGTTGGCACGATAATGTAATCCAATGCCCTCACCATCAAAGAACCAATCTGCCTGCCCCCAATACAATTTTTTCGGTAGCTGCTTTTTCACTTCTGAAGATTGCTTCTCAATCCATTGTTGGTAATGCGTCTGAATAATTTCGTTTAATGCATTTTGCTGATTCTTTTGAATCACGTCTAAGACGCTGACACTTTTTTGTAGCCTGCGATCTGCGACAAAGAAATAGAAACGATCTTTAACTGCAATATCCTCTTGCTGCGCATTTACCCCAACTTGCAACAATACATATTGATTTCGCTGTGAGGCAATTCGGGTATTTAAATGCAGTTCATAAGCCTTGTTTTTAGAATATTTATCCTGCCATTCATCCGATTTTTTTACATAGGCATTAATCGCTTGTTGCAAGGTTAGATTCTTATTTAACTCAATCTGCTGTTGAATCACGTTGGCCTGATTTTTCGCAATCCACGCATTCAGCCAATCATCTTGGGTTTTAATTGTTTGAATATCGACATCAATACAATTTTTCTTTTCACAAAATGGCAAAGCATAATCTGCCTTGGCTTCTTTCATATTTAAATAAGGTAGAACTTCGGCTTTTTCGGCAGACAAAGCTACTTGTTCTTTACTTTGAGCGGCACCAGTCTCATTTTTCTTAGGATGATCACATGCGGTTAAAGCCATCATTCCAATCAATACACTGACAGCAAAAAGTGGTTTTAAAGTGTTCATCACATCATCCTTTATTTTCTGATTATTCAATTAAAAACAGCCTCTAATTAGAAGCTGTTTTTGTCTATCTTAGTGTTCTCGTGTGTTACGGAACTGAATGTCTGGCCAACGCTCTTGCATCAACTGCAAGTTTACGCGACTTGGTGCAAGATAAGTTAAGTGGCCACCGCCATCAACTGAAAGTTGATCATGCGCTTTTTTCTTAAACTCATTCAGGATCTTTTCGTCATCACAATGCACCCAACGAACCGTATGTACACTGACAGGCTCATAAATACAGTCCACTTTATATTCTTCTTTTAAACGATAAGCGACCACATCAAACTGTAACACACCGACAGCACCGACAATCAGATCATTACTGATTTGTGGCATGAAGACCTGAGTTGCACCCTCTTCAGATAACTCTTTCAGACCTTTTTGCAATTGCTTCGATTTCAACGGATCTTTTAAGCGAACACGACGGAACATTTCAGGTGCGAAGTGTGGAATCCCTGTGAAATGAAGATTTTCACCGCTGGTAAAGGTATCACCGATCTGAATGGTACCGTGGTTATGCAAACCAATGATATCGCCCGGCCAAGCTTCTTCCAAATGCTCACGCTCGCCCGCAAGGAAAGTCAATGCATCACTGATACGGACATCTTTACCAATACGTACATGATTCATTTTCAAGCCTTTTTCATATTTACCTGAGCAAATACGCATAAAGGCAATACGGTCACGGTGTTTCGGGTCCATATTTGCCTGAATCTTAAACACGAAGCCTGTGAAGCCTTCTTCATTGGCATCCACAATACGTTCTTGCGTTGGATGTGCCTTCGGCTCTGGTGCCCAATTAATAAAGGTATCCAAGACATGGTCAACCGCAAAGTTACCCAATGCTGTACCGAACAATACAGGAGTTTGTTTACCTTGTAAGAATAACTCACGGTCTAATGGTTCATTTGCCATTTGCACCAATTCAAGTGATTCTTCAAAGGAAGCCCATGCCAACTCACCTACTTTTTCACGAATATCGGCATGGTCATAGCCATCACGAACTTCGATATCGGTAATGGTTGAGCCAAAACCTGCTTTATAGACATACAGTTTGTTTTCAAGCAAGTTATAAACACCTGCAAAATCACGTCCCATACCCAAAGGCCATGTGATTGGAACACAGCGAATATTCAGGACATTTTCAATTTCATCGAGCAACTCTAAAGGCTCACGAATCTCACGGTCCATTTTGTTCACAAATGAAATGATTGGTGTGTCGCGCATACGACACACTTCCATCAATTTAATGGTACGTTCTTCGACACCTTTTGCACCATCGATCACCATTAAGGCAGAGTCCACTGCGGTCAAGGTACGATAGGTATCTTCCGAGAAGTCTTCATGCCCCGGCGTATCGAGTAAGTTAATGGTGTGCTTTTTATAAGGGAACTGCATCACCGACGTGGTAATCGAGATACCACGTTCTTTTTCCATTTCCATCCAGTCAGACGTTGCAGAACGGTCAGACTTACGGCTTTTTACCATACCAGCAACCTGAATGGCCTTACCCCATAACAACAGTTTTTCTGTCATGGTGGTCTTACCCGCATCGGGGTGGGAAATGATGGCAAAGGTTCTACGAGCCTTTACTTCTCTAGCTAATTCATCTTTAAACATAAGAAAAATCTACAATATGTACACAGTTATGTACACATTTCTAAATATGTACTAAAACTGAAAAAGTGGGAATTCAAAATTGGCGTAATTGTAGCAGATTTAGAGTTGTATAGGCATAGGTGGAAATCCAGTGGCTTTTTTTTGGGGGGGGGAAACACCTAGTTTTATAAACTCAATTTATCTCTTTGCTTCGGACTTTTCGGCTTATCGGGAATTGATGTTTGCTGGATTAACAGGACACTCTTACTTAGGAGATTCTAGGCAGGCAACTTGTAAAAGTCCTCTGCCATTTGATTTGGTGCATTATTGTAGCAATCGCCTTTTTTACTCATCGAAGCCTGAAATCCATATTTTTCAATCATATTGCGATATTCATGGCTGCAATATTGGCTTCCTCTGTCCGAGTGAACGATTAATTTTCGAGATGGTTTATGATTGCCAACAGCCATGCTGAGAGCAGGGGTAATCAATTAAAAGACTCCATCAATCTTGGAGAATATTCTCCAGAGCTTGATGATAATGGTATTTATATTTTACCTGCTTCAGGTGAGTATGAAATTAGAGTATTACAACCTAGATCACAGGCAAGAAAAGATAAAAAACCTCAATACTGGATGAATATTAACATTAAATAAAGACTTGCTAGATTCTTTTAAGCTTTTATACAAGAGTTCAAAAACTATTGCCAGTTAAACGGGGCCTGATTTTTACGTATATGTGTTTATGTTAGTAAAATGATGTAGTTTACTTGTTTAAGACCCCGAGGAATAATTTAATCTTGCTGTGCGTTAGCCACGTTTCTTTCTTTCAAAAGTTGATTATATCTTTCAACGTAACCGTCACGATATTCAAGCTCTTTTGATAGGAATTTACAGTGGAAGAACAGGCGCAACTTGTCTTAAATAATGGTAATTCCTTATCTTTAAAATAGAGAACGCCCGATGAAATTCATTAGGCGTTTACTTAAATATGTGTCAGCTTATTTTATAACTAGCTGTACTTGACAATCACGATTCTTTTTCTCAATTGCCTTAAAAATCAATCTTGCTATTTTTGACTTTTCACACCATTTTGTTCAATTTGTACTGCGGCTTGCCAGCTAGGTAGTTGGCTTAAACCTGCTACATAACGTTGGATATGGGGATAATTTTCACCTTGTCCCATATGATAAACTAAAGCATGTAGTCCAAAGCCCATCATAAAGTCAGCACCGGTTAAACGGTCTGCCACTAGAAACTCTTTATCTTTTAAATATTCATTTAAATAGCTAAATACTTTATCGAACTCAACTTGGGTATAATTTTCTAGAAATACCAACTTCGTACCCTGCTTGGTTTCAATCGCATTAAACGTTTTTAATAAAAATGGCAGCATGGCAGAGCTTTCTGAGAAATGAATCCACTGTAGATAATCGACATAGGTAGGTTCATCCATATCAGGTCCTAAATGCGGCGCAAGTTTCTGAATTAATAACTCAACGATTGCGCCTGACTCTGCAATAACTTTGCCATCCCATTCCAATACTGGAGATTTCCCTAAAGGATGGATGGTTTTTAAAGAGTCAGGGGCCAAATGCGTGTTTGAGTCACGATAATAGCGTTTCAGCTCATAAGGCTGCTTGATTTCTTCAAGTAACCACAAAATGCGAAAAGAACGTGATTGATCTAAATGATGTAGTGTAATCATGATAATTCCTATTTTTTTAAATTTTTACAACGACTTTGCCAAAGTTTTCGCCTTTCAACATACCATTGAAAGCATTGATCGTGTTATCTAAACCTTGCACCATATGCTCTTTATATTTGATTTTTCCGTCTTTCAACCATTCAGACATTTGCTGATAGAATTCCGGATACTGACTGCCATAATCATCAAAAATAATAAAGCCTTGCATGCGAATACGTTTTTTTAAAAGGGTAGAAATAAAGCCCGGTAAACGGTCTGGCCCTTGTGCTTGCTCGGTAGCGTTATACTGGGAAACCACACCACACACCGGTACACGTGCCGCAGAGTTAAGCAATGGCCATACAGCATCAAACACTTTACCCCCCACATTCTCATAATAAATATCAATACCGTTGGGAGCTGCTTGTTGTAATTGTTCTGCAAAATTTTCATCATGATGATTGATACAAGCATTGAAGCCGAGTTCTTCTACTGCATAACGACATTTTTCAGCCCCACCTGCGACGCCAACCACGCGACAACCTTTAAGTTTGCCAATCTGTCCAACCGTAGCACCAACAGGTCCTGTTGCAGCTGCAACGACCAAAGTTTCACCAGCTTTAGGCTGGCCAATGTCCAACAACCCCATATAAGCAGTAAATCCTGGCATTCCCAAAATACCCAATGCCCAAGATGGATGTTCAGGTTGCATACCTAAGCTTTGACAGGCAGACCCATTAGAAATTGCGTAGCTCTGCCAGCCATTTCCGGAAAGAACCCACTCGCCTTCTTTAAATTTTGGGTTTTTAGAGGCCACCACTTGACTGACTGTTCCACCGACCATCACTTCGCCAATTTCAACCGGTGCTGCATATGAAGGAGCATCACTCATGCGACCACGCATATAAGGATCGAGTGACAAGTAAATGGTCTTTAACAATATCTCGCCTTGTTTAAGTTCATTGAGCTCAATTTGCTCAATACGAAAATCGCTGTGTTTTGGCTCACCCACTGGCCGTTTAGCTAAAACGATGCGTTGATTAATAACTGTTTTCACAAATATAACTCCATGTTTTATTTAGAAGTATTTCTCTTCACAATCAAAAATTATGATTAAAATTTCTTTACAACCATTGTAGATGAGTTATACTAAAAAACAATACGACTGGTCTATTTTTTACAATAGAGTAAATAATTAATATGAAGCCTAATCCTATTAAAAAGTCTGAAGCGAAACGCTTACACATTCTTAACACTAGTTCAGACCTGATTTTGCATAAAGGTTTTACCGGTGTAGGATTACAGGAAATTTTACAGAGCTGTGAGATCCCCAAAGGCTCGTTTTATCATTATTTCCAATCCAAGGAAGCTTTCGGATGTGAATTGGTACAGCATTATGTAGACAATTACCAAGTCCGTTTAAATGATGTATGGCGTAGCGATAAATCCCCTTATCAAAAGCTGATTGAGTATTTTAATTTATGGATAGAAGATCCTGAAACACAGTGTGGTTGGGCGGATAGCTGTTTAATTGTGAAACTTGCCGCAGAAGTTGCCGATCTATCTGAAGATATGCGCTCCATTATGTCCGCTGGCGTCGATGATGTAATCGAACGTATTGCTGGTTTAATTGATTTGGGAAAACAGGATCAGTCTATCCAAGCAGATACTGAGGCCTCGACGTTGGCACAAGTACTTTACCAAATGTGGTTAGGTGCAGCATTACTGAGTAAGTTGCAAAAAGATAAAACACCATTACATCAAGCTCTGAGAGCAACTAAATTTCTATTAAAAAGTGAAGATTCATAAAAATTAGATTAAATATCAATTACATAATTAATGACAGCAGCCCAATAATTACTTATTAATGTGTTGCTATTAGATCAATTTACAATCCATGAGTATAGCGCACAATGAATTCTCCTTCTAAAGCCCTCATGACTCGTATTTTAGTCGGATATTTAGGCTTATATCCCACACTATTACTGGTACTCACTTTATTAAAGCCAATTACTCAGCATCAAAGTTTCCCGATGATGGTGTTGATTGAAGTCATAGTATTAGTGCCAGTAACGCAACTGATTTCTTTCCCACTGGCAGGTTGGCTCATTACACAGCTAAAAAATTTTAAGAGCCTGTTTTAAGAAGAAATTGTGCTGGCAACAGCAATCCTAAGTCGTTATTTTGCCAACCACAAAGGTTGGCAAAATAACTCATTAAGTCAATATTAATCTGCGTAAGCTGGATAATCAATATAGCCTTTTTCCGTCCCACCATACATAGTGCTTGCATCTACTGCATTCAATGGCCAGCCATTGGCGATGCGATCGGGTAAATCTGGATTCGCAATAAATGGGCGTCCAAATGCAATTAAATCGGCCAGCCCTGCCTCTAAAATTCGAGTCCCTCTTTCTGCCGTATATCGACCTGCATAAATAATCCGACCACTGAAAGTGTCTCTGACATCTTTACGAAAATCATGAGGAAGTTCTGGTGCATTATCCCAATCAGCTTCTGCAATCGATAAATAGGCAATCCCAACTTCTTCAAGTATTTTTATGGCTTCAATATAAGTCACATGTGGATCATCTTCAACCAACCCCATGTAAACACGATCTTCCTCTGTACTTTCAAATAGCGGGGCAAAACGCACTCCTAAACGATCTGCACCAACCACCTCAGCAACTGCCTGTACTACTTCACGTAAAAAACGCAAACGATTGTTTAGTGATCCCCCATATTCATCTTCACGGTGGTTACTATGTGCAGAGATAAATTGATTTACCAAATAACCATTTGCACAATGAATTTCAACCCCATCAAAACCAGCAGCCAAGGCATTGCGTGCTGCTTGAGCATAGAGTTGCACTAATTCTTTAACCTCTGCATTGCTTAAAGCACGTGGCATGGAAGGATCAGCCAAGGCCCCCGCATTGGGCCCGGTCTCAATAAAGACTTTAACATTACTATCAGCCCCAATAGCCGAAGGCGCGACCGGTGATGCATGATTGGGTTGCAAAGATGTATGTGAAACACGCCCAACATGCCAAAGTTGTGCAAAAATAATGCCTCCTTTAGCATGCACTGCTTCCGTCACTTTACGCCATCCAGCAATCTGTTCAGGACTGTAAATACCGGGAGTCCAAGCATAGCCTTGACCACGTGGCTCGATTTGCGTACCTTCGGTGACCATAAATCCTGCCCCGGTACGCTGTTGATAATAGGTTGCCATCAATTCATTTGGAATATTCCCTGGCTGAGTACTGCGCGACCGCGTTAATGGTGGCAATACAATACGGTTTTGCAAAACATAAGGGCCTAAGTTTAAGTTTTGAAAAAGTTTGCTGGCTTTCATTTCATTGTATCCAAGTAATCATGACTAAATTGATCTAAATTAAAAAAATACCCTTCCTTCCTGTATATAGAAAATTAAAGGAAGGAAAGCTATTCACTCAGGCCCTTCACCATTAAGGGAGGGTTATTTTGCTTATTGCGTCAGTTGCTCAGCGTCAGAAGTTTATTCACTGCTAAGCACCACAACAGACACCAGCTACTCTTTATTTCAACAATTGAAGTAATGCTGAGGCAGTTGCAGCAGAAGATGCTGGATTTTGTCCAGTAACCAGCAAGCCATCAACTTGAACATATACTTGCCAATCATCTACTTTAGAATAATGACCACCGTTTTCTTTAAGCATGTCTTCAACTAAAAATGGTACAATTTCAGTCAAACCTACAGCGGCCTCCTCAGTATTGGTGAAACCAGTCACTAATTTACCGCTCACTAAAGGCGCTCCATTACTCGCTTTCACATGACGAAGAACACCCGGGGCATGACACACTGCTGCAACAGGTTTGCCAGACTGAATCGCCTGTTCAATCACAGAAATTGAAATCGGATCTTCTGCTAAATCCCACAATGGGCCATGCCCGCCTGGATAAAACACTGCATCATAATCAGCTACAGAGATTTCGCTAAGTTTATGCGTCTGTGCCAATGCTTGCATTGCAGTTGGATCTGCTTCAAAACGATGAGTGGTTTCAGTTTGTGCTTCTGCCAAATTACTTTTAGGATCTAGTGGTGGCTGCCCACCTTGAGGCGACGCCAGCGTAACTTCAGCACCAGAGTCAATAAAGGTGTAATACGGTGCAGCAAGTTCTTCTAGCCAGAAACCTGTTTTCTTACCCGTATTGCCAAGTTGATCATGTGAGGTTAAAACGATTAAAATTTTCATGTTATTTCTCCGATATTTTTCAGGATTGAGGAGCATTGTTGCATGATCACTTGTCGTGTAGCGTGACCATGACAGATACGCTTATTTAGATACTCGTCTCGAGAATTTGGCGACTGATCTCTAATGAAACAGTTTTATGTTCGCCTAGCTGTGTAAGATTGTGTGATTTAAGTTGCGTAATGATGATCTCAATATCCGTCTCCCCCAGTCCATAATCGCTAAGACGAGTCGGCAATCCAAGTTGCTCAAAGAAGGCTCGAGTACGAGCAATAGCAGTATCAATACGTTGTTCTTCATCACCTTCGACAATCTGCCAGACTCGAGCTGCATACTGTAGTAATTTTTCTCGCTTCTCTTGACGACGCACTTGTAGATTGGCCGGCAACACAATGGCCAAGGTACGAGCATGATCAATACCATGTAAAGCCGTGAGCTCATGCCCAATCAAATGGGTTGACCAATCTTGTGGTACACCAGCTCCAATTAGCCCATTCAGTGCCATGCTAGCAGCCCACATCAAATTCGCACGCGTGTCATAATCTGCTGAATCTTCCAAGATTTTCGGCCCAATCTCAATCAGAGTTTGCAATAGACCTTCGGCAAAACGATCTTGTACTTGTGCATTGACAGGGTAAGTTAAGTACTGTTCCATGACATGAATAAATGCATCAACCACGCCATTTGCTAACTGGCGCGTCGGCAAACTAAAAGTTTTATTCGGATCGAGTACGGAAAATTGCGGAAAAACATAGGGGCTGCTAAATGACAATTTGGCTTGGGTCGATTTTCTGGTGACTACCCCACCGCTATTCATTTCTGAACCAGTTGCTGGAAGGGTGAGTACACTCGCAAAGGGCAAAGCTTGAGTAATTTTAGTACCATGGGTTTCTAAAATCTCCCATGTATCCCCTGTATAATTGACTGCTGCTGCAATAAATTTAGTACCATCAATTACCGATCCACCACCGACAGCCATCAAGAAATCAATATTTTGTTCTCGAATCAGCTCTACAGCTTTCATGAGGGTTTCATAACTCGGATTCGGCTCAATTCCGCCAAATTCATGAATTTCTCTTGCACCTAATGCTTCACGCACTTCAGCTAAAGTACCATTCTTACGTGCACTTTCACCACCAAACAACATTAATACTTTTGCTTCTGTAGGCACATAGTCATTGATTTTAGCTATTGTATCGCCACCAAAAATAATGCGGGTCGGATTATAAAAGTTAAAATTCAGCATATTTTTATCCTAGGATGATCAGCTAATTGATTTGAAAAACCACCGTTATTCATCAAATAAACTTTAAAAAATTGGACAACATTGCGGCTTTTGACTGCACCATGTGCTAACTATACATAAAAATAGACCAGTCGTCTATTTTTATAAAAAATATCTCAGCTTGCCGACTTGTGTGATGGTTAAACAAATTCAGGCTTGTTCTATATCACTTTTATTATTGATGTATTTTCACGAGCGATAGTTGGATGGAAGGTATCATCACGTATGACTACTGATATGGTCGTGAACGCATTCGCTAAAGCAGTGAATGGCTCATACAAAATAGCAATAATTAAATATTTTAAAAGCAGATTGGCATGGTTTAAGAGATGTACAAATGCGACAGTAAATTAGATATATTGGTTCAATATAAAGCATGTATATCGGTGCATTCGTTTATTTACCCTGTTTTGGATATTGACCCATGTAAATGATGAGATTAAGCCATTAAATAAAGTAGCCCAACTTGAATAAAAAGCCTCTGACAAACCTCACAGGGTTGAAGTGCTGCCTTTCATTCAAAATTTCAGGCAGCACATTTATACATTTAAGCGTCGGTTTAAGCTGGTAGTTTACTTGCCAAAACATCTACTTTTTCAATAGACGGTGGCTCTGAAAATAGCTCTTCGGCCTGAGCCATCAACGCAGCTGCAACCTTGCCAGATAAATGTGCTTGGCGACCCGCCTCATCAGGAAATGCATCAAAAATACCAAATGTTGTAGGTCCAAGACGTAGGCCAAACCACGCAACTGTCGCAGGTTCTTCCATTACAATAGGTAAACCGGCTTTAAGGAAAGCTTCCACTTCGTCTTCTTTACCCGGTTTAGCTTCAAGACGGACATATAAAGCTGTTTTAAGCATGACTAAACTCCACTATTGATTAAAATTAAAACTCATTCTGACATTGCTAATGTATGCATGTCAGAAAGTTTTGTTGTACAAAAGTTAAAAACAATTTTCCATAGCTGAGCCAAAATCTGGGTGTTTATTTCGACATAATGCTATGAATTTATTCAAGTTAATATCATTAACATTTGAATCAAAAAATATTGCTCAAGAAGCATTCAAGAACAACATGTACATCCTCATATCTATGAAAGTTATTTAGCTAGGAATTTGCTGTGAAACTCTATATGTTTCTCTATAAAGCTCGCAATGAAGTAATAGCTATGGTCATACCCTTCTCTTAGGTTAAGTGTAAGAGGATATTCTTGTTCCAAACAAATATTACTAAGAAGATTAGGTCTTAACTGTTCTTCAAGAAAATCATCAGCTGTTCCCTGGTCGACTAAAATAGGTAAATGAACTTCAGCGTTTTTGATTAATTCAATCGCATCATAGCTTTTCCATAAAGTTTCGGTTTCACCTAGGTAGTGTGTAAAAGCCTTTTTCCCCCAAGGTACTTGGCTAGGTGCAACAATTGGTGCAAAAGCAGAAATACTTTTATACAGCTCAGGGTTTTTTAACCCAATTACTAATGCACCATGACCACCCATGCTATGACCCATAATGCTTTGGACTTGATTGGTCGGAAAATTCAGGTCAATCAGATTTCTGAGTTCTTCCACAATATAATCATACATTTTGAAATGCTGTGACCAGGGTGCTTGTGTTGCATTCACATAGAATCCTGCGCCTTGGCCTAAATCATAATCTGCATGATCTGGTACATCCTCTCCACGTGGGCTGGTATCTGGTGCAACAATAATGACTTTATGTTCAGCCGCATACTTTTGTGCTCCGGCTTTAGTAATAAAGTTCTGTTCGTTGCAAGTCAGCCCTGATAACCAATATAAAACTGGCAACCGCTCATCTTTGTCATGAGGTGGCAGATATATTGAGAATTTCATTGAACAGTTTAATGCTGTTGACTGATGGCGATACACTTCTTGCGATCCACCAAAAGAAGCATGTTTCTCAATTATTTCCATAATCAATTACCTATGTTGAGCAAGACTTCATGAGAAATCGAGTAAACAAAGAGTCTCACATTCTCCACAGAGAATAGTGATAAAGATTTAAAATGTAGGCAGGTTTATTGAACCTATACACGATGCCTACACAGATAGATCGGTTTTACAGATAATGTGCCGTTTTAGAGGATTCCATGCATGTCATTCATGATGCACATGCATGGAAAACTATAAGGTCTGACGCAATTATTCGTAATGAATTACAGTACGAATTGACTTACCTTCATGCATTAGATCAAAGGCTTCATTGATCTGATCCAAGCCCATCGTATGTGTCACAAATGGTTCTAATTGAATTTTACCTTTCATGGCATCTTCAACCATTCCTGGAAGTTGCGTACGACCTTTTACGCCACCAAAGGCAGAACCTAGCCATTTACGACCAGTAACCAGTTGGAATGGACGGGTAGAGATTTCCTGACCTGCGCCAGCTACACCAATAATTACGGATTGTCCCCAGCCACGGTGTGCACTTTCAAGGGCTGCACGCATCACATTCACGTTACCAATACACTCAAATGAATGATCTACACCCCAGCCAGTCATTTCGACAATGACTTGCTGGATTGGTTTGTCGTAATCTTTAGGGTTCAAGAAGTCCGTTGCACCAAACTCTTTTGCCAGCGCAAATTTATCTGGATTCATGTCAACCACAATAATACGTCCTGCTTTAGCTTGACGTGCGGCTTGTACGACTGCCAAACCAATACCACCTAAACCAAAGACCGCAACACTATCACCTTCTTGTACTTTAGCCGTGTTGTGTACTGCACCGATACCTGTTGTTACACCACAACCCAGTAAGCAGACATGTTCGTGATTGGCTTCAGGATTGATTTTAGCCAATGATACTTCTGCCACTACCGTGTATTCACTGAACGTTGAGCAGCCCATATAGTGGTAAATCGGTTGACCATTGTAGGAAAAACGAGTGGTACCATCTGGCATTACGCCTCTACCTTGAGTTTCGCGAACGGAAATACACAAGTTCGATTTTCCAGATTTACAGAATACGCACTCGCCACATTCAGCGGTGTAAAGTGGAATGACATGATCACCTGGTTTGACGCTAGTTACGCCTTCACCAACCTCAACGACAACACCAGCACCCTCATGACCGAGAATAGCCGGAAAAACACCTTCAGGATCATCGCCAGATAAAGTAAATGCGTCGGTATGACACACACCGGTATGGGAGATCTTGATTAATACTTCACCTTTCTTCGGTGGTGCAACATCAACTTCAACAATTTGAAGAGGTTGACCAGGACCAAACGCAACGGCAGCACGTGACTTCATGGAATAATTCCTTATACAGATCTATTTTAAATATGATTTTAGAATCTTAGCGATTTCAGCCAATTCTTCTTTTCGTTGTTGTTCTGTGGTTTCACCTGATACTAAAGTGTCCTTTAAATGAACCTCTAACATCTCATTCATTAAACCATTAATAGCACCACGCACAGAGCATATTTGTTGCAGAATTGCACCACATTCCACATTGTCTTCTAACGCTTTTTCAATCGCTTGCGTCTGACCTTTGATCTTTCTGACGCGTAGAAGAATCTTTTTTTTGTCTTCAACCTGATTAGGCATCAGACCTCCTTATTTGCTAGCTTTTATACTATAGTACCCCATAGTATAAAAAAAGCAATATTTTTTATAAATCGAAAATCAAAAAGCTCTTTAGCGAAAATTTTCTATCCCTGTTTTTAGTTTTTTTTAAATTAACATCATAGAGCTTATGCGAAAGTCACAAAAAAATGGGACTTTTAGCTCCCATTTTTTATTTTGGCTCATGTTCTTTGTAATGCTGTGACCTTTTAGAATTATGTTTCAAATTTTAGCCACTTTGTAGATATTTTAAACGTTTCAAGCCTTGAAAATACTACCGACAGTTTAGATTAAACTGCCTTTACAGACTGTACTAGAATATTTTTAGTGAGCGGATGATATTTATTATTCATTATTTAGGAATTATTAAATCCTATAAATATCATTTATTGGATTAATTTACTTTGGTACTGTGCATATCATCCCCCAGTTAAGAATAAGGAACAACTATGAATAAGATGATGAATGCTCTTATCCTAGAAAATTTTGGCGATCATGAATTTACACGTGTAGAACTCCCTATACCTCAACCAGAGGCTGGGCAAGTTCTAGTACGTATTCATGCTAGTGGTGTAAACCCTATTGATTATAAAATTCGTCTTGGTGAAGCACCATATGCTATGCCAGAACTTCCTGCCGTGTTAGGAACAGATATGGCTGGGGTTGTAACTGCTGTTGGTGAAGGTGTCACCCACTTCAACGTCGGAGATGAAGTTTACGGTCTGATAGGTGGCGTTCGTGGTCTTCAAGGATCTTTAGCAGAATATGTTGTAGCAGATGCTGATCTGATCGCATTAAAGCCACGCAATATCTCTATGCGCGAGGCAGCAGTACTACCATTGACGTTCCTCACCGCTTGGGAAGGTTTAGTGGATAATGCGAAGGTCCAACCAGGGCAAACTGTACTGGTTCAGGGTGGTGCTGGTGGCGTTGGTTATATGGTGGTTCAGCTTGCAAAAGCACTTGATGCAAATGTTTGGGCGACTGGTCGTACAGCTGATCAATCACTGATTTCAGAACTCGGTGCAACACCTCTCGATTACACAACAGCATCTTCCGATGACATTATTGCTGCAAGCCCTGAGGGTCAAGGTTTTAACATTGTTTACGACACTGTGGGTGGTCCAGTACTCGAAGCTTCACTTTCCATGACAACTCACTATGGCCACATTACCAGCTGTGCTGCATTTGGTAATCATAATTTAGCGAGTTCATCTCTACGTTGTGCCACAGTGTCTGGCGTATTCGTCCTAATGCCGATGTTAACAGGCAATCGCCGTGCTCATCATGGTGATATCCTTAAGATCGCGACTCGTCTCGTTGAGGAAGGTAAACTGCGTCCTATTGTTGATCCTCGTCATTTTACTCTAGACCAAGCGATTGAGGCTCATGATGCTGTTCAAGATCGCTCTGCCAATATTAAGGTCGTGATTGATGTCATTTAATGCACTTCAGGCCAAGACTTGGCGCTTCAATTCTATTGGAGATCCAGATGTTCTGACATTAGAAACACTTCCTGTGGCTTTACCAGCCGCAGGAGAAGTTCTAATCCAGATGAAAACGATCGGACTCAACCGGGCTGATGTAATGTTTCGGCGTGGTACTTATATTCAAAAGGCAGTATTCCCTTCTCGTCTGGGATATGAGGGAGCAGGCATAGTTCTGGCGATAGGTGAAGGTGTACGCCAATTTTCTCCAGGAGATGCAGTATCGATTCTTCCGACTGACAATCTAGCCAAATATGGGACATATGCGGACAAGCTTCTGATTCCAGAAACTTTTTTAGTTCACAAACCCGATAGTTTAAGTTGGGAAGAAGCTTCTTCAATCTGGATGCAGTATTTGACGGCTTGGGGTGGTGTAATCCATGCTGGTGGAGTTTCGAAAGGAAAAACGATCTTGATCACAGCAGCTTCAAGTAGTGTAGGACTAGCTGCGATACAGATAGCTGAAGCAGCGGGTGCTAAGGTCATTGCAAGTACACAAACGATAGAGAAAAAGCAACGTTTACTGGATCTCGGTGTTAAAAATGTTATAGCCAGTGAAGATGAACCAGATTTGTATGAGGCGCTTGTTTCACGTTTGGGTGGAGAATATCTTGATGTCGCCTTCGATGCTGTAGGAGGGCCACATATTGAACAGATTGCAAAAGCGATGTCTATAGGAGGAACTATGGTTATGCATGGTGCACTTAGCCCGGAGATCACACCATTTCCCCTTAAAGTTGCATTACGCAAGAGCTTAACCATGCGAGGTTTTTTGTTCCTTGAGGTTCTCCATGACCCTGTTCTAAGGGAGCAAGCCAGACGATTTATTCTTAGCAGTATAGGTGCAGGATATCTTCGTCCAGTGATCGACTGTTGCTTTGACTTTGAGGACATGCATGATGCTCAGCGCTATCTTGAATCAAATCAGCAAATAGGAAAAATTGTTGTTACTCTAAATACATGATGGTCTTATCTGATTTCTACTTTCTAGAAAAAAGGTTAGTTCCATCTGATTCAGGTTTCTATATGGCCCAGCACTTCCGTTAAGTAATCAAACAATGCTCTGATTCGCAAAGGTGTCGGGCCCCGCTGTGGACGATATAAATACAGGCGCCAAACGGGAGAGGTTTCCTCATGAAGTATCTGAATGAGCTTACCACTCCTAAGCCACGGCAAAACTAGAAATCCAGGCATGTGTCCGAATCCGACTCCAGCGAGAATCGCTTGAAATTCAGCTTCTAGATCATCTGTAATAAAACGGGGATTTGATGGCGTAAAGTTTCGACTTTCGGTGAATGTCCATGGCCAGTAACGCCCTGTTTTATGATCGACTAGTGCTGTTAGAGGGTATTTATCAAGGTCAATAATTTTTTTAGGCATTCCAACCTTATCAATTAACTCTGGCGTACCCACAGAATAAAAGTTCACTTTCGCCAATTCCCTTGCTACATATCGATTGTCCGGCAAAAATCCAAATCTGATCCCGATATCTATCCGCTCATCGATCACATCCGAGTGTGAATCTGTTAGCACACAATCCACGACAATATCTGGATAACGTGTGGCAAATTCTGCTAGTGCAGGTACTACCAATTTACGCCCTAACACAGACGACACAGTAAGACGGACAGTCCCACGCATTTCATCTCGTTTTTCCTTGGTGTCTTTTACAAGCAAAGCATCAATGGATCCCACCGCAAAACGTGCTTGCTTTGCCAAACGCTCACCATCAGCGGTAATTTTAATTTGTCGAGTACTCCTGTAGAACAGAATCTCTCCGCGCTGCTCTTCTAGCTCTTTTATTGCCCGTGTCACTACCTGTGGGGAAATACCCAGCTGAGTTGCTGCCTCTTTAAAATTTCGAGACTCTGCTGCGACACAAAAGATACGTATCATTTCCAATTTGTTCTGCATGTCCAATCCTGTGTTCTGGTAATTATTCCGTAAATAGGAATTCTGAAAGATAATATTATTCATTTATTATACCTAACAAGGCTGTAATACTTAATCCAGCAAATATGATTGACAGATAGGTTGAAGGTTACTTGTATGAATAATATAGAAAATAAAGTTATTGTTATCACAGGTGCAAGTAGTGGTTTAGGTGAAGCTACTGCTCGCTTACTTGCTAAAAAAGGTGCAAAGGTTGTACTTGGTGCTAGACGTAATGAAAAATTAGAGGCTATTGTTCACGACATTCGTGCTGAAGGTGGTCAAGCTGAATTTATTGGTATGGATATAACCAAACCACATGAAGTACAAGCACTTATTGAAAAGGCATTAAGCGCATTTGGTCAAATCGATGTATTGGTAAACAATGCTGGATTAATGTCTATTGCACCATTAAGTGAGCTAAAAGTTGATGAATGGGATCGTATGATCGACATTAATATTAAAGGTGTTCTTTATGGTATAGCAGCTACCCTACCTGTTTTCCAAAAACAAAACTTTGGACACTTTATTAATCTCGCATCTGTTGCAGGGATAAAAGTATTTAGTCCAGGAGGTACTGTTTATAGCGGTACTAAGTTTGCTGTAAGAGCCATCTCAGAAGGACTTCGTCATGAAGTTGGGGGAACCATTAGAACGACTACTATTGAGCCTGGTGCAGTTGAGTCAGAACTAAAATTTGGTTCTTCTCATAAAGAAAGCTCAGAGTTTGTTACTGATTTCTACAAACAAGCCATACCAGCTGACTCAGTCGCTCGAGCAATTGCTTATGCAATTGAACAGCCTGCGGATGTAGATATTAATGAAATTGTTTTGCGCCCAACGAGCCAAGAGTTTTAATTATTGAATAACATAAAATGGGAGCACTTCGCTCCTATTTTTACTATATTTTTTAAATTTAAGGACAAATCTATGAAAGCCGTATCGTATGTTATAAATAACCATGATGATTTTAAAAATTCATTGGTAGATATTGAAAAAGCAAAGCCTACGCTTAAGGAGCGTGATGTACTGGTAAAAGTTCAGGCAATCTCTGTGAATCCAGTTGATACCAAAGTGAGAAAAAATTCGTCTGAAGCAAATAATCGTATTTTAGGTTGGGATGCCGTTGGGGAAATTATCGAAGTTGGCTCAAAAGTTACCTCGTTTAAAGTAGGAGATTCTGTTTGGTATGCTGGCGATTTAACCCGAGATGGTAGTAATGCTGAGTTTCAAGCAGTCGATGAACGAATTATCAGTCTTAAACCAATTACAGTATCTAATGCAGAAGCAGCAGCATTGCCATTAACTGCAATAACGGCATGGGAAATGCTTTTTGATCGGTTTCAAATTTCAGAAACAGAAGTTGGCAGTATTTTAATTATTGGTGGTGCAGGCGGTGTAGGATCAATCGCTATCCAACTCCTAAAAGCAAAAACAAATCTGACGGTTATAGCAACTGCTTCGCGTGAAGAAACGAAATCTTGGGTGGAATCACTTGGTGCCGACCATGTCATTGATCATAGCAAAGATTTAAATGCACAAATTGAGACACTAGGCATTGCAAAACCAAAATACGTATTCTCTACAAATCATACAGAAACATATATCAAGCAAATAGTTTCTCTGATTGCACCACAAGGCAAGCTTGGATTGATCGATGATCCACAAACATTTGATATTATGCCGTTTAAGACTAAATCTATTTCTATCCATTGGGAGTTGATGTTCACTCGTTCAATGTATGAAACCGATGATATTGAAAAGCAAGGTGATCTGTTGCAACAGGTTGCCCAATTAGTTGACCAGCAAAAAATTAGAAGTACCCTCAACCAAAATCTAGGCAAAATTAACGCTTCACACTTGGAGAAGGCGCATAAGTTACTTGAATCAGGCAAGTCAAAAGGCAAAATTGTACTAGAAAACTTCTAAAACAAATTAAAGGTGAAATAATGACTATTTCAGTAATTGCGAACTTTAAGGCAAAATCAGATCAAAAAGAGAGGTTAGAAGCGCTTTTACAAAGTGTAATAGAGCCTACGCTTCAAGAAGAAGGATGCTTGAAATATGAGCTTTATATTAGCGAAAATGACTCGAGTAGATATTTCTTCTTAGAAGAATGGCGTAGCAGGGAGGATTTAGATATCCATATAGCGTCTGATTATATTCAAAGTTTATTTGGTAATATCCAATCGCTCATTGAATCAAGTGATATTGTAGAAATCAAAAAAATATAGCCTTCTTGCTCTTTTCATCAATTTGCTTGGCCTGAGTACTGGTATCATTCAGGCCAATACCCTCCCGTAAAGTTAGATCCACGTAATACACAGGTTGGCGATAGCTTTGTGTGGTGCTTTTGTCTCTTAAAGTGAGTTGCAATGGTAGGCACGACAGTAAGCCTCCTGAAGCTGCACTGTAGTAACTCAATCGTGTAGCCAAGGTTCGAATACTATTAAAGCCAGGGGTTCTAAAGATGAAGGTCCCAAATTCATCTGAGTCATCCAAATTCATATGCAAGCACCCATAGGGGATTTATCCATAATTGAAAGTATTGTTATCTTTTTAATCTATATTTTTGCTTCGGACTTTTCGGTTTATCAGGAATGGTACGTTCAATCAAATTTGCTTCTATTGCTGGATTCAAGTAATTCTTTTGGAACGTTGCTCGATGCGTTAAACCCACAAATTGCATCAACTCAGCCAAGGTATAATCATCTTGCCCTAATGCTGAAATTAAACGCTGTACTTGATCACTGAGTTCTTTATGGACATGTATGCCAGCTTGAGCGGTAACATGATCGCTAGCTTGAGCGGTGTCTTGATCGCTTTGTGTAGAGTCAAGGATTGCATCTAAAATCATCTGCAAAATGAATTCAATAAATGGTGCTGAATCAGTACGATCTGTACTTGCTTGCAATGCTTCGTAATAAGCTTTTTGATTTTGATAGATCAGACTTTCAACTGGGATATTGGCAAAGATTGAATTCCACCCACTCAGGATCAATGTTTGCCATAGTCTACCCATTCGGCCATTACCATCTGCAAATGGATGGATAAATTCAAACTCATAATGAAATACTGAACTTTGGATTAGTGGATGTATTTCTCTATCATTTAACCATTCTAGTAAATCAGCCATTAAACGTGGAACTTGATTGGCAGGTGGAGCCATATGTACCACTCGATCACCTGACATTACGCCCACACCACCATGACGATATTGACCGATTTCATCAATCAAGCCTGTCATTAAAATTTGATGTGCTTGTAATAAGTCTACTTCTTGGCTTGGCTGCCATTGTTGAAATGCTTCATAGGCTTTAATGGCATTGCGCACTTCCTGAACTTCTTTCGGAGGTGCAATCACAGTCTTACCATTTAGAATCGCCGTGATTTGTTCTGTACTTAACGTATTCCCTTCTATCGCAAGTGAACCTTGAATAGTACGGATACGATTGGCTTTTCTGAGTTTTAAGCTGTCCTGAATTTCCTCTAAAACAGTCAAACGCCCTATATTCTCACTGATCTGAGCAATCAGATGAATGATTTTTGAGGTGATGGTATAAGGCGGTTGGTATTTCATACTAAATTTTTCCCCCTACCCCTTTAAACTTTTCAACGAACGCTGCAATTTTTTGAAAAATGCTCTGCTTTTTGGTTAAGTATTGTGGGTTTAATGGACTCATTTTAGGCAGAATAGCATTGAGCTCAGTGCCATTATCACTGGCAAATTCCCGTTTCAGCGAGGTCGCAATATAACGTCTCGCTGCATCCTCATTCAGGTTCTCGGCGCCAATCAGTTCTTGTACTTCACGCTGTTGTTCTGCTTGAGCAAAGGTGAAGAAAGTATCAATCACGCTAGCCTTATCACCAATCTGATCTAAGTCTGTTTGATTAATAAAATCGACCAGTAGACTTTCTTTGGCACGGTTGCCTAGGTTAGCACGGATCACTCGGCGCACATCCTCAACTAACGTTGCCTTATCTTTCACCTTTTTATTGTTCTCAAAAATCAGCTCTAGAATGTAATCCAGATTGATTTCTTGTGATTTCAGCAAGTCTACTTCAAAAACTACATCATCCCAATCAATGGTCGATTTTTCTTTTTGTTCAGCCAATTTTTCCCGACGTAACCAATCACGAATATCATTATAAGTGGAACGGTAATCTTGGATTTTTCGTTCAGCTGGCATCTGAATGGTTTGCAAGGCTGACAGATCCTCATCGCTTAAGTAATGTTGGGTCTTGAATACTTCAACTGCCACAAGGTCATTCGCATCAACATTCTGCAAAGCCTTTAGGCTGGCGTATTCATCGTAGTTTTGCAACACATTTTCTACACGCAAGTATTCGCCAAATAATTTCGTAAAGGCTTTTTTATCTGATTCTTTAAAAATTTCATCGGGGTTAGGAAAGCGTTGTTCTAATTCTTTCACAATATCCACAAAACCGCGCCGTGCATCACCAGTCACCACATCGGTAAAGCCTTCCATGTATTCCTTATAACTTTTTTCTAGCACCACATTCTTAGTGTTTTTATCACCAAATAAAGTAATCGCATCAATGGTCGCTTGCTCTAGGTCTCGAAAAGTAACAATATTGCCGAACGTTTTGGTGGCATCATAAATACGATTGGTACGCGAATAGGCCTGCATCAACCCATGATAACGTAGATTTTTATCTACAAATAAAGTGTTAAGCGTAGGGGCATCGAATCCTGTCAGGAACATCCCTACCACAATCAGCAAATCTATTTCTTTGGCTTTGACTTGCTTGGCAAGATCACGGTAATAATTTTGAAAACCCTTACTATCAACACTAAAATTGGTTTTAAACAATTTATTGTAGTCCGCAATTGCGGCGTTTAAAAACTCTTTTGCACTACTGTTCATGGCTGAAATATCAAAACTTTCATCCTGAATATCACCTACGGCATCTTGCTCCTCATTGGCTGCAAAGGAAAAAATAGTGGCAATCTTTAAAGGCTTGTCACTGTTTTTTTGCAGGTTGTTGAGTGACTCATAATACAGCTTGGCAGCTTCTACACTACTGACGGCAAACATGGCATTAAAGCCCTTGCTACCCGCTTGTAAGCGGTGCGTTTTCTGGCGGAAATTATTCAGGATGTACTGGCTAATTTCACGGATGCGGTCGGGATGCAATAAGGCTTGTTTGTTTTCCGCTGCACTGAGTTTTTTCTCATCCTGTTCGGTTTCGATGATTTTAAACTGTGGACGTACATCATTGTAGTCCACTTTAAATTTCAGCACTTTCTCATCACGAATCGCATCGGTGATGACATAAGAATGCAACTCACGGCCAAATACGCTGGCTGTAGTTTCAGCACTAAGGGCGTTTTGTGGAAAAATAGGCGTACCCGTAAAGCCAAACTGATAGTACTTTTTAAACTTCTTCTTCAGGTTTTTCTGAGCTTCACCAAACTGGCTGCGATGACATTCATCAAAAATAAATACTACTTGCTTGTTATAAATGGGCAAGTCACCTTCACTTTTAATCAGGTTATTGAGTTTTTGGATGGTGGTGACAATAATTTTATTATCATCTTTATCCAAGTTCCGTTTTAAACCTGCGGTACTGTCTGAACCATTGACGCTATCGGGCGAAAAGCGCTGGTATTCTTTCATGGTCTGATAATCAAGGTCTTTGCGATCTACCACAAAAAAAACCTTGTCAATAAAATCCAGCTCAGTTGCTAAACGTGCTGCTTTAAAACTGGTCAAGGTTTTGCCAGAACCTGTAGTGTGCCAAATAAAACCGCCACTTTCGGTATTGTTCCAGTTTTTGGCTTGATACGAACTTTGGACTTTCCACAAAATGCGCTCGGTAGCCGCAATCTGGTAAGGACGCATCACCAACAAGGTATCGCTGATATCGAAAACAGAGTAATGCAGCAGCACATTCAGCAAAGTATTTTTTTGGAAAAAAGTAGCCGTGAAGTCCTTCAGATCTTTGATTAGGCTATTATCGGCCTTGGCCCAGTTCATAGTGAAGTCGAAACTATTTTTATTACGTGTCGTCGTATTGGCAAAATAACGACTATCAGTCCCATTAGAAATCACAAACAGCTGTAAATATTTATAGAGGGAATTTTCGCTATTAAAACTTTCTTTGCTGTAACGGTGTACCTGATTAAAAGCTTCACGGATGGCGATGCCACGTTTTTTTAGTTCGACCTGCACCAAAGGCAAGCCATTTACTAAAATGGTGACATCGTAACGGTTTGCATGGCTGCCTTTTTGCTCAAACTGCTTAATCACCTGCACTTTATTACGAGCAACGTTCTTCTTATCTAAAAGGTAGATGTTTTGAATATGCCCATCATCAAAGACAAAATCATGAATATAGTCGTCATGAATCTTGCGGGTTTTATCAACAACACTGTCACTCGGTCTATCCAAATAGATTTCAACAAAGCGTAACCATTCGCCATCAGAAAACTGTACGTTATTCAATGCTTGAAGTTGCTCACGTACATTTGCCAACAAAGCTTTAGCATTGTTTAAAATGGGCAAATATTCATAGCCTTGATTGACCAAGTCCTGAATGAATTCGCGCTCTAAATCCCCTTCACTTTGGTAGCTGTCAACCGCTTGCCATTCTTTGCAATATTTATCTAAGACAATAAAATTGTTAGTTTCGGCAATAGGCTTATAATTAGTCATGGTTTTGATTCCATTGATTTTTGACCGAGAAGATAGGTCCAAAGTGATTTTTAGAATTTTTTAGATAAAATTGCGTTTAAATTTTTCGTGATTTTCAATATTGCTTTGAATATCTTCATGATTCCAAATTTGCAATTCCCAAGGGAAATAAAAATTACTTCTGTTTTTAAAGTAGATATGCAAACCACGATAGCCTTCTTTATCCCGCAAATACCAGTTTTTAAGGTTTAGTTCATCTTGCCAGTCATCCAGCAAATCCATCACGCTCTCAATTTCTTCAGTCGTTAAAATAATACGTGCACCAAAAATATCATTAAGCCAATTATTTACAGGATATTGGTCTTCACGAGCAGAATAGCGCTGTATTTTGTCATCAATACTTTCACGGGTTTTTACTCGGTAAAAATATTTGATGTCTATATCTGCGGTCATCAAGTAGTCATTAATGCTTTCGTGTAAGGTTAAACGGTATTTATAAATATGTGCAGCAGGCACGTGCCGAATGGTTTTAGAGAGGTTAATTTTCTCAATTTTGCCATGTTCAAAATAATCCTTGGAAAAATCACGGTGCAAACGGTTAACTTCGCGAATGAGTTGTTTGACTTGACCAATTTTTTCCATGTTGGTGCTCCACAAATATCAATGTGATGGGATAGATGACTGAGGAAAACTTAATAGCAAATCACGGTAATACTCATACTGTTTTTGGCGTAGCTCAATTTCACGTGGTAAACCTTCAGTAATTGAACTGGTTAAAGTATCGAATTTATCTAAAATAGTGACAATTCGCTTTTGCTCATCAAGGTGAGGAATTGGAACATAAAAAGAAAAGAGTTTACTACTTTCAATAGATGCTACAGATCCGCCTGTTTTCCTAGCTGCCCGCAAAATATCCTCCCCTCTTGATCTAATCATATGTGCAAGGTAACTAGGCATAATATGGTTGTGTGGTATTACAGCTTTCATGTCTTGATTAAGTGCAACAGGTACAGGAATTAGTGCACTTGGCAGTAATTTATCTAAAATACTTGAGCGAACAACTATTGCAATTGAGTTTGCTGGTACTAACTTTGTCGAAGAGTTTTCAATCGCATCTTCGGTAATATAGTCCTGAGCTGAATCAACAATTGGTCGCCCCATATCTTTAGGCGAAACCCATGGGATAGTTCCATTTTCCCAATAATCACTATGGCTTTTAGATGGAGTTCCCCCACCGTACCAAGTACCAACATCTCTCAACGTCATCCATTTAGCCTCTATCCGCCGTCCGCTCTCGTCCGAAGGCGATTGTGCTTCGCTCATATCAAATGTCAATAATTTATCTCTAAAATATTGATATTGTTGATTTCTCAGTTTAAGCTCCGCAGTCAGCTCCGCAGTCAGCTCCGCAGTCATAGCAGTAAATGCATCCAAAATTCGTACAATTTCGGCTTGAATTTCAAGGGATTTTTTAGGATTCTCTGGGCTTGGAATGGGGATTTGAAATTTTCTAAAACCATCCATATCTACAGAGGCAAAACTTGACATCGTTGTATTTTTTTTACACCAATCTGCCAATAAAAAACAATAATAAAAAATAAACTTCATATCAAAAACTTTTACATAGCTATCTTTCAAACTTAAATTGGTAAACCTTTGATTTGCCAAATATGGAACAGTAATTAATGCATGTTCACCAATCGTGGCCGATGTTGAAATTATGATGGAATTGGCAGGAAATAATTTCCCCCCTTTTACAGCACTTTCCGAGATTTTTTGTAATGAGTCTCCAAGGATTTGACCATTCTCGCGGATGTCATCCATCCTAAACCACGGAACAGAACCATTTTCCCAAAATTCTTTTTTTGATGTCGATGGTGTATAGCCATTTTTTAAATGAAATATTTCTGAAACTGCTTTCCATTCAACCTGTGCGCCATCAAGTAGCTTTTGCATAAAATCTGTATTACTCATACCACGTCTTCCCCTTCAATCTCTGCCACTATCGCATCAATCTCTTTACGAAGTTGATCAATTTTAGTCACAGTGGTTTTTAACTCGGCATTAAGCTGAAAAATATCCACCTTTTCACGCGTGTCTTTGGCTTCAACATAGCTACTCACGGACAGATTATAATCGTTGGATTGAATCGCCTCTAAAGGTACAGACTGGGCAAAATGGTCTAAATTGGCCTTGCTGTCAAACACCTGCATGATCTGTTCAATGTGTTCATTTGTCAGAGTATTGGTATTGGTTTCTTTTTTGAATAACCCACCAGCATCTATAAACTGGGTTGTAGTGTCTGTTTTATGTTTGGATAGAACCAGAATGGTGACAGCAATGGTGGTGCCATAAAACAAGTTCGATGCAAGCGAAATGACCGTTTCTACATAGTTATTATCTACCAAATATTGGCGAATTTTCTGCTCAGCACCACCTCGGTAAAAAATACCAGGGAAGCACACAATGGCCGCTCGACCCTTAGCAGATAAATAACTTAAGGTATGAAGCACAAAGGCAAAATCGGCTTTAGATTTGGGAGCAAGTACGCCTGCTGGGGCAAAGCGTTCATCATTGATTAAAGTGGGGTCATCCGAACCAATCCATTTCACCGAATACGGTGGGTTAGACACAATCGCATCAAAAGGTTTGTCATCGCCAAAGTGAGGTTCTCTTAACGTATCGCCTAACTGGATATTAAACTTGTCGTAGTTAATGTTGTGCAAGAACATATTCATACGCGCAAGGTTGTAGGTCGTATGATTGAGCTCTTGTCCAAAAAAACCGTCTTCTATAATGTGAGCATCAAAATGTTTTTTGGCTTGTAAAAGTAAAGAACCCGAACCACAAGCAGGATCATAAATTTTATTGACGCTGGTTTGTTTGTGCATGGCAAGCTGGGCAATCAACTTTGACACATGCTGCGGAGTAAAAAATTCTCCTCCTGATTTTCCTGCATTGGCTGCATAGTTAGAAATCAGAAACTCGTAAGCATCACCAAACAGGTCGATATGACTGCCTTGAAAATCCCCAAAATGTAACCCTGCTACGCCCTTGAGCACAGCAGCCAAGCGGATATTTTTATCTTTGACAGTATTACCCAAACGGTTACTGGTTGTGTCAAAGTCAGCAAATAGGCCTTTAATGTCCTGCTCCGACGGGTAGCCATTGGCAGAACTTTCTATAGCAGCAAAGATAGCAGCTAAGTCAGTATTCAAACTCTCGTTATTATTCGCATTTTTAGCAATATTGCCGAACAATTGACTTGGGTAGATGAAGTAACCCTTGGTTTTAATCGCATCGTCTTTGATATCTGTAGTAATAACTTGGTCAGAAAGTTCAGCATATTTAATGCTGTCGTCACCGCCTTCGATATAACTGGCAAAATTTTCACTAATAAAACGATAAAATAGCGTACCTAAAACATATTGCTTGAAGTCCCAGCCATCAACTGCGCCACGGACATCGTTGGCTATCTGCCAGATTTGGCGTTGCAGTGCTGCGCGTTGTTGGGTACTGGTCATTTACAAATCCTGTAAAAAAAAATAAGAATCAAAGTTAAAACGAATATTAACCTATAAGTTAATATTCAAATACAAGATAAATCAACAATTAGACCTGATTACCCACTCATTCATTTAGCATCAGGCAGATATAAAAAATAAAGGGAGCCGAAGCTCCCAAGTTTATCAATTCTGTAATTCAACCATCTTAATTCACCACCCTCACACTCTGCTGCAACCCCTGCTGAATATCCTGCACAAACCCTTCAGGTGAACCTTGTTGCTCTACCGTCAGGTTCTGCTCTTGTTCAGGAAAGTACTCCTCCAGCACGTCTAACCCTTCTTGTATATCCATCTCAAACCGTGCATTGGCAAAACCTCGTCTGGCAATATGATCCAGTGCCTCCTGATAAAACCCTGCCTGCTTGCTCTGTTCATCAATTTGCTTGGCTTGAGTAATGGCATCATTCAGGCTAATACCCTCTCGTAAAGTTAGATCCACGTAGTACACCGGCTGGCGATAGCTTTGTGTGGTACTTTTCCCTCTTAAAGTGAGTTGCAATGGTAGGCACGACAGTAAGCCTCCTGAAGCTGCACTGTAGTAACTCAAGCGTGCTGCCAAAGTCCGAATACTGTTAAAGCCTGTGGTTCTAAAGATAAATGTTCCAAACTCATCCGAGTCATCCAAATTCACATGCAAACGTCCATAAGGCTTGCAATTCCCTCCTTGAGCCAATGGACATAAATCAGGTGATGGACAGGGATGTTGCTCGACCCCTTGATTGGTTAAACGTTGGCAGGTTTCACCATTACCTACACAAACAGGTCGACCGGTCTGCCGATCGAATAGGCTGTACTCCGCACGTAAGTTTAAATCAGGATCATTAAAGATCATTCTAACTGGAATGGTTCTAAGTTTTTGATTGGGTGCCTGCGCCCGAAGTTGTTCATCTAATGGATGTTTTATCCAGCCACTCTCTTTACTTTGAATCTGGGAAGTAATGGTGAACTGATCATCTTTTTCAGGTAGACGTTTGCCATTCTTTTCTACCATACGGCCAATACTGATACGTCCCAGAGCCGGTGGTGTAATCGCTAAACCTTTAATCATGGTTTGTAACTCCTAATATTTTTTTACTGCTGACCCTTTGTTATGTAAACAAATACAAAACCATTTAAAGATCAGATGAAATGCAAAGACCGCCATTATTAGTCCACCGCTCCTTCGGGAGTCGGTGGATCGGGGTGGTTTTTTGCGCTTTTTGGAAGATTAGAAATATCGATGCGATGAATT
The DNA here is from genome assembly GCF_000369845.1 of Acinetobacter higginsii. Taxonomy (NCBI): domain Bacteria; kingdom Pseudomonadati; phylum Pseudomonadota; class Gammaproteobacteria; order Moraxellales; family Moraxellaceae; genus Acinetobacter; species Acinetobacter higginsii. Next base: position 14,277 of record NZ_KB850211.1, on the reverse strand, counting down.
CAGTCATCTGTGTAGATCTGAAAACGTCGTGTACCTGTTTTGCTTTGCGGAAACTGCTCAAGCATTTCTGGGTGAAATTTGAGTAAGGCTTTGCTGTCTAAACTGATTGAATCTTTGGATTTCTTCCATGTCACTGAACCACTGACAAAGGTTGCTCGTTCAGCATCCCTCATCAACATCTGAATTTGATGCTTAGTTTCATCAAAATTGTTTTGATGTTTTTCAATGTGATGCTTTTCTTGAATCAGTTGAGCAAACAATTGATTGGCTTGTTCGTTATGACTCAAGTCTTCAACAGTCAACGGAATATGTTGTGGATAGAGCTGCTGTATGGCTTTGGCTGCCGATTCACTGGCATCCACATCAGGTGGTGTATCATTTTCCACACATTCCCAAAAGTAGCGTTCAGCATTGACGATATGCTCAATCACTGATTCCGAGCGTGTCACTTTGAAAATACGAGTTTCATGCCCACAGATCAGTACGCAAATATGTGCTGCTTTTTTACCTGTCACCGCCAATTGATGTTGTACCTGACACAGGACATATAAAGGCACACCATCTCGCCAAAGTTTGGCACCATATTCTCCTGCGGTTTTACATTCTAAAATTTGTACTTCATCACTGCCCACCACGGAGTAATCCAAATTAGCTAGCATGAAATGCTTATCCGCTTCGGGATGTTGCAGTACAGCATTGATACGACGGACTTTGTTGTTGGTGTGCATGCTGTAGTATTCAGCGACCAAAGGTTCAAGTTGCTTGCCCCAATATAAAGGTGCATGTCCTGAACTTTCATCTTCGATGGATTGTTTAACTCGCCCTGTTTTGATCATCCACAGTTCAAGCATCGACATATAGGGATTCAGCCCACATGCGGATGCACAGTCACTACTGCCGATTCCCTTGCGTCTTACTTCAAGCCATTCTGCCTGTGTCATATTTTTGGTATTCACTAGGCGTTTGGCTGTAAACAATTTTGGGGCAATAAAAGGTGTACTTGCTTGTTGAATGGAAGGATTTAATATTGCTGTATTCATGTTGAATTCCTGATTTTTAATTGAGCGTTATGAAGTCGTTTTGATCGAAATGACAAATTTCGGGCATAAAAAAACCACAGCCGAAGCTATGGTTTGATTATTCTTAAAATTTAATATTCCGTTTTAAAATAAGAATATAGGTCTAAATTTCCATGACTGAAAAATGTATTTGTCTCACTATGCAAGCATATTGAGTGCCTGCTCCAATCCTCGTTGTTTGATCGATGCACCAGCACCAAACCAAGCTGAATCGAGACGGTGATCAGTACTCATAGCTCTGCGTTCATGGTCAATAAATTCTGTGATGGAACACAGTAATCCATAGGCTGTTCCTTTGGAAGAGCTCAGCTCTGCACCACGCCCCTGACCGTTAAACATCTCCATCGCTTTACTCATCGATTTGGCATTCGGTTCAGATTTTTCCTTGCTATTGGCTTGGGCTTGCAAGGCTACATCACGGTAGAACTGAATGATGTTGTCCTCCTGATCTAATACGTTGTTCATGGTGTTGTTATTGAATACTGCATCAAAATAAGCAGAGGCTTCCATCTGACTAACCTTACGCTGTGTCAGTTGCTTCATTTCATACATGTGTTCATCCCATGCACGTACTGAAATACCCAATTGCTGTTTGACCTTATCTGCATCAAATTTAGTACTGTGTGGAACTTTGACCACACCTGCACTGCTATTTTGTCCTTTTAAGGCAATGGATAAAGTGTTGTTACAGACCACACGGATCGAGGTAAATTGTGCGGTGGTGGCAAGGGTTCCATCACATGCGGTTGCTAAAAGCATATAGCCATTACTGACATCTTTACCCTTTAACATAGAGGTTTGTCCAGTACGTGCCAATGCCCAGAATTTCTTTCCACCTTTCAATACACCTGCGGTTTCAAGCTCAAAGCCTGATTGCTCAGTGAGGTTGCGATAAAATTCTAAAATCTCTCTGGGTTGAACTTCCTGAAAGCGTTGACTGACGACTGACAGTGGAGCATGGGTATCAGAACGATAAAGGACTCGTTGTTCTTCATAGGGCATGATGATACTTTGCCCTCGTTCATTTTGAGCCATATAACTGACATTGGAGGATTCAATGCGCCAGTCCATGCCTGCTTGTTGTGCCCAGACTTCTATCGGTTGGTTTTGGGTGAGTTGGTTGCCGAGCCCATGCCAAGGGGTTTCTCCGACATACGCCATTTGTTCAATTTGATGTGACATCGTTTTATTCCTTTTAATTTGAAATTGAAATTTGAATCTGTGTTGATACGAATCAATCTTTAGTACAGAAGATGTGTTGGAAACTTTTGGTAGCAGTTATGGCAGAAGCATAAATTTTGCTGTGATGGTGTGCTTGATTCTGTGAATGAATTCAATACACTTCCCAAAACCGTTCCTGCGATTCCACCAATAATTGGTGGTAGATTGAATGTCTTTGCGACTGTTGTTCCTAATACTCCCAATGTGGTTGGGGTAACCAGACTAGATAAGGTTGTATTGGATTGTTGCGTACTTGCTTCAACCAACATCACATTCGTTGAATGGCAAAAGGGACAGCTCAAGCTCATAGCTCTACTCCTTAATTTTGGGCATAAAAAAACCTGCGGGGTGGCAGGCTTTGTTTTCATATATTCATGAATGGCTCGAAAAAGCTTCATGATTCTCATTAGGATGTTATGTATTTGAAATAATTTAGAATGTTATTCAGTCTACTTCGCTATTTGCATTTTTTTGATATTTTTCCGCCAACAGCTTTGCTGTGATTTTATTTAACAAATTTTATATTACCTCCATGCTGTAAAGGAGATAATCATGGCTAATTTATATCAATGTGCAGAATGTTACACAACACTCTATGGCGATGCTTTACCAGAAGGTGAATATTATAATTCTATCGTGAACGGTGAACTATGCTCTTCATGTCAAGCTGAGCAAGATGATGATTTTTATGACGATGATGATTGATATGAAGTTTTCAAACAACAAAGACATTCATCAATTCATTGTTAAACTTTTAAGGCAAGAATCTATCTATTTATCTAAAGGGAAAAAGCATAATTTTTTAATGATTAACAATAGGAAGTTAGCCATTCCATCTACGCCAAGTGATTTTAGAAGCTTTCAACAATTTAAACAAGAGGTGGATCAGGAAATTTGAACAACACTTATAAGTGATATTTTGCTCCCCAAATGATGTTATAAACATCAATATATGGAGTATTTTATGGCACGTAGACCAAGAAGAAATCATTCAAATGATTTTAAAGCTAAGGTAGCACTTGCTGCGATTAAAGCAGAAAAAACACTTGCTGAATTGAGTGCTGAATTTGATGTTCATCAAAACCAAATTATCGACTGGAAAAATCAACTGATTTCAGCTTCCTCGCAAGCTTTCGATCAATCAAAAGCTCCAACAGAACCACCCATCGATCTAAAAAAACTACATGCAAAAATCGGTGAGCAGGCATTAGAAATTGATTTTTTAGAAGGTGTGTTGAAGAAACTGGGCCGCTTCAACCACAAAAGTTAATCGATGACTCACTTCAGATTTCAGTATCTAAGCAAGCTCAGCTGCTGAAAGTCTCCCGTGGTTGTTATTACTATCGCCCAAAACCTGTGAGTGCATCAGATCTGAAGCTGATGCGGTGTATGGATGAGTTACATATGCAATACCCTTTTGCAGGTAGCCGTATGATGCGTGATTTGTTGAATCGTCAAGGACATCATATAGGACGACGTCATACACGTACTTTAATGAAGAAAATGGGCATTAATGCGTTATATTGCAAACCAAATTTAAGCCAGGCTAATCAAGCTCACCGCAAATATCCATATCTGCTCAAAGGATTGGCTATTCAGCGCAGTAATCAAGTGTGGTCTACGGATATAACGTATATCCCTATGGCAAAAGGCTTTGTTTATTTATGTGCTGTGATTGATTGGCATAGCCGCAAGGTACTTGCGCATAGAGTATCGATTAGTATGGAGGTTACATTTTGCATAGAAACATTAAATGAAGCTATTGAAAAATATGGTCGACCTGAAATATTTAATACAGACCAAGGCAGTCAGTTTACCAGTGATGCATTTATTGATGTATTGAAATCAAATGACATCCAAATCAGCATGGATGGTAAAGGTCGATGGGTTGATAATGTGATGGTTGAACGATTATGGCGGAGCGTTAAATATGAAGAGGTGTATCTCAAAGCCTACAGCAATGTTTTGGATGCGAAGAAGCAATTAAACGCATATTTTGAATTTTATAATTTGAAACGACCTCATTCGAGTCTGGACAAAATGACTCCAGATGAGTTTTACTATGACCAGCTACCACAACAAAATAAGGTAGCTTAACTAGAGCAGAGTATCACTTATAAATAAGCTTTTAGTTGTTCAAACATGTGGGACCACCTCTGTCTTCTGAAACGGTTAGAGCCAATGCGTCTTTCCCCATGTAAACTCCAATATTAAGCACGACAGACAGACTTATCGTTACAAATGAGATTGATCCGTATTTTTATTCTAGCTGAATTCATCAATAGAGAGGATCAAAATTGTAGCCTTTTTTTTAAAAAAATTTTTCAACTTTTTACTCGGTAGTAAAATACATACAAACTTATATTTATTTATCAGAATATTATAATTACAGAAAAATAATTTACAGTTACCATCAACACAGAAACAAGATCAAAAATCATCCAGCATAGAACATCAAATAGCATTGAAACCGCCTTGTCATTCATTTCCATTATGAGTCCGGTACATTGATATTTTCTAAAGCAAAAATTTGCTAGATATCGATCTCATCACTGCAACATATAAGCGCTTAATTCAAAATTTCAATGTCAGAATCAACGGCTTTAGCTTAGGTCATTATTTAGTTACTATGTGGACAATTTAAGAAACTATCTAATCTTTTCTCACCGCCAAAAGAGTAAAAATATGTCACAACAAGATTATGAAAATGGATTAAAAGTTCGTACTGAAGTGATGGGCGAATCCTTTGTCAAACGCGCACAGGATAATACCGTACCTTTTACGCAACCATTACAAGACTGGATCAATGAACATGCTTGGGGTTCAACATGGCAGCGTGAAGGTGTGCTACCGCGTAAATATCGCTCTCTTATAACCATCGCTTTCTTAACTGCACTGAAAAGTCCAACCGAGCTGAAAGGGCATATTCGTGGTGCATTGAACAATGGCGCAACGGTTGAGGAAATCCAAGAAGTGTTATTGCATAGCTTGCCATATTGTGGCGCACCTGCAACACAGGAGGCTTTCCGAGCAGCATTAGAAGTGATCAACGAATATCAAGCCCAATAGACTGAAATCAAAATCAAGCTAAAAGTCCTAATCACATTAGGGCTTTTAGCGCTTTCATTCATCAAAAATTAAAGCTATTCGGAAAACTTTTTTATTCGTAATACAATTCTGAGCAACTAAAAATAATGATTTTTCACGATCTCGATAAAAGCATTTGCTTCCTCATGATCAATATGTTGGGATTTGACTACACCTACATGCAAATCGAGAGAGAAATCATTTAATTCAATGATCTCCAACCCATCATGATTAACTATAAATTTATCAAATAAAGCTTTTGGATAAATACCGAAGCCATCACCATTCAAAATACTTTGTAATTGCAACTCAACTCCATAAATTTCTTTATTGATATAAAAACCTAACTTTCTTTCATATAAAAGTTTGGCTAAGCTTTCTCTAAAACAGCAATTTTCAGGGTGGAGTACCCATCCACGCTTACTACATTTTTCTAAACTATTATATTTATAACAGTCTCCTTTTCGAGCAACGATAACTAAGGGAAGCGTACCAACGTCAACAAAAGAAACTGAAGCAGCTAAGCTCAGGGTAGGTGGTAGCATCAACACCGCTAAATCAATTTCACCCGCATGAACTTGCTGAATAAGACCACTCCCCCATCCGCTATAAATATCAATGTCGTAATATGGATTAATTTTGTTGGATTCACTCATGACTAAGTCCAACAGATCATCAATCAATACTTGTGCAATACCAATCTTTATATTTTTTTTAATAATTTCACTACTTTCAGTATGAAAATTTTTGAGTGACTCAAACTGTCGCAATATAAAGCAACTTTTAAAATAAACCTTTTTTCCTAACTGGGTTAATTGTAATGGTCGTGTACCTCGATTGAACAAAACACCTTTAACAATCTCTTCCATATTAAAAATGCGTTTTGTCACCGTCGACTGATTGACGCCTAATTTCTCGGAAGCGACGGTAATAGACTGATGATCAGCTACATATATAAAAGTTTTTAAATCCCTAATATCCAAAACTTTATACCTCAGATCGAATTACTTTAAATACTTTCTAAACTGGCAAGGCGAACATCCAGTCCATCCTCTAAATGCGCGTGTAAAAGCACTGTGCTCCGTATAACCCAATGTATATGCGATATCAGACAAACTCACATTTTCATTTTTTAATAAAAACAAGGCTTTTTCATGTCTTTTTTGTTTAACTAATAATTTAAATTCTTCGCCTTCACTTCTTATTCTTTTAGATAACACCCGCGGTGTTAATCTCATTTTTTTTGCTACTTTAATAAGATAAGGTTCTCCTTCCGATAAAATATTGCTGATTTGAATATTCACTCTACCAATAAAATCTATCTTATCCTCACTTTTAAGTGGACAAGATGCAAAGAAGGCCTGCATACATAGTTCATCGAACTTTTTGCAAATCGTAACTGAGTCAAATAAATCACTGGTATATAAGGCATATTTATAGGCATCATCCAAGTCTGGTTCAAATATAAAGTGCGTATTCTCAACAACTAAACGATCTGTTAAACATTTAAACCCATCTAACAGATCTTGCCCAATAAAATCCTGATTTAATATTTCACAGCGATAAATCAAAACAATGCGAAAATGATCCAAAGACAAACTATTAATTAAAGAAAAAAACTTATCTATCTCCAAGAGAAAAAAAATTACTGCATGCTTTAGATCTTTATTGCCGACTTCAATAATATGCAGTCTTATATTTTTTTCACAATGTGAAAAAGTATGAAACATATTCTCCATCTCATATTTCAACTCTTAAGAGCTTATCAAACCTTGGTCTTATTTTTTTGACACTTTACATCCTATAAATAATCATTTTAGGAAAATTAAACAAACAGGTCTTTCTTCTCCTATTTGTTTAATTTAATTTTTGATCTAAACTTGCTAGTTACAAATAAATAATCACATGATTATCTCTTATCTTTAAACGATAGTGTTCTGACACTCATCTCCTTTCCATGATAAACGCTCTACTTTATATTTCTGATCAAAATCAATACGTAACTGGCAACGTTTATAGTCCTGTGTATTGGGTACGCGAATATCTAATACATAGTTCCACGTTTTGACTAGCATCAATCCTTCATTGAAATGTGGATTTCCTAAAATGTGGCGAAGCTGATCTTTATTCATTCCCACACCTAAACGCGCAACGTCATTCATTTCATAACGTTTAACCAATTTCAGATAACTTTTATCGACTTCCGGAAAAGTAACATCCTGTGCATGCATGGCATCTGTTTTGCTATGTGCTTGGCTTGGCAATACAGCACCCAATAAGCTAATCATCATTAAGGCTTTCATCTTTTTCATCTCGATTCTCACTTATTATTGTTTAAGTCAGGGAGAACCCTAAACGGCTCCCCCAAAGTTAAATAAATAATCAGTCAAATACACCGCTTAGACCGACTCGGAAGCTTGGATCGCCCTGAGAAGCTGCTGCAACACCAGTTGTGAGTGACCATCGGCCGTTATCTGCGGTCTTACGCAGTGTTAGACCCACGGCATTTTCACCACCATGGTAAGCAGCCCCAACGGCATAGGTATATTTACCTGAAATATACGGCGCGGTTTCCAGTGCCATTGCTGCTGCAACTCCTGCATTCGCCATTTTTTTGACATCGTCAATCCGTTGATTGGTGTCGTAGAAGGCCTGTTGCATTTGATCGCCAAGGTTTGTGATTCGATCACCTAATGCCTGATCGGCATTATTAAGTGCATTGAGTGCATCACCGACATTGTCATGTTTTCCACCCGCAACCTCATAACTCGGCGCTGTCCAACCTGCACTTGGATCATAACCCGCTCCGCCACCTAAGGCCTTAGCTACATTTTCATAAGATTTATGCAATTGGCTACCGTTAATTGCATCTTTTGAATCTGGTGTAATTGCCCCTTCAGCCACAGCTGTAACTTTCCTGCTTCCTGCATCAATACCACCTTTGGTGATACTTGGTCCTTCCGCGATACGAACACCATCTGCTGCAATCGTAGTTCCACCTGCACCGCCTACATTGACTTGGTTGGCAGCAGTCACACTATCAACCTGAATGTCTTTGGCTAAACCGACTTCATAATCCTTACTGCCATCAGCTTTGGTCGTTTCGTTTACGCTAATGTTGCCATCTTTATTGCTGACCGTTGATTTGGCTGCTGCAGCCGCACCTCGAACTGAGTTGATTGCATCATCAATGTTGTTTTTACCCGTACCACCCACATTACTGGTCGTAATTGAGCCGTCTGGATTCACTTTGGCATTACCTCCGACCACGTTTTTCACGCTGTCTGCAACACCATGTAATTGACCACCGTTGATCGCATCTTTAGAACCTGCTGCAATAGTCCCATCGGCGACACCCGTAACTTTGTTATCACCTGCATCAATCCCGTCTTTAGTCACGCTTGGACCGCCTGCAATGGTTAAACCATCGCCATTGATGACCGTATCACCCGCAGTCACGCTATCGACTTTAACGTCCTTCGATAAGCCAACTTCATAATCCGTACTGCCATCTGCATTTTGACGACTACTTACAGTGACATTTTCGTCGCCAGCCGCTTTACTTACCGTGGTTTTGGCCTCTTGTGCAGCTTTACCCACAGCGCCAATTGCATCATTGATGTTGTCTTTTCCTGTTCCACCAATGTTGCTTGTGCTAATGCTGCCATCAGGATTCACCGTGGTATTTCCACCGATTGCTCCAGCAACACTATCTGCAACACCTTTTAACTGGCTGCCATTGATTGCATCTTGTGAATCAGTTGCAATACGCCCTGGTGCAACACCTGTAATCACCGTATTGCCTGCATCTATGCCTCTTGCACTAATACGTGGGCCAACGCTATTCCCCATCGGGTCAGCGAAACCGAGACCATCCTGACCAAGAATCGTGGTGTTTCCAGCTTGATCTTTTAAGCTCACACCTTTGGCATCCAGAATGGTTTCATTGCCGTCTGCATCTGTTGCTGTCACGCTGTCAAACTTCACATCTTTTGCAGTGGCAACTTCATAGTTGGTACTGCCATCTGCATTCTTGCTCTGTGTGACAACAATGTTGTCTCCTTCGGTGACCGTAGTTTTCGCTGCTACTGCCTGACCACGAACAGAATCAATTGCATCATGGATATTGTTTTTACCTGTATTTCCAACATCACTGGTGGTGATTGAACCATCTGGATTTAAGCTTGTTTTTCCTCCAATAGAGGTTTTAACGCTATCCGCAACACCATGCAACTGACCGCCATTGATCGCTTCGGTTGAACCTGCTGCAATCGTGCCATCTGCAACACCACTGATCTTGCCTGTCACGCCATCAATATTCACATCACCGACTTGAACAGAATCAAAAGACACATCATCTTTGGTCGCTACGTTATAGATGTCTTGACCATCAGCACCTGTAGTTTTAGTGACGGTGACGTTCTTACCTTCTGTCACCTCGGTTTTCGCAGCTGCAGCTTCACCTTGAATCGCATCGGCAACTGTATCGTAGCCTTTGCCACTCACTGTAAATGGACCATTCAGCTTACCGCCTTCATTGGTCACGCCACCACCCAAGATATCGCCTGTAGATGCAACGCTATCATTCAGCTGACCACCATTCACAGCATCTTTAGAGCCTGCTGCAACTGTGCCATCTGTAACTCCACTGATTTTGCCTGTGGTTCCATCAATATTCACATCACCCACTTGAACCGAATCAAATGACACATCATCTTTGGTCGCAACGTTGTAGATGTCTTGACCATCGGCACCTGTGGTTTTAGTCACCGTGA
>NZ_KB850211.1:0-564 GCF_000369845.1 Acinetobacter higginsii | reverse complement strand
CCTTGAATCGCATCGGCAACCGTATCGTAGCCTTTACCACTCACCGTAAATGGACCATTCAGCTTACCGCCTTCATTGGTCACACCACCACCCAAGATATCGCCTGTAGACGCAACGCTGTCATTCAGTTGACTACCATTCACAGCATCTTTAGAACCTGCGGCAATCGTGCCATCTGCAACGCCACTGATTTTTCCTGTAGTGCCATCAATGTTCACATCACCCACTTGAACAGAATCAAATGAGACATCGTCAGCCGTTGCAACGTTATAGATGTCTTGTCCATCTGCTCCCCTGGTTTTAGAAACAGTAATGTTCTTACCTTGGGTGACTTCAGTTTTCGATGCAGCAGCGGCTTTGTCTAATTGACCCTTGTTGACTGCATCAGTGTCGTCAACACCTGCACCGACATTGCTAATTGGGTTACCCGCTGCATTGATACCTGACTTGGTAATACTTGGGCCATTCGCAATGGTCACACCATTGTCATTGATTAAGGTATCGCCCGCACGAACGCTGTCTACCTTCAGATCACGGTTTAGGCCATATTTGATATTGTTACCA
>NZ_KB850210.1:0-1095 GCF_000369845.1 Acinetobacter higginsii | reverse complement strand
TTTATTTAACATAATAGGATATTATGCGATTTCAGCGACTACAGAAGTAAGTTAGGTTGACGGTCCCAATTTTCCCTTTTGCTGCTCCTTCTAAAAGCTTTGATGCATTTCCTTTTAATAATTCTTCTGTGCACTTTTCTTGTATGTCTGCTGGTGTATTCTTTTCAGCTTTTATTGAAATAATTCTTTTATTTTCAATGTTGTACTTTATGTAAAATCTATATTCAGCTTTTGCTGCAAGGGTAGAGGTGCTTGCTATTAGCAATACACCTGCAATTACTTTTATCATTAGTCATCCTTTCCTAGTACTTCAGCTCTGTATTTCATAACGTCTGCTGTTTTAATATCTTTTAAATACTTTCTTATAAGTGTATGAATTACATCAGATTCTTTAATTCTTATTTTTTTCTCAATCATCATTTCCAATGCTACTTCTTTTAGCATTTCTTCCTCTTCATCTCTAAGTCTGATCGTTGTAGCCATGGCGCAATAAATCCTGTGTTTTGTGATTTATATTTTATGACATATTGCGTTGTAATTTATTAGATGTTATTTTTCACATTAAATATAATTTGTGATTTATTACAATGAATATAATTTTCTTAGACCGACAAGAATTCATACAGGCAGCTTTTAATGAGGTGGCTAAAATCGTTTCAGAGCATGGAAATGCTTGTTTAGAGGCATGTGTTCCCGCAATTCCTACAGAACGCTGTTTAGAGCAGTTGGCTTTGGTGGCTGCTGATTGGTCGTATGACTACACAAAAATAGATGCGTATTTAGATACTTATAAAAAATCAAACGCTGAAATATTGGAATATTTAGAGGGTGAGTGCTAATGGAACATGTTCAGAAACTTGTTGATTCTCTGGAACAACGCATAACTAAATTCGAGAATAAAAAGCCGATCTCACAGAAAGCACTTCAATCAGATTTGAACAAGATGCGTATCTTCATCAAATCATACTTCGAGTTAAACCTCGTTACCCAAGATCAACAAAAATCATGGCTGGACAGAGTGGAAGCTGCTCAAATTCGCTATGAAGAAAAACCAGTTCAAAAAACAATCAAAAACAAAGAAAACACAAAGGAAAG